>CAYIMB010000011.1:0-31854 GCA_964364425.1 uncultured Gammaproteobacteria bacterium
ATTCTAGGCGTTACAGTTTGGGCGTTGATCATGGCGCGTATATTGTGTGGGTGTTTCCAAATAGCCCAGCGGAGAGAGCCGGTATCCTGGTAGACGATATTATTTTGGAAATGAATGGACAGGAGGTGATTTCGGCTGCTGATTTTGATGCTAAACTTCGTGCCTTGGACGGGGGAGACATTATTACCTTAACCATAGACCGCTTTGGGGCGCAGTATACGTTGACGGTGACTACCACTAAGACCCCCACGCCAAAAGGTATTTAACCATTGGCAACAGTCCAACTTCATGAGTCGATTTTCATGAGTTGACACAAAATAGCCAGAGAGTAGGGTTTGTTTTGGAGGTGTGGTCATGACACGCACTTTGGTCTTAGTGGTAGATGACCGGCTAGATGTCCGTCGGGTGGTGGCTGACTGGCTGAAGCACGACGGCTACGACGTAGTGGAAGCCCAGGACGTGTATACTGCCGTGCAGGCCGTGCGCGAGATCACGGATCTGCGCATGGTGCTGACGGACCTGCAATTCACCAACAGCACGGCCCGCGACCTGCACCAGCGGGTGGGTGGCATCATTCAGGACCGTCGCGGTCTGTTTGTGGTTATGACCGGGTCCAGCTTTGAAGACCCGAATCTCAAGCCGTACGGGGACTACTTCACCCAGCACAACATCCCGGTGTTCCACAAGCCTATCAAGTTCGGCGCGGAGCTCCTTCCTTTCCTGGGGAGGTTCCGTGATGCACTGTTGGTGGGAGGCTGAGCAAGAAGCCTCCCCCACTGTCCACTGAAAATCGAATCAAAATGGTTTTCAACGGAGAGTGAATCTAGATTTGGGAATTTTTTAGCAGTGCGATTTCCGACTGGATGGAATCATTGGTAATGTCTGTAGACATAATCTTAGAGTAATCAAATACTTGTTGTTCTAACGTCCTCAGGTCTTCAGCAATTTCATCAAAATTGACACTCAGTTTGCGGTCTGTCCGGTGGGCGTAACGAGCCTTCCCTTCAACCAGACGTTCTTCAATGGTAATAACGCCAAAGGGACCAACGCGCTGGTCCGCATAACAGCAAATTTTTTCTTCCAAGCTACCACGTTTAACTATATTTGGAATTTCTGAGAAGCCTGTGCCCCGAATCAGATCAACGACCACTTGAGGCAGTTTCATATCCGCGGCAATTTGTAGACTGGCACGGTGTTCATCCGCACCATACGTATCAATAAAAGCTTTTTGTACTCCCTGCCAGTAGTCTAAACCTTGTGGTTCCAAAAATTCCGGAAACCGCTTGAGTTCAAATTTAATAATATTGGCAATGTCGTGGATTAAACAGGCAGTAATAATGCTATGACCATCAACGTCAATGGTGGTGGCGTGAGCCAATTGCTGTGCCACCGCCGCTACTCGCAGTTGATGTAACTGCAAATTAGGCATGATTTGGTACTCATTGTAAATTTGAGTGATTGGTTTCATATGTGAGCCAGTATATCACCATGCCTAGACAAAATCGACATTTTTCCTTGTTCCTGTAAGCTATCAAACACCAACCCAACTGGAGGAATCAAAGATGATTTCGCACCTGCGTGAAATCTTTTGGTCCCTCAGCGTGCTGTGGGACCTGAAGGGAGTCGTTTGGCCGCCAGACCGCTTGCGGTTGTGGCGGAAAACCATCCACCTGTACTTCTCGTTCCTGGCGTTCACGGACCATTGGCGCCCGGCTGACCAACTACGGCGCGCTATGGTGTGCGCGCTGCTCACCGCTGTTTACGACTACGACAGTGACTGGGAGCAGGGGAGGCGGGATGGTCTCAACTTCCATACGCTGCTGGAACGGTACGTTCGGTCGGGAGAAGCGTACTCGCTCGCCTCCGGACTCTTTGCCGGTGACGTGAGTCAAGGCTTGTCCGGGGACGGACTGGAGCGTGGAAGTGCCGCGCTGCGCTTTTACTGGCTGGTGATGGATAGCGAATGGATGCGCGGATACACTCGGGAGGAAATCAACAGTTTTGGGCGTAAGCTCCAGATTGTTGATGACCTGCTGGACCTGGAGACGGACTACCTGACCTATGACACAAACTGCCTGCTGCTGGAAGATCAGGCACAGGGGTTTGCCAACGAGGCCAGGGAATTCCTCAACGGGCGGTTCTTCACGCAGCTCAAGACCAACTCCCGGGTGTACCGAGTAATTGGTACAACTGCGAGCAAAGTCCTCAATCGCTTCGGAAGCAGCCAGGTCAGCTGTGGGCAGCTCTTTCAAACGGGACGTCCGGCAACCGCAGGGTTGTTTGGACTGGTGCTCCCGCTGGTGAGCTTCAGCTTCTATGGCGGAGTGCCTTGGAGCCTGGGTGTCACCTGCGCCCTGAGCTTCATGGGACTGACCATGTCCATCATGGTGTTCAACGACTGGAAAGATCGTACCCATGACCGGAAGAAAGGAAAGCTCTTCGCCAGTGAACATACGGCGGAACTCTGGGCGTACTGGGTGAAGCTCAACGTGGTGACTGGCGGGTTCCTACTGCTGGTCGTTTGGTACGACGTCTGGCTCGCGGCATTTTGTACCGTGGTGTGGGTTGTGGGAATCCTGTATTCCTTCATTCCGCACTGGTACATCATCCAGAACCTGACTGTTGCGCTGTGTGCCGGTTCGCCGGCGCTGTGTGGAGCGGTCTACAACGGCAAGCTGAACGCAGACAGCGTTCTCACCTTCCTCTTGTTCGCAACCTTGCTGTTCTTAGGTGAGGTCTACAAGGACATTGAGGATGCCCGAATTGACCGGGGCTACAAAGCCACCCTGCCGGTCCGGGTTGGACATGTCCAAACCGTGGTGAATCTGATTGGGCTTGTTTTTGTCCCCACGACGATTGCATTGCTCCATCCGAACCCGTGGATGTTCAGGATCATGTCCGTGGGGGCGCCACTCCTACTGTTCAGCCAGGCCAGCATGCTCCTTCGCCCTGAACGCGTTGCACACACCAGGTGGGTCATGAACCGGGTAGTGACAGGACTGCTTCTGGTCCTACTCATGACGTCCAGCTCGTGATTCTCAGTCTCCGCGTTCACACCGCCCCCTGAAGACCGCCCCTGTGGTCCTCATGGGGGTGGTTTTCTTTTTGTGCTCTAATCCTATCATTTGCTTGAACCTTTTTTGAACGAAAATCCTGGCGCACCCCGCCTCAATTTTTCTGGGGCAAAGGTGGCGGGGTGCGGAATTCGGTCTCGCCCGCGCGGAGCAGTCAATTCCGAAAAAGTTACTTCTGGTGCCGAGAGAGGGATTTGAACCCTCAAGCCCTTTCGGGCACATGCTCCTAAGGCATGCGCGTATGCCAATTCCGCCACCTCGGCCTGATCATCACCGTAACGAAATTTCGATTTTCAAGCAAGCGGTAAACCTGGTACACTATGGGCATGCTAGGAGGAAACAAGTTGACGCAAGGGTTTGTGGTACTGGTAAGTGTGGTGTTTTTGTTGGGGATGGGGACTGCCGTTCACGCGGCGGCCAATGACGGTGTAGAGGAAATTGATCACTACGACGTTGATATTACACTAGATGAAAGCGGTCTTCTGACCGTGACTGAGGTTATCCAGTATGATTTTGATTTTTTTCCGGGACACGGCATTTACCGGTCTATTCCGTACAGATATGTCAGGAAGTTTTATAATGACAACATAGATATACGGCTGATCAGTGTGACGGATGAAACGGGACAGCCTTTGCCCGTGAAAAAGGTTTCACCTAGTGATTTTGGTGAACCGTCTGGGAATATAGTCTGGAGGATTGGTAATCCGGATGTGGAAGTGGAAGGGCGGCACTTGTATGTGTTGACCTACACCGTAGACTGGGTGATTGAACAATATGCCGAATATGATGAATTGTATTGGGATGTGATAGGCAACTCGTGGGCGGTAGGAATTCAGAATTCCACAGTCATCCTGCACCTTCCCGCCGGCTCCGTACAGGAAACAATGGAACCACAATGTTACACCGGATATTACGGATCAACTGGGCAGCGCTGTAGCGTCAAACGCATTAAGCCAAATGTGTGGCAAGTGACGGTAGACCCCAATCCGTACGGAAACGCACTAGAAGCCGGAGATGGCTTTACCATATTATTTGGTTTTAAAAAAGGAACTATTACCGAGCCGGGAACAGTGGCGTACGTCTGGCATCTGCTCAAGAACAACTGGTCAGTGGGTCTAGTGCCAATTGTTTTGGTGTTGTTGCTGGCGCTGACTGTTTTGGCCCGTCCACGCAAATCAACCCATCCGGTGATTCCCCAGTACGAACCACCGTCCAAGGTTTCAGCGCATGAAGCTGAGTTTGTGCTGAAGGGAACGGCGTCTGACAAAACGTTGGCCGCCATGTTGATTCAGTTGGCGCGTGATGGTTATGTCCATTTTGTATATGATGAACAGAAAAAGGAAGTCAGCCAGTTGAAGTTGATTCAGGAGTACCAAGGGAATGACACCGCGGCTACAGCTTTGGTGCGCAAAGTGTTTGGAGGAAAAAAAGTAGTAGTGTTAGCTATTACAGTGTTGGATAGAGCGGCTTTACGTACGCAACTCAACGAGCTGAATGAGGCGGAGGCGGTCAAACAAGGTTGGTTTGAGACAGCCTTGAAGAAAAAACAAGGCTGGTTGAAAGCGTTGGTTGGATTGTCCCTGGTGGGTGGGGTTGGTGGTTTGGTGTATGGGTATGGGAATGCGCTATATCACCTGGGCCTGACGGGGGGAGGAGTATTACTACTCAGCCTGATTTTTATGCTGATCAAACGCAAGTTCTCTGCCCGGAGCAAAACTGGAGCTGATTTGGCCAAAGAGCTGGAAGGATTCAAATGGTTTTTACGTGTGACTGAACAAGAGCGACTCAAATTTACCAATGCTCCAAAGCTCACACCGCAACTATTTGAAGCCTATCTGCCGTACGCCGTGGTGTTTGGTGTTGAAAAAGAATGGGTCGGTCAATTTGAACATATTTTGAAAGAAGCACCCAGTTGGCTTGAAGGCGGACCAGTTCAGTATTATTTGTTGTCACGCGCTTTGTTGTCCACTGGTCACCTGCCATCTCAATTTAAAGTTCCGGTTAGCTCAAGTGGAGGGTACCGTGGAGGTTCCGGATTTTCCGGAGGCGGAGGATTCTCAGGTGGCGGGTTTGGCGGAGGCGGAGGAGGCCGCTGGTAGGTTTCTGAGTTGCGCAAATTTATGTACTGCCGCGTGAAACCGCTGGGCCTTGTCTACATAATCTTTGAACAATCCAAAACTCGGAGACGCGCTGGACATCAGGACTGCTTTGCCTTTTGGCGTATGCTCATAACTGAGGCGCACGGCTTCATTCATGTTGTCCACGTTAAAATGTTGAATGTTGCGGTGTGTAGTGTTGGCGGCTTGGATGGATTGCCAAATGCGTTCACCCGTGACCGGAAAGAGGATTGTCGTTTTGATTTGGCTGGTAAGCACCACGTGCCCCAGTTCAGCAAAGTCTTGTTTACGCTCCGCTCCGCCCAGCAAAATAGTTTCCACCTGACTTCCCAGCGCCTGAATAGCCGCTATGGTTGCTTCCGGCAACGTAGCTAAGGCATCATCATAAAAATAGACGCCGTCATAGGCCTTTCCGCCTACCAACTCCAAACGGTGAGCGAGCGGTTTGAATGATTTAATGGCCTTGAGGAGCACGGCGTCCGCTATGCCCAGGTGTTTAGCCACGGTCCAAGCGGCCGCTTCATTTTCTAGGTTGAACGCACCTTTCAGTGGATTTTCTTCAGGCGTCAGGTCTGCCCACGGGCCCGCCTTCACGTCCTCTGGAGACAGTGAGATTTGTGTTCCCGCTGGTGAGGCCTGTTTGATCATCTGCACATGTTCCGGGTGTTTTTCTATGTAGACCAACGTATCTGTTTTGGTTTGAAAGCGCGTAATGTTCAGCTTGGCGTTAATATATTCATATAAATCAGCATAGTAATCCAGATGCTCCGGATACATCCCCAAAATGACCGCAATATGTGGAGACGCGGTGAGGTCCATGAGTTGATGTGAAGAAAGTTCAAACACCACGTTGGTGTTGGTAGAAATGTGGTCCAACTGATCTAACGCAGGGAGTCCAATATTGCCCAGCAACACGTGCGGCAGTTGAGCCACATCCAGCATATGGTTTATGAGACTTGAGGTGGTACTTTTGCCTTTGGTGCCGGTGATACCAATGATTTTTCCCGGACACGCCTCAAAAAAAAGTTGCGTAGAAGAAGTAAACTGCACTCCGGTTGCCTGAGCTGCCGCCACTTCCGGAATATGCGGAGAAATTCCGGGGCTTTTGATAACTATCTTGTAGTCACTTAGATTGTTTAGATAGCCCTTGCCCTGGGATTGGTCACTCATTTCGATTTTCAGCTCAGGCAACCTCCGTTTCAGGAACTGCTCAACGCTTTTTCCTTCCCGTCCATAGCCCAAGATCAGTACGCGTCCGGCTTGTCTGATGTCATCTAGTATCATACCGCTTCATGATACGCGGCTTGGAGCAATTCTTCAAATTGACTTGGTGTGTTGGGGTTGGAAGCCCAGGCTTCCAGCACTGCTTGAGAGCGTTCTTCTAAGTTGGTTTCTTGCGCCAAAATATTTTTTTGTGCATCAGCCAGCACGGCCGGAAGCGGTTCCCCGGTTTGCAGGTACACCTGAATACACAGATGCAGGCTGACCAGAGTTTCTTCTTTAGTGGTGACGCACTCAAATGGTTTGGTTTCAGCTAGACCGGCGAGCGCATGGACAAGGGAAATATTTTCCGGGCGGGTCAGTGGGTTGGAACCGAAAATCGAACTGATGGTGCTGGCGCCAACCCAAGGCAGTAGCGTGAGGGTAATGGCTAAGCACTTGGGACAGGCACCGCACCAGGTGTTGGTTTTTTGTCCGCGGTTGCAGCTGCGGAAGATGTTGAAGTATTGAGGGAAGGTAGAAAACAGTTTAGCTATTTGTAGTTCATACAACGGCCGCATGAATGAGAAGTAGCGGACCGTTGAGAGGTCTGAGATGTAGGCTGTAAAGTCAGATTCAAATTCCAAGCTCTTGGAGTATTGGTGGTTGATCTCATGCCCAAGGTAGGTGACGTTGCCTTCATTGGAGGAGCGTTCGTTGGACACCACCACGTCTGTATAGCCGCCTAGCTCGGCGGCTATGACGGTCATCATGGCCAAAGAGGCGGAGAACGGAACGTGGCCGTTGAGGAATCCTTTTTTATTTAGTTCTAACAGTAGAGGGTCAAGGGTTCGTTTAACTATCACCGGTGTGTTACAACCAGCTTCTTGGCTGACCGCCAGCTCCGCCGGTGTTGGGTTCAGAATGAAGGTGTTGATGGGAACTGTTCCGCGAATAACTTCTGCGCTCACTGCAGAATCTTTTCCGCCACCCACTGGGATAAGTACACGGTGTTCAGGTTCGTTGGTGACTTTGGTCACGCGGGGTTGCGGCGCTGGGGGTGGAAGACTGTCCGCTGTGGCCTGGGGGACGAGCTGGAGAAAGTCGACTGGAGTGAAATCAATCTGGTTTGTATAAAAATATTCACCCATGCCCTTGAGGTACAGTTTGTGCCAAAATTCGATTTGTGCTGGAGTAAGAGAGATGCAAGGAGTTTCAATCCGCTGACTGGCAAAGGCCTTCCAATAACTCAAGAGCTCCACCAACCCCAACTGTCCCACCAACTGTTCTACACGGCTCTGGTCAAACTCAACCAACTCAATCCCAGAAAAGGTCAGGTGATGAATGAATTGAAATTCTGTTCCGGCGGAAAACTGGTATTCTACCTTGAAGCCGTCTGGTAGATAGGTCGTTTTCCAGCCGTTGTAATAAAAAACAGGTGTTTTCATTAGTCCACCATAGCGAGTCAAACCATTTTTGTCTATACTATGTGTATGCTTTTAGGAGGACTCCGTAGAACAGTTGCCATCTCTGCTAGTCTGATCTTGGCTGGCGGCTTGGTTTGGGGCTGCACGCATCAGGTGAAAACGGTTTTGCCTACAGCCAATACCGCGCCTATCAACGCCACTAACTCCACGCCGACACAACCAGCGCAACTAAATACCAACACGGTGACCCCAAGCCCAAGTAAAGTGTATACGGAAAACGCTAACCAAGAGGTGACTCAGGCCAACGTGAACGTCAACGTGAATGGAGAGACCATTGGTGGAAATGAAGCCACAGAAGAAACAGCAGCAGAGGTAGATGTGGAAGCACAAAATAGAGACACAGAACGGGTTGCACGAATTACTCAAATTCAACAAGCCTTAGAATCATATAGAGCTGCACACCAATCTTTTCCGGAAGTTCTGGATGGGTTGCGTGAGGGGTTTTTAAATGAAATTCCGAAAGATGTAGATGGTGATGATTTTTCATACACGCCCATTGGGGCTTTACCCGCTCAGTTTTATGACTTGTGTTACGAACTTGAGGTAGGCACGGACAGCATTACCTCCGGGTACCACTGTGCTAGCCCTGAGGGGATAGCGCACCCGTAGATAACCCCAGGCAAAGATATTTTGCGACACCTGCACGTGCAGACTTAAAAATACCCCAATTCCTTAAGGTTTCAGGCATGCACGGGCACGCCCGCGGCCAAACACCGGTCAGCCTGCTTGGCCTGGAAACACCACTTCTTCCACTTTTTTTACCCGAGTTTCCAGATGATTGTAATTGTGATGAATACTGACCGACTCAACCTCAAAGTTCTTGTGTGCACCAATCACCTGGTCGGCCAGCTTTTGGAACGTATCCGTATGCTTTTTCATATGATCAAGAATCTCGTTGAACCTAGAATCCATTTTAGTCTCTAGTCGATACTCAACGAAATGAAGTTCATCACGAAGTTTGGTTTGACCTCTTTTGAATTCAGCCCTAACAGATTTAAGTTCCTGTTTCAGGATCCCCCTGGTTATGACCCCATCATCTGGTTTGATATTCTTTTTCATGTCTTCACTATAGATCCGGGATTTTACGGGTCAATAGGGGTTTTATCCACAGACGGCGCTCCGTGGCCCTTGACTTGAGTTTGCCGTGAGGTAGCTTGTCAGTGGGCGCTCGTGAAAATCGATTTACATTATGTTTTCATCCAGAGCAGTTGTATGGCTTGGTCTGGGGCTAGCTTTGGTTTGGCTTTCCGGAGCCAGGGCAAGTATAGCCTGCGAGCCTGAAACGCCAAGTCCAGAGGAGCCAACGCAAGAGGAGCCGGTTGAATCCGTTACCTCGGCCGTCTCAGTTCGTTTGAATGAAATCCTTCCAGTCCCCAGTAGCGGAGAGGAATTTGTTGAGTTAGAAGTACTAGATGAAGGCGGTGGATATTTGCACGGTTGGGCTCTTCAGGATGCGAGTGGCAAAGTGTTTACGTTTGATCAGGCGGAAGCGGAGACACACGCAGATCAGTTTTTTGTTTTATACAGTGGGAGCTCAAAGTTAGCCTTGAACAACACTGGCGACCGAGTGGATTTAATCAACCCACAAGGAGAGGTGACGGACAGTGCAGAGTATGGAGCGGCTGAGGCGGATCTCAGCTGGTCTAGGTTTACTGAAGGTTGGGATTGGGGAGAGGTGAGCGCTGGCGGGGAGAATGTGGAGTTGGCGGCAGAAGAGCCAGAAGAGGGGGAAGATCAGGGCGAGGATGAAAGTGACGACGGAGATGAAAGGGAAGATGATGAAGACTCTCCAGATGAAGGCGCAGATGAGGAAACGGGCTTAACGCCGGTAACCCAACTCAGATTAAACGAATTATTACCCAACCCTGAAGGAGACGAGTCTACGGATGAGTGGATTGAGCTGCTGAACGAAGGAGAGGGCGGGACGTTACTTGGGTGGAGTGTTACGGATGGAAAATCGACTTATGCGTTTCCGGATATAGCGGTTGAGGTGGGCGAGCTGCTAGTAGTTGGAGTGGAGGACTCCGGAATAGGTCTGAATAATACCGGGGATGTGGTGTATGTGGTGGGGCCAGATGGAGAGATTGTGCAAGGGGTGGAATATGGAGATGCGCCCAGTGGCCAAAGTTTTGCCCGGTTTGATGAAGCATGGGAGTGGACAGATCAGGTGACGCCGGGCGAAGTAAATGTGGCTGCGGAGAGTGCGGAGGGGGAACCGGAAGAAGAGGCTGAGGAGGAACTAGAAGAAGAGGGGTCACAGACCGCAACAATTTCCTTGGCTGAGGTGCGGAGTTTGGAAAAGGGAACGGAGGTGGTGGTGAACGGCGTGGTAGGCGTGGAGCCTGGACCACTTGGAGCGCAGGTGATGTATATTCAAGATGAGACGGGTGGGATGCAGGTCTATTCGTACCAAAAAGATTTTCCAGCTGATGTGATGCGCGGATCTTTGGTGTCTGTGACTGGGATCACTTCTACCGCGTACGGAGAAGTTCGGGTCAATGCGGATGAAGGCGGGATAGTAGTTTTGGAACAGCAAGATGAGGTGCTGCCCAAGGCAGTTAGCTCTTTAGACGTGGAAGATGTGGGAGAGTTGGTGGTGGTGGAAGGAACAGTGGAGAGCAAAAGCGCCAGTCGTGTGTTGTTGGATTCAGGGATAGAAGTGTATATCAAAAGCTCAGCGGATATTTCTTTGAGTGATGTGGAAGCGGGCAGTCAGGTGAGAGTGGTAGGGGTAGTCAGTCAGTACAATGATACTTTGCGGATGATGCCTAGAGAGCAGTCAGATGTAGTAGTGGTCACGGTAACCACGGACACTCAAGGGGTGAGTGCGGCTTCAGCGGCTGGAACTCAAGGACCGGCTTCTGTTCGTCCGCAGTCTGCTCCTCCCTCCCCTTCAACCTCCGGGTGGGTGGTCTTGGGTTTAGCGGGCGGAGTAATTATCTTAGGTTCTCTGCGCAGTTGGTGGAAAAAGAAACGCGTTGCCAAACGATTATTCAAGCCGTACACTGAGGGTCATGAAAGCCAAAGGAGCACTCATCCTGGCGGTAGCGTCTCTGTTCAGTTACCTCCTGGGACTCGGGCGTGACCACTTATTGGCCAGAACGTTTGGTGCAAGTATTGAGGTTGATTTGTACAATTCGGCTTTTATAGTGCCTGAGTTTTTGTTGCTGTTTTGGATTACCGGTGCACTGAGTCTGGCTGTGGTGCCTATCATTTCCAGCTACGTTTCCACTCAACAGAAAGAAGAAGCCTTCCGGAGCGTGAATGTGTTGCTGGGCGTACTGGCTCTATTCACCATCCTGGTGGAGCTTCTGGCTTTTTTCTTCATGCCTTTTTTATCCCAACTGGTTGCGCCGGGTTACGGAGAAGCAGAACATTTGGTGATTACTAAACTCAGCCGCCTTCTGCTTATTAGCTCCGTCTTTTTTACGCTGAGTGGAGTATGGGGCAGCGTCTTGGTGGGGACGCGCAGGTTTGTAGGGTTTGCATTATCTCCGGTGATGTACAACCTGGGCATTATCACTGGAATTATTTTACTCTCGTCCAGATTAGGTATTGAAGGGGCCGTATACGGGGCTATTGGTGGGGCCGCTCTTCATCTGCTCATCCGTGTGCCTGAATTATGGAAAGAGGGTTACCGACCCCGCTGGATTTGGGACCTGACAGATGCCGGATTTAGAAAAATTATGCGTCTTACCTGGCCACGCATGGGTGGTTTGTTTATTTTTGAGACTAACCTTTGGCTGTATAACGCCTTGGCTTCCTATATTTCTGTGGGCAGTATTGCCGCCTTTAATTTTGCTCGCAATTTTCAGAGCGTTCCGGTGAGCTTGTTTGGTATTTCTTTGGCTACTGCCGCCTTTCCGGTGTTAGCCGGCTACTTTGCTGAACAGGCAGAAGACAAATTCAGAGAATTTTTGGCCCGCACTATTTCTCGCGTTCTGTTTTTCACCATGCCGGCAACACTGGGTTTACTCCTCTTAGCCAGTCCCATTATTGCCACTTTTCTGGAAGCAGGTCAGTTCACCCCTGAGCATACAACCATCACCTCACTTGCGCTATTCACCTTTGCCTGGGCCGTAGTGTTTGAAAGTTTGGTGCATGTATTGGCCAGAGCCTTTTATGCCAGGCAAGATACGTTCACTCCTATGAAAGTTATTATTGTAGCCACTGTGGTCAACTTCCTCAGCAGTATTGTACTTTCACGCTACTTGGGAGTAGCTGGACTCACACTTTCATTTACGCTCATGGTGGCCACGCAAACTGTGCTTCTGTTGCTTTTGCTCAGGAAACGTCTGGGTCAACTGAGGCCGGATATTCTACTCCCTTCAATTTGGAAGATCTCCTTAGCTTGCGCTGCCATGGGAATAGTAGTGGTGTTGTGGAAGTGGTTGGTCAGCAACCCTCAGATTGAACTCTTAGGAGGGGTTACTTTTGGCGCGGGAGTATTTTTGAGCTTAGCGTGGATGTTGCGGATGCCTGAATTGCAGACAGTAAAGCAACTCTTGCGTTCCCGCTTAAAGCTTGATACACCAAAACCATGAAACAAAGAACAGCTTCTTTTCTCTGGTTTGTGGGTGGCGGAAGCGTAATTGCGCTGGTTTTACTTGTCTTGCTCACTCGGGGCCAATGGGCAGGCTGGGTTGCTGATGTACGCAAGCCAGAGTTGCCTCAGGCAGTGAATTTGAATGAGGTGATTACTGCCGCCGGGACAAACGTCAGTGAAAACGGCAACACAAATGTGAATGAGGGATTTGAAAATTCCAACACGCAAGTCAACACTAACGAACCTGAACAAATTCAAATCCCTGCTGAATTTAACTTAGACATCCCATTCACCTCACAAGCCCCATTCGGCAATTGGGATGCGGCGCATGAAGAGTATTGCGAAGAGGCTTCGTTGTTGATGGCAAATCGATTTTTACAAGGCAAAGATATAACCGGACCAGCAGATGCTGATGCAGCCATGAACGCCATTGCCGCCTGGGAAGTGGAGCGCTTTGGGTATTTTGAATCCACCACAGCAGAGGAGACGGCCAGTGTGGCCGCAGAGTATTTGGGCTTGGAGGCTGTGGTTTTGCCCTACAGCTACACGGCGGCCCAGGAAGCGCTGGTGAACGGGCGAGTGGTCATTATCCCTGCTGCTGGGAGAGAACTTGGCAACCCAAATTTCACTGCGCCCGGTCCAATTTATCATATGCTGGTGATCAAAGGCTGGACTGAGGAGTACATCATCACAAATGATCCGGGGACTCGGAAAGGTGAAAATTATGTGTATGATCCAGATGTGTTGTTTGAAGCCGTGGGGGATTATAACCACAATGACCCAAGTAACGGCGAGAAGCTCATGATAGTGGTCGGGAAATAGGATAAACTGTACAATAGGCGACATGAAATCATCTGTACTGGCTGACCGCCGGACTAACACACTTTTGGTTGTGCCAAATAATGATGCAGAGGCGGCCATGATTATTCGTCTGGCCCGTAAGTTACGTTTACCCATGCTTATATCCCGGCAGCCACATGGTGCGCGGTTGGAAAAAGAGCCGGACCTGTTGGGTCGTGTGAAGGCAGCCGGGAAACCCCGAGTGTGTGTGGTGGAAATTCCTGGTCCAGTGCTAGAAAAAAAGCTGAAGAAACAGGTGCAGGAATTTGTGTGGATTGATCATCATCAATATTATTTTTTGGACAGAGCGCATGATTCTCAAACAGGCAAATCCAGACGCAGTTCTCTTGAGCAATTTTTAGAATATTTTGGGATTACTGATGCAGAGCTGCGTCAGTGGGGATATACACCAAAAACAGTCAAAGGCGTAGGAGTTTCAGATAGAGCGTATTTGTGGGGCTTAAAGAAGGAAGGGTATTCCCAACGTGAAATGAAACAAGTGTTGGAGTTGATTGACCGCTTAGAACGAACAAATGTAAGGCAACCGGGCGTGCCACCAAAGTCAGTGGTCATGGCATCTGCTCGCCGAGCTTGGAAAGCTCGCAAAACCTGGAATGGCTTTGCCGTTGTCCGTTCTCGACCAAAGTTTGGTATTAGGGGTGAGCTGTCTAGTATTTTAGCTAAAAAAAACGAGAAACCAACACCAGTGATTTTGGTAGAGCGTGGTGGGAACAGATTATATG
Source organism: uncultured Gammaproteobacteria bacterium (assembly GCA_964364425.1). Lineage (GTDB taxonomy): Bacteria > Patescibacteriota > Patescibacteriia > UBA9570 > JBBTWU01 > JBBTWU01. The sequence continues at coordinate 14,008 of CAYIMB010000011.1, forward strand.
TTCAAGAATCTCCCAAGGCGAAACAATTATTTGAACGGTTGGGCGGCTTCACCTTTGGCGGAATATATAATTGGGGATATGACAACACCCAAAGCAAACCTCGCCGTACTCTAGAAGACGTAAAACAGGCTCTCTCCCAGGAATAACGAGTTGACTTCTGCTCTAAATGGAGTAAGTTTTTGCTATGGATTTCAGACCACCAACCTTTACGCCCGGACAACGCCGGGACAACCAGCGTCTTCAGGGACGTGACCAACGTCCTGAGGTTTTGAGGCCGCAAACCCCTAACCGTACCGAAGCTCAACCAAGGCAACAGGTTGAAGTTGAGCCGTTGGACCTCAAGGCAGACAAGGGCTATAAAGAAGCAAAAGTTTTACTGAAATGGTTACAGCAATACGACCAGGATTTTGACCGTATTCAACAAACTGGAAAAGTCTATGACTGGGTCCAGGGCACAGGGGAGAAATTTCCAGTGGTGAATGAAGAGCTAGCTGAAATGGTTACAGAAAAAATGGACACGTTAGGCATGGACGACCCAAAGATGGCAGCCAAGGTACTACAACAGGAAATGTATACGCGGGGATTTGAACATGTTCAGCGTCTCCGTAGCCAACCCGGGTTGGATGTAGACAGTAAAGGTGAGTTGGATACCATGTATTGGGATTTTGATGATAAGAAACCAGGGCAAAAACGAGCCGCTTAAAAACTGTGCAAATCGATTTTCAGTAGCTACGCGTCCCCGCTCTATTGTGGTGAATGTTTTAACACAGAGACGGTCTAAAATCAGACCCTGAACTAGCTGTTTAGCTGGCTGAGCTCGTCCTGCAAAAATACTATAGTTTCTTGTTTTAGGGTCGGCGCTAATTTTTTATATTGGACGTATGGCAAGAGTGAATTCAAGTCCTGCTGTAAGACTGTTTGGTTGATATGGGTTTGAATAAACTGGATTAATTCCTCAAAGAACTTTTCCACCGTAGTCCCTCGTCTCTCCACAATCACCGACTCCAAATAACGGTAACCCTGAATGAAAAAATGATGGACGTCATACAAGTCACGGCCAGCAATTGATCCGTGCCTTTCCCAACGGTCCAAGATAGCCACTAGTTTATTAGCAAATATTGTTTCTTTTGTTTGAGCAGGTAATGTACGATCAATTTCGGAAAAGTATGTAGCGGCGTATTCGTTGGCGAGCGGGGCCGGGAAGTTTACCTCAAGCTTGATAGTATTTCTCACTCTTCCTACGGCCTCATATTTACAAATATACTGAATTCCGACTGTACTGTGTTGTTTAATACTCAGTCCAAGGTCTTTAAAATGTTTTTCAAGCTGTGAACGCATTGTAGTGATTTGAGATGCTGTTAAATTTTGTGCGTCAAAATCTAAATCAACAGAAAATCTGTCTAAATAGCCAAGCATAGAGGCACAAGTCCCACCTTTGAAGTACAGAACAGTCATTAATTCATTATCATCCGCCAAACTTGTCAGCAGCCGGTAGAGCCAAGCTTTATGAACGGCATCTTCAGGCTTTGGTAGAATCATGATCGTCGTTTGGTTACGGGATATCCAAGGTCTTTTTGCATGTTTCGAATGCTACCCCAGGGCACGCTCGCGTCAAGTTGAGCGTGAGGGTTAAAATATAATAGATCAGCCAAGGCTCGGACGGCCGTTGCCTGACGCACCCCATTCTCCACCACCACCCCTTCAGGGCGAAATAAAAATTGATCAGCTAACTGACGAACGACATGGCGCTGGCCACCCAATTCAAACTTTTTTGCCTGTGGGCCAACTAAGGTAATGGCCTGTGGAATATGGTTCAAATAGCCTGCTTTGGCCAACACTGACTCACAGCTCACATAAGCATAGGCGTGCACGGCGACTACTCCCAAGGCCCAGGGGTCCAGTTTGGAGAGGGGAAGGGTAGAATATAAACCCTTCTGCACGGGAAACAAGACCCCACGTTGGATATACCGTTTAATGGTGGTATATAAGGTGTTGGAATTGGAAATACCCCACAAAACTCTTAGATCTTGGGTGTGAAATAGAGTTCGATTTGCCTGAAGTAGCAGAGTTAAGTAGTTCATTTATCCTGTACATAAATGTACAGGATAAAAATAGTATAGTCAAGCCCCGTTACTTGTATACTTTGATATAATCTCCTTCATTACCACCAATTCGAACGTAGTACTCACAACCATCAACATAGATTTTCCCACACTTACAATGCGTAAGTTTTTTATGAGTATTCCAAAAAACTTCATCTCCACAATGAACACACTTGTAGTAAGTTTCTTTTTTAGTAGTGATATTTTTTGCCATAAGCCAGAAGACTAACGAGCTAAATAATTTCTAGCCGCAAAGTCGTATTGCTCAATGAATATTTTTTTGAATGGTACTAGAGAATTTAGTTCATAAAATACTAAAGTTGCTTCTCGGTACTCTTTTTCACTTACGCTGCGATACGAAAGTGGTGATAAGCCGTGTGCTAAGAGTATGGCATTCGCCACCAACCTACCGGTTCTTTTATTCCCATCTTCAAATGGCTGAATGTAGCTAATACCTAATAAAGTGACCAAGGCCTTTGCATATCCACTTGGCATTCGTTCAACCGCTGCAGATAAAGACTCTAATGCCTCTAAAATTTGCTGGCTATTATCCAGAGGGCGGTATACAGAACCTGTGACGCCAACTGGTTTTGATCGCAAATTAGGCTGGACATTTAGGTTTTTGATCAATAATTTGTGAATATCTTCAATTTGTGGGCGCGAGATAGATTTGAATTGATCTCGATTTTTGTTGATATACTGAAACGCCTCTTTGTGGTTTAAGATCATTATAGCTTCTGCTTTAAGATGCCCAGGTGCTTCCACTCCATGTAAAATGAGTTGCTCAGTATCAAGTAGGCTATAGGTGTTACCTTCTATTTTTGAAGATTTCCAAGAAAGCTCAATGACAAAACGCTCCAGTTCTTTAGTATGAATGGTGTCGGAAATATTTTTGATTTTGTTTTGGTAGAATTGAGTTGCTTCGCTCAGAATTATTGCTTCTTGCTTTGAGAACGGTTCAAAATCCAAAGAAGAAAATAACTCAAAATTATATTTGTGCGCACCAGACCGACTATCTGGTTCTTGAAGGCAATATTCTGCAGAATTAACTTCCAAAGTTAGCTTCCCATACTCACTGAGTGTGTAGGCTGTTGACGGTCCCGTTCCTAAGATAGCTAGAATTTTTTTCGCTTCTAAGTCAGACAAGGAGCGTTTCACAGTTATCAGAGATACGCCCGTCCCTTGTTGGGCTAAATAGGAATGGATTTCTGAAGACTGTACCGGGCCTTTGGTTCTAATAAATTCAATGATTTGCCGATCTCTTGTTTCCATAGGAAATAATTATCGTATCATTTTAGCCATTTTATCGTATCATTTTGATACGATAAAAGCAAGGTCATGATAATGGTCGTGCCTAGGCACGTCATAAACCCAAATAAAATTGAGCATTTTTGACTTATTACTAGAAACGAACTAAAGATGTAATAAGGATATTTATATTTCAAGTTAGCGGCCTAACTTTTAATATGGAAAAGTATATGAAAAGTTAGGGTTGCTTCTTTATTTTACGCTGGACAACAACCCATTCTTATGGTATAAAGCGGCGTCTGTCCTGAATCGCAGGGCAGGTCCTGGGCCTCGGGTAGAGGCAAAACCTTCATTCGGGCGATTATAAGCCTGAAGGAGTTGTTCAATGTCGCGTTTGAAAATCTCGTTCGAAGATGCTCGCCGCGCTCTTGGCGGTGGGCAGGAGGGGGCTCTCCTCCGCAAGCTCTACCTCGCCGCCGGTGGTGAGGAGAGCGGGCAGGAAGGCTTGGCCGCAATCCTGCGTGGCGAACAGCGGATCACGCTGGTGGAGGCGCTCATCAAGTGCGCCGACCAGCACGGTCGGCTCATCCCGCCGGCGGGCTTCCAGCCGCAGGTGGTGGACGCCAAACGCGCCTTCCACCTGGTGCAGCCCGCTCTCGCCAGCGAAGACTACGCGGTGGTGCTGGGTCGGCTGCAGAAGTACCTCCCCGGCCTGACGTTCGCGTCGGCCAAGGACTTCCAGATCCGGAGCCTGGCGCTGGTGGAGGTGCTCCGCGCGGACCAGCAGGCCAAGAACCTGCTGCGTGGTGTCCACCTGCCGGTCACGCTCCCCAAGATCACGGTGGCCGACTACGGGACGACGCTGGAGGAGGTGTTCCTGGCGGCGGTCGGTCGGAGCTACCAGGCGCAGTTCCCGGAACGCAAGTTCCTGAACCACCGGAAGGGGACGCTGGCCGGACAGGTCACCTGCGTGCCGGAGTCGCGGCAGGACAAGCTGCTGGGCAAGCTGGTTGAGGGTCCGGTGACCGGGATCTACTTCCCGGCCGTGCTGCAGGGGTTTAGCATCCCGGCGGCCCGCGCGATGGTGCAGATGTTGCCGGAGGGGTTCATCCTCACCGGTGCCATGGAGACCGCGACCGCGCTGACCGCCTACCCGGAAACGCTGGCGCGTGACTACCAGACCCCGGGTCTGGACTGCGCGGCCAATGTCTGGCAGTCCCCTGAGAACTCGCTGATCTTCAAGGCCTTCGACGACCAGCTCGAGTTCTACAGCAGGTTCCTGTACGCTTACGGTTACGACTCGTCCGGGCTGCTCTTCCTCGGGTAGTGTCCCTCGGGAACTTGGGATCTTGGCTCTTGGGATTGTTCCCTTGGGCCCTGGTCCCTTGTCCGCCTGCACCTTGCATTCGACCGGTCGTGGATTCTACGTGAGTAGAATTTGTGACCGGTCGTTCGCTTTTTTGGAGATTTTTTATATACTTCAGTCTGAGAGTAGGCTGCTGTATTCCAGTCCACGGATTGGAATCGCCGAAATCCTCCGTTTGATCTTGTGTCAGAATCAGACCGTCTATGGATGGTCAGAGAGTACACACCAAATGGCAGACACTACGTGTCCGGTTCTATTGTGCATGTAGGCACAGCATAAAACGACTTTGGGTGGAACTGGGCAACCATAAGAGCAGTCGGCTGAGAACTCGCTGAACTTCAAGGCCAACGACGACCAGCTCGAGTTCAACAACAGGAACCTGAACGCCAACGAGAACTACTCGTCCGGGCTGCTCTTCCTCGGGAAGTTTCTGCTACTACATAAAACCGGCATCAGGCGGTTTTATGCTTCTCATCCATCCGCCAAACATTTTGCCTATTTCCTGAATCCTGCTTTGTAAATCGATATATTTTTTTTGATCAATGACTTTTAATTCATACAACAGACGAATAAATACCTTCAATGCTTCAAGTTTTGTGCTGGCCTGTTGTAAAGAAAAGAGTTTTTGTTCTTTAGATAAATAGCTTGCTTCTACCAATAGCTCAATGATTTGAATTAAGTACCTTTCACATGTGGCTCCAATAGTGTATTTGTCTTTTTTGGGGAAGCCCTGTGCGTACAGGTAGTAGGTCTTATATAAATCGATACTTTTCTTTAGAATGGGAATATCCGTAAGGGGGGGGGTATTATTGGAAGGCTTTGCATATGAATTATATTGAATTGGTTTCAATAGAAAATATTTTTGCGGCTTGGGATGGGTTTAAGAAGGGGAAGCGGAATAAGCTAGACGTGATGTATTTTGAGAGATATTTGGAGGATGAATTGTTTCAATTGCAGACTGAACTTAGCACGCAAACGTATGTTCATCAACTGTATTCGCAGTTTCATGTGTGGGATCCCAAGTTTCGAGTCATCCATAAGGCTGAGGTGCGGGATAGGGTGGTGCACCATTTGTTATTTAACTATCTTGAACCATTGTTTCAACCGTCTTTTATCCGTCAGTCTTATGCTTGCCAAAAAGGGAAAGGGTTACATCTGGGCGTGGAAGAACTGACTGGTGCTTTGCGTACAGCTAGCAAAAATTATACACGGACTGTTTGGTGTCTTAAATTAGATATCCGGAAGTTTTTTGATTCTATTGATCATGAGATTTTACTATCTTTGCTTGGAGAGCGAGTAGGTGATGTGGAAGTTTTTACGCTTTTGGAGCATGTAGTCCGAAGTTACTCTTCCATGCAGCGTGTGGGAAAAGGAATTTCCATTGGCAACCTAACATCTCAGATATTTTCCAATATTTACTTGAACGAGCTAGATTATTTTGTGAAAAACGAGTTGCAGGAGCGATTTTATTTCAGGTACGCCGATGATTTTATTCTTGTGCACCCCGAACGGTCTCACCTTGAAAGATTGTTACCCTTGATTCAAGAATTTGTGGCGGAACGTCTTCAGCTGGTTGTTCATCCAAACAAAATTATTCTGAGAAAGTTTTCACAAGGTGTGGATTTTTTGGGATATGTGTTATTGCCCCACTACCGGGTGTTGCGGACAAAGACTAAGCAGCGCATGTTTAAGCAGATGAGCCAACGGGTTGCGGATTTCAATGCGGGCCTGGTAGATGATTTTGGTTTGCAGCAAAGTTTGCAATCTTATCTTGGTTTACTCACCCACTGCTCTGGGTATGAGCTGGGGGAGAGGTTGAAAAATCAGGTGTGGTTTCAGAGGCGTGACAACCTATGGCCTTAGGAATCTGTGACGGTTTATTTATTTTTCAAACAATCTCACATATTCAGAGAACACGAAAAGTCGATTTCTTTTGAAGCCAGTCGTCTCTTTGAGAATATGTTGTTTTTCAAATTCTTTGAGCAAGGTGATGGCTGATTGTGGAGTAATTTCCAGCCATTTAGAGACTTGTTTACTATTCACAATGGGTTGGGAGTAGAGTTTCAACAAGAATTTTTTTCCAACAGGAGCACGTTTTCCCATAGTCATTATTCTCTGTTCAACATCTTCGCGCAGATCAATAATTTTTTTGAAAGTCAGCGCACCATGCTTAGCCGTCTCAGCTACCCCAACCAGAAAGAAACGTAGCCAATGCTCAAGATCTCCTGATGTTCTGACCTGAGTTAGAGCGTCGTAGTATTTTCCTTTATTGCGTTCAAAGAAATCGGATAAGTACAGCGTTGGTTTGCTCAGCATGCCTTGATCTACTAGGTAGAGAGTAATAAGAAGACGACCAATACGACCGTTGCCATCTAAGAATGGATGGATAGTTTCAAATTGATAATGGCTAATGGCAATCCGGATCAGATGAGGCACTTGAATTTTTTTGTTATGCCAAAACTTTTCAAGGTCGCTCAGTAAATCAGGAACTTCATTTTTGTGAGGTGGTATAAAGAAAGCATCCTGGATAGTTGCCCCACCAATCCAGTTTTGACTGGTACGGATTTCCCCTGGAGTTTTATACTTTCCTCTTACCCCAGCCAACAGCAGTTTATGTGTGTCTTTGAGTAGGCGAACGGAGAGGGGGATTTTGGACAGCTCAGCGATAGCAAAGTTCATGGCCTTGGTGTAGTTTTGTACTTCTGACCAATCATCCCTATGTTCTGGATCTACCTCATCTTCAGGTAATAAGGCTTCGTCCATACCAGTTTTTGTTCCTTCAATCCTACTGGATGTAGTGGCTTCCTTGAACACATGCATACGAATAAAGAAGTCTATGTCTGGGACGAAGCGAGAAAAGGCGTTAAGTTCAGCCAGATATCTCGTTGCTTCCTCCAGTAATACGTCAATTCTAGGATCAGCCCAGGTAAAAGGCTTGTTGACTAGATTTGGACTGAAGCTTTTATATCCCACGTTATTAGTATTATGTTGCATAAGACCACTATCCTTTAATAAGAATTTCCATATTAAAAGTTTAAATGATAACTTTTAATATGTCAAACTGTATTAAAAGTTGTAGGCATAGGGTAAATCGATTTAATTAAGGAAAAAAAAGTTATTCGCTTTGCTCGTAACTTGCTGTTAGAATGATTTTACCTATGGCAAAAAGAAAAAAACTCATGATTATTGATGGAAATGCCCTGATTCACCGGGCTTTCCACGCTCTGCCGCCACTAGCTACTAAAGAAGGTGAGCTGGTGAACGCCGTATACGGATTTACCACTATTTTGTTCCGGGCCATGAAAGACTTGCGACCATCTCATGTGGTGGTGACATTTGATGTGGCGGGAGGAACGTTTAGGCATGAGCAGTATGCTGAATATAAAGCTCATCGGACCAAACAACCGGATGAGTTGTATGCTCAAATTCCAATGGTGAAAGATTTGGTGCACACCATGGGAATTCCAACCGTGGAACTCAAAGGTTTTGAAGCTGATGACGTGATAGGGACCATCTCAAAACAGTTGGATGAAGAGGCTGACATTCAAAGCATTATAGTGACGGGTGATATGGATACCTTACAGCTGGTGGATGACAACACACGCGTCTATACCATGCGCAAAGGTATTTCTGACACCATTATGTATGACGCAAAAGCGGTGATGGAACGGTATGGGTTGGAACCCAACCAGATGATTGATTATAAAGCCTTACGTGGCGACCCGTCTGATAACATTCCTGGTGTGCGCGGGATTGGAGAGAAGGGTGCTTTGACCTTGCTCAAGCAGTATGGGACGTTGGATGGGATTTATACCAACCTCAAAGAAGTGAAGCCAGATGGTTTGCGCAGTAAGTTAGAAGACGGCAAAAAGGATGCGTACATGAGCAAAGAGTTGGTGACTATTATCACTGACGCTCCTATTCAATTTGATGTTACGGATGCGGAACTGAAAGGGGGTGACCGAGAAGCTATAGTGGAGCAACTCCAACGTTTTGGCTTCAAGTCTCTTCTGACTCAGATTGATCAGATTCCTGGCATTACTCGGACTATTGCTTCCGGAACCGTGGTGAGTGAAACAGCAACAGAAACTCGACCTACAGATAAAAAGCTCAAAACCACCCAGTTTAATTTTTCTACAACGGCCGCGGCGGAGCCGCGAGTGCGCAACGAAGGAAAATCGATTGGAAAACAGGAATACACACTGGTCAACACACTTCCAGCTGCAAAAAAGTTAGCCGAACGTTTACACAAAGCCGAACGTTTCGTCTTTGATACAGAAACAGACTCCCTAGATGCCCGTCATACCAAATTGTTGGGCGTGTCTATTTGTTTGGAGCCGGGTGAGGCCTTTTATGTAGTGACTGAAGTTATTGCTCCCCTGAAAGAGGTGCTGGCAGATGGGAACATCTTAAAAATAGCTCATAACGCTAAGTTTGATTTCCATTCCTTGAAAGCGAACGGGGTAGAAGTGGCTGGTCCATTTTGGGACACCATGGTGGGTTCTTACGTCTTGAACCCAGGCACGCGCCAACACAAGCTGGACAACTTAATCTTCTTGTATTTTGGCTATGAAATGCAGCCTATTACAGATTTGATTGGAGCAGGAAAAGACCAGATCACTATGGCTCAGGTGCCGGTTGAAAAGGTCTCATGGTACTCCTGTGAAGATGCAGACTTTACTTTGCGCTTATATGAAAAGTTGAGCAAGGAACTTACAGATCGTTCACAAGAACCGTTACTTAAAAAAATAGAAATGCCATTGATTCCAGTCTTGGCTCGTATGGAATCACTCGGTGTGAAGTTGGACGTTCCGTTCCTGAAGGGAATGGAAAAGGAATTATCCAAAGATATTTCTAAACTCCAAAAATCGATTTACAAACACGCTGGACGCGAGTTCAATATTTCCTCACCACTGCAACTGAAGGTGGTGTTGTTTGAAGATTTGCAAATTTCTCCGGTGGGGGTGGGTCGGACCAAGACAGGCTTATCAACAGCAGCGGCAGAATTGGAGAAGTTGCGCGGACAACATGAGATAATCGACCTGATTAGTGACTACCGAGAGTTCACCAAACTACAATCAACCTACGTGAAGGCTTTGCCTGAGTTGTTGGATGCAACAGATAAGCGAATTCACACGAGCTTTAACCAAACCATTGCAGCTACTGGTCGTCTGTCTAGCACAGAGCCGAATTTGCAGAATATTCCGGTGCGCACTGATTTAGGACGGAGAATCAGACAAGCGTTTATTGCCGAGAAGGGGAATGTGCTGTTGTCCGCTGACTACTCCCAAATTGAATTGCGCGTGGCCGCTCACCTATCAGGGGACAAAGCTATGATTGACGCCTTTTGTTCAGGCGAAGATTTTCATACCATCACCGCTGCTTTGATTTTCAACAAGGATAAAGCTGATGTGACCAAAGCTTTACGTCGTTCAGCTAAAACCATTAACTTTGGAGTGTTGTACGGTATGGGCTCCAACGCCCTGGCGCAACAAACTGGAATGAACCGGATGGAAGCCAAGGAGTTTATCCAACGCTACTTCACCGTGTACAAGCGGTTGAAGGAGTACTTAGACGAACTGAAGACCATGGCGCGTGAGAAGGGATATGTTGAGACCTTGTGGGGCCGCAGGCGCTATGTTCCAGACATTGTGTCCGGTATGCCTCAGGTTCGCGCAGAAGCTGAGCGCGCCGCCACCAATCACCCTATTCAGGGTACGGCCGCAGATCTGATGAAGTTAGCCATGATAGAAGTTGACGGACTGATTCAATCTGGCAAGATAGCGGCGGATATGTTGATTCAAGTGCATGATGAGTTGGTATTTGAGGTAACGGCTGGCCACGCGGCTAGCGTGGCCAAAGCCGTCCGTGAGCGAATGGAAAAGATTGAAAAGTTACAAGTCCCTATCTTGGTTGATGTAGAGGTGGGAGAAAACTGGGGAGAGCTCAAGCCGTTGTAAAAAAGAACCGCATGATTCTTTCATTGATAGGAGTAAATTCTTTTCAAAGAACGCAACGCCTGCGCGTCTTACGACGTGGCTTTGTGCAGAAATATGACCATGCAGGTTTCAACATTCAGGAATTTGTGGGTAAAGAAATGACTGAAGACGATTTTCGGCGGACTGCCTCCACCGGTGGATTGTTTGCCACTAAACGTTTGGTTATTTGGCATGATCCTTTTGCTGCGTTGCAAGAGGTGCGTGATGGTGTGGCTCGGTTAATGAGTATGCTGACAGAAGATGCGGTGGTGATTCTAGTTTTGGATGCACTTCCAAAAAAGAAAGATGATTTAGTCGATTTGATCAAAAAAAATAAGCAGGAATTGTTTCCAAGTTTGTCAGTTCAGGAAAGCATAGCTTGGATCACTCAAGTGGCGGGACAGGCCGGAGTGCAGATTGAAACAGCGGCAGCAAAGTATCTAGCAGAAGTGGCAGGAGGCGATCTTTGGTTGGCGTATAATGAGATTCAAAAGTTAGCGAGCCGACTGCGACATATCCAACTTGCGGACTTGAAGCAAGATTTTCCTGATCCAACCACTGATACGGTGTTTGCTTTTACGGATGCGTTAACTGCTCGTCATGCGGCCAGAACGCTCCAGCTCATGCATCAACAATTAGCCGATGGCCTCTCTCCTTTTCAACTTTTGGCCATGGTTAGCCGGCAGCTATCTATTCTCGCCCAACTGAAAGAAACCGGAGGAGAGGGGACTCAGTTGCATCCCTTTGTGATTAAAAAGAATTTGAGTTTAGCCAAACAACTGTCGGCCCAAACACTGTTTGATGCCAGGCAACGCTTATTAGAAGACGAGGTAAAAATCAAAACGGGCCAAGTGGACGCCGTGACGGCCCTTGACCTGTTTGTGATTGATTGGTGTCGTTAAGGAGTTACTTGGAAGCGGCGTTGACCTTGCGGGTCAGGCGAGACTTCATCCGGCTGGCTGTGTTTTTGTGCAAAACACCTGTTTTTCCTGCTTTATCAATTTTCTTGATAGTGGCAGTCAAAGCGGCTTTCAGCTCAGCGGTTTTCTTTTCGCTTATTAGCTCCTCCAAATTTTTCACCAAGTATTCCACTTGGCGTTTCACACCCGTGTTGCGGGCGGTCCGTTTCTTGGTTTTGCGTAAGTCCTTAATGCTTGCTTTCTTGATTGGCATGGGGATGACACTACCAGAGGGCCTTAAATTTGGCAAGGTTTATTTAATCACCTCATTTTTGAACCCCTTGGCTTCTTGTAGAAAAAAGTGTTGCCAGTCTTCTGACTGAAGTTTGATTAACATTCTGGGCTGATCCTCCGCTTGAGTAGCTTTTATAAACTGAGTACCTAACTGTAGCGGGTCAATATGCCAATCGAACTTCGCTCGTGCTTGTTTGATCAGAGAGGCAATGCTGTAGCCCGTAGTTTTACAGATCATAAATAAATCAATATAGTCTCTGACCTTTGTTCGTTGATAGATGGTGAATAGTTTGTTCACAGCAATATCAAGTAGACTGTCTACTTGTAGGCCAAATTGTTGATCACCTTGTTCAATTCTGGGAAAGGGGAAATAAGTGAACTCAGTTTTTATGGTAGTATTTTTGTAGGTAAGAAAAAAAAGATTGCGGTTAAAGGATTGCTGAAAATCGATTTTTGTGATTCCAAGTTCATTTTTTTTCTGTTTAAAAAATACATTTAGGGCTTGGAGGTCTATTTCCGTTTCTGAAAAAAAATCTAAATCCTCAGAGTACCTATGGTGTAGGTAAAAAGCAGCCAAAGGCGTGTCACCAGTGAGATAAAAGTATTTTGAAACTGCTGGTGTTGCCCCATAGTCTCAAGAAAGGCAATTTGTTCTTGAGTTAATATATTAGTCACCTTGGAGGAATAATTCTAAGAATTTTCTGCGGGCCGGATCAATCTGAATTTGTGACCAATACTTTTTGAGTTGACTAAGCTGAATTTTTTCTCCAGCCAAACCAAAATTAATCAGTTGTTCAAGTTTCCAAATAGCATAGCCATTCGGGTCTTTTTTTTGAAGCCGAGTCGTGTCTGTTGACCAGTTATGCATAAGGATATTTTAGCAAAAAAATGGTCAGAAAGCAAGAGGAATTCTATTTTTGACAGCTTGGGCAAAAGCGTGTTCCGCGTTGTGCCAGCACTATTTTTTTGATGGGTGTTTTACATCTCACACAGGGCTGACCCCTTGCACGGATTGGGCACCTTGCAGACGCCGGTAAAGTTGCCAGCGAACGGTTTCTACTTCTGGAAGTTCCGGCATAGGTTAACGCACCACATCATAACTCACACGCAACTTTCCATCTTTGGATTTCATTTTGGTGACCACCATTTTTCCTAACTCAGAAATGTTTTGCACGTGCGTGCCCCCACATGGGCAACCCCAACTGCCGCTCACAGTGACTACTCGTACGGGTTGGTCTGGACTGAGATAGTCGGGAACAAAATGACTCAGGTCTTTTACTTGAGCAAGCGGCACATTTTTAATTTTTACTTCCCCACCCGCCTGAATAAGTCGATTTGCCTCCGCCTCAGCCGCCGCCCTCACCTCTTCACGTTTCTCCGCCGCTATATCTCCGGCATATTCAACATACGGTCCATTTGGAAAGTGATACCCCTTTGTTGGCTCCATCAAATGACCAACGTTTTCCAAAGCCACATCAAGTAGATGTCCAGCCGAATGAAGTTTGCTATGTAACGCTCTGCGTTCACCATCAACCAAGATTTGCACTTGTTCACCCGTGGTAAATGAGTCCCTAGAAAAATCGCCAATGTGGTACACCACGCCACTTTCTTTCCGCACGTCTTTCACACCAAAACAGCCATGCGCACTTTCAATCCTACCCCAGTCTGCCGGCTGGCCACCGCCTTGCGGGTAAAACCAAGTGCGGCCTAACACCATAGCCTTACCTCCGGCTGGCCAATCTACCACACCCAACATCAAGGCCTTGCCTTCTAGAGTCTGACCATCATCTAAAAACGCAAACTGAGTTGCGGGAAAAGAGTTTTCCATAATTTATATTTTCTTTAAGCCTTTCCACCAAGCAGTTGAATCAATCGAAGGTAACTCAGCAAGTAATTTTTTAGCGGAGTCTGTTTTTAATACCTTGCTGATGTTATCTATCCAACTTTGTGCGGCCACATACCCTTTTTCCATATATTCCTTGGCGCAAACGGCTAACTCTAACTTGTCAGCATCATTTGCAATAATCCCAGCTCTAGACGACCGTTCTTCCGTGGCCTTCACCAACTCAAACACGCCCTCTCCTATTTTTCCCAGTGGCGCTGTTTGTTCTCGGACCGCACGGAGTTCATCCGCTTGAATGTACCGGTTGGCTACTTTGTGAATATCGCCTAAGCGACATTCCCCAATATCATGAAACACCACCATGGTGCAGACTGCTTCCGGTTTTTCATACCCTTCCATCACCGCTAAGATGTACCCAATTTGAGCCGCGCGGGCGGTGTGTTCACCAATACTCTCTATATGGTTGACCCCAATCAAGCGCCAGCCTTCATGTTCAATATAGCGTTGTTGACCCAGTTCGTAGAAGAAGTTGAGAATGTGTGTGTTATCCATGCGGTTGATTTAACCACCAAATTGAATTTTTGGCCACTTTTTTATCCACTGTTTTTTCTCCTGGCGGGCGGTAAATTCATCCATTTTGTGTTCAAACGCGGGGGTTGGTCTTACCACCATATTCACCAAATCTTCTATGCCCCACGGTGCTAACAATTCTACAGATCCGTCCTCTTTCATTCTCACGGCAACGGCGGTACAAGTCTCTGGCCACTTGGCCATAGCTTCCCCGGTGTCCTTGTACGGCCTGTCGCCGTGCACCGCGTGCATCCTCGCCTGATTTGTGACCGACCACTTAATTTCAGATCGATTTTCCTGCAATTTTTCCTCCATCTCCGTTTCAAATGACTCCTCAGGATAATCAATGTCGTAATACACCACATCTACGTCATCTAACGCGGTGGCCGCGTTGTACCCATGCAACTGATCCCAGACTTTGTTGCGTACAAAACCTGCACCAACCCAACAATCAGGTAGATGTAGGTCCCGCACCAAACGCAAAACATCCATCATCCATGGATCTTGTGCAATCAGATGTAAAATATCCTGTTCAGTCAGTTTCATGCCTTGCGCAAGACTAAAGCAATTCCATATTTCACCGGAACTTCACTTACTTCGATCTTTTCTTGGGCTAACTGCTCTTTGAGTATGCTCACAGGAACTTTGTCTGCTTCAATTTCTTTTGTATCAATAATATGAATGGCTATTCCACCGGACCGAAGAGCGTTGTAAGAGTTTTTGAGTACCGCCAACTGTTTGTCTACGGAAATAAATTTCAGTAATACATGAGCAAAGGTCAAATCATACGGTCCGCCTGGCAACGGCTGTGTGCAGTCATGCTGCACAACGCCAGGGACACCAGCTAAGTGTTCAATGGTAATATCAAATGTGGTCATATCGACCTCTGTTCCCAAGTGATCCTCAAACAAGAGTTGGTGGTAGGGGATATACCGTTTATCCCCGCAGCCCAAAACGGCCACGTGAGCTAAGCCGTTTATGCTAACGGGCACCGCCTTTAAAACAGCCTCCAGTTCCGCGTCTTTTTCTTTCACTTTATCTAACATTTTCCCAAACGTTTCCGCGGCTTGTTGTTGATGGTATTCAGATAGATTCATAGGCGTAATCCGCCGGCCCGTTCCACGTCTTTTGAGATGGCGTTAGCCCACAGGGCATACCCTGTATCACTGGGGTGGAACAAATCAGCAGCAAAATTAATATTTGGATCCCGGGCAAAAGAATACTCAGAATGTGAGAACATATCAACTTGGATGACCTGATGGTTTTTTGCTACCTCTTTGGTCAATACACTGACTTGCCCGCTCCGATAACCCAAAATTGTTCGGACGGGCCAGGGGAGTAGGCCCACATCACCCATACTGCCAGGTGTAATCAAGATGACCGTGTCAGCTTTAGATTCGGCTAAGGTCAGCATGTTGTCTAATTGGTTGGAGAGGTCGCTTAAGCGAGTGAAGTGGGTGACGTCATTGCTGCTAATCGATATGAACAAGAGGTCAACAGGTGAAATGTTGTTTAGCTGTTCCGTGACGTCTGAGACGCGTGCGCCAATGGCGCCAACATTTTGGACCTGGAAAGTCCCGGGTTGTTGGCTCAGGTATTGGTAGTGGTAGGTGTGGGTGAAAGCAGAGGCACCAGTTCCAAAAGCAGTGCTGTCACCGGCCACGGCCACTTGGTGGACTGGTTTTCCGCTTCCGACTGTGTATTCATCCTGTCTGGGGAAGGCGGCCAGCTCAAGGCCGGCTTGGCGAAAATACAGGAAGCGGCCTGAGGCAACGAGCGCATACACCACCAGAAAAGCAATCAAAGCAAAGCCTAGAAGTCTGGGGTAGAACCAATGGTGTTTCATGGCGGTGACTATACTAGTTTGGGCTGGGGATGTCATGCTCTGCCCGTTCACCTAGTCCTCCGGTCACTCTAGGTAACTATCCCTTGTCCCAGTCCCCGCTGAACTGGTCAGGTGAGGGGTCTCCCCCTCTTCTCTTTTACCCTCACATCTACCGCATGTGCTATTTCATGGTGTTGTGTGCATAAGGGAGCAAGAAACAAGGGGTTGTGACTGGGGTTGAGTCCAAACCTGGTAGTGTGATGGATGTTTGAAGCCTTGTTGGTACAGGATTCATGAGCACACTTGTCTCCATATTCAAGTGTAAGAACTCGTTTCACTTTTGTTGGGATATAGCGGGAAGGCTGGGTAGGCACTCCACCTGGTGTTTGTGCATGTTTCCCCCTCATCTCCTCTGCTATCTTCTGTTTCTCCTGTTGAATCCTCTGACTTCTTTCCTGTAGTAACTCCCTCAACACCTGATTATGATCAATTCCTTTGTTTTGCATGTCTAAGAGGAGTTGTCTCACATCTGGAGCTAGGTGTAATTCATCTGTTTGAGTTATTTTCTCAGTTTTGTTGGGTTTTTTGGTCTGCACGTGCAGACGTTTGGTGTCTTGGACTAGGGTTTCTAAGGCTCGGTTGGATAGGAGTTTGGATTGATGCAATAAAAACTCTTGATTCTGAGGGGTAGCTACAGACACCACTCTAGCTAGCTTGTAGGCTGAGACTTCACCAGATACTAAGGCTTGTTTTAACACAGGAGTGGGTTCAAATCTGGTATGGAGGTTCAATACTACTAACACCTGTTCTTTAGACACACCACCTAACTTAGCTGCAAACTCAAAGAGACTAGAACAGCCCTGTTCTAGGTATAACTTCCTTTTGTCTACCTCTGGTAGTACCCCTAGGAACCTCTGTTTCAAGAGTTTGGCTTGGGTACCGTATTTGGTACATAAAGACAATAACTCTTGGTTGGAGAGGGAGGAGAGGGTTACGGAAGATGACTGTCCAGACAGGTTGATAGTGGGTTGACCGGAAGTCACTCTGAATACTGGCTGGGTATGTTGGATGGTTGATTTGGTAGCATGAGGTTTGACAGCTCCTTTAGTTGTTTTGATTGATTGGGACATATGAATCTCTTATTACTCTCTCTTAATTCCCTCCTTTCTCACCTCTTATTTCTACCACACGGCTACCCCAAGTCAAGCCAAAACAGACCTGTTTTATAGCTAAGGTTAGCGTAAAAACAGCCTTGTGGATAAGACCATAAAAACCCCACCCCGAGTTGGGAAAGAGAGGAGAAAAGGCCCCTCACAAGTTGTGGGCAAGTCGGTGGAAAATGAGTGGTGAGGAATAAAAACTGAAGAAAAAACACCACCCAAGTTCGACTACAAAACATATATCCTCAACCAGCCTACAGCGGGATTGCTCTAATTGACAGAGCTATTGTTGTTAGTTATTTTTTTGTTCACGCAGGGTTCGTAAGAATTCTGCGTGGCAACAACCCCCACAAGGAGAGAAGCCCATGAGCTTCATGTTCACGACCGGACCGCCCAACCGCACCACCAACCCCGCGTTGCACAACGTGGACTGTGTCAACCTCCTCTCCGGCGAGGTCACCAACAACTCACCCTTCGCGTCGTCCCACTAGCCCGGAGCACACGCGTGGATACCGTCAAGCTTTTGTGTGTAAGGTAGCGGGGTAGTTATTGTTTAAATAAT
>CAYIMB010000012.1:0-31329 GCA_964364425.1 uncultured Gammaproteobacteria bacterium
ACGTTAAATATTCATAGGGAACTGCCCCGGATAACGGGGAGGAAGGTGGGGATGACGTCAGATCAGCATGGCCCTTATACCTTGGGCGACACACGTGCTACAATGGGAAGGAACAATGGGACGCCAAGCCGTAAGGCGGAGCAAATCCCACCAAACCACCCCTCAGTTCGGATTGAGGGCTGCAACTCGCCCTCATGAAGCCGGAATCACTAGTAACTGTGTATCAGCTATGGCACAGTGAATACGTTCTCGGGTTTTGTACACGGGACGCTTGGCAGCGTTCCAGACCAGCTCGTTCAAATCGAGCTAGATTAATTGTAGATAATCTAAAGTGAAATCACAGCCTAGCAGCGCGCGAGCGCTCGGGTGAAGGGTGAAAGTAGCGTAGTTCAGCTTGAGCCTTCCAAGGCTTATATAATCGGCGACCCTCCGTGTACGTGGGGAAGCTTTCTACATCAAGTATTATATAAGTATATGTGGGCCGAGATGAAGTAGAATGGTTCGGAACGTGACCCAAGGAGATCTTGATTGGTGGTTGCCAACAGGTATGATTCATTCATGCCTATAAAACAACCTAGATCGATTAGCAATAATCAGTCGAAGCCTTTCAAGAAGTCAGCAGAGGCCGTAGTACCTGCCTATCAAAAGGCGCAGGGAAGGGCCGAACTTGTAAAGCTGAACCCTCATTACATCATTGGATTCATTGATGGAGAAGGATGCTTTTGTGTCAGTGCCTCAAAGCACAAAACACTCAGGCGCCGAAAGGAAATTCGACCGCAGTTTGAAATAGAGCTGCGGATTGATGACCAGGAAATTCTTGAACGAATCCAAGCAACTCTTGGTTGCGGAAATATCTATACCCTCAATTATAAAAGATATGATTGGGCGCCCCATGTGAAATTCAAAGTCACACGGATAAGGGATCTGACGGAAGTCATTATTCCTTTTATAGATACATTTCCACTCCAAGCTAAAAAAGCTCAAGTCTATGCCTTGTGGCGAACCGTTGTTCTGATGGTTCGCAATAAAGAGCATCTGACTCCGGAAGGATACATCAAGATCCTTCAGCTCAGAGATGCAATGAGAAGGTTCTCAAAAAAGCATTACAGGAACCGCTAGGGTACGGGAAAACCGTTTGCCCAGTGGTGTGTGGCTAATATATTAGACCATAATACCGCCCGTCACGTCAAGAGAGTCGGCAATACCCGAATATCCTCGTCCGAGGGTAGAAGGTAGGGTCGATAATAGGGACGAAGTCGTAACAAGGCATGGGTAGCGGAAGCTGTCCATGGATCACCTCCTTTCTAGGGAGATATGAACTATACATTTCTTCGGAAATTGATGTTCTGAAATGGTCGACCGAATCCTGATCGCAAGATCAGATATTCGTTATTGAAGTCATGACAGTTTTCTTGTCGCTTTCAAGTGTTCAACTACATAAAACCGCGTTAGGCGGTTTTATGCTTTTTAGTTTATTTTTTTGAGTGAAGATCGATCTTGATCAGCTATCATCTGTATATGAAACTCACCCGTCACACAGAACGTCGCCGTACTCATGACCAGGTAGCCTAACCGGTGGAGAAAATCGATTACTGCTTTTTCTTCTTTGGTCTGGGTATGGACGCATGGAAGGTGGTAAAATAGCGCCCCCTCATCTGACTTGCTTTTCCCAAGTCTTTCTGGTAGATTTTTCCCACTCGTTTGAGACTAGCGAGGGCGTGTAGCTCAGGTAGTTAGAGCGCAGTCCTGATAAGACTGAGGTCCTTGGTGCAACTCCAAGCACGCCCACAAGAAATTTTGCTTCGCAAAATTTCCCTTCTTTCGGAAAAAATCTGATAATTTTACGAGGTAAAATTATCTTGCCGGGGTAGCTCAGTGGTAGAGCACACGACTGAAAATCGTGGTGTCGGCAGTTCGATCCTGCCCCCCGGCACATCATTAACACAAGGCATGACTACGTTTTATCTGGTTCGGCATGGAGAAACTCATTGGAATGTTGAAGAACGTTGGCAAGGTCATTTGGACAGTAGTCTAACTGAACGCGGCGTCCAGCAAGTTCAGGAATTGGCCAAGCGTATTGTCCAATTTCCAATTACTGTGGCATATGCCTCGGATTTACCGCGTGCGCTTGCATCTGCAAAAATTTTAACTACACGCTTGAAAATCGAATTACATACTTCTCAATTATTACGGGAGAGAAAAGCTGGTCCTGTTGATGGGACCACGGCTGCTGAGCGGAAGGTACGACCGGAAATTCACAGCAAATTCCATGCGTACCTCCAACTCAAGTCCATAGATAAATGGGATAAAAAACCGTTTCCTGATTTTGAGTCAAATGCGGAAGTAGCATTTCGATTTGAAGCGGAGTTGCTGCGCCTAGAAGAGCAACACCCAGGCCAGCATGTCTTAGTGGTGGCTCATGGTGGAAATATCCGGAACTTCTTAGCTCACATACAGTATGTCCCCGTTGAGGGCATTGACCAGTTCCGAATCAAAAATGCCAGCCTGGCTGTGGTGAGCTTACAAGACGGGGCATTTCATGTAGACCAAGCGGACTGTCTACCAGGCCGTGTATCAAACTTGCCAGAACTCCCAAATTCAGGTACAACTCATCCGTTCACGGGGATTAGCGCAGCTGGCTAGCGCGCTCGCTTTGGGAGCGAGAGGTCCTGGGTTCGAATCCCAGATCCCCGACCAGATAATATTTTCAGGACGTACATACCTTACTGGACCACAAAATAATTTCAAACTAGCTCCCCTCAGCCTGCGTGGTATACTGTAGAAAAGTATTAATCTGTATGCTTATGATCAAAAAACTGATATGGCTCATTGGCCTGCTGGCCGTGGTAGTGATTATTGGCGTGGTGTGGTGGTTTCAGAAGACTGGTGGAGAAAATAGATTTATTGACTTGGCTAAAAAATCTGCCTGTGCAGACGTGCGCAATGAAGCATACCAAATTGATGATAGGTATATTTTCTGGGTGCGGGAAGGAAGCTGCCCAGACGCCGCTTACAGCTATGTCTTATATGACGCCTCGCCTAAGAACGTAATTTGCAGCAAATCTGATTCCATAGCCGGGCCGGTGTTTGAATGTGACGAACAAGAAAAAATGTTCAAAAAAATGGTGAAGAATCTAGGCCAAGAAGATTTGGGCATTGGAAATGAGCATACGGTGGAAAAGTTGGTGATCCCGCAATGAGTTCATTTGACCGGATCATACAAATAGTGCGCTCCATCCCACCTGGACAAGTAGCCAGTTATGGTCAGATTGGAGCCGCGGCCGGGTACCCTAAAGGAGCCAGGTTAGTGGCGTGGGCCTTGCATGGACTTTCTGGTGAGGAGTTGGCTCAGACGCCGTGGTGGCGCGTGGTAAACCGGGTTGGTGTGATTAGTACCACTTGTGAGGACCACACGGCGCTCATGCAACAGGTCCTTCTGGAAAAAGAGGGCGTGCAAGTCAGCGAGGTTGGTGGGGTGTTGCAGATAAATTTGAAACAGTTTGGCTGGAAATTTTAGCTTGACGAAACAGGGAGCTCCGCTACAATCTTGTCATTGCAAGTGCGCTTAGTTGCATTTGCGGGTGTCGTATAATGGTAATACCACAGGTTTCCAACCTGTTGCCAGGGGTTCGATTCCCCTCACCCGCTCCATGATCATGCCCCAAAAAACTACAGCAGCCTTCATCCGAATTAAACAACAACCATACTGTTGTGTCCCAGCATGCATTCAAATGGTGCTCAGGCGCCAACACCTGCCTCTCATTTCTCAACAGCGTCTGGGGCAGGCCCTTGGACTGGTCAAACCTCCGGCACCACAGCCTTCGGCTGGATACGGAACCAGATTGCAACTGGCTCGCTTTGAACCAAACCATATCTTGCGCCGGCTTGGCATCCCGCTGCACTGGACTTGGCATCTGGTGGATCAAATAAAAACTCCAAAACAACTGGAAAAAATAATTTCAGCTTCTCTTCCGGAAAAAAATCTTCTAGTGTGCTTTGATTGGCCAACACTGTTTAAACCAGATAACCAACAACATTGGGGGCATGTTTGTGTCCTAGAGAAAATCGATCTGCAACACCACACCATCCGCCTAGTTGACCCAGATCCCACTGCTCCTTTCCGTAGGATAGTCTCTAGCAGAGATCTGTTCAGGGCTCTCCAGATCCATGGCCGGAAAAATCTAGCCAGCATTTGGGAACTACACAAATAAACTTGAGGATGTGGTCTTTGTAGTGTACATTAAGAGGACTATGGCAAAAAAGAAACAGAAAATGGCCCAAGCAGAGCCCAACCAGGGTACTGAAGTAAGTAAAACAACTGAACCAATCGCTGATTCAAAATCAAAGAAAAAATTAATTTGGCTTGACCACTTGCGTTCCCAGATACGGAGACGCAAGGTGCAAGTTGGAGCGGGAGTTGTTCTGCTGGTGTTGATTGCCGGCATAGTAGGCGCCGTAGTTTGGCAAAGCAAGCAAACTGCTGACGGGAACCAAGGAAACACACAGGGGACTAATAAAAATAATGAAACTGCAGAAGTGCCCTTAACCGCGCCAAGAAAAATAGACGGGATTATGGTAGCCACTAGCGACGCCAACAACGTGCCGGCCTGTGTCATGATAGAAAACGCAGCCTTTTCTGGGGTACGGCCTCAGTCAGGGTTGTCAGCCGCATCCGTGGTGTATGAAGTGATTGTGGAAGGTGGGATTACCCGTTTGATGGCGGTGTATGCCGGTGAGCAAGCTGATCCGGTTGGTCCGGTACGTAGCGCCCGTGATACCTACCTTGAATTTGCTTCAGAGTATAACTGCGCCTACGTTCATGCCGGCGGGAGCTATACGGCTATGAACGCTATTCCTCAACTGAGTCTACGTGATATTGATGGTCTACGGGAATCAAAATGGTTCTGGCGAGACAACACTAAAGTTTCTCCACATAATTTGTTTACCAACACCGGCAATTTATATGAAGCTGTTTCCCAAGGGCATAGTTGGACAGATGCCCCAACCTACCAAACCTGGAAATTTGTAAATACTGACCTTGTTCCGCCCGGAGAAGCAGCGACCCAAGTCAATATCCGGTTTGGTGGTTCATACAACGTGACCTATGATTATAATCCAGAGGGCAACTACTACGAACGTTCCAACACGGGGGTCGCCCACACAGATGCGAACACGGGTAAAACACTCACCACGCGGAATATTATTATCCAACACGTCCCAGCAGGTGAATTTATTGAGGGCAAGGGACGCGTGAACTTTAGCGTCACCGGCGAAGGCACGGTAGAAATCATTCGGCAAGGAGTGGTGACCAAAGGCATATGGAAAAAAACAGGCCGCTTAGACCGCACTCTATTCTATGCTGAAGACGGCCAAGAAATTCCTCTGACCAGAGGAAATACATGGATTGAAATTGTCCCAGACGGCTATTCAGTCGATTGGCAATAAGTACTTGGTAAGCCGTAAGCTATGTTAAATAAACAAGAAGAGCGGATACTCAAGCTCATTCCCCGGGCACGCTCAGACAACGACCCCCTAGCACCAGAGTTTCCGGCTGTTAATCCAAAATTTCCAGCCACTCCAACGTATCAAATCCGATACAAAAAGTTTACGCGACTTTTTCTAAAGGATGAGAGTTTTAATCCAACCGGAACGCATAAGGATAGGTTGGCTTGGGAATTAGTCTGTCAGTACCGACATTTTTTGGAAGCCAAACGCCAAGGGATTGTCTCCGGTCCCCTGCCTCAGTTTTCCATGATTTCTTCAGGGAACGCAGCGCTGGCGGTAGGGCGGGCCTTTGAACGGTATCACTTACCTAGGTTGAAAATTTTGGTGGACATCCACACCAATCAGAAAATTCGGTCATTTTTGGCCAACAATCATTGCCAAGTCTATGTAACTGATCTATCCATCAAGAAATTAGATTTTCAAGATATCCTTCGCCTCACTCACAACAAACGGGGTTTTGATATAACTTCAAATGATCTATTAAACAGGACCACTATTTTTTACGACTGGTTAAGCTTTGAAATTATTAATAACAACCCGGACTATATTCTGTGTCCTTTTGGCACCGGCGAGCTCTATGAAAATATTTGCAACGTGTTGAAACGGGAAGCTCAAAAAACTACTGCTTTTGATCCACGGCTCCAGGTTCCCCCGGAGCGCCTGGGTCACGTTCACGTGATTGGAGGGACAGTCAGCGCTCCCTCATCCATTGCCGACAAACTATATGCACCACATCTTCCATTTACTCACTTTAATGAACAATGGCTCAGGTTTTACCGTGACCTAGGCTATGTAGGAAAAGAATCGGGCGTATTTTTGGTACAAGAGCGTTTTATTAAAAAGGCGTATCAGGAGATGACGGCTCAAGGGATCAAATGTGAACCGTCCGGAGCGGCCGGGTTGGCCTACCTCATGCAACATGAGGAACAGTTCCCTAAACAAAAGAGGGTCGTGATTGTGAACACTGGACGCGGACTCATCTTAGAGTAGAAATAACGGCTCAATCCGCTATACTGCTGTCAGATGAAAAAAATACCTTGGGCAGGCATCTTCGGCGTTGCTGCAGACGTCATATCTCTGGTGACTTTTGCCTTATTTTTAAGTCGTGGGCCGGCTACCGGCTTACTCCAACCTGGACTAGAAGATTGGTGGATGGCCCTTCTCTTGTTGGTCCGTTTAAGTTTTTTTATGTTGCTGAGTGTTTTGGTGTGGAGGCAACCCTACCGTATCTCTCCCCTGCTCCAACGAGTGAATAACTGGCTCATCTGCTCAGATCATTGGTGGAAAAAACTGGTGCACTTTTTTGTTTGGGTTGGATTAATTGGATTGGCTACGTTTCAACTGATCCTTGACCTGATCTTTATTTTTATTAACTTTGCCTTTACTTCAAATGAACCTGCGGCACTGGCGCAAATCAGTAGCCTGAGCTTGCTCATTCTGAGCGTCCTGGCATTTTCCGCTCTGTGCGCTTTCCGCTTCAGGGAGAATGCGGAGAGTAATACAAAAATCACCACGCGCGCCCTTCAACGCTTCCCCGGAATATGTCTGGTGATGATTAGTCTATCTGGAGTATTGTTTCCGTTTTTTACCCTTTTGCTGGTGTTACGACTCTTACACCACGTCACCCTTCCTCAGCCGACCCAAACCCCCACGCACTCTCTCCGACTCTACGGAATAACCCAAACCCTCTTGGCCGTTCTGATGCTCAACCTCCTGCACCTTGAAGTCGCCGTGGAAGCTAGTAGCCAGCACCACCCCTTCATCTACTACATCCAACGCGCAGGACTTATCTTCTTCTTTTGGTACGTGCCGTATAAGGGGATTCTTTGGTTCGCTAATG
The DNA here is from genome assembly GCA_964364425.1 of uncultured Gammaproteobacteria bacterium. Lineage (GTDB taxonomy): Bacteria > Patescibacteriota > Patescibacteriia > UBA9570 > JBBTWU01 > JBBTWU01. The sequence goes on from CAYIMB010000012.1 coordinate 7,346, forward strand.
AAAATCGAACTACATTAGAGCTGGCTTGGGCCGCGGTCTTTTTCTTACTTCAAATTATCCTGATTTACTTAGCGGTCTGAGTGTTGAGTTTGTCCGCCGGCCGTTTGATGGAAAAGTAATATATAGCTGCGCCTATAAACCCGGCCAAGGCCACTACCAGAATCCATAGGGTTCTGTCTTCCGGTTTTGGGAACTCCCGCTTGGATACATCTATGAGCATCATAACCCACAGGACAAACCCACCAATCACCACCACCATCCAAATGACCCAAAAAAGCATAAAAAACCAAATATACAGCATAAAAATGAGGATCCCGCCAAGACCAAAAATAACTTGTAGTTCATTCATGGTTTCACTCTAGCACAGTTTCAAATTTCTGCCAAGGTTAGCCAAAAAAACACCATTTACCATTGACAGAAAGCCTGGGGTGTGATATATACGGGGCCACAAAAGGTCTCATGTTTGACATGGGATTTTTTGTTAGCCAAAAACCTATGAAAAAACCTTTATTTTTCACCTTCTCTTTAGCCCATTTATCCCCCCTAGAACGGGTGGGTTGGGGTACGTTGTTGATTTTGGTCATGGGGTTTAACGTCTTTGCCACTCAAGTAGAAGCTCAGGCCTCTGAGGAATCTCAGGAAGCCAGCGTGGCTGTTGAAACGGAAGCGGACCAGTCAGTGGCCCAGGAATTTTTACCTGAAATAGAAGACCGCAAGCCCCGCCGGGTGTATAAATCTACACTGACTGCGTATACTTCTAGGGTGGAAGAAACGGACTCCAGTCCGTTCATTACTGCCAACGGAAGTCATGTACACATAGGTACCATTGCGGCCAACTGTTTAGCTTTTGGAACAAAAGTGCAGTTACCGGAATTATTTGGTGACCAAGTATTTGTGGTGGAAGACAGGCTGCACCCACGTAAAGGTTGTGGTCAACTGGACGTCTGGTTTCCGGAATATAACCAAGCTATTCAATTCGGAAAAAAATATTCTACCGTGTACGTGTTATAACTCGGTCTGATTGACAGACACAATCTGTGTAGACTTGGATTGTTCGTCTGTCAGAATCATGTACACGTCTTCAAATTGGAAACCTGCCTGACGTTTGACCTGGACCACGTGGAACGGTGAAGTCAGCGCCTGCGTGACTGTAGTGCCCGGAGCTGGGCTCTGGAGTGTGGCGTACACCGCTACATCTGAGGTTCCGCTCTGGGCATCATTCGTGTTGATGCCGGTAATTTCAAAAGAGTACCCTCCCGTACTTTTCTGTCCGGCAAAAGCGGCTAGGATAAAATTCCCGTTAAAATCGATTTGCGGCGCAGGGGATGGGTTCAAAATATTGCCGCTCACATACATGTCCCATAGTTGATCTAGCTGGACCTGTGACTGCACCAAAAAGAGTTGGGGGGCGGCTTCTGTGTATGACCCCGTGCTCTGTTCAAGTGTGGTGAAATCCATTTCTTTCACTTCTATGGTGGCGGAGCTACTCAGATTGTCAGGTACGTGAAAACAGCCAGTAAGCAGTAGAACGGGAAGAATGAATAAAATAAGTTTACGCATAGACTCTATGGACCCATTCTAGCGTATATTCTCCAGGCACAACAGTTCACCAGTCCGGTGCTTGAACTTTCTGCAGAATACCAGTACAAATACCAGGTCTGAAGTCATCCGGCGTGGTAGCCAAGTGGTAAGGCGGGAGTCTGCAAAACTCCTATACGCGGGTTCGATTCCCACCCACGCCTCAAATCAGTTTATTGAACACAAACGGAAAAGACCGCCTTGAACGGTACAATACACATGTACCTCCCTTACAGTTAAGCTTGCTTTCTAAACAGAAATTAGCTAGATTACTCGCACTCGCGGGTATAGTACAATGGTAGTACATTTGGTTGCCAATCAAATGACACGGGTTCGATTCCCGTTACCCGCTCCATAAAAAGTGAAAATCGATTATGGAACAAAATCCAAAAAAAACCAATCCCTCCTGAGTTCAAACGGTTTTTTAGCAAAGACCCGTATCAAGTCTTGGGTGTGCCTAGAACAGCAACTAAAAAAGAAATAAAGAATGCTCGGACCAACCTCCTCCAACAATTCCATCCTGACGTAAACCAACATCCGCTCGCCACTCGAATTTCCCAGAAAATTACAGGGGCGTACGGGGCTTTACAAGAACCACAGCGCCAACAGCCTCACGCTGAGCCACCTTCTTCTCCACCGCCACCTCCACGCCCAAGTCCCGCAACAGAAAGGAAAAAAGGTCCGGAAGTATGGGTCAGAGGTTTGTATACGGCTCTGCGTATAGGACCGCGGGCCTTTAAAATTTGGGTGGATGCGGCAAGAGAGTCAGGATACACAGTTGAGAAAATAAGAGACTTGGTAAAATCAGAAGAAGCACAAAAAATTCTTAAAACCTTATTTAGACAAAGGGCAAAATATAGCTGGCCTGATCATCCAGAGGACTGTATTAAGCATATTCAGGAATGGAAAGAAGTGGGGATAAATATGTCTGGTTTTGTAAAAGATCCTGAGGTAGTGGAAGCTCTACAAAAATCTGCTGTATTAAAAATAAAGTATTGAATGGATGCTTCTGCCGGTTTTCTCAAATTTACCAAAGGATGGGAACGGGCCGGGGTGGATCCTCGGACCTTTTTGGATCTTCTAGAGGCTAGGGAGGATTTGGAGGCTAAAGCGCTGAGGATTATTAGATATATGGGTGATACTCCTGAGCAATTTCTTACTTTCGTGAATGACTGGAAAGCCGCTGGGTTTAATGTACAGGAAGTGATAAACTCTGATGGAAGTCAAAAAGCTCTAGGAGAAAAGGCAAGAAGAGCCTTACGGTATATAAGTAGGGCGCAATTTGAAACTTTTATGCGTGAGTGGATGAATGCTGGCTGGAAACCTGGCCAGGAAATACTCAGCTGGTTGGAGAAGAATTAATTTTTGTAGGTCGCACGTAAAATTCCTTTGTCTACAATCCAAAAAAACAGGCGCAATTTGCCTCCCATGCGGATGACAGAGGGGTCTTGCGGCGCACCATTCATACCCTTATCCGTATTAATGGCCTTGCCCAAATCCGGATCACGGTACACCGCTAGTTCTGGGTCAACCACAAAATCTTTGCCGTTGCTAGATTTTGCCACATAAATCCCATTGCGCGTCAGCGGCTTTGAATCATACTCAGAGCCAAAATACAAATAATATGTCCTTTTCTTTTTGCGAATAAAGGGACTCCACACTGACTGGGTACCGTCTGGCATATCTTTGGTTGGATTGACTCTGGCTCCGCTTTCAATGCTGAAATTCAAACCATCCTCTGAAATAGCGCTCAAGATTCTCCACGGCTCATCACCGCTGCCCGTTGTATTAAATGTATCGTAATACACACGGTACTTTCCAGCGTAGGTTTGAATAACGCTAGGATGCACAATGCCAGTCTCACTGTCGTAGCCTTTAGGATGTCCTGCTTCTAATCGAACTCCATCTTCTTCCGTAAAACTCACACCATCCGGGGAGACAGCACTATACATCACCAACTTTTCATTTTCATTCCGGGTAAAATACATGCGCCAAGTTCCGTCGCTTAATTTGAGAACAGACATGGCCGGTCCAGCTTGAGACACGCGCACCCCGTCTTCCGTAGTCCAATTCTTCCCTTGGCTAGACGTGGCACTGTAAATACTGCCGCCTTGGGCGTAATACATTCTATAGGTATCATCATCCGCTTGAACCACATCAGCATTCTCCCACGTATCATCCGCAACCACTACACCATCAGACACCCAAGGGGAGGTAGTGCCTACGGCTAAAGAGCTGAGGGGAGCAGCGACCAAAAAAACAAAAAAAGGAGAGGGGCTTTTTTCATAGCTTGATTTTTTTTGCAAATTCAATGTCTCGTTCAAGATACCCATTCCGACGGTAAAAATCTAAAGCCACAGCATTAGTGGAAAAACAGCCTATAAAAATAATACTGCATTTTTTTGAACGCAAAAACTGTTCAGCGGCGGTCAGTAGTTTTTTCCCCACCCCAAGTCCGCGGGCTTCTTGGTCAACAATCAACTCAAATACACGACCGGAACGACTAAGGCCTGGCTTCACCTCTAATCTTGCCCTGACACCTGAAGTCACGGCAGCGGCGACCGCTCCCACAACTTTCCCTGCATATACAGCCAAAAAAATTCTTCCGTCTGTACGCAGGTCTGTTTGCAATTCTTGAAAATACTTCCGAACATTAAATTCTCTTTTCCGCCGCAACCGGTGAAACGGGTCTAACTGGGCCACATGATCTTGCAGTTCAGCCAGCAAACGAAGAACTTCAGTTTGGTCTGTTTTTTTATATGGACGAATATGTACCATACATATAGTATTCCACATCTATGGCCTCCATGACAACCACCTCAAATTAGTGTAACTTTAGCCTATGAAAATTTCGTTTTTTGGTGCGGCACAGGAGGTCACGGGGTCTTGTTTTTTGTTGGAGACGGATGCAACCAAAATCCTGATTGACTGTGGCTTATTTCAGGGCTCAGAAGAAGCGGATCAAAAAAACCGGTCGCCTTTTGGTTTTGATCCAAAGCAAATTTCAGCCGTGCTCATTACCCACGGTCATTTGGACCACACCGGCCGGATCCCCAAACTTACCCGTGAAGGCTTTCAAGGAAAAATTTTTGGGACGGCTCCCACCACGGAAATTGCCCAGTTGATTTGGGAAGATACGTTGAATTTGATGCAATACAACTTTGAAAAAGGAGGTCCGGAACCGGTATACTCAGCCCAAGACGCTGCGGCGGCCGGACGGTTACTCACGGGCGTGAGCTACGGCGGGCCAGTGGAGGTAGCGCCTGGCGTGCGGGCCACATGGCATGATGCCGGTCATATCTTGGGTTCCAGCTTTATAGAAATAGAAGCTGAGGGCAAACGGCTGGTGTTCTCCGGAGACATTGGCAACTCGGATGTGCCTATCTTGAAAGACTTGGAACAGCTGCCGCAAATCGATTTACTTTTGATGGAATCCACCTACGGCGGTCACATCCATGAAGATCCCAAAACCCGAGTAGAAGAATTGCGGGCGATTATCACGCGTACCGTTAAAGAACGGGGCGTGCTGATGATTCCGGCCTTTGCCATAGAACGCATTCAAGAAATTTTATACGAACTGAGTAGTTTAGTCAGGGATGATAAAATTCCGCATGTGCCAATCTATCTGGATAGTCCGCTGGCTATCAAGGTGACTGAAGTGTTTAGAAAGTACCAAGAATACTATGACCCTGAAGCAGTAAAACGCTTAAGTATGGGTGATAATTTTTTTGAGTTTGCCGGTTTGCAGGTTACTCCGCGAGGGGAGGACTCGCGCATGATTAATGACATCCCTGCGCCAAAAGTCATTATTGCCGGAGCGGGCATGATGACAGGAGGGAGAATTTTGCATCATCTCCGTCGCTATTTGCGCAATAAAAATTCTACCTTGCTCATTGTTGGATACCAAGCACGGGGAACGCTTGGACGAAAACTATTAGATGGCGTCAGCCCTGTACATATTTACGGTGAACGAGTTGATGTGAAAGCAAAGATTATGAAAATTGGCGGATACTCTGCGCATGCCGACCGGGCGCGCTTAGTCAGCTGGATTGACGGAGCGCCAACACCGCCAAAACGTATTGTCCTCATCCATGGCGAACCTGAATCACAAGAAATTTTAGCGCATGACATTCATGATACATTTTCTCTCCAAGTAGAGCGACCGGGGTTTGGAGAACAGATTGCGGTATAAAAAATTGATCATACGGTATAACACAAAAACAAAACACCCGGCACAAGGCCGGGCGTTTTGAACTATTCGCGGTATTAAACGCGAGGTTGTTTTGGACGTGCTTCAGCAACGGTTAGTCCACGGCCACCGAGTTGGTAACCATTGAACTTAGCGATTGCTTCCTGAGCTTCCTCAGGAGTGGACATTTCCACAAAACCGAATCCTTTGGATCGGCCAGTGAATTTATCCATGATCACTTGGGCTGAGACGACTGTTCCAGCCTGGGCGAAAAGCTCAGAGAGCTCGTCATCCTTAGTTGTGTATGGGAGTGATCCCACGAAGAGCTTGGTGCTCATAGTTTAGTTTTGTACGTAGCACTGCTCTCGTTTCCGGGAACCGCTTCCGCACGTAACTTAAGAATTAAGTAGCCGGAGTCTAGCATATAGGGCGGAATTTGTCCAGCTTTAGGCCACTTTGTATCGATTTACACGAAAAGGGCCGCCAAACACTTGCGTGCCGGCGGTCCTCAGAAGGTACAGCTTAGGGATCCTTCCTGCGAACCCAGAAGTACATGAAAATTGGTGAACAGGCGGCAATAGCCCCCATGAGGAAGATTGAACCATAGCCGATTTGGAACAAAGGCCAGGGCTCGTAACACAACACCGAATCTGCCCCATCTCCACAGAAAAAGTTATACATTCTTGCCCTCCTTTTATAGCTAGGTCAGTGTTTATGTGAAAGCCAGTGGAGAAACCACCAAAGACAAGCCGCATAGAAAATGCAGAACGGCAGTGCGATTGCGGCACCAAAGAAAGCGGGGTGCGTGTCATGGAAATACGTGACGTAGTAACACACGGGACCTCCTACTTATGTTCAGGGCCATCACTCGCCTGAGAGCGTGCCTGCAGCCGGCGATAGTACCAATACACTACTGCAATCGGTGCAATAACGTTCAGGGTGAGGAAACAACAAACAAGCGGTGCCAAGGACCAGTCAATGCGCATATGGAATCTCCCGTAGGTGGAAGGTGCCGGGTAAAGAGTAGGACGCGTAGGTGAAAGCCGTCAAAAGATATTTTGTGAGGAAATACTATAAATAGTCTGTTTATTGATCATTCTAAAATGTTTTGTTAATATTATTAACAAATGCTAGACCAAACACTGATTAACACGTTTCAACACATTGGGTTTGCTGAAAAGGAAGCAAAGGTATATATTGCGCTCTTGGAATTGGGACGCGGCACAGCCACGGAGATTGCGGACAGAGCAGAAATAAAACGAGCCATTGTCTACCATGTGATTGATCATCTCAAAGAATTGGGGTATGCGCAGGACGTGAGCGGAGGCAACATTAAACGATTTTCAGCCAGCGAACCTTCCAAGGTGTTATTCAACGTCCGTACGGCCGTAGACGATTTACGTTTTATGTTGCCAGTGCTCAGAGCTATGCAAGACAAAGGTCGCGCCAGACCACGAATTGAATTTTTTGAAGGTAAAGAGGCCATGGTCTCCGTCTACAGAACATACGAACAAGGCAAAAACGTACGCTTCCTAACCTCTATGAAACGACTCTCCCACATTATGCCTGATGAAATTCAAGCCTGGATTACTCGCTACCAAAAAAGGAAGATGCATATTTCTGCTAAGCATTTTATTACTGACACGCCAGTTGACCGAGCTTGGGCCAAGGGAGCTGTGAAGGCCGGTCAAGCGGTGCGGCTACTGCCCAACACCACAAAGATAGAGATGGATTTTGCCATTGTGGACGATCAAATGGGAATCACTTCTTTTGATCCCTTATTTATTGTGGTTATTCATTCAGAACAGATCGCTCGTTCAGCCGCTACGTTATTTGACCTGGCCTGGTTGCAAGGCAAGTCGGTGAGGACCACACGCTGAAAATCGATTTTTATTGTGTGGATTGCACTTGCCTGTTGTTTGCCGTGTGCTATACAGACTAAATGGCAAAAAGAAGAAGTTGGACGGAACAAGACTTAAGACAGGCGGTGTTTGAATGCAAAAGTGTTAGGCAAGTCATCCACCGACTTGGCCTTGTTCCGGCTGGAGAAAATTATGCGCAAATGAAAAAGTATATTTCGGAATTAAACCTAGGTACCTCACACTTTGGCAGTAGTTCCTGGAACAAAGGGTTGGCGGGTTTTATCAAACCCAGGGTCTCATTAGAAGAAATATTAGCTGAGCAGAGTGATTTCCAAAGTTTTAAACTGAAGAGGCGTTTATTTCAAGCTGGATTAAAAATACCTACCTGTGAAGAATGTGGATGGGCCCAAAGAAGTGTTGATGGAAGGCTTCCGCTAGAGTTGGATCATATCAATGGTAACCGGCGAGACAATCGGTTAATGAACCTTAGAATTCTTTGTCCGAATTGTCACAGTCTGAAGCCAACTCATCGAGGAAGAAATAAACACAAGATAACTAGGGCCCGGTTGACGAAAGACTAGAAAATGATAAGAATTGCCATGTTCTCATCCGGCCCGGGTGGCGGAATTGGTATACGCACAGCTCTTAAAAAGCTGCACCCACAAGGTATGCGGGTTCGAGTCCCGCCCCGGGCACCAGAATGGAACCTGTTCGTGCAGAATACATTAAAAAAAGAGAGTTGCGGGGACTGATGGACAAACTGGGGAAGACTAGCTAACATAAGAGCGTTGCTTTGCCGCATGGACCAGTCTTTCCATGTCGTGGAACCAGGCTGGGGTCCTCCATTCCCCCAACGTTAAACGCTCCCCCAGTTCTGTAGAGCATGTTGAAGCCGTGGCCGGCTTCTTGGAGAGCAACACGGTCCGACCTTGCCAGCCCTTCAACAGGCAAACGAGGTCGGACCACATATCTGAAAATCGATTTACAAAATGAACAAAAGAATTTTTATTGTGCATCAATAGGGAGCAAACCCAACGGTCGACTGGTACCCTTGGCTGCAACGGGCGTTAGTGGCAAAAGGATTCAGGGTGACTGTGCCGGAAATGCCTGAGGCGGACGCACCAAAGATTGGCGCGTGGGTCACAACTCTGGCGCAAACGATTGGAACACCTGATGAGAATACATTTTTGGTGGGACACAGCGTTGGCTGCCAAACTATTTGGAGGTATCTGGAAACATTGCCTGCGGGCAAAAAAATTGGCGGGGTAGTCTGTGTGGCCGGGTGGTTGACGCTCAAAAATTTGTCAGCAGAAGAACAACCCGTAGCGCAACCTTGGCTTGAAACACCAATTAACTTCCAAACGATCAAACAACACACCTCAAACATCACTGCTCTATTTTCTGATGATGACCCTTGGGTTCCGGTAGACAACCAGGCAACGTTTGAAAAAAACCTGGGCGCAAAAACCCTGTTGCTTTCAGAGCGCGGGCACTTTTCTGCTGACGAAGGCGTAACTCAAGTTCCGGAAGTGCTAGACGCCGTACTTGAGCTGGCTAGTTAAAGCTTTTTGGTTCGGAGCAAGGTGGCATTAATAGCCACCACGACTGTACTGAGCGACATAAAAATAGCGGCCACAGCCGGTTGCAACAAAATGCCCTTGTAGGCCAAAGCTCCGGCGGCAATGGGTAGGGCCACCACGTTGTAGGCCGTAGCCCAAAATAAATTTTGAATCATTTTAGAGTACGTCAGCTGAGAGAGTCTGATGATTTTTGGAATATCCCGTGGATCACTTTTCACCAAAATAATCCCGGCAGATTCAATCGCCACATTTGTGCCCGCGCCTATAGCAATCCCTAAATCTGCTTGGGTGAGTGCTGGCGCATCATTCACCCCGTCACCCACCATAGCTACTTTTAACCCTTTAGCCTGCAACGCCTTCACCTTTTCCGCTTTCTCCTCCGGCAACACCTTAGCAAAATACTCATCCAAGCCCAGCTCCTGAGACACCCACTGCGCCACATCTTCAGAATCACCAGTCACCATAGCCACCTGTACTCCCAACTCTTTCAAGGCTTGGATGGTGGCCCGTGATTCTTCTCTGATTTGATCAGCCAAAGCAATGCTACCCAAGAACGATTTTCCAGCGACCACATGAATAACTGTTTTACCTTGCGCCGATAATTCTTTTACCTTGGCAGCGTGTCCATGGCTCATAACCGCGCCACTATCTTGAAATAAAGCTTCATTTCCAACCAAAACCGCTTTACCTTCAACTATTCCCTTGGTCCCTTTACCCGGAATCCGTTCAACTGATTGGGCTTCTTGAACCGGCACTCCCTCCGCTTTGGCATGAGCCACAATGGATTTGGCCAGTGGGTGTTCTGATAACGCGTCCACTGCGGCTGTAAATTTAAGTAAGAGTTGGGCGGTTTCATCTTCTGCTGGAATAACTGCATCTACTCCAAACTCCCCTTTAGTCAGCGTGCCAGTTTTATCAAACAACACCATATTCACCTTGCGTGCGGCCTCAAGTGCCAGACGTTCACGAATAAGCAAGCCGTTGTGAGCAGCCTTGGTAGTAGAAATGGCTGCAACGAGCGGAATAGCCAGGCCCAAGGCATGGGGGCAGGCAATAACCAACACGGCCACGGTCCGCTCTGTGGCAAATAAAGCACCAGCATCAGCCAACAACCACAGAATAAAGGTAATGATACCGGAGATCACCGCTATCAGCGTGAGGATAAACGCGGCACGGTCAGATAAAAGCTGGAGGCGAGACTTAGAGGCTTGGGCCTCGGCCACTAGGCGCATGACACCAGCCAAAAAAGTCGCCTCACCAATCTGCGTGATGGTGACCTTAAGCGTTCCGTCTCCATTAATGGATCCAGCTATCACCAGTGCCCCAGGACCCTTGGAAACTGGTTTTGATTCACCAGTCAAAATAGATTCATTCAGCTCAGACTGACCTTCTAAAATTTTTCCATCAGCCGGAACTTTTGCACCGGGCTTTACCAACACCGTATCTCCCGTTCGTAATTCTGACAAAGGGATGACGCTAGTTGTTCCGTTGCGTATCACCTCAGCTTGATCTGGCAACAGCTTTGCCAACTCTTTTAGTGCGCCTTGCGCCCCACTCACCGCGCGCATTTCTATCCAGTGACCAAGTAACATGACAGCAATCAGTGTGGCTAACTCCCAAAACAGTAAATCACCTTCTCCGGCCACAACAGAGAAAACACTAAAGACATAGGCCGCTGTAATAGCCAAGCTGATCAGCGTCATCATTCCTGGCATGCGGTCTTTCAACTCCCGGAACGCACCAGCCATGAACACCCAGCCACCATAAAATTAAATGACTGATCCAAGGGCAAGGACCGCCCATTGATACCCAGGAAAGTGTGGTGCGTTCCAACCAAAGGCTTTTTCAATCAGCTCTGAATACGCCAGGATTGGAATGGTGAGAATCAGTACCAGCCAAAACTTTTTTAAAAAATCTTGGGTTTTGTGGCCGGTGTGTTTGTTGTGAGCTTGAGCTGAAGATTCGGTTTGTTTTTTATGTTCAACATGAGTTGTGGACTGAGGTTTTTGCTCATGTGACATTGAGTGTGTTGTGTAGTCCATAGGTTAAATCATACTCGCTCCCACATTTGCTGGCAAAATAGGCTTCTGTTAAGATCCCTGCATGTCAAATAACTCAAACAACAACTCTTTTGGTGAGCGTTCGGTTGAACTTCACCGCAAATTACACGGAAAAATTGAGCTCAAAAGCAAAATTCCAGTGCTAACCAGAGACGACCTCTCTTTAGCCTACACTCCTGGCGTTGCTCAGCCATGTTTGGAGATAAACAAAAACCCTGAAGAAGTGTGGAACTTAACCTTAAAGTCACATACCGTTGCGGTAGTCACTGACGGTTCGGCTGTGCTGGGCCTGGGAAATATTGGAGCAGCTGCCAGCATTCCTGTCATGGAAGGTAAGGCTGTGCTGTTTAAGGAGCTGGCCGGTATAGATGCCTTTCCTATTGCTTTGAACACCCAGAACGTAGATGAAATTGTGGCTGCCGTGAAAGCCATTGCCCCAGTGTTTGGTGGAATCAACCTGGAAGATATTTCTGCGCCGCGGTGTTTTGAAGTAGAGGAGGCTTTACGCGCAGAGTTAGACATTCCGGTGATGCATGATGACCAGCATGGGACAGCTATGGCGGTGTTGGCAGGTTTGTTGAATGCATTGAAGGTCACTGGTAAGTCGATCTCCACGGTGAACATCATCATTAACGGTGCTGGCGCTGCTGGCATAGCCGTTGCCAAATTACTCCTGACTGCCGGGTGCCAACATATTTCTGTGGTGGACACCAAGGGCATGATTGCTGCCGGCCGCCCTGACATGAACGAACACAAAACCAAGTTAGCTGAGATTATTAACCCTGAGGCGCACACGGGTTCGCTGGCTGAGGCGCTGGTCGGGACGGACGTATTTATTGGGCTGAGTAAACCAGGGCTACTGACCGGAGAAATGGTGAAAACCATGGCGCCACAAGCCATTATCTTTGCTATGGCTAACCCAACGCCGGAGATTATGCCAGATGAGGCCTTGGCCGCGGGAGCTGTAGTGGTAGCTACAGGACGGTCTGACTTCCCAAACCAAGTAAATAACGCTTTGATTTTTCCTGGGATCTTCAAAGGTGCACTACAGGTTCGTTTGCGCGACTTCACACCAGAACTCAAAGTGGCCGTAGCTCAAGCTGTGGCTAACATGATTCCAAACCCTACAGCGGAACATATTTTGCCATCTCCGTTGGACCGGGAGGTAGCTAGCACGGTCGCCCAGGCTGTCATTACTTTTGCACGTAAATAAATCCGCATGAAACTCCGCGAACCACGCGGAGCAGAGATGTGTTGTCTGAGACCCCGCTCACCCTTTCCGAACTTTCTTCAAAAAAGCCACATCCTCTTTCCGCTTATCTGCCGGCGTCTCACAAATAAAATCTGCGTGTTTGAGTTTTGGGTGATTGACTAAACGCGTGAACGCAGCAGCGCCTATCTTCCCTTGCTTAATATGTTGATGTCTATCTCGCCGTGCGTTAAATTCCACCATGGAATCATTAGCGTGCACCACCACCAGATGTTCCAGCCCAACTAGCTCATCAAATTCTTTGAGCATAGCGTTCAATCCAGCCTCAGTCCGCCAATCATAGCCTGAAGCAAACGCATGCTGAACGTCCAAACAAATGCCTGCTTTGGCTTTATGCTTCAAACCCTTCCACAAAATTCCAACCTCGGTAAATCCAGCCCCAATGACTGAACCTGCCCCGGCCGCATTCTCTATCAAAAATTTACAACTTCCTTTGTAGCCATCCAAAATTTCATTCATGACTTTATTGGCTTCCTTGTAGGCTTCAAATCTGTCCTCCCGGCCACCAGTGCTTCCGGGGTGAAACATCATCCCCGTGACTCCCAGAGCGCAACCCCGCTCGACTTCACCGCGCAACACTTCAAGCGTATACATACGGTTACGCGCCTCACTTGTTCCGGTGTTCACAAAATACGGCGCGTGCGTATACCAACGCACCAACTGAGCCGCTTCCACATTCTTGTAAAAATCCGCAATAATTTCTTTGGTCAGCTCTGGCGCTTTACCGCCTTGTGGTGAGCGAGTAAAAAACTGAAACACTTCACAACCCTCTTCAGCTGCCCTCAGCGGTGCGTTGAACACTCCGCCAGCAGAAGAAACGTGCGCACCTATAAGATGATGCTTAGACTTTTTGGTTGTCATTTTGGCAGTATAGCAAACATTGACCTCATAACCATCTACGACCAAACCTGGTTGACAAACAAACTCTTGTTAGCTATTCTATATTATAGATCATATATAATTCCATATAGAATATGCCCCATATTATTACCACCACTAAACTCCAGCAGCAGATTGGAAAAATTTCCCACTCCATCACAGAACAAAGTTATATTGTGACCAACCACGGTGAAGGCAAAATTGTGATGCTTCCCTATTTTGAGGGCTGTGATGAAACCATTGCAGATTATATGGAAGACTTTGAAATGACCCAACGCGCCCCTGCTTTACGAAAACGTTACCGTCAATCCGCTCACTCAGGTAAAGGTTCCTTACAGGTTTGATATGGTCTCTTTTGTATTCACCAAATTCGCTGAAAAACGATTTTCCCGGGTAAGTCCTGAGATCCAGCAACGCATATTATCCAAACTCAAAAAATTAAAAACACATCCGGACATTCTAGCTGTGTTGAAACCATTGCATAAATTCAAACCAGCCACTCATAGACTCCGGATTGGTGACTTCAGATTGATTTTACAACTCTCCATAAATCAGGCGGGGGAAAAAGAACTTCTAGTGCTTGATGTTGGTCACCGTCGCGAGGTGTATCATTAGGAAATAAACAAAAAAGCGGCTCAGGGGGATCTGCTCATCCGGGAGCTTCAATCACCCTTCTTCGCAGACCCCCTTCCGCCGCCATTCTTATTATTTCCCTTGTGTCTGCGCAACTAAATACTCAATCACTTTCCGGTGGGCTAACGTGTTCTCAACATAGCGTTTGTAGGCTGGATGACTCATTTGTTCCATCATCTCAGGCACTCCTGCAAACTGAGCCTCTTGTTTCTTGACCTCCGCTTCCACTTCAGCCGGAGTTGGCGCTAACTTCTGCTCTTCTGCAATAACGCGAGCCACCAAAGCCACCTTCAAACGTTCTGCGGCACGAGGCTTAAAGCTCTCCAACAACTCTTCTTCAGTCTTCTTAATATGTACCATGTAGTCTTCAAACTTCAATCCATTGCGTTGTTCTATCTCACCCCGCAACTCATGCAACATTTTATCCGCCTCGTCCTTAATCAAATCATCTGGCAAGTCAGAAATCTTGGATTTTTCTGCCAACTCAGATAACAAAGCACCTTCAAATCGATCTGATTCTTTTTTCTCCAACTCGGTAGAGATATTTTTCTCTATGGTTATTTTTAAGTCAGCTAAATCTTTAAACTGTAACTCTTTAGCAAACTCATCAGATAACTCTGGCAATTTCACCTCATATACCTCCACCAACTTCACATGAAACTTGCCTTGTTTACCGGCTAACTCCTTTTTAAAGTATTCAGCTGGAAAGGTCAGTTCAAAATCTTTCACCTGGTCTTTGACCATACCAGTCACCTGCTCTTCAAAACCAGGAATAAAGCGTCCTTCACCTATAACCAAAGGCATTTTACTGGCTTGGCCGCCTTCTACCTGAACGCCATCAACCGTCAACTGAAAGTCGACCAACACTTTGTCACCTTTGGCCGCGGCACGCGCCACTAAGGCTTCACTGGCCCGCATTTGACGCAACTCCTTCATGGTCTTGTCCAACTCAGCCTGATCTACCTTCACCTCCACCCGCCGAGCCTTGATCTTTTTTAACTCAGCCAACTTCACGTCCGGAAACAAAGACACAGTAGCCACATACACAATTGGATTTCCCGGAGCCAGCTTCTCTACGTCAATCTTAGCCCGACCCAAGACCGGCAACTTCTCTTGATCAACAGCCTTTGGGTAAGTCTCTTCTACAATGGCTTGAAACGCCTCCTGGTAGATGGCGGCTTCACCCACTTGTTTTTTCAACACATCATACGGAACGTGACCTGGTCTGAAGCCAGGAATTTTCACGTCCTCAGAAATTTTCTTAGCAGTTTTTTCAATCCACGGCTGCGCCTCCGCAACCGACACTTCAATAGTGAGAGCTACCTGCCTCTTGGGCAACTCTTTTTTTGTTACGTTCATGCGTCTGTTCCGTTTACTTGCTAAATTCCTTTTTGTACAACGCCTGAGCTTCCACCACAGCTGCCTCAGCCGCCGCACGGTCTTTCCATTCGCCAACTTTCACTACTTTGTTTTGCAACATTTTATAGGTTTCATAGAAGTGGGTCACTTCCTTTTTGAAGTGTTCATTCACGTCATTGATATCTTTGGTGTTGTCCCAACGTGCGTCGTCCACAGGCACAGCAATGATTTTGTGATCAACTTCTCCGGAATCATTCATTTCCATAATTCCCACTGGACGGACCTCAACCACAACGCCTGGCATAAGTGGGTAAGTGGTGAGCACCATCACATCCAAAGGATCTCCGTCATGCCACCAGGTTTGTGGGGCAAAGCCGTAATCAAATGGCATGACCTGAGCGGTGCGGAACACGCGGTCTAATTTGATCAAACCGGTCTTTTTATCCAACTCATATTTGTTCCCGCTGCCTTTTGCAATCTCAATGATCACATTGAATGACTTTGGAGCTTCGTCACCTAATGGATATTCGTGGAGTAAGTTCATAAATTCGATTTACAAATAATTATTCTACTTTTGGTTCTTCTTTTGGCGCCTCTTCCTTGGCCGCCTCTTCGGCCACTGCAGTGGATTTCGCTGCAGTTTCTCCTCCTTCTTCTTTTTTTGGAGCTTCCTCGGCAGGAACAGCTTCCGCTGCGGCTTCAGCACCACCTTCGGTGGCGGTTCCCGGTACCTCCATACCCTCTGGTCTGAGCACATCAATCTTCCAACCAGTCAATTTAGAAGCCAAGCGCACATTTTGCCCACCGCGACCAATAGCTAATGACAATTGATCAGGAGCTACTTCCACTTTGGCTTCTTTGTTTTCTTCATCCAACTTCACGCTGATGATTTTAGCTGGGCTCATGGCATTCATGATGTAACGCACTGGATCATCTGAGTATTCAATGATGTCAATCTTCTCTCCGCCCAATTCCGAGATAACTGTTTGTACCCGTGCTCCACGTTGTCCAACACAAGAACCAATTGGATCAATATTCTCTTGCGTACTCTTCACCGCAAACTTAGTACGTGAACCGGCCTCACGGGCAACTCCCATAACAGCAATAGCTCCTGTTTTAATTTCTGGTACCTCCTGCTCAAACAATGATTTCACCATGTCTGGATGAGCACGGGAGGCCAAAATCTCAGGGCCTTTAGTTGTTTTTTCAATAGATAACAAGAACGCCTTGATCCGTTGGCCTGGGCGATACTGTTCGCCTCTGACTTGTTCAGACGGTGGCATAAGGGCAACGGCTTGACCCAAATCCACAAACACCATCTTGCCTTCCACACGTTGAATAGTGGCTGGAATAATTTCACCTGCTTTATCTTTGTATTGGTTGTATAACGTCTCGCGTTCCGCTTCACGTAACTTTTGAATAATCACTTGTTTGGCAGTTTGAGCGGCCACACGTCCGTAGCCTGCTGGTGTCTCCAACTCTTGCACAATCTCATCACCCATGACTGCGTCTGGTTTGATCTGCTTGGCTTCTGATACCGGCATGTCGGTCTTGGGATTGAAGCGCTTTTTTTCCTCTTCACCTTCAGCCACTCCTTCAGCCACACCACGTGGGGTGGCCATGCCCATGGTGCGGTCATGACGGACTTCTTTTTCTAATTCACCTTTTGCCGCCTCTAACTCTTCTGGGGTTGGATCTTCCACCACCGTTTTGACATCAAAAATTTTAGAGCCACCGGTCTCTGGATCAAACTCAACTTTAATATTAGATAGCTTGTTACCAAACTCTTTGCGGTAAGCAACGGCTAAAGCTGCTTCAATAGTTTCCAGCACTGCTTCCACGGGAATATTTTTCTCCTGACACACTTGCTCTATTGCAAGCATCAGATCTGATTTGGCCATATGTTTAGTCGATTTGAATTGAAAATAAAAAAACCAGCATTCAAACCTGAATACTAGTCAAGTGGATTGTAGTCCTCTGAGCAAATCTGTCAAGGCGCCACTACCTCTAATTCATCCGAGGCATAGATGGTTCCACCGGCCAGTTGGGCGTAAAGTTTTACGGTATACGTGCCAGATTCTGTGTAGGTATACCCAGACGGAAACTCTACAACACTGTCGTTATACAAAGCAGAACACCCCTCGTCACGAATGACCGTGCCGTCTCCCCAGTCCCAGGCTCGGACAGCACAAGACCAGTCCGCGGGCGTTCCTTCTTCTGGGGACAACACACCAGTGACCACCACCATATGTTGACCAGTGGGATTCTCAACACTTTGAGATTGCTTGAGGTAAAAACGAGATATCTCCGTATTAGCATCCCCGGTAGATCCGCCAAAAATAACATACCCAAAGTATCCCAAGGCTCCTAGTCCTATGACTATCAGAGCTACTCCTATAATTATGGCTAAACGTCTATTCATAGTATTTTAATATTGACCAGGTTCACAAACTTGGGTACTGGGACCTAGATACTCAAAATGCCACCACTCTTTACAGATACGGGTAAAGCCCAGGGACTGCATCATGGTCTGCAAACGTTCTTGAGAGTCAGCCATATACGTTGAGGTGCTTCCAGACACACAGTCGCCGTCATTACAAGCGGTCTTGGCATACCCGAGTAAACTGTGCCAATTCGTGCTGCTGCTAAAGGTAGTTTTTGGATACCAGGAGAGATCAAGGGCTCTGCCTAGCAAATGAGGTGACGAATTGCAGTCAGGTCTTGCCGCTAAGTTACAAGAGCTACAAGCGCAGGAACCAGTAGCTAAAGAGTCGGTATAGCACTCATATAAATATTGTTGGGTAGAAAAACTTCTAGAATCTCCATTCACATATAACGTCATCCCAATGGCGTCAGCGGCCAAAATAGCGGAGGATAATTTTGGTACCACATCAGGCTCTAACAGTCCTTGATTAGAAGATGCATGGTTAGGAGCATCATAGACAGCAGCTGCCTGAGTGCTTATGGTGGCCAGTGTAGAAGAAATATCCACCCAGTCGCTGGCAGACGGACAATAATCCCCGCTGGTGGTGTCTTGGGCAGCAGAAGAACCGCTAAGTGCTTTAGTGATGGATGTCACCACTTCTGGAACAGCTATGGTGGGAGATTGAAGAGAAACTAATTGTGGGTTGATGGTGTTTAAAATAGCATAAGACAGCACGGCTAAAATCAAACCTGAGATAGCGGCGGTAATCCTCTCTTTTGCTTCACCAATCTTTTGTGAACTGCCCGCCGCCGTCAGCCAACTAATACCAGCGTACATGATCATGGTCGCAGCAATAATAGCGACCGCGGCCACGGTAAAGCGGTAAAAAATTTGAATGTACTGTGCTATTCCACTGACTTGGACCGTCTCACCAATTGGCACCTCCAAATTCACAATTGGAGTGTTGGCAGTAACTGTTTGAGCATACACCGCAACACCACTCACGCCCACAACCAAAACAGCTAAACTGATGGCCATCACAACAAATCCCAACCTCCATTTTGTTTTCATATTCGCTTATAGCGTACAACTTTACACTCTCAAACGCAACACCCTCCACAAGGGAGGGTGTTGGTCTAGACAGATGGATTGCTTGGCGGAGTGGGCGGTGTTGGCGGAGCTGGAGGCGTGAGCGTAGAAGTTGTAGTGTTTGAAGTTGCGTCTGGTTTCCGTATCACTTCAACATGTGGGTTTGATCCGGTGGTGTCGATTTTCACCAACTGATCACCTTCCACTTTCTTTCCTCTTCCTCTGGTGATCATGCCTATAGCCACTAAAGCCAGTAGCACCCAACCAACGGTAGACAGAACATTGGAATTTTTTTCTTCTTCAGGAGCCGCAGTGTCCGCAGGCTCTTCTGTTGGCTCTTCAACTGAAGCTTCTTGGGGTGTAGCGGGTTCCTCTTGTACCACCTCAGGAGCAGCTGGCGTCACAGGTTCTGCCGGTTGAATGGTCTCAGCCGGCTTCTCTTCAGCGGGCTCCGCTGTTTCGGCAACTGGAGCAGCTGGCTCTTCCGTTGCAACAGGGTCTGTTGTAGTAGCTACAGAAGTCACCACTCGTTGAGTTGTGGCTTGAACTGTAAACGTTGAGCTGCTCGCTGGGGACGTGCCTCCAAAGGCATCTTTCGCAGTCACAGAAACAGTGTGTGTTCCGGCACTCAAAGGAAGGAAAGGTTTATATTTGAAACTCGCTGTTTCACCTATAGCACCTTCTACTTCCACTGATCCGTTTAACTCACCATCAATCCACACATCCAAAGTCATTCCGCCAGTGGTCAGACCAACAATCCATGGTTTGGAAGCAACCGTGTCCGCATTCACCACCGGAGTAAGCAAAGTGGGTGATGGGACGAGCAAGTCGACAAACAAGTATGTGGGTTGACTCACAACACTTCTCCCTCCAGAAGCATTCTGCGCTTTGACCTGAATGGTGTGCCAACCGTGGGTCAGGTTCAGGAACGGCACGTAAGACCAGTGCGCTGTTCCATACTGCCCCTCCACTACGCTGGCATGACCGTAAAACTGATTATCTATGTAGACATCCACCTGTGTGCCGTGTTGGGTCACGCCGGCAATAACAGGTTTGACTGAACTGGTGTGGGCAGACGTAGTTGGAACCAAAACCGTAGGCGTACCAGGCATTCCCTCCGCCCGAGCAGCCGGCATGGTCAACAGTCCTGCAAGCACCAGTCCGCAGACTGTGAGAACTATTTTCATACCATTCAAACCCTTGTGGCCAGCCTCAAAAGACCAACCAGACCGGGAAGTAAATAATTAATACAAAACTTTACAGTTTTGACTTCCCTGAACAAGAGTTCAATGGAATATCAAAGAACGTGGAAAGAGTGTAACGTGCTCTCCCGGTGCGGTCAAATAAAATCGATCTTCAACTTCCTATGAGCCGAATCCTGATTTGTTTGACCTTTTTTAAACGTTTATCATTTGTCACAAAAACCGTAGCTCCGTACTCTATGGCTGTGGCAAGATGGATAGCATCAGGGGTGGGAATATGATATTCGGCCCTTAAACTAGAGGCCTGTTCAATCACCGCTTCATTTAGGTCTCCAATGATCAAATGTGGAAAATGAGTAATCAAATTCTTATATTCGTTGGCTAAGGCGTATTGTCCCAGTTGCTTTGGGCCGGTTAAAAGCTCAATGAGGCCTAAACTAGCAAATACTCCCGAATGCTTTCCGGACTCAATAGAACGAAATATCTCGCGCGCAGGTAAAAAATACTTTGGATGTTCTTCAAGTAAATAGATGAGGAGCGTTGTATCCAGGCCTAGCGTTTGTCCCATGCTTGTCTATCACGTTGAATATAGGCTACGCTCCCAACC
This sequence comes from uncultured Gammaproteobacteria bacterium, assembly GCA_964364425.1. Taxonomy (GTDB): domain Bacteria; phylum Patescibacteriota; class Patescibacteriia; order UBA9570; family JBBTWU01; genus JBBTWU01. Next base: position 28,079 of record CAYIMB010000012.1, read on the forward strand.
TTTTTCCAAACGTCTTTACCTAACCCACTTAAAGCACTGGTCACGTCTTTTGGATGCCTAACTAACAAAGCACGATTTTCATCTATAGGTTGGACAGTAATCATCATTCCGGCCTTTAGTTTCATTTGCTGCCGTACACCTTTAGGGATAACAACTTGGTATTTTTGTGATAGTGTAGTGGTACTCATATATCTTACATTTTAACAAAAGTAAAACTTTTGTCAAGACGCGCCTACGTTAATAAACTTAATTTTTGGCTTAGGCTCCAATTGAACAGCAACAACTACCAGCCTAAGACGGAAACAAGAAAAAGAAGGTTGGCTCGCTACTATTTCCCCAGCTTTCCTTAACTTTATTAACTTTCCCGGTGTCACTGCTTCCTCCGGCCTCCCAAACACCTCACTTGTCCGAGTCTTCACCTCAACTACCCACACTTCTTGGTTTATTTGTGTGACCAGGTCAATCTCCATCCAGCGCGTCCGCCAATTACGCAACAAAATCCGGTGACCGCGCTGTTCCAGCACTTGCGCCACTAACTGCTCACCTTGAGCTCCAAGGTTTTTTCTCAACATTTCGTTTTTTTACGAGCGCCCTATTTTTGGAACACTAAAGCAAAATGAAATGGTCCTGCCTCAAACTCTTCAACCAGGCTCAACCCAAGTTCTGCCGCAATGGCTTTAATTTCATTTGGATCTGGGCGAACCTCAACCGCCGGACCAAAGGTAGTCGCGCCTTTTTTCCAATCCACCACCAAGAGCTTGCCCCCTGTCTTTACCATGCGCACTGCCTCTTCTATCATGGCCTTGCGCTGCTTGCTCTGAAATAAAACCGTAATGAGCATGCCCACATCAAGAGATCCATTCCCAATAGCCTTCGCCGCGCCATACACTTCAAGGTCTGACCATACAGTCACTACGTTACTGACCTTGTGTAATTTTGCTTTAGCTTCCACGGTCGACAAAATTCCCTTGACTACATCCACGGCATAGACCAACCCGCGTGGTCCCACTATCTCAGCCGCGGCAATGGTAAAGTTGGCTTGCCGGCCTACCCCTAGATCAGCACAGCGCTGGCCCACGTCAAGTCCAATCCGCTTTAACACCTCATGCGCGGGAATAATGACCGTATTGATACTTTGTTCTGGCATGAAGATAGTATATCACGTGCTGACCAAAGAAAAAATTGGAGCAAAGCTCCTGCGGTGTACGGGCAAGACGCCGTACTCCTGGAGTGCGCTCTGGTGCCGTGCTGTTCCATACCCTTTGTGGGTATCAAACCCATACTGCGGAAACTGCTCGTGTAGCTCCAGCATCAACCTATCTCGCGTGACTTTAGCCAGTATAGAAGCGCAGGCTATGGCATAGCTCTTGGCATCCCCCTCCACCACCCAGGTAGCTGGAAACTTCAAATCAAATCCAAAGTTACCATCAGCCAACACGTGATTTGGAGTAAGCGTCAGCGCTTGTAAAGCACGGCGCATAGCTTCCGCATTAGCTTGGTGAACCCCGTGCAGGTCGATCTCCTCAACACTGACTATCCCCACCGCCCAGTCCAGCGCTGTTTCAGTAATTTTTACAAATAATGGTCCACGTTTTACCTCAGGAATAAGCTTAGAGTCACGAATACGTTTCAGACGTGGCTCAGCCGGCATGACCACGCAGGCAGCCACTAAGGGCCCGGCCCAGGCACCCCGCCCAGCTTCATCTACCCCGGCCACAAACTGGACCCCTTGGGCCCATAGCGCCTGTTCAAGTTGTTGGGTTGCACGTCCCACAAAATATGTATATGATCAAATTATGAGCAATTCCCAAGGGAAAGCACGGATTACTATCACCTTACGCAAAGACCTCTTGCCACTGTTGGACAATTTTATAGATGGGGAGAAAATACGCAATAGGTCGCATGCCATAGAGTTTATGGTGAGCCAAAAATTGGGCTTAGGCGTCAACACGGCACTGGTCCTAGCCGGAGACCTAAACCCTGAACAGCCTGAGCCGTTGGTGAAGATTCACAATCGGCCGATTATCTCTTACTTGATTGATCAACTGAAATCTTTTGGCATTACCAACATTATTATTGTAATAGATGACACTGGACGACCAGTGAAAGAATACTTGGGTGATGGCGTGGCGTGGGGAGTCAACATTACTTACCTTGAAGATGCGGCGCGCGGAACGGCCAAGGCTATGCTACTGGCCAAGGGGTTGTTGAAGCAACCATTTGTGTTGGCCTATTCGGACGTACTGGCAGGTATCAACTGGCAAGACTTTATAGATTTCCACAAAACGCACCGGGGGGTTGGAACCATTGCCTTGGCCTATTCTCGCAAACCGGAAAACTTTGGTGTGGTCAAACTTCAAGGATCTAAAATTGTAGAATTTGTGGAAAAACCCTCCAGCAAAGAAGTGGTCGGCTTGGTGAACTCAGGCATTTTCCTGTTTGAACCAAAAGTATTTGAATATATTGAGAGCGCCGGTGCTGTGTCTTTGGAAAAACACGTTCTGCCTAAAATTGCTAAAGATGGGAAGTTGGTTGGCTACCCGTTCCAAGGCAAATGGTACGACATTTCACGCCCAGAAAATTTGAAAGAGGCGGAGCAGTATTGGAAATAAGTTCGATGTAAAACGCGCAGAACACGCCCGTTTTGTGTTCTCCAATGACTTGGTGTGCTAGTCCTAGGACAGTATCATTGACTAATCCCTATAAATGGATCTACAGTAGTCGGTCCTTAAAGTCGGGAACGGTTTTAGGGTCGCGTTGAAAATTAAAATTCACCAATTTCCTAGGAGGTGTGCTTTGTTCCGAATCTGTGATGCTGTACATGATCTGGAAGGGATGGTCCGCGCTACGGCCTACCAGGCGGAGCGTCAACTGGACGAAGGCGTCCGCGGGAAGGTCAAGACGGATACCGGAGCCAGCCACCATTCGGTCAGCACCCCGGTGGATGATGCCGGCCAGGCAGTCATCCTGGGGTGGGCCAGGAAAAACTGGCCGGGGGTGCAGTTCGTGGCCGAGGAGAGCGCGGAAGGGGCTGACATCATCCAGGACGCCACGGTGGAAGAACTCTTCCACCAGGACCAACTGGTGTGCGTGGTGGATGCCCTGGACGGAACAGCCAGCGCTTACCGCAACCGCTGGGACTGGAGCGTCTGCGCCCACCTGCTCAATGGCGGACGCTACCTGGGAGGATGCATCATGATACCGTATACTTTTAGTGTGTAAGGAATAAAAAGCGGGATGTAGAATAGTTG
>CAYIMB010000013.1:0-30758 GCA_964364425.1 uncultured Gammaproteobacteria bacterium
ATTATTTAAACAATAACTACCCCGCTACCTTACACACAAAAGCTTGACGGTATCACGGGTACTGGCTACAAGCGGGGGGTCACCTCCACTCAAGCCATGACTGCGTGTGGGTTTGACTGGAGCCAGATCAGGTACGTGACCTCTGCTAACTGGCAGGTGCTGTGTACCCTGGGTGATGCGGCCAACATCACCGGGAACGGAGATTGTCCGTAGTCAGGACAAGGACGGCAGGAGCACCGGGAAGGAGACGGGGGGGCTCAAAACCCCTTCGCCTCCTCCCACCTCGCTCAAAGTTCGTGATCAAGTTTGACCGCACCTTGGAGAAAGGGCACGACCAGACCACCACACTCTGCTTACCCAAGCAGACTAGGTAGAATGGAAACGGCCCTTTTTTCTTTGACTGAAAATTTTTACTCATTGAACTCACGCTTCCAAAACTGGACAAGAAACAAAAGATATGATGAGGTAATACTATATTTTAAAGTAATTATGACCTCTATCTTTTTCACCACAATTTTTGCTGTAGTCCTCTATTTGCTGGTTTTGTGTTTACTTTTTATCCAACAACCTAGGAAGGTACATTTTCTCCACGGTATTTTCATCGCATTTATTTTTTCATTCATCCTTTGGACCATATTTAATTATTTTTCTGTAACTACCACAAACCCTGACTTATTTTTATGGTGGGTGAGACTGCACATGACAGCCGTCATAGTGCAAGGAATTTTATTTGATATTTTTGTCACAAACCATCCTTATAAACAAAAAGTTATTTCAGCAAGAAAGTGGTTTTTTGTTGGAGTGATTTTCTTTTTATCTTTGTTTGTGGCTTGGTCATCCTTTCTGTTTCAATCCTCGACTTTAGAAGCTGGTCAGCTCATACCTGTCCCAGGTTCTGCCCCTTTTATTTTCCCGATATTAATGATTCTCTTATATGCAGATACAGCCATAGTTATTATTAAAAAAGGTTTTGACCCTGTTACAAAAAAAGAAGCCAAATATCTTGGTTTTGCTCATCTCCTTTTTTTTATCCTTGGGTTTGGTTTATTGTTTATTCCTACTGTTATCTTTCACACCAGGATATTCCAACCCTACGGAGCCCTATTTACTTTTCCTGTTGCGTTAATCTCCCTATTCAGCTTATTGAAATTAAGGTTGCTGGATAAACAGTTTACTGTATCTTCAGAGAAGTTGCCTGAGTTCGTTGAAAATCGAATTAAGAAGTTTTGGGGTGATCCATCAACTCGGAGGAAATGGGACGTTGGCCAGGTATTTTTCCCGCCGCATAAAAAGTTTTTGAAATTGGTGGAACAAGAAGTTTTGAGGATGTTAGCGGAAGAGGGGATTCTAGGTAACGATTTACGCGGGATGATGATCGCCTTCTCCCCTGAAACCAATGCAAGTTATCTTATCCGGTCCTTTGGTTCTTTGGGCAAGAAAAAACTTGAAGAGGTTGGGACAGAGTGCGTGAGGTTGGAATTTTCGATTATTAAAGAAAATGATTTAGTGATCATTACTGACCTTGGAAAGCAGGCATCTTTTTCTTCTTCGCTGGATCAGAAACTGAAAGAATTATCGCCATATAAGGTACTTTCATTGTTAAGTAAGCCGATACTATAATGAGCATTCAAGAAATTTTATTCCCAATCGTTTACACCACTCTTTTTGCCTTCTCGGCAGCATTTTTGTTAATTACAAGGAACGATAAGTTTTTTTCAAAGCTACTTTTTACTCTATTTACTTTCTCAATCGCAGTTTGGGGTTGGACAAATATTCTCGCGGAGTCTTATGCGCTTATTCAATACGCAACTCTTCTCGCGCAAGTCGCTTTTGCAGCTGGGTTATTAGCCATTTTTATTTTTTTCATTATCGCTCTTGAGACGTTGGATTTGCATCTTGGGTTAAAAAAGTATTGGTATGTATATTTTGGCCTTCTTGTTTTGTTGGCCACAAACTTTTTTCCAAATTTTATAGTTGGGGTACCTATTATAGAAAATGGTGACATCAATGTTATTGAGGGATTTGGAATCCTTTTTTACTTTAATGAGGCCATTTTATTTTTAATTGCCGCATTTACCATTATTAGCATCAGTTATCGTAACGGTGATATTTTCACTCGGTTGAGAATTCGACCGATCATACTGGCCATGCTCTTTACGGCCTGTATTGGCGTGACAACAAACCTTATTTACCCATCTTTATTGAAGGATGAAAGCCTAACTCCTTATGGCCCCCTTTCCTCCATTACGATCATCATTGCACTCGCTTATTCAATATTAAAGTGGAATCTCTTAGGTATTTACTTGAAAAAATTCCTGACACCAAAACGGTATCAGATGTATTGGAAAATGGATGGGCAAGACCTGGCCATGAATCTGCGTCAGGCATTTATATCTAGTGAGGAAAAATTGGGAGAAAAAATTCGAATATTATTTTTTCCTAACGGCTTCATAACACAAAGTAAAGTAGTTCTTTTTGGCTCAACCATCTCATTTCTTCTTCAGGGATTTTTTTCTGTGTTAAGTAACGTAAGCGATAGTTTTGTGTCTATTAGTTCACACAATCAAAAAATTAAGATTTGGGTTAAACATAAAAACAAAAAACCAGTTTTTATTTCAGCTCAGAACGATCTTCTGCAGTCATTCAACCAAATTCTTTTCTATAAATCTGCTTCTGAAAGTGCGTTTACGGAACATGTGAAGAGAAGTGAAATGAATAACAAAATTTAGATATGTTTTTATTGAATTTAGCTTTTCCTTTGGTATATACTGCGCTCTATGTTTTTGCGGTTTTGTTTTTGGTTAAAACGAAAAACGAAAAGTTTTACCAGAAAATCCTTTTTTCTGTTTTTGTGGTGAGTGCGGCAACTTGGGGTTGGGCAGAATTGCTACAAAACATGGAAGGACTTAGGAGTATGGCTTATTTGTTTACAAAAATTGGCTTTGCCTCAGCTCTTCTAGGAGTGGAGGTACTATTTTTAATCAGCTTAGAGCTATTAAGCCTTCATCTTTCATTTAAACGATTTTGGTTTTTTTATGTGTTTTTGATTTTTCCAATGCTTTCTTGTTTCCTGCCAGGGTTCATAGTCCAGGGATTTGTAATCGTTGATGACCACTTAGCGATAGTTGCTGGGTATGCAGATTTTTTCTATACAAACTTAATAATTCTTTCTGCTTGTGTAACACTTTTTCTTTTCCTCCTGGTCTTTAAACTGAATGATCTAACCACCAGAAAAAGAATTTCCCCGGTAATTCTTGCATTTATACTAACTCTTGCAGTTGGTGTTTTCTTCAATATTTTTTTACCAACTCGTTATAACAATGAAGAGTTTACTAGTTTAGCGCCTCTTGCAATGGGGACGGTGGCGATTGCTTTGGCATACTCCATTCTTAAGTGGAATTTGCTAGGCATATCTATGAATAAAAGGGCTAGCTACTCCCAAATCAATCAAATGAGGAAATTAAACGATAAAAAAATTCATGATCAGGTTAGGGAGGTATTTAACGAAGTGAGTGGATTAACTACAGATTCGAATATAAAAATTAAGAAAATTGTGTTTTTGGGTGGTACCGTGAACCAAAATGGTAATGTTTATTTGTATAACTCAAGTTTTATCAAAGCTCTTTTTGCTTATTATTTCATCATGGGAAAGTTTTTTTCCAAGAAAGTTCTTAAGGTAGGAGAGGAGAATCAAAAAAGAGTAATCATCATTTTGAGTGGTTTTTCAAAAGATTTATTTTCAGAAAAAAGTAAAATTAAAATTCTCGATTTATTTTTTCCATTGACCCTTTACCAAAGAACTTCTGAGGGATTGATGTCTAATCATCTCAAAACTGCAGAAAAGTATCGTCCCGTCTAATCACACCCAGCAGTTTTATATGTGGCCACTACCACCACGCAAGCGGGTATATTTTCCACTTTTGTAAAGGAAAGTAAACTCCCAATCTTATCTGAAGAGAAGTTTTTTTCTCTAAATAAGCAAAGATCCCTTACGCTGGAACTAATGTCTAGTAACCATAGGGGTATTGTAACCCTTGAGGTTACGTTTCCCACTAATTACCTTCTTCAATTATGCTTTATCGACAATCTACTGAAACAATTTACCAAACCCATATTCTAAAAGAGGAACATAATAGGTTTATCTGAATTGTGGTTTATCTATGACTACTCCTTTAGGAACCTCTTAATTTCCAGAATCACTGAATCACGAACTTCGCCAAAGAACGGCATATGCATTCTTCCGGATAGTTCAATGAAGTTTTTTTCTCGATCAAATGACTTTAGATGAGCGATAATAAATTTTCCGCTGGCTGGGTGAATTATAGGGTCTTCTTTCGAGTAAATCACACACGTTGGTGTTTGAACTTTTGGAATAATTTTTTTTGTAAAATCCATTCCTTTGAGAAGTTCTAACAAAGTTGCATAAGGCCACACATCATAGGTACTAGTTTTTATGTAGTATTCAATATCTTCTTCGCTCATTGGTTTTGGATGGAAGTCTTTAAATTTTTTATGAATAGGTGTCATTAACCGAATATACCACTCTTTTCTTAAATAGATTGGGGTACTAATTGCTACTATTTTTTTAATGTCACCGGGGTATTGTAGCCCTGCATTTAGAGCAAGATTTGCACCTAAAGACAAACCAATGATATAAATCGATTCACAAGTTTTTTTTAATAGCTTAATACCATTACTGACCTCATTTTCCCAGTCTGCCCAACTAGTTTTCATGAGATTGTGGGGAGTTGTACCGTGTCCTGGTAAACATGGGGCATATACATAATAGCCTTCTTTGTTTAGCTCTTCACCAGTATAAAAAAGAGTTGAAGGATTAGAAGTTAGCCCATGAATCAATAAAATACCCTCATTTCGTCGGCCGGGAAGGTAAAATCCATGCTTGTAAGGGTTTGCATCCATTGTTAAATAGATTATACTATCTTTATAGGATGATATCAAAAATTTTGAATAGATATGAATTGGGACAAGCTCTCTAAATTGAAAAAAGAGGAAATCTGTAAACTTCAAAATAAGAAATTGGAATTTTTTGTTAAGCATTATCTGAGTTTTTCCCCCTTCTATCAAGATTACTTTAAAGAAAAAAAAATTTCATTTTCTGAAATTCGTACTATTCATGATTTAGAAAGAATACCTCCTATTTCCAAGTTGGACTTATTACCCACAGAAAAGGATCCTGAGAAACCAAAAAAATTTATTCTCCAGCCAGATAAAAATTCCATAAAAAAGTTTTATCCTAAAGATAAGCTTATTAACCAAGCAGTCAGAGGTCGCTTGCAAGATTCACTAGAAAGGGAGTTTAGGCCAATCCATATTCATTTTACGACGGGTCGGAGTACTGCGCAGATTCCATTTCTGTACTCTCTCTATGATTTAAGGAACCTAGGTGAAACTGGCAGTAGAATATTTAAGGTTGCTGGACTCAAATCAGAAGATGTTTTGTTGAATGCTTTTCCTTATGCTCCTCACCTGGCCTTTTGGCAGGTGCAGAAAGGTGCAGAGGCGGCTAACATACGGGCTTTGCACACTGGAGGCGGGAAGATTATGGGCACTGAAAAAATTATCACAGCTTTGTTAAAAATGAAACCAACTCTTTTGGTCATCATGCCAGGTTACGGATATCATTTAATCCGCACAGCGATTGACCAAGGGGTAGACTTAACTTTTATCAAATATATTATTTTTGGTGGTGAAAGAGTGTCACCGGGCTTGCGGGAAAAAGTAAAAGTATGGATTCCAGATGTAAAGATTTTATCAACCTATGGAATGACTGAAAGCAAAACAGCCTGGGTACAATGCAATGAAGAAAGTGGATATCATTTGTACCCAGACCTTGAATTTATTGAATTATTAGACACAAGCGGTAACAGGGTGAAAGAGGGTGAGTCGGGAGAGGTTACTTATACGGCACTTGATTGGCGTGGTTCGGTTGTAGTTAGATATCGAACAGGTGATATTTGTAATGGGATTTCCTATGATCCTTGTAAATATTGTGGTCGCACGGTTCCCCAACTACATTATGACATCCAACGAAAGTCAGATTTTAAGGAGTTGCAATTAACAAAGGTTAAGGGAGAGCTTGTTAATCTCAATGCTTTTTACCCTTTGATGCATGGAATAAAAGATGTCGTTGAGTGGCAAGTTGAGATTCGAAAAAGGGATGACGACCAGTACGAGGTAGATGAGTTACACATTAATATCGCGTGTCGGCATGGTGAGGATTGTGATCGATGCTCGGTAGTTGTAGAGAGGAAGGTAACAGAACAAGTTGGCGTTGCACCCAGAGTGAACGTGCATACTAAGGAAGTTTTGCTGGACAAGTTGGGGATGGAGAAAGAAATCAAGGAAAAGAGAATTGTCGATAAAAGGTAAATATGTATGGAGGATATAAGAAATTTAGTGACTGAGCTTCGAGAAAAAGGTTACTATCCAACTATAAGAACTATTACATCAGGCATTGACCCAGAAATTACTATTGATGGAAGAAGGCTGCTGATGTTTTGTTCAAACGATTATCTTGCTTTAGCTAATTTTCCTAAAGTTAAATCAGCTGCTATTGCCGCAATTGAGAACTATGGGGTAAGCACCTGCGCCTCTAGGCTGATATCCGGAAACACAGATTTACATGAAGATCTTGAAAACGAGTTAGCTGATTTTTTGGGTACGGAATCAGCTATTGTTTTTACTACAGGCTATATGGCAAATTCAGGAGTAATTCCAGCGCTTGTGAACGGCATTAACATGTTTCGACTTTTAAAAAAAGAAACTATAATAATAAGCGAGGAGTTAAACCATGCAAGTATTATCGATGGATGTAAAATTGCCAAAAATAGAGTTGAAGTTTATAAGCATTCTGATACTAATGATTTAGAGAAAAAGTTAAAAAAATTTCGTAGCAAGAGAAAAATAGTAATCACAGATGCGGTTTTTAGTATGGATGGAGACTACGCTCCAATCAAAAGTATCGTTGGACTGTGTAGAAGCTACAATGCGCTATTAATGGTTGACGAGGCCCATTCCATTGGTGTACTTGGGAAAACAGGTAGAGGGGTGACGGAATTTTTTGATCTAGAACCCAATGAGGATATTCCAGTATTAATGGGTACTTTGAGTAAAGCTATTGGTAGTATTGGTGGTTATATTGCTGGTTCAAAATTATTAATCGACTACCTGAGGGTGACTGCAAGAAGTTATATTTTTACAGCATCTCCATTACCACCTGCGTCCACCGCTGCTGCGATTCAAGCCATTCGAGAAATAAAAAATAATCCTAAATTGGTGACCTCGTTAAATAAAAATGCAGACTACCTGAGGACTGGGCTTAAACAGCATGGGTTCGATACTTTGAATTCATCTACCCCAATAATACCAATAGTTATTGGAGATGAAGTGAAAGCTATAAAATTTTCTGATAGGCTTTTTAATGAGGGAATATTAGCACCTTGTGTTCGTTGGCCAGCAGTTCCCAAAGGAAAAGCGAGAATTCGATGTGTTGTGATGGCTACACACACAAAGGAACATTTGGATACTTTTATTGAGAAGTGTAAAAAAATAAAATTGAATTTTGGCATATGAAGTATTTTATAACTGGGGGTTCTGGTTTTATTGGGTCCTATTTAATTAAGTCAATCATTAATTCGGGAGATGAAGTTACTGTTCTTGTTAGGAAAAATTCTTCTCTTACCTTAAGTCATCCTAGAATCAGAGTGGTTACTGGTGATGTAACTATAAAAAACTCATTTGTGGATGCTTTAGATGGTGTTGATTGTATTATTCATTTAGCCGGAGTTGTAACTGACTGGGCTCGACCAGAACTTTATGAAAATGTTCATGTACAAGGAACAAGAAACTTAATGGAGGTTGGACTAGAAAATAATATAGAGCATGTAATCCATATTAGTACGTGCGATGTGTTAAAAAAAGAGAAAGGCAAAAAGAATCTGTTAGGTCGAAATACGGAATATACAAACTCAACTGTTCCTTATAGTAAAACAAAAATGCAAGGAGAGAAAATAGCCCTCTCTTTTATAGAAAAGGGACTTAGAGTCAATGTTATAAGACCAGTCTGGGTCTATGGAACAGGTGATAAGACATTGTTTTCAGAAATAGCATACCAACTCAAAAGAAGGCAGATGGTTTTTATAGGTTCTCCATATAATCTTATACCCCTGGTGCACGTACAAAATTTAGTTGATTTTATTATTACCATGAGTAAGCAGGAAAAAGTTGTTGGTTGTAAGGTTTTAATTTCAGATGGTGATATCACCTGGAAACAACTAGTTGATCAGATTGCATCTACAGCAGAGCTTAAATCAACAAATTTTACAATCCCTTTTAATCTTGCAAATATTGCTGGTTTTTGTTCAGAAAAAATATTTTCAGCCTTGCAATTAAGAAGCAGGCCGTTGTTAACTAGAACTGCAGTAGAAATGTTAGGTTACAGTCTTGCCATCGATGCAAATGAAAAGAACCTCATCCCCTACAATCCATCTATTAGTTTGCAGGAAGGACTTAATACGGCTACTTTGTGGATAAAAAATAATTTAGATGCATTAGAAGATCTCAGAAAGTAATGCAGTTAATACTCATTTGTACAATTCTATTTTCGGCTGTTATGGCCTTTGTCCTAGGCTTCCTTTCTTTGAGAGAATCCCGGTCACTGGTTAATTCAACTTTTAGTTTTTTTGCTTTCATAACCTCTTACTGGATTATCACAAATCCTTTAATGGTTTTTGCTCCAGGTGAGTTTTGGGTTCGTAATAGTTATGCAGCAGGTGCATTAGTTGCACCGAGTGCATTAGCTTGGGTTATCGTTTTGCTACATAAAAAACGCAGTTTCGTGAAACTCCTCATTGTTTACATTACAGCAACGGTTTTTTTTGTACTGGCTTATACAGATTTTCTTATAAAACATGTTGAAAGGGGTCTTGTAGGAGGTTTTGAAGGAGAGTTTGGTCCTCTTTTTGTTATATTTTCTCTTTATTCGGTTCTTATATTAATTATAATCATTATCGAGCTTTTTATTGCCTTTAGAAAAGCGGATTCATTGTGGAGACTTCAACTTAAATATGTTATTTACGGAATATACACCTTTGCTTTTATTGCTGGATTTGTTGATTTTATTTTGCCAATCTTTGGTGTCAAAGAGTTCATTCCTCTGGATTCGCCAAGCTCAATAATTTTTGTTTTTTGCGCCTATGTTTCTGTTGTTCGTTACAGGTTTTTGGATATTCGTATTTTTTTACGTCGAATATTTGTAATCGGCGGAGCAGTTACTTCGAGTTTAGTCATTACGTTGGGACTTTATTATTTAAATAGTGTGCTGAATTTTCCTATAGCTGTTGGAGTTTTACTTCCCGTAGCTTTGCTAATTGGAATTTTTCTATTCTCATATTTCCAAAAAGGTTTTCTAAAATTTGCTAACAAATATTTTTTTACAACGCTATATGACCGTCAGAGAGTCACTGAAGAGATCGCCGCTAAGATGAGTCAAACTCTAGTATTAGATGAGATTCTTACTATTATTAGCTTAAAACTTATTCACGTGTTAGGTGTAGAACAGTATGCCTTTGCGACCTGTGAATACACAAAAAATAAGGCCTGTTACTTAGAACAGAATTCCAATATTAATCTGAAGGGTATTCATAAAATTCTCAGTAGACAAGGAGTATTGGATTATTTTGAAAAAACATCAGACGTAATAGTTCGTGATGAAATTATTCATTTTACAGATGATGAAGCGTTGAGACCAAAAAAAACCACAGAACGTGATCGCCAAATCCTGCTAAAGTTTAAGAACGACCTCGAAGATGCAAATATTGCAGTTTGTGTACCAATGGTTTCAAATAATAAACTCATTAGTTTATTATTACTTGGCGACAAGTTATCCAAAGACGCATACACAGTCGAAGATATTCAACTTTTAGAAACAATATCTGATCAAGCAGCGGTGGCTATCCAGAATGCCAGTCTTTATAAAGCATCTCAAGAATTCAACATCAAACTCAGGGCTGAAATTGAGAAGGCAACTAAAGATTTAAGTGCCGCCAACGAACATCTCAAAGAACTCGACGCCGCCAAATCCGAGTTTATTTCCATCGCCTCCCATCAACTCAGAACGCCGCTCACCGGCATCATGGGCTATCTATCCATGATGGTGGCTGGTGATTTTGGGAAGATCGAACCAACTCAGTTAAAAATATTACAAGATGTATATGGGGCTAGTAATAGACTCATTCGTATAGTCAACATCTTTTTGAATGTATCCAGAATTGAGGCTGGTCGTTTTTACTTGGATTATAAAAAAGTCAGTTTTGAATCTGTGGTGGATGAAATTATCATGGAGTTGAAACCTACTGCCACCAAGAGGGGGATTGAGTTAGTTGTAGATCCTTCAGTTAAGAAGATAGGTGAGGTGATGGTTGATCCAGATAAAATGAAAGATGTGATGTTGAACTTGGTAGATAATGCAATCAAATATTCTCAACAAGGCACTATTACCGCTTCAGCCAAAAAGGAAGGTGATCAGCTACATGGCTTTGTGCATGATCAAGGTGTGGGGATTGAACCTGAGGAGGCAAAGCGCTTGTTTAGTAAATTTGTCAGGGGAACTGGAATTGCGCGCGTGCAGCCGAATGGGTCAGGTTTAGGCTTGTTTATTGCCAAGAAAGTGGTGGAAGAACATGGTGGGAAAATCTGGGTGGAAAGTGAAGGTGTGGGCAAGGGCTCAACCTTCCAATTTGTTGTTCCGCTGAAACCAAGTGCGGCGCAATTAGAAACACAGGCAAAAATTGCGAGCAAGGTGAGCAAGCAAAAAGGAAAATCAGCAGAGGATTTGAAAGCGACAGCGGGGACTTAGAAGGAGCTCACATTGACTTGAAAAAGAATCATTCAAATTGAACAGATTCTATGCTTGTAATTATTTCATCAACTGATGTTGGATTCTCAAAATATATTGTAAAGGCCTTGTACAAATCATTTTGACCAACTGGAAATTTAATCATTGCTACTTTGGCTTGATTCAATACCTCATCGGCCTGTTTTGAAAATGATGTTAAATCATAAATGATGTAGTCATTTCCATTACTATTTCCCTTGATTCTTATCTCAATAGTTTTGTCAGAATCTTTAATCTCGGTACTTCCTAACAGGTGATATCCACTATCAAAATAAAAATCACTATAGTCAGTAGGCCAAGTCTCTCTATCAACAGAATCATCTTTTGATACTGAGGCGGCCAACGTGTATTGTCTTGATAACGAACCTTCCCCATTAAACTCCCAGCCAATAGTGGAGCCACTAAAACAACGCTCATCATCAACACAGTCTGACTGAAACTCCGTTACAGATCCTGAGATTTTTTGGTACTTAAACGATAAACCCAGTGCATTGCTTTTGTATAATACCCAATCAGAGGTATTGATCTGGCCTAAAGAGTTGTTATTTTCGTTAGAAAAAGTGATAGACTCGTACATCGAATCTAAAATTTGAAGTTCAAAGTCGCTCGCCCATGTTCCTTCATTAAAAATAAAGTAATATCCATTATATTCAACATACTTTGACGTTGGAATTTTTGTGGCATCTATTAACTCTACTTTAATTGAAATATCAACAAAGCTATTTTGCGATTTTTTATTTTTGATGTTGGTAAATCTTATGAATGAAGGATCTTTTTCTTGAATATATTCAAGTTCTTGGTCGCCTATGTTATTAAAGTAAATCCAATCTTTTGGATATTTAACAGAATACCCATACTCCTCATTTGTATAGGTCAACCAATCCGAACTATCAATTTCACTCACGTTAACATTTTCATTCGCCCCCGTATTTCCGTTTGCAGGCCCCACATTCCTATTCGTCACCACTTCCTTCCAGCAAGCCGCGCCTAACAACGCTACTGAACTGCCAACCAACGCTACTTTGGCTACTAGACCAACTCCTGTTGTAAATCGATTCATGTTTATAATTCCTCCAATCAAATTTTTAATCCGGGATCATTATGGACTGGGCAGTAAGCCCGTCAAGACCTTTTTAGCGCCGTCTGTGGATCACGGGAGAATTGTCTGAGATAACCCAAACGCCGGCTCGATTTGCTTTTCCGTGTCGCTGGATGCTGTTGAATAGGACGCGGAGCGAGACCTTTTTTGTTTTAGCTGTAGCCGGATCAATCAGGGTCACGGTAGAATCTGAGAAGTTTTTTACCAGCAACACATGTCCCCAGGTGACCACTTGGATACATACCAGTAGATCAGCTTTGCCTATGTGTTGCTGAAGTACTTGCTGGAGTTCAGAAATAGTTTTGGGGAAACAGCAGGTCTCATGCAATGGCAAGTTATTCTTAGTAAAAAAATGATTCAGCGAGTACTTTGGGTTTTCTACCTCAGTTCCCCAGCCTGAAGACGGTTTTTTCTTGCGGGATTTTGGAAACTTGGTGCGGAACTCTGGAGGGACGGCCAGACCTAAGGCGTAACCGATGTGTGGTTGGGAAAATCGATCTAACTTGCGGCGGTTTAAAACCATCAAGACACAAGCAGCCACACAGCAATAGGGAAGTTGGCGCAGGGGAGCGTAGGTGAAGTGAGACATGCTGAAAGTGTAGCAGATGTGATATACTTTTAGCATGCTAAAAACTATTCGAGACATTCACTTTGCAGGCAAAAAGGTGTTGGTCAGGGTTGATTACAACGTCCCCATCAAAGACGGCAAGATCACGGACAACACCAGAATCACCGCCACGTTGCCTACGCTGCAACATTTATTGGAACAAGGGGCAGCGCTGATTTTGTTGTCACACCTAGGGAGACCAAAAGGGGAAATGAACACCAAATATTCTTTAGCTCCGGTGGCGGAGGCATTGGCCAAGTTACTCAAGCAGCCGGTCACGTTGACTCAAGATGTGGCTGGGCCGCAGTCACTCAAGGCGGCGGAGGCGCTCAAGCCAGGTGAAGTGCTGTTGTTAGAGAATTTGCGTTTTGATCCAGGGGAAGAAAAAGATAGTCAGGAGTTGGCCGGACGTTTGAAAGCTTTAGCTGGTCCGTTTGGAGTATATGTGCAGGATGCCTTTGCAGCTCTACACCGAGCGCATGCTTCTGTGCATGCGTTGCCGCTCATGATGAAAGATCGGGTGATAGGTTTTTTGGTGGAGAAAGAATTGGCCGCGTTACAACGTGTGCAGGAAAATCCTGACCGACCCTTTGTAGCCATTTTGGGTGGCGCAAAAATTTCTGACAAGGTGGATGTGATCCGGAATTTTATGCACCGCGCGGACATTGTATTGATTGGCGGGGCTCTGGCGAATACCTTTGTGAAGTCGCTGGGTGGGGAAGTGGGTGCGTCTGTGGTGGAGTCGTCTAGCGTGAAAGCGGGACAAACTGAAAAAAATTATGTGGCCACAGCAGCCTTGCTGCTGGAAGAGTCCAAGGCTTTTGTACCCGCCTTGTCCAGCTCACAGCCATTGGCTCGGGTCATGCTGCCAATCGACCTGGTGTCTGCTTCTGCCGCTGAGGCTGGCGCTAAAACCAAAGTGGTGAAATGGGCCTCACAGAAGATTAAACCAGACTGGACGTTTTTGGATTTGGGCCCAGAGACGGTACGTGTGTATGCAGAGGTCATAGCCCAAGCGAGGTCGATTTTCTGGAACGGTCCGCTCGGCATGTGTGAAGTCCCGCCGTTTGACTCCGGCACCCGTGCAGTGGCGAAGGCCGTGGCAGCCAACACGCACGCCTTCCGCGTGGTGGGCGGCGGAGATACAGAAGCGGTGGTGAAACAGTTTGGAATGTATGACCAGTTTGACCACGTATCTACCGGCGGTGGGGCGAGTGTGGCCTATGTGGCAGGGGAGAAGTTGCCGGGCTTGGAGGCGTTGGAAGGGTGAGGCAGGGGGAGAAAGAAGGGGAGGGTGCGCGAGCGCGCACCTTGTGGATAAAAATGTGTTGACCTCTGAAATCCCGGGGGTATAGTTGAGTCATGAGAAAAAGAGATATTCGACCAGATGATCATGAGGTGGTCACCAAAGGTCACTTAAGACAAGAGTTTAAGTCCTTCAAAACTCAAATTAAGCGCGAACTACGCACAGAATTCCGCAAGGAATTTGTGACCAAGGTAGATCTGCGCAATGGGTTAAATAACTTAGAGTTTAGGCTGACTAACCGGATGGATTTTGGATTTGAGAGTATCCGAGCAGAACTGCGCAACTACATTAATACATTTCAAGTACTAGCTGACCAAGTGATAGGTGAACATAAAAAGTTTGAAGTTGAGTCAGTGAGTATTAAACATAACTATGGCCAGCTTGAGGACAGAGTGAAAAAAGTAGAAGAGGTGGTTTTTCCGTCACCGGCGTAGGTAAGAATGCTGTGACGGCGGTCAAAACGGTTGCGGTATGGACTATAGAATAAGGGGGGGGGTATATTACATTGGCTATTTATCTTATGCTCCGTAATTTTTCTGGGTAAGAGATAGTAGCAACTTCAGTCAGGAGATACAGCAATGCACTTGCGCTCAGTCCACTCGGTGATGGCTTCCATCACCTGGATGCTCATGCTGTTCGGACCCGCGTCCGGCTGCGTCAGCGACTCGACCGTCGACAATCCGACGATCATCACCTCCAACTCGACCGAGGAGATCGACACTGGCTCGTCTGCACAGGCAGGCATCTCATCCGACCGCCAGGCCGAGCTCACGGAACTGGCCCAGGAGTGGGTCGAGACGCGGGACGACAGTCTGGTGCAGCAGATCCAGGACGAGCAGGAACTTCGCTTCGTGGAGGATCTGCTTCAGCAGTGGCAGGATGAGGTCGACACCGGTAGCACCAACACCGATCCTGCGCCGCCGCCGATCGCCGGTTGCTCTGGCTACTGGGGGACTTACCGTTTCGCTACGCAGGCCGAGTACATGTCGGGGAGTCGTAGCTACTCCTACTACTGGTCACCGAACTGCTACATGGCGGCTCCTGGTGACGACTGTGGTACGGACCACAACGACAACATGGTCAGCTTCTGGATGGGGCCCGATTGGACCCTGACCGAAGCGGCATATCGTGTGGACACGGCTTCCTGGGCCACCTACGTCGACCTGCTGTATCACCGCCTCACCACCTCTGGCCGGATCTACATGAGCAACGCCTATGGCGCTTGGTACGGTAACGCCTACATCTGCCTGTCCAACACGCTCGACGCCAGCACGTTGCGCTTTGGGCGCGACTACTGACACGCAGGGAGCGCAAACCACATTCAAACCGTAGCTTGCGCTCCCACCTAACCCTCACTAAACTAAATGCCTAGATACCTCTATGAAAAAAAGTACTATTAGCGTTATTGTTAGTAGCATAGCTCTTGTAGGTATTGTGTTTGGAGTTATTTTTTGGTGGACAACGTTCGCACATCCAGACGGTCCAGAATTTTCAGTTGCACAAGGTAATTTCACTTCTGGACCAATAGTCACGCAATCAGGTGGTCAATATACTATTATATGGTCGACTACCGGTGATTACCCGAAGAACGAAGTGTTATTGAAGATAAGTAGCGACACAAATCCTAGTAGCGGCGTAGGCGCAGACAGCACATACGATGCAATGAATAATGTGTATGTGCATACGGCAAGTTTTCGTTTGTCGAGTAGTACAGGAACAAGCATTATGGGAAATTCCCCTGTAGTAAATAGTGATGATTTTAAAATTGTTCCTATGTTTGCCGAAGGTAAATATACCTACCAAGTAAAGAGTTCAGGTTTATCAAGTAAAGAAGTAGTCATCAGTGATATTTTACCTCTTTAGGCATAAGGAACTAGAAAAAGGCACTTTCTACCGTCTACAAATTCAGCGCTCAGCTAGAGGACAGAGTGAAAAAAGTAGAAGAGGTGGTTTTTCCATCATCGGCGTAGGTAAAGGATGCACAGTATCTCAGGGTGAGTTTTTTTGCTATACTTTTTTGGTACTTTCAACCTAAGTCTGCACGTGCAGACTGTGCCCGGGCACAGAATCTGTGCGTGCGCACGTCTGATTTCCTCGCAAATCGTTATATTTAATCTTCTTGAGTCTCCTCCACCTATGCCTTCAACCAAAATCACCGCCCTGCATGCCCGCGAAGTTCTGGATTCAAGGGGTAATCCCACGGTCGCCGTCCGAGCTACAACGCAAGCTGGACTCACTGCCGAGGCTATGGTGCCCTCTGGAGCCTCCACAGGCTCGCATGAGGCCTTAGAACTCCGCGATGGTGATAAACGGCGCTACCATGGCAAAGGTGTGCTAAAAGCCGTACGCAACGTGAACACGGCTTTGAGCCGGGTGGTGGTGGGACAGGACGGTCGTGCGCAGGAAAAAATTGACCGCCGCATGATAGACCTGGACGGCACGCTCAACAAATCCAAACTGGGCGCCAACGCCATCTTGGGTGTTTCACTTGTCGTAGCGCAAGTCACCGCCGCCACGCTTAAGCAACCTTTGTACAAACATTTGCGCGCCAGCTACCCCCACAAATATTCCGGTTGGAAATTACCTACGCCCATGATGAATGTGGTCAACGGCGGGGTGCACGCGGATAGTGGAATGAATATTCAAGAGTTCATGTTGGTCCCTCATGCAAATCGATTTGCAGATCAAGTCCGCATTGGTTCTGAAGTGTTCCACACCCTCAAGTCCTTGCTGAAAAAAGATGGATTTGCCGTCAGCGTGGGAGATGAAGGTGGATTTGCACCGCACTTGGGGAGAAATTCAAAAGCCTTGGAGTACATGGCTCTGGCGGTGAAAGGAGCGGGGTACCGACTGGGCAAAGATGTGAGTTTTGCTTTGGACCCAGCAGCTAGCGAGTTTCATTCCAAAGGTCGCTACACTTTTGATGAGAAAAAATTATCTGGTTACCAGCTCACGCAAATTTACAAACGGTGGGCAAAAAAATATCCCCTCATTTCGATTGAAGACGGATTAGCCGAAGACGATTGGGTTGGCTGGCAACTGCACACTCGTGAGTTGGGAGAAAAAATGATGTTGGTTGGAGATGACTTGTTTGTCACCAACAAAGCGCGGTTAGATGTTGGAGTGGACAAGGGTGTGGCCAACGCCATTTTGATCAAACTCAACCAAGTAGGATCATTGACTGAAACCATGGAGACCATAGCCACAGCGCGCAAAGCTGGATACAAAGTGGTCATCAGTCACCGCTCAGGCGAAACAGAAGATACCACCATTGCCGACCTGGCTGTAGCGGTGAATGCAGAGTTTATTAAGACCGGGTCACTGTCTCGGTCTGAGCGTGTGTCCAAATACAACCGCTTGATGGCTATAGAACAAGAAGTGCGCTAAGGTGCTCGGCATATGCCACCCATTCAAAAAATCTGTGTACAAACAGGACGGCCATTCCAGGTGAGTGAATTGGAGCAACGGTTGCGCCAGTCTTTTAATGCCGGACTGCCAGATATTCATCCGTACGAACGTCTCCGTTACCTCATGTGCTTTAGAAATATTAGTACACTGTATTATGACCAGTGTGATTTATGTGGAAAGCAAACTGTTTCTGTTTGGGGGGAAAATCCAGATTTTCCTGTGTACTGTCCGAGTTGTTGGAACTCAGATCGGTGGGAATTGCCTCAGCTTGATCTAGACCTAGACCGCCCGTTTTTTGATCAATTTAAGGAGCTAGTCAGCAAAACTCCCCACTTTTCACAAAGTCTACTCAACACTGAGAATAGTGATTTTTGTAATATGGGGAACGGTCTGAAAAATTGTTACATGACGTTCAACATGACCTTTGGAGAAGACTGCTACTACACCTATGGAGGGATGAATTTGAAAAACTGCGTTGATGCTTTACTCTCAGATGAATCAGAATATTTATTTGAGTCGATGAACTGCAGGAAGTCCTACCAAGTCTTTTGGTCCGAACTAGCCATTAACTGCACAGAATGTCATTTTATATACGACTGCGTAGACTGCACCAACTGCACACTGTCTACTGGTCTTAGGCATAAACAATATGTGTTTTTGAATGAACAGCTTACTCCTGGGGCTTATGCGGAAAAAATAAAAGATTTACAAACTGGGGATTACGCCACCATTCAAGTGTATTTGAAAAAATATGAGGAGCTGAAGAAGGCATACCCCAAAAAATATGTATTGGGTGCCAGAAATGAGGATGTGACCGGAAATATTATTTTTGATAGCAAAAATTTAGTTGATAGTTATCATGCGTTGTACTGTGAAGACAGTGCAAACCTTTTTAATATTTGGAGAACAAAGGACAGTTTAGATACAGTCGCTTTTGGTGGAACGGGCATAGAGAAGGTGTATAGCTGCGTAACAGTGGGTCACCAATCCATGGATTTAAAATTCTGTGTTAATTCATACGACTCTTGTCATGAATTAGAATATTGTTTTTTTGTTGTTTCATCCCATAATTCATTTGGATGTGCGTTTGGAAAAAAACTAGAATTTAGGATTCTAAATAAACAATATTCTCCAGAGGAGTACGTCACTACTCTTCAGGCCCTAAAGGCAAAAATGGTGGAGCGGGGAGAGTACGGCCAGATGTTCAGAACGTTCCTCCGGAGATGGTGATTCAACCAACAGATTCCATTCAAACGGTTGAGTGGTCGGACGTCCAAGGCAAAGTTATTTTATGCGAGCAGACGGGCCGGCCGTTTAAGTTGGTCAAACCAGAATTTGATTTTTATAAAAAGTTTAATCTTCCTTTACCGCGAATTCATCCAGAGGTGCGCTTACTGAAGAAATACCCAAGGGGGATGATGTTTAATCTACACCAAGCCAGTTGCAACAGATGTCAGCAAGAGGTTCAGACCAGTATGCCCCAGGATGAGCCAGTCTTATGTGATACCTGCTACCAAGTAGTAGTGAATGCCTAGCTAGTTTGACCCTGTGAGTTCTGCTGGCTATACTAGATCCGTAACCATTAAAGTAAAAAACCATGAAAAAACTAATAGTTATGGGCGTGTTGGGCCTAAGTAGCGTGGCGCTGTTGGGCGCAGTTTGCCAAGCACCGGCGGAAAATGTCACCACCGGGCTCACGGTAGAGGTAAATGAAGGTGATCTAATCAAATACGACACCACCACCTACGTGTACAGTTTAGGCACAAAACGCGGCATCACCACTGCCGAGGTATTTGAAGGTTGTGAGTATAAATGGGAAGAAGTGCGTTTGCTAGAAAAATCTGACTTTGATCAAATTCCAGAAGGTCCAGTTTTGAATGACACCACCAACTGTCCAAAGGCTGAGTAAACAAGAGTTAGGGGCGACGGGATGTGGTCGAGCGCGGGTGATTGAAGTTCCTAAGCGAGACTACACCCGTCGTCTTTAGTTTCCTCTTTGCTTACACCTTGATTTCTGGTAGTATTCGTTGTGTGATAAAGGAGTGGATTGAACCAAAAACTGTTGCCGTTGTTGGCGCGTCTAGAGATCCCAAGAAATTGGGAGCTTTAGTATTTAAAAACTTGCTGCAAACTGGCTACGCGGGCCGGTTAATTCCAGTCAATCCGGCAGCTGATGAGGTCATGGGGCATGAGGCCTATTCCCGTGTGTCTAAAATTCCTGGAAAGGTTGATTTGGCGGTGATTGTGGTGCCAGCGGCTGCTGTAGCTGAGGTGATTCGTGATTTAGGCAAGAAAAAGGTCGCTTTGGCGGTGATTATTTCCGCTGGGTTTAAGGAGGTTGGGGAAGAAGGAATAAAAATGGAAGCGGATTTGGTGAAACTTGCTCGAAAAGTGGGAGTTCGCTTCATAGGTCCCAACTGTTTGGGCTTCATGAACCCGTTGATTGGTCTGAACGCCACTTTTTCTTCCACTCTGCCTAGACCAGGGACTGTTTCTTTCATCTCTCAGTCTGGAGCCATGGGCGTGGCTACTTTAGACTGGGCCACAGAAAGCCGTTTGGGTTTCCGGGCGTTTGTGAGTATTGGAAATAATGCTGACGTGGATGAGATTGAGTTGTTGGAGTACTTTGGTCAGGATCCAAAAACCAAAGTAATTTTGTTGTACTTGGAAAGTTTCACTAATGGACGCAAGTTTGTTGAGGTGGCTTCCCGGATTACTCCACTCAAACCAGTAGTGGTAGTGAAAGCGGGTCGTACCTATAAATCTTTGCAAGCCATTCAGACGCATACCGGGTCTTTGGCTGGCTCCGCAGAGATTGCTGATCAGGCCTTGAAGCAGGCCGGTGTCTTGGTGGCCCGCACCAGTGAGGAATTATTTGATTACGCTCTGAGCTTGTCCTTAGCGCCACGCCTGAAAACGCCGTCCGTGGGGATAGTGACTAACGCTGGCGGCCCGGGGGTCTTGGCCGTTGACGAGCTCCGCCACACCAAGTTGATTGCGCCTGAACTGCACGGGACCACAGTGCGGAATTTGCGCAAATTTATTCCACCTGCGGGAAGTACGCATAACCCTATAGACGTGCTGGGAGACGCGCCTGCAAGTCGATTTCTCCGCGCTGCAGAAACCACACTACGCGACCAAAACGTAGGCGGACTGATAGCCGTTGTCACCCCTCAAACCACAACAGATGTGGATGCTATTGCCACTGGACTGGGCGTGCTCCGGCGCAAAACCACCAAACCAATTGTGACCACACTCATGGGCGGCGACCATGTGGAATTTGGACGTGGGATTTTACATGAAAACGGAATGCCGGAATTTGCCACACCAGAACGGGCTGTAGCCGCTATGAATGCTTTGAGGTGGGGGGCGTCTAAGACCAGAGTGTTAAAACAGCCACTGGAAGGCAAGCAAAAATTACCTCACAAATTTACCCGTCCCGGTGCCCAACAACTGCATCCCTTGGACGTACATGACTTACTCAAACCGTATGGTTTCAAGATTGTACCCACGCATTTAATTACTCAAGCAGATGATTTGTGGCATGTGGAATTTCCGGCGGTAATGAAAGTGGCTACGGCAAAAATTATTCACAAAAAAGCAGTTGGTGGCGTGGCTTTTGTGCATAACTTACCGGCGGCGCAACAAGCCTTTGTTGAAATGATGCGCGTGACCAGAACCGCCGGAGGCCGCTTGAGCGAAGGCGTGTTGGTTCAGCCTGAAATAGAAGGCGCGACTGAAATGATGTTAGGCGCCAAGCGTGATCCAGCCTTTGGAATTATTGTCTTGGTTGGCTTAGGTGGTGTGTTTGTAGAGGTGGCTAAAGACACCGCTCTGCGACTGGGACCAGTGGACAAAGATTTGGCTACAGAAATGGTGTCCTCACTCCGTGTAGTCCGGCACTTAACTCATCAGCAACACACGCAGGTTGTCCACGCGTTGGTGCAGATGTCTACACTGATGTATGAGCATCCCCAGATTGTGGAGATCGACATTAATCCGTTGGCGCTGACCGCGCACGGACCGTTAGTGTTAGATGCCCGCGTTTTTACAACTATTGAAGCGGCGAGCGCATGAAAATCAACACAGAAAAATTTTTGACTAGCAAGCTCAAGGGCAAGGTGAAGCTCCAAGGACCGGTGGTGTTGGTGGTGTTGGATGGGTTTGGGCTGAGCAAAAATCGCAAGGGGAACGCGGTGAGTTTAGCCAAGGCACCCAATTTTGCGCGGCTGTGGAAGGAGTACCCACATACGCAACTGGAAGCTTCGGGGCGGGCCGTGGGCTTGGTCAACCACCAAGATGGCAACTCTGAAGCTGGGCACATGAACATAGGAGCCGGGCGCGTGGTGGAGCAAGATCCGGTGCGCATCAACCGAGCAATACGGGAAGGGACGTTTTTCAAAAATCCGGCCTTCAAGCATGCGGTCAGGCATGCGCAAAAATATACAGGTGCTCTGCACATTATGGGCATGTTAGGCAACAGAGAAAGCGCCCATGCCTACCCTGATCATTTGCATGCGTTACTGAAGTTTGCCCACATGGAGGGCGTGCAGAAAGTGTATTTGCATTTATTTACGGACGGTCGAGACAGCCCGCCACATGCGGCCATGACGTTGATTCACCGTTTGCGGCGTCAGATGTTCCCGGAACAACAGATTGCGACTATTATAGGCCGCTATTACGCCATGGAACGGGCCAAGCGCTGGCCAGTGACAGAGCTGGCATATAACGCCCTAGTGGGAGGCGGTAAAAAATGTTTATGCGCCGACACGCCGGAAGAGGCTATTTTGCAAGCGTATAATAGAAATGAAACGGATGAGTTTATTCAGCCGACCATGATTTTACCCAAAGCACGTATTCAGAGCGGTGATTCGGTCATTTTCTTTAATTTGAGAAGTGACCGCGCGCGTCAAATTACCAAACCATTTGTACAAAAGAAATTTACTCAAGAGAATCCCGGGTCATTCAAACGCAAAAAAATTCTGCGTAATTTGTTGTTTGTCTCCATGGCGGATTTTGGACCGGATTTGGATCATGTGGTGTCCGCTTTTCCGGCGGTGCAGATCCCAGACAGCCTGCCCATAGCCCTGTCTGAGCTGCGTCAGCTATTCATAGCTGAAAGTGAAAAGTACGCGCACGTGACCTACTTTATAAACGGTGGATATGCTGATCCGGTGAATGGTGAGGTGAGAATTAAAGTTGAGTCGCCGCATGTGGCGCATTATGACCTGACTCCGGAAATGTCAGCCAAACAGATCACAGATATAGTCTTGCGCTATATTAAGTACAATAGTTTTGATTTTTTCTGCATTAACTTTGCCAATGCTGATATGGTGGCGCATACCGGAAATGTATCCGCCACTATTCATGCCATAGAAGAGATAGACGTAGAGTTGGGTCGCCTGCATGCCGCAGTCAAACAGAGTAAAGGACTGTTGGTGATCACCGCCGACCACGGAAACGCTGAGGAGATGATCAACTTAGCGACCGGTGAAGCTGACACGGAGCATTCAACAAATCCGGTGCCGCTGATCATGACAGCCCCTGGCATTACATTTAAACAACGCAACCATGCCGTGTTGGGTGATATAGCGCCCACCTTGCTCCATGTGTTGGGCCTGTCTATTCCAAAAGACATGACTGGAAAAAAACTTTGCTGATATGCCAGATCAACCATTACAAGTCTTTTTCCCGGTCGTCTGCGTTGTGCTAGACGGCTTTGGTGTGGCTCCTCCTGGACGGGGAAATGCTATGAGTTTGGCCAACACGCCCAACATCAATAACTTTATACGGAATTACCCGGCTGTTACCTTACAAGCGTCAGGTGAAGTGGTGGGTTTGCCATGGGCGGAAATGGGCAATAGTGAAGTTGGTCACCTCAACATTGGCGGCGGGAAGGTGATCTTCCAAAATTTTCCGTTAATCAACCGAGCCATTGCTGACGGCAGTTTCTACACCAATCCGGCGTTTGAAAAAGCTATTGAACATGTGAAGAAAACCGGAGGAAAGTTGCATTTGATGGGACTGGTTAGTCCCGGGGGAATTCATTCCACACAAGACCATTTGTATGCCTTGTTGGAAATGTGCCGGCGTAAAGAGTTTAAGGATAACGTATTTATCCACGCCTTTTTAGATGGTCGCGACACGCCAAAAAATTCCGGCGCACAATACATTTCCATTTTGCAGAACAAACTCAAAACGAATGGCTTTGGTCAAATAGCTACTCTGTCCGGACGGTTCTGGGCCATGGACCGAGACAACCGTTGGGACAGAATTGAGAAAGTGTGGAAAGCCATGGTGAATGGTGAGAGTAAATGGAAGTTTGAAGATCCATTAGCCGCTATAGAAGCATCTTACCAACGCCAGGAATATGACGAGCAACTAGAACCACAAGTCATCATGAAAGATGGCAAGTCGCTGGCTACTGTGGCAGAAGGGGACGCTATGATCTTTTTTAACTTCCGGGCTGACCGGGCCAGACAAATTACTAAAGCGTTTGTGCTCCCTGGGTTTACCAAATTTGAACGACCATACATCAAGAACTTACTCATGATCAGCCTGACGGAATATGAAACAAACTTACCTGTCACCGTAGCTTTCCAACCGGACACGGTGACTCAACCTGTAGCTAAAGTGGTGTCAGATGCCGGCTTCAAACAGCTGCATATAGCTGAAACGGAAAAATATGCCCACGTGACCTTTTTCTTTAATGGAGGAACTGAAACACAGTATCCTGGTGAAGACCGGGTGCTCATTCCGTCGCCGCGTGTGACATCATATGATCAACAGCCCCAGATGAGCGCGGCGGAGGTTACGGACAGACTTTTGCAGGAAATCGACAAGAAAACCTATCAATTCCTGGTAGTCAACTTTGCTAATGCGGACATGGTGGGACACACCGGGAACCTCCCTGCGACCATCCAAGCTATCCAGACTCTGGACGCACAGCTAGGCAGAATAGCGGAAAAAGTATTATCATATCAGGGAACCCTAGTCATTACCGCTGATCATGGGAACGCGGAGGAAATGGTCAAAGTGCAAACTGGGGAAATTGATAAAGAACATTCCATTAATCCGGTGCCGTTCCTTATCATCAATCATTGGTGGGCGCAAGCCAAACCCTACTGGCCACCTGTTCCTGGTGGCGACTTGAGTCAGTTGCGTCCTCTTGGTATTTTATCTGATGTTGGCCCCACGCTGTTACGGCTACTGGGTTTACCAATCCCGGCCGAAATGACCGGTCACTCTATTGTCTAGATATGCATAATTTTGAAGTGGTAACAATAGGCTCCTCTTTACGAGACTTGTATTTCATTTCTAACGAAGGTTCTGTGGTCGCCAATCCCTCACTTGATCCTACGCGTTTGAAGTTGTTGGGCTTTGAGCTCGGAGCAAAAGTGCGTTCAAGCGACGTGTTGTTTAGCTTTGGTGGGGGAGCCGGGAACACCGCCGTGAATTTAGCGGGTTTAGGTGTACGGGTAGGCATAGAATCCTGTGTAGGAAAAGATATTGATGGGGAAGCCTTACGTGATTACTACAAAAAAAAAGGGATTGGCGTAGACGGGCTGATTGAAACTACAGCTGACCGGACTGGGTTATCTTTCTTAGTTATAGACAAACGCACAAAGGAGCATGTGGCGTTTGTGTTTTATGGCACAAATGAACGCTTGAAAGTCACTCGAACAACCTTAGAGAAAGTCCCCAGTCAATGGTTGTATGTGGCTTCTCTGAATATGAAGAGTTGGGAACAGTCTATGCGGGCTATTGTCACGGCTAAGAGACAACTGTTTTGGAACCCGGGTGCCGCGCAAATTTCTGTCGGATTGAACCGTCTGCGCCCGTACCTGGCGCGCACAGACGTGTTGTTGCTCAACCGTGATGAGGCCACAGAGATGGTGATGTCAGATCCGGCTTGCAAGGTAAACCGTGCCATGTGTGAGCATGCTATAGAAGGCCCGCGGTTATTAGCCCGCCAACTGAAGCCCTGGGTGCGGGGCTGGGTAGTGGTCACGGATGGAGCCAAAGGGGCTTACGCCTTTGACGGAACCACATTTTTATATGACAAACCACATCATGGCCCTCCAGTGGATACCACCGGCGCTGGTGATTGCTTTGGTTCCACATTGTTAGCCGGATTAGTCAAGACTGGAGATATGTGCAGAGCTATGCGCGCCTCTATAGTGAATACCAGTTCATTAGTCATGCATCTGGGGGCCCAACATGGTTTGCTGACGTGGTCTCAAATTCGTAAAAAGATTTAATGGCCAAACCTATGGCCAAACGCTCACTTGCTTTTCTAACCCCGGCGCACCGTACTTTGGGCAGAAAGGTGTTTGAGCTGGCTGATATTCCGGTTGGCCGGGTGTCTTGGAGTAAATTTTCTGACAGTGAAACTCATTGCGTGGTGGAGTCAGACGTGAAGGGACTACCGGTGTTTGTGTTTCAGACCGGCGCGCAGCCCATGCAGGAATCACTCTGGGATTTGATTTTGCTGTGTGATGCCTTGAAGCATGCCGGGGCTAGAAGAGTGATAGTGGTTCTACCGTTTGTTCCGTACCGCCGGCAGGAAAAACAAACCAGGCCAGGTGAATCTTTAACTTTACGTTTGGTTGGTGAGTTGTTACAAACCGCCGGAGTAGACGAACTCATCACAGTAAATTTGCACCGACCGCAAACCGTGACTTGGTTGGCCCGGCAAGTCTATCATTTGTCTGTTTTGGATGATGTGATCCGCGCGGTAGGCAAATTTCATTCCATTGATGTGGTGTGCGCGCCAGATAACGGCGCCATTCCTTTGGCGCAAACGGCAGCCCAGGAACTGGGCGCCAGTGTCATGTCAGTCATGAAAAAAAGAGTCGGCCCAAATAAGGTCTCCTTTACCCCGTTTCATAGTGGCACAAATGAACAAGTTAGGGAGAAACGGATTTTAATTGTGGATGATGAGATAGATACGGGGTCTACCATTTTAGGGGTCGCACGGATGCTCAAGGCGGCTGGTGCAGCTTCCATTACCGTGGCGGCGGTGCACGGGGTATTATCTGGAAAAGTTGAGGCAACTTTGAAACAGGTAGGGTATGACCGATTATTTTTGACGGATACCTTGCCGCTAAAAACAAGCAAATGGCCGCGGCTGAAGTTGGTGAGTGTGGCGCCGGTGTTGGCTGAGGCCGTGGCCCGGCGGGCTCAGTGGTTGTAAATCGATTTTATTTCTATGCAACGAACCATTTTTTTAGTCAGACATTGTGAATATGCCAACCCCAGGCGGGTAGTCCCTGGTCGGTTGCCTTTCCCGTTGTCTGCTGTAGGCCGCAAACGAGCCAAGAGGTTAGCGGAGTTTTTTGCTGACAAGCAGATCACCAAGATTTACTCGAGCGCGGTGTTACGCGCACAACAAACCGCAGATCAAATTTCTGGGGGGAAGATTCCGGTGGTGAATGATGCGCGACTGTTAGAAACTTTTTCGGCTTATCAAGGAACTCCATCACGTTCACAAAAACAAGATCGTTTGGATTATTACACCCACACTAAAGAGCTAGGCGGAGAAACTTACCTTGATATTCAGCGTCGGATAGTTTTATTTTTTGATGAGATTAGGCGAAAAAAAGAAGGTAATGTGATTGTCGTTTCTCACGGTGACCCGGTGAATTTTTTGTTTGTGTTTTTACATCACGGAAAACTTCCTCCGGTGAGTCGGGAATTATGGGACAAGGTGAATGCCTCATATCAAAGCAAGGGAAGTATTCGGCCGTTGGAATTAGTAGGTGGAAAAGTGATCATTCGGCCAATGGTTGTGGTGTGAGCACAAATATTTTACGACACCTGCACGTGCAGACCTCAAACTCCAGCAAATTTAGATCTTTTTCTAAAAAAGAACGACCCCAGAACCGGTGAGGGTTGTGGGGTGTCGGGTGACTCCAGGTTGAAGGGGGTAGAGGCGAGATTGCCTGTAAAGTCCCTTCAGATGATGGATTGGGTAAACCCTAGAGTCTGGCTTTCAAGAACCGGAAACTATACTCCAAAATCTCAAAAAGTCAATACTTGCTGCGAAATCAGGCGTGCCGTAGCATGGATTCTCATGAAAATCGACCTGTTTTGATCTGGACCAAGAACTCTGGTAGAGTAGCCAGGTGAAACCTAAACCTCAGAGACCACCAGCCAGGTCCATGCTGAAAGAGTACTCCAAGTCCGTGGGAGCTCTTATTTTGAATGAAAAACAACAGATTCTGATTGTGTTTCAGGCAGATAATCGGTACTGGGAGTTCCCCAAAGGCAAGGTGGAAGAGGGTGAGAATGAGTTGGCTACGTTAAAGCGGGAAGTCAGAGAGGAAACGGGGATCACCAAGTTCACCATTTGGCCCAACTGGCGCCAGGTGGTGCATTACCGTTTCTACCCGGAACGCCACATTATGGTCAGCAAAGCCGTGGTGTATTATTTGCTTCTCACAGAACAGCCGGTGAAAATCAGTGACGAACACTTGTACTACAAATGGGTGTCTTTGCGCGCGGCCAAAAAGTTTTTGCGCCACAAGAATCAGCATGCCTTGATTGATAAAGCCAAATTTGCGTTGTATGCCAAACGACCAACTCCGCCAGTGGAACGTCCTTCCGCCAGCCAGTAAAGAATTAATAGATCGATTTCCAGAGTTACACCCAGCCGTGGTGACTGTTTTGGCGCACCGCGGATTTTCTACGCGAGAAGAGGTGGACCGGTTTTTGCAACCGGATTACGTGCATCATTTGCATGATCCGTATTTGTTTAGGGACATGCGTAAAGCGGTGGAGCGGTTGCTGGCCGCGCGCGCGTCCGGTGAAAAGGTGACAGTGCATGGAGACTATGACGCAGACGGCGTGTGTGGGTCTGTGGTGCTAGTGAGTACGTTAAAGGAATTAGGCTTGAATGTAGATGTGTATTTACCGCACAGGGAGACAGAAGGATACGGTTTGAACATGAATACGGTGAAAAAATTGGCTGAGCAAGGCGTTAAAGTGATTGTGACGGTGGACTGTGGAATTTCTAATGCTAGCGAGGTCACGCTGGCTCGCGATCTCGGAATAGATGTTATTGTTACGGATCACCATGCGCAGCCACCTCAGTTACCAACGGCAGCATTTGCTGTTATCAACCCGTCTTTGCTGGATGAAACCTACCCGTTCCGCAAATTAGCTGGTGTTGGTGTAGCTTTTAAGTTATGCCAAGCTTTATTTCGCGAATTAGAGAAGCTTGAACCGCCGCCAGTGGGGAAAAATTATGAAGCGTTTGAAAAGTGGTTACTGGATATAGTAGCTATCTCAACAGTCACAGACATGGTCCCGCTGGTTGATGAAAACCGAGTGTTAGTGAAATACGGATTAGTAGTCATGCAAAAAACTCGTCGCGCAGGTTTGAAAGCCTTGTTTGGACAGATTGGCCGGCCGGTTCTGGGTTCTGACGCACGCACTCTTGGGTTTGCTGTGGGCCCGCGCATTAATGCCGCCGGTCGCTTGCAGCATGCTAGCGCCGCCTACAATTTGCTGATGAGCCAGACTGATGCCGAAGCTTTAGACATGGCTGTGTCTATAGAAACCACCAACTCCGACCGTCAAAAATTGACTGAACGCATACTCAAAGAAGCCATGGCCACGGTGGGAGAAGTTACGGAGGAGCAATTCTGTGTAGTAGTCACCGGTGAAGGCTGGTCTGCTGGAGTGATGGGCTTGGTGGCCGGAAAAATTGCAGACCGCACTCAACGTCCCACCGCGGTATTAGCCTGCGTGGATGGTAAATGGGTTGGTTCTGGACGTAGTCGTCCCGGTTTCAACTTGATTGAAACGTTGCAAGCCATTGCGGCTGAAGATCCAAAAGTTTTTGTGAAGTACGGCGGACATCCACAGGCCTGTGGCTTTACCTTGCCGGATCTGGACGCAGTAAATCGATTCAGGGAACTGCTGAACGGAAAAGCCAAACTCACTTTGCAAGGACAAGATTTGGTCAAAACCATAGACGTGGAAGCCGAAATCAGTTTGTCGCAAATTAATTGGGAATTTTTCACGGCGCTGCAACAGTTACCACCATACGGGCAGGGGAATCCGCCGCCGGTGTTTGCCTCACGCGGCGTGACTGTGATTGAAGCCACAAAAATTGGGAAAGATGAAAACCATTTGCGGTTAAAGTTGGAACAGAATGGTACCGTGCGTAAAGCCATTTGCTTTAAGTATGGGGCAGAGGAGGCGCCGCAATCCGGAACGCAGGTCGATCTACTCTACGAGGTGGATGTCAACGAATGGAACGGCAACCGTGAGCTGCAGTTGCGCGTTGTGGATTTACAGGTTTAAATACAGATATGAAACTCATCACTTTTTCAGACGGCGGAGCGCGCGGTAACCCAGGACCAGCGGCTTACGGCGTGGTCATTAAAGACGCGGACAGCAAACTGCTCAAGCAACACGGTCGCTATATTGGCCACACCACCAACAACCAAGCGGAGTACCGTGGGTTGGTTGATGCTTTAGAACATGCCAAGGACATGGGGGCAACAGAAGTAGCATGTTTCTTGGATTCTGAACTCCTGGTCAAGCAAATGAAGGGGGAGTACCGGGTGAAAGATCCGGAGTTGGCTAAATTATACGTACGCGTTCATAACTTGATGATTCAAATTGGTAAGGTGAGTTTTACTCATGTGCGCCGGGAGTTGAACAAGGAAGCGGATGCTATGGTGAATAAAGCGTTAGACGAACACCATTGAAAATCGAACTAAAATTTGAAGGTTCCTTCTCTTCCAGCTCCTGAGCAATCTGTTGGTTCTCCTGTTGAATCTTCTGTTTTCTTTCCTGCAACAGCTCTCTAAGGAGTTGACTTACATCCAATCCTTTGTTCTGCATCTCAAGGAGTTCTTGTCTGACGTCGGGGGCTAGTTGGAGCTCATCTGACTGTGCCACTTTCTGTATTTCGGTCATTTTGTTGGGGTTTGAGACGTGCGTACGCATGGATTTGGTATCTCGGACTAAGGTTTCCAAGGCTTGTTGGGTGAGCAGTTTTGATTGAGCTAACCAAAACTCTTGGTTGTCTTTGGTGACCACCGAAGCTACCCGAGCTAACTTATGCACTGGGACTTCAGCTGACAGAAGTGCTTGTTTGAGTTGAGGGAGATTTTCAAATCGTTTGTCTAATCTTAAAGCTAATAAGACGTGCTGTTTAGAAACCCCACCTAACTTAGCTGCAAACTCAAAGATACTGGACATTCCATGTTCTAGGTATATTTGTCTGTCTTCTGCTTCAGGCAACAAAGCCAAGAACTCCCTGACAGCTGTTTTGGCGGTACTGCCAACACGGACACACTTCACGTAGAGCTGTTGGTAGTTGATGGAACCGTGGTTTTGGACATAAGTAATATTGGATTAGTTATGTTAATCCTCTCGCCCCTCCTTAAGAAAAATCATCTCTTTT
>CAYIMB010000014.1:0-30650 GCA_964364425.1 uncultured Gammaproteobacteria bacterium
GTTGATCATGCCGTCTCCTTGGTAAGTCTGTCTAGTATATGGGGTCCAGGCCAGATGGTCTCGTCGAAGAGGATCACCCCCGAAACGTTCTCCCTGAGTCCGTCGGACCGGAAGAGCAGCTCGCGGTAGTCGCGCCGGGTTTCCGGAGTCGACTCGACACCAATGGTGTCGAACCGCTTCTTGATGGTCCCTCCCGACTCATCGGCCGCGAGGATTCCACGGCCGGGCTCTCCCAGCCGCTGGGCCACGGTCTGCAACTGGCTATTCATGAGATACTCCACACGTACAAAGATACGGCGTTTAACCGCATCTGTTAGTCTGGTTCTGCCACAACTCCTCATGAGCTGAGCTCCAGCCCCGAGACCCTAGCACAGACATTTTTTGGAATCAATTAACTCAACATTGAAAGCAACCTATTTCAACACTTTCTTCAAATACTGCCCAGTCAAACTAGCTTTGATCTGAACCACTTCACGCGGAGTGCCGCTGGCCACCAAGTACCCGCCCTTCACACCGCCTTCCGGGCCTAAGTCCACAATCCAGTCGGCTGATTTGATCACATCTAGGTTGTGTTCAATGATTAACACGGTATTGCCTTTGTTCACTAATTGGTTTAGTACGTTCAACAAGCGTTTTACATCTGCAAAGTGCAGACCGGTGGTTGGTTCATCAAGAATGTAGAGAGTACGTCCGGTGGCACGTCGTGACAGTTCAGTTGCCAGCTTCACCCGTTGCGCCTCACCACCAGACAGGGTAGTGGCATTTTGTCCCAGTTTAATATACCCCAGACCTACTTCATTTAAGGTGGTCAGCTTGTCGCGCAAGGCCGGAATGTTTTCAAAAAAGCCCAAGGCCTCTTCACATGTCATGTTCAGCACGTCTGAAATGGTTTTACCTTTGTAATGAATTTCAAGTGCTTGTTTGTTGTAGCGTTTGCCTTTACATTCTTCACAGTCCACATACACATCCGGCAGGAAGTGCATTTCAATCCGGACCACACCATCACCTTGGCAGGCTTCACACCGACCACCTTTGACGTTGAATGAAAATCGACCTGCGGTGTAGCCGCGCATTTTTGCTTCAGGCACTTGCGTGAACAGATCACGAATGCCGGTAAACAAACCGGTGTAGGTAGCGGCGTTGGAACGGGGTGTGCGGCCAATAGGACTCTGGTCAATATCAATCACCTTATCCAGGTGTTCCAGACCTTTAATATTTTTGTGTTTGCCCGGAATTTCCTTGGCGTTGTAGAAGTGCTGACCTAAGGCTTTGGCCAAAATCTCCGTCATCAGGGTCGACTTTCCCGAGCCACTCACCCCAGTGATAGCCACAAATTTCCCAAGCGGAATCTCCACGTCAATATTTTTCAAATTGTATTCTTCAGCCCCCATGATCTGAATTTTTTTGCCGCTGCCTTTGCGGTAGGCCCGAGGTTGAGAAATGGTTTCTTTGCCTGAAAGATAGCGACCGGTGAGAGAAGTGGGATGCTTCTTGATCTGCGCAGGCGTACCTTGAGCCACAATCCTCCCGCCATGTTCACCCGCTCCGGGACCAACATCTATCACATAGTCAGCTTCCAAGATAATTTCTTCATCATGCTCCACCACAATCACGGTGTTACCAAGGTCGCGTAGGTTTTTCAACGTCTTAATTAAGCGCGTATTGTCCCGCTGATGCAGGCCAATAGACGGTTCATCTAAAATGTACACCACACCCATTAAGCTAGAACCAATTTGCGTGGCTAGGCGGATGCGTTGAGCTTCACCACCGGAGAGAGTAGAAGCGGCACGGTCCAAAGTGAGATAAGCCAAACCAACGTTAATCAAGAACTCTAGACGAGCGGAAATCTCTTTCAAAATTTGCAAGGCAATTTTTTGTTCTCGTGCCGTTAGTTTGAGGCCGCTAAAAAAATCTTTGGCCTGTTCAACCGTGAGTTGGGCGACTTGGGAAATGTTTTGGTCGGCAATAGTCACACCCAAGACTTCTGGTCTTAAACGTTTTCCGTCACACGTTGGACAGGGGAATACGCGCATGTATCGTTCTATTTCTGAGCGCATGTATTCAGATTCTGTTTCTTTGTAGCGCCGAATCAAGTTTGGAATGACGCCTTCATAAGAAGACATGAACTCACGAGTATTTCCGTCACCATAACCAGTATTTACATCAACCGCTTTTTCGCCAGTGCCATTCATTACTATATCTAAATCTTTTTTGGCCATCTTGTTCACCGGAACGTTGATGGAGAAACCGTTTTTCTTAGCTACGGCCTCCAAAATACGCATCATCCAGTTTTGGTTGGAAGAAGTGCGAGACCATGGGCGAATAGCTCCCTCGGCTATAGATAAGCGAGGGTTTGGGATCACCAACTCAGGATCAACTTCCAACTTAGTGCCTAAACCAGTACAGGTTGGACAAGCCCCGTGTGGGCTGTTGAAGGAAAAATTGCGTGGTTCAATTTCTTCTAAAGAGATGTTGCAATCTGCGCAGGCAAAGTGTTCAGAGAAGATGGTATCAACTTCTTTGGCCGCGTCATGTACCACAATTAATCCATTGGCCAAATCCAACGCCGTCTCTATAGAGTCATGCAGGCGTTGTTTGTCTATTTTTTTATCCATGGTCATCCGGTCGACCACTACTTCCACTGTGTGTTTTTTTTGTTTATCTAGGTTGAGCTGCTCAGCCTCATCCATGGTATACATCAGCCCGTCTATGCGCATGCGCACATATCCGGCTTTCTTTGACTCTCCAATCACGCCATGGTGTTCACCTTTCTTATCTTTAATCACTGGCGCCACAATCATAAATTGAGTATCTGGAGCCATATCCATGATTTTATCAATCATCTGATCCGTGGTTTGTTTTTTGATCACTTTTCCGCAGTTTGGACAGTGTGGAATACCCACGCGAGCAAACATCAAACGGAGGTAATCATAAATTTCCGTCACGGTTCCCACGGTCGAGCGAGGATTATGCGTAGCTGTTTTCTGATCTATAGAGATAGCCGGAGACAACCCTTCAATCTGGTCCACGTCCGGCTTGTCCATTAACCCAAGAAATTGGCGGGCGTAGGCTGAAAGAGATTCCACATAGCGGCGTTGCCCTTCTGCATAAATAGTATCAAACGCTAATGACGATTTTCCCGAGCCAGACAACCCCGTGATCACCACCAACTGATCTCTAGGGATCTCTACGGATACGTTTTTTAAGTTGTTGACTCGCGCTCCTTTGACAATGATTTTATCTGGCACAGATTTTTTGCTAACACTAAAAGCGGAGAGAAGTGTACGACACAATTGGTCAACTGGTCAAGTGGTGAGGGGCGGCCGGTAAAATTGTTTTTTTGCATCCTCACAACCTCATTTCCCCTACTCGTCTGTGGTCTTATCCACAAGCACTTTTAA
Organism: uncultured Gammaproteobacteria bacterium; assembly: GCA_964364425.1. Lineage (GTDB taxonomy): Bacteria > Patescibacteriota > Patescibacteriia > UBA9570 > JBBTWU01 > JBBTWU01. Next base: position 3,402 of record CAYIMB010000014.1, read on the forward strand.
GGCTAACCTTAGCCATAAAACAGGTCTGTTTTGGCTTGACTGGTGGTAGCCGTGTGATACAAAGAAGAGGTGAGAAAGGAGGGGCGAGAGGGTGAACACAAGAGTGATAATATAAATGAATAGATACATATATGTCCCAAACAACTACCAGGGTTACCAATTCCATATCCAAAGCGTCATCAACCCAGTTCTCTAGTGTGACCGCCTTGTCCGACCACCAACTCCTCACCCTCTGCACCCACTATGGTTCCCAAGCCAAACTCTGGAAACAGAAGTTCTTAGGCTTGTTGCCTGAAGTGGAGAGAAGAAAGCTGTATCAGGCACAAGGCTTTTCTAGTCTATTTGAGTTTGCCGCTAAAGTTGGTGGGGTATCTAAAGAACAAGTGAAGGTAGTCCTAAGCTTATACAGCAGATTTGAAGCTATGCCTGCATTAAAACAAGCCTTAGTCTCAGGAGAAGTTTCAGTCAACAAACTGGCTAGAGTAGTTTCTGTCGTTACTCCCCAGAATCAAGAGTTTTTTCTAAATCAAACCACCCTTCTGTCCAAGTCAGCTCTTGAAACTCTCGTCAGAGATGTGAAGCGTCTGCCCGGGCAGAACAAAAAACCCAACAAAACAGAGAAAATACCTCAATCAGAGGAGTTGAATCTGGCTTCAGACGTGAGGCAGCTCCTCTTAGATATGCAGAATAAAGGTATTGATCATAATCAGGTATTACGGGAGTTGCTGAAAGAAAGAAATGAAAGAATTCAAGGGAAAAAACACAGTTTAGCTCAAGAGGTCAAACAAATTGATGATGCAGCCAAACAGACCAATCGACATTCTCGATACATCCCTCAGAAAGTAAAAACCATTCTCAAACAAGAATATGGAGACAAGTGTGCCCAAGAAACTTGTACCAACAAGGCCGCTAATATCCACCACACCAGACGATTTGGCTTAAATCCCAGCCACAACCCTTTGTTTCTTGCCCCTCTCTGCACACAACACCATGAGATAGCACATGCGGTGGATGTGAAAGTCATGGAAAGAAGACGTTCTACGCAGTCAATTAAAATAGTGGGTTAATTAGAATTGCGTAGGCTGGATACAATTTCCTCGTGGGTCAGAATGCTCAATTTATTGTTGCAGAGGAGGGATGTTTTGATTCTGGAAAGCGCCATTGGGTGTTTGTTGGTTTCCGGATTGCGCAGGGGCGGTTTTATACACCATGACGTATTCATCCTTGTATCTATCAACGGCCGGATCACACAGAATGCCCTCAGATAACTGGAGAGCTGGGGAGGAATTTTTGGTGAAGGTGAGACCGTCAGTGGAGACTGAACTGGAAATACCCATCTGACAACCGTAGCCCAACAAACCATCATCAGTCACCACTAATCCGGGTACTCCTCCAAAAGAAGGAGAGATCAGACCTTTGTCTTCAAAGCTCAACCCATCCGAACTCACGGCCAAGCCGGAGTTGGGGCCCACTGAGTAGAGCATATACCACAGACCATTCCATCCCACTACCTCAGGGTCAGTCATTTTTTCCCGTGATAGGCGCTGCCCTTCCTCTAGAGTAAAATTCAGCCCGTCGGTAGATAGGGCGCTATAAAAAACATGCTCACCCTCAGCGCTCGCCGGGTCTCCAGCCCGAATGGTTGAGCCAAAGAAGTAGAGACGGACTGAACCATCATCCAACATGACAACTGAGGGATCTACCGCTCCAAGGGCACTTTCTTTTCCTTGGATGGTAATCCCCGCCTTGTCACTCCACGTTTTTCCTCCATCCGTTGAACGGATCAAGGCAATCTGCTCATCTCCAGCGGTTTTAAATCCTTCCGTGTTTACAAAATAGACCAGAAGTTCATCATCTTGGCAGGCGGTAGTCTCTACTTCAGGTGGGCAGACCAACACGTCTGGGACAGACGCGGATTCCGCAATCAGCGTGCCTACTGAGAAGGAGGCTGGGTCAGCAGAAAATGTCACCCAGGTGTCGTGTTCGGCAAGGTCATTCTGTAGTGTTGGCTGGGCGGTGGTGTTGGAATTGATGGTTGTTTGTTGGCCGGGTGCAGAATTATTAGTAGCACTGATTTCCGGTTGATTTTGAACCTTACCAAACAGGAAAGCGGCTACCCCAGTCATGGCTATAAGAGCCAAAACTAATAGGGTATAAAAGAAAATGTGTATGCGTTGTGTCATATGTTTAACAGTATAACACTTCTTGCCTGAAAATCGATTTAACAGTAGGGTGGTGATACAAGGAGGTGCCTATGTCCGGTTCGATTCGTCGACGCTCCCGGTTGCCCACCGTTTCCATCCAGGCGGTGGCTATCCTGGTGGAAGCCCAGGGAGAAGTTCGCCAGGCGGAGAGCCACCTGGAGACGTTGCTCCTGGACGTCTCCACCACCACCGCCTACCAGACGCTGGTGCTGTCCATCAAGGCCTGGCTGGATTTGGCCTACCGCGCCACTACTCTGTCCGAGCTGGAACATCAGCTCCAGGAGGTGGATCAGGGGATCCAAGACCTGCTCAAGCTCCTGGAGAAGGTCACCTGCCCGCCTGCCACCGAGTGGCTGCACCGGCTCCAGCTGGCCCGCGACTGGCTGGATGTGAGTCGGGGCAAGGTCAAGGTCGCGCTGACCTATGCGCGGCTGGAGCAGATGCTCCGGAGCGACCGGACCCATCCGCCACTGGAGCACTGAGTCTCCTCACGCACATCCGGAATGAGGGATTCGCCTGAGCGCGAACCCTCATTCTTCGTTCTAATTCAAATTCGTGTTATCTTGAGCCTATGAGTTTGCCAGACAAACTGAAACACCTGCCCAACCAACCTGGAATTTACGTGTTTACTGATGCCGCTGGGAAAAAGTTGTATGTGGGCAAGGCTAAAAACTTGAAGCATAGGGTGAAATCCTATTTTCAACGCACTGCAGATTTAGAACCACGCAAACAGATCATGGTGGAGAAAATTACCGACGTGGATTTTACCGTGGTGGACAACGAAACAGAGGCTTTACTCTTAGAAGCCAACTTCATTCAGAAATACACCCCGCCGTTTAATGTGGTGATGAAGGACGACAAAAGTTTTTTGTATATAAAAGTGACTTTAGGTGATGAGTTTCCGCGTGTTTTCCCAACACGGCAAGTCAACTTACGCGACAAAGCAAAATATTACGGGCCATACGTCTCAGCAGGTTCTGTGTATTCCGCTCTACGGTTGTTGCACAAAATTTTCCCTTATCGCATTTGTGAAAAACTTCCCAAGTCACCTTGTTTGGAATATCACATGGGTCGGTGTGCGGCGCCCTGCATTCAGTTGGTCAAGAAAGAAAATTATGCGCAGATTATTAAGGGCGTGATGGAGTTCTTAGACGGTAGAACGCGCAGCGTTCAAATCGATCTGCAACGAAAAATGAAAACTGCTTCTAGCGCCAAACAATTTGAGCAAGCCGCGGCTTACAGAGACCAGTTGGCGGCCATTACTCAGCTGGAACAAAAGCAAAAGGTCATCAGCCCCCGTAAAGAGTCAGCGGATTACGTGTCAGTATTTAGAGAAGGCGGGCGGGCGGCCATGAATGTATTTCAGGTGAGAGAGGGGAAGTTGGTGCAGAAGTTGAATTTTATGTTGCATCAGGTGGAAGATGTGCCATGGGACGAGTTGTTGCAGTCGGCGATTGATTTGTATGTAGCCAGAGCGCCGCAACGCCCAAAGGATTTATTTTCTTTGTTAAATGTAATACGAGGCAAGAAAAAGAAACTATTGCAATTGGGCGAAGAGAATGCTCGCGAATTTTTGCGGGCCAGCTTAGCTTCTTGGCAACGAGCGGATGTGCGGGCCAAAGAAGGGTTGGGAGAAGTGGCTCAAGTTCTGGGTTTGGCCGAGCGGCCAAAACGGATTGAAGTGTATGACATTTCAAATTTTCAGGGGACCCATGCAGTGGGGTCAATGATTGTGTTTACCAATGGTTTGCCAGATAAAAAAATGTATCGCAAGTTTAAAATCAAAACTGTTCAAGGTTCAAATGATTTTGCTATGTTGCAGGAAGTATTTGCGCGCAGATTTTCCCGTTTGCGCGCCGGGTCTGAACGCGCGCCTGATGCTGACAAGTGGCCTACCCCGGATTTAGTAATAGTGGATGGAGGCAAAGGTCAGCTGAGTAGTGCTAAACAAATTTTGGATCATTATAAATTAGCAATACCGTTGGCTGGCTTAGCTAAACGGAATGAAGAACTGTACATCCCAGGACAGTCAAAACCCATTATTCTTCCGCGTGACTCCGCTGGTCTCCACCTGGTTCAACACATGCGAGATGAAGCACATAGATTCGCTATAGGCTTCTACCGCTCTTTACATATGAAGGGTTTGCTGGAGTCTTAGTTTGACCGTTGGCCATCACCGCGAGTAAGATCGCGGCACACACTCGGGTCGCCGCTCTTCTTCATTTTTAAGGATAATTGAAAACAGCGCTGCCGGATGAGCAGACCCTTCCGGGCCACAGTGTGCACATTGACTCTTGACAAATTGGTCAGGAGTGGTAGGTTTTGCAGTCCCAAACCCACTGCCCCATGAGGGGTTATAAGGAGGCTGCATGTACAGATGTCTGGCCTGGAGCCAGGGCGCCGCCGTACGGTTGCGTGTCATCCTGGGGGAATCCGGGACGCACGTTGACCGCCAGGTTCTGGCCTGGATGTTCGTCATCCGCATTCTCTTCTGGTCCATTCCGGCCGGACGAGTGGTGCACCTGGTGACGGAAACCAGGGCGCAGTTTGAGCTCACATTCTTCCTTCCGCGGCTGGCCCAGCTGCTGGTGGAGGTGATGGAGCTGTTCTGGCGCCTGACCCACTGGTCCATGTTCAACCCGCGGGTTACCATCCTCAGGGATCCTGACTTCTGTGCTTCCAACCGTCCTTACCAGCCGCTCATCTTTGCGGGACTGTTCGGTGACGAGCAAGAGTACATGGAGCCTTTCCATGAGGCGGAGGAGGAGCCGGAAGTCCAGGCTGCTGGTGAAGAACCGGCTGCCCAACAGACTCAGGTCACCTCCCGGCGTGCAAGCCAAGGGTGGCTGAAGGTGGTGGTGGACAACGGAGAGGTTCCTTTCCGGGAGCCTCAAGAGGTGGACGAAGTTCCCCTCTGGGTTCACGGTGTCGCTGACACCAAGACCCTGTACGAGGGAGACGACACGGATCCGGGCGAGTCCCGCCTGGAACGTTCGTCGGCTCACCCCCGTCCCTACCCGCTCAGCCGCTCGTAAGAGCCGCACCTTCCCGAAGCCAGTTTGCCGTCCAACCACGGTGAGCTGGCTTCGTTCGTTAGACCGATTTTCTGAGGAAACAACAACGAGAGCCGTGAGGCTCCCGTTGTTGTTTGATTTTTTGTGTTAGGCAGCTTTTTTCTTTCCTTCCAAACCACTGGGGCCAAAAAATTCTTCCTCAATCTTTTTTGCCTGTGCTTCATCTTTTGCTTTTTGAGCTTTTTCCCTGGCTTCCGCTGCCCTAGACGCAACAGTACCTTTGAAGAATTCTTCCTCAGCTGGATTTGAGGCAAGAGATTGTTCAGCTGCTGGTTTAGGTGCTGCTGGCGTTTGTTCTACTTTTCGTTGAGGCGCTCTTCCTTCCATTCCCATAATTGTAATAAGTTAATCTTAATAAACTAAGATTAGCATAAAAATCAGCTTTTGTCAACGAAAAAGCCTTTTTGCTCAATGAAAATCGACCTACGTCCTCTATCCTCGAGTGAACACTTCTACCGTTTGGTTGGTTCTGAAAAAGTCGTAGAGGTCAGTGTGGCGTTCATGATGCACGGTGATGGTCTCAGCGTTGTAGTCCATGACCTGAGTGGTTTCTAGAGTTTTGTTGCCCAGCAGGATGGTAAAAGAAAAAACGGCAATCATCAGGGCTAGGGTGCCTTCCAAGAAGGAGAAACCTTTGATGGGTTCATATTTTGGAGCAAGGGAGAAGTGCAGGACATTTTGGTAATGAGACTTCTTCCAGTGGTGATGAACGCGAGATACGTGTGTAGTTTTCTTTTTTGGGCTGGCGGAACGTTTGGTACTGGCGCGTGTGGTGCTGACGCGAGCAACACCTTTTTTAGCGCTGCGCTTTGGCGTAGCTGCTACCCTCCTGGTTGTCATTTTTTTAGTTGCCATAGGTTATACCGACGGAGTGTAGCAGATGATTTAATCTCTGACAACTAGGTGGTCCGGAATATCATGTAAAAAGCGTGAGGGAGTGTTGAGTTGGGTGTTGCCGTAGCGTGTTCTTTGCATGGCGTGAATTAAGTAGACTTGTTCTTTGGCGCGGGTGATGGCTACGTAACATAAACGTCGCTCTTCTTCTAATTCATGTGGTTGCATGAGTGAACGGGCATGCGGGAACACGCCTTCTTCCATGCCGGCACAGAATATCACGGGAAATTCTAGGCCCTTGGCGCTGTGAATGGTCATCAGGGTGAGGGCTTTAGCATCTTCATCTAGTCTATCTACGTCTTGGATGAGTGAGACATCCTCTAGGAAGGCTTGCAGCCCTTGAGTGCCCAAGAGACGTTTGAATTTTTGTGTCACAGTACGCAACTCTTGAATGTTTTCCCATCTGGATTCTCCACCGGACGTTCCGTCCAAGACGTACGGCTTGTATCCGGTGCGGGAAATGATGGTGTCTAAGACTTCGGTTGGATTCAGCTTGGGTAAGTCTGCGCTGACTTGCTCTAGTTCTAGTGCGAACCGTTTGTACGCTTCAAGTGTGGACGCTTTGATTCCTGGAATGTCCCGTTTAGCCGCCTCCAACCAAGTGAGTTTGTACTCACGGCAAAACTGTTCAAGCTTAAACCAACTCCGGTCACCAATTCCACGCGGCGGTGCATTCACAATCCGTTCCAAGCTCACCCAATCTAACGGATTGAAAATCACTTTGACGTAGGCCAACATGTCTTTAATTTCTTTTCGCTCATAAAAATGAATGCCACCAACCAGCTGATAGGGGACGCCAAACTTTAAGCAGATTTCCTCCAAAGCGCGTGACTGAGCGTTAGTGCGGTAGAGCACGGCAAATTTTTCCCATGGGACGAGGCGTTTTTTTGAATCGATCTGCTGCCGTAAAGAATCCTGACCTTGCTCCACTTGATAGTTTGTAGATTTCATGATGCGTCCCAGGAGGCTGTTGTCCGCCTCTTCTTCTGCCGGCCCATCTTCTGAGACGTACTCAGGTTCGCCGCCGCCCCGTTTCTTTTGTGCCTGGCCCTTACCTAAGGGTGTATCTAACTGGAGAATAGAACGAATAATAAATTCACCTTCCTCATTTTCATCAAACACTTCTTTAATCCGGATGGGTTCACCTTGTTTATTTTCCGTCCAGAGTTTTTTCTGTTTCTGTTTTTTATTTTTGGTGATAACTTGGTTGGAGGCATCTAATATAGTCTTAGTGGAACGGTAATTTTGCTCCAACTTGATAACCTGTGCTGAAGGATAATCTTTTTCAAATTCCAAAATGTTACGAATGTTGGCTCCTCGCCAGCCGTAGATGGATTGTGCATCATCACCCACCACGCAGACGTTTTCTTTTTCCCCTGCCAACAGTTTGATTAAGGTGTATTGCGCGTGGTTGGTGTCTTGGTATTCATCCACCAGCAAGTATCTAAAGGCTAGTTGATATTTCTCCAACACCTCAGGCTGTTGCTTGAATAATTTGATGGTCAACATGATTAAGTCATCAAAGTCCACGGCGTTGGAGGCTTTGAGCTCTTGTTGGTAGACTGGGTAGACTTTAGTGGCAATTTCTAAAATAAAGCCTTGAGCTGTGCTAGCGTAATCATCCGGCTCAACCAGTTCATTTTTGGCTTGGGAGATGAAGGAATGAATGGCTTGGGGGGCAATAGTCTTGGTGTCATACCCCTGATCTTTCATGATTTTTTTGACCAAGGTCAACTGTTCGTCTGAGTCATAAATAGTAAAGGTTTTTTTGTAGCCCAACAGTTCAATCTCTCGGCGTAAGATTTGGACGCAGATAGAGTGGAAGGTGCCCATGATGGGTAACGTGCTGTTTGGCGGCTCAGGTCGCGCGTGCTCCGCGCTGGTCACTTGTGCGCCTCGAGTCCCTGTGCCTCGCCCCCCACCCAAAAGCACCGTCACCCTGTGCTTCATCTCTTGTGCCGCTTTGTTGGTGAAAGTCACAGCTAGAATATTCCATGGTTTTATTTTTTTCTCCGCAATCAAGTAGGCAATACGGTGGACCAGGGTTTTGGTTTTGCCACTGCCGGCACCAGCCAAAATCAATACCGGGCCGTCCGTGGCTTTCACGGCTTCCTGTTGTTGTTTGTTCAAGGCGGCTAACAAGTCAGACATAGTTGCCGTATCTTAACAGACGCGCAGAAGTTTGCCAGCTGCTGAAAATCGATTTGCTGTTTGATCACAATGGGTTGACTTTTCTTAGAGTATAGTATATATCGATAGCACTTCTGGAGGTATCATGTCCTTTCGCCCCACCTCGCCCACCTTGCGCGAGTGCTTGACGGTTGTTTGGCAGGCCGTGGAGGCAGCTCACTTTCCGCCGGAAGACATGCCTCGCGTGGAGGATGTTTCGGTGAAGATCTTGGATCAGCCTCCCACCAATGAAATGTTAGGCTGCTTCATGTATATGACTCAACTCCTGCCTGATTCCCCACACCTGGAAAAGCTTCATGGTCTGCTGGGTTTGATCATGGCGATTCAGCTGGATGAGATGTTGGGTGGAGGCGTGTTGGAGTTTACTGAGGAGGCAGTAACGCTTCAGGTCGAACGGACGGCAAGGTTTTTCCGTAAGTCTGGTGATATTTCCTGATCCTTTGCACCTTGGGTCCGGACTCCCGTCCGACCCTGATCAGGCTGAGGCAAGGGCATTTTGATTCATCCTGATCAGGGCGCGGCCTTTGAGAGATTTGACAGAACCATCAACTTCAGGCATGCTATGGCCTGTTTTAGACACAACACATGGAATTAGCTTTTAATATTGCTCAGGTCGTTATTGCGGCATTGCTGGTGGCCACTATTCTATTGCAAGCAAAAGGATCTGGTTTAGGTGCAGCCTTTGGTGGCGGCGAAACCGTTTTCACCACCCGCCGTGGACCTGAAAAAGTCATCTTTACCGTATCTATTATTCTGAGTATGTTATTCTTGGCGCTCTCCGCCACACGACTGTTCCTGTTCTAATTATTCACTTCACTCATGGCTAGTTTAAAAGAACGCGTTCGTTCCGCTTTCAAATCCATCACCCAATCTGAACTTACTCCATCAGACGCTCCTTTAGTGTTTGCGCCAACTGCCAAACGTAAAATTCCTACTTGGGCGCAAATGAAATATTTGCCTCGCTTGTTAAGCCCAAGAGATAAAACGATTGTCAATTTGGCCTTAGCCGTGTTTGTTATTTGTCTCGCGGTTGCAGCAATCCACTTTATTTGGCGCAACACAGAGTTAGTGGCTGACTATGGGGGAACCTACACAGAAGGGTTAGTTGGGGCCCCTCAATACATTAATCCCATTTTGGCTCCATCCAATGACGTGGATCAAGATATTTCTCGTTTAGTCTACTCACGCTTGTTTACGTATAATTCTTCCGGCGAATTAGTTGGTGATTTGGTGACCAACTACACCTTGAGTGAAGATCAAAAAACCTATACATTTTTTTTACGACCTGAAGTGAAATTTCACGATGGAGACAACTTAACGGTGGATGATGTCTTATTCACCGTCAGTGCCATTCAAAATTCTGAATTCAAATCCCCGTTGCGTGGTTCGTTGGCTGGCGTTGCGGTGACCAAGCTTGATGACTCCTCATTTAGTATGACTTTATCCGAACCCTTCTCACCCTTCTTAACCAGCTTGACCTTTGGTATCATGCCGGAACATTTATGGTTTGATGTCCAGCCAGCCACTATGCAGTTGTCTGAACTGAACCTTACGCCTATTGGTAGCGGTCCATTTTCATTTGACCGTTTGGTGAAGGACAGAGCAGGCAACGTGAAGGAGATCGAACTGACACGAAACGAAGAGTATTATGCTGAACAGCCTTACCTAGACAGGGTCAAGTTTATTTTCTATCCGGATACGGTGAGTGCCGTGACTGCCTTGGAGGATAAACGGATTGATGGTTTGGCCTTTGTCCCACGGGATGATAAGGAAAGCTTGTCCAAAGAAAATAAACGCGTGAGGTTTTATGCCTTGCGTTTACCTCAGTACACTGCCGTCTTCTTTAACACCAAGAAAAGTACCGTGTTGAAAGATCAGGCTGTCCGTACCGCTTTGGCCTGGGGAGTTGACCACAACCGAATCATTCAAGATGTGCTGTTGGGAGATGGAGAATCCATTTATACTCCCATCTTGCCTGGGTACTTGGGGCATAATGCTGAAGTGGATAAGAAGGGTTTTGATATAGAAAAGGGGAAACAACTTTTAGATGAAGCTGGTTGGAAGTTGCCAGAGGGTGAGGAATACCGGAAAGACGGTGATACCTTGCTTGAGTTCACCATTGCGACGGTCAATTTACCCGAGTACCAACAGACCTTGGCCATTCTCCAGGAAAGCTGGAAGGCCATGGGAGTGAAAGTGAATGTAGATATTTATGCTCCGGAGGATATTCAAATCAAGGTCATCAACCCGCGTGAGTATGAAGCCCTGTTGTTTGGAGAAATTGTGGGAACTGATCCTGATCCCTATCCATTCTGGCACTCCTCTCAAACCAAACATCCGGGGTTGAATCTAGCCATCTTCTTTGACAAGGATGTAGATAGTCTGTTAACTGAGGCGCGTAAGACGAATGATCAGGAACAACGACGCTTGAAATATTTACACTTTCAGAATATCCTTGCTGAGATGGTTCCAGCTATCTTCTTGTATAACCCAACCTATACGTATTCAATAGATAAACGGGTGCGTGGAGTAGGCGAGGCCTACATTACTGTTCCGGCTGACCGCTTCCGTGATATTGGTTTGTGGCACATAGAGACCAAACGGAAATGGAAGCAAAAAATTGAGGAGGCTGAAGCCGCAACTGGTACGACAGCTGAATCAACAGATACGGTAACGGAGACCACAGAAACTACGGAGACCACCAACGCTGAAACGACAACCGAATCAACTGATACAAATATTAATCAATAAGTAAAAATCCATCCTCGCCGGGGTGGTGAAATTGGCAGACACGCAACGTTCAGGGCGTTGTGGGCGCAAGCCCGTAGGAGTTCAAATCTCCTTCCCGGCACACATATGACACCTAAAAAACATATGCCGACACCAGTCGCTAGACCGCAAGGTCCACGACCCGCTAGTCGGTTTAACCCAACGCACCGTCGCCCCAATCACGCGGCCTTACCGTTGAAGCCTAAGATTGGCGCAAGCTTTTCAAGGGGAAAATTAAGAGTTGCAGTGATTGGTGGTGCGGAAGAAGTCGGCCGCAACATGACCATGGTTGAATACGAGAATGATATTCTCTTGATTGACTGTGGTCTGCAATTTCCAGAAGAAGACATGCCAGGAATTGATTACATCATTCCTAACGTATCTTCACTGGCCGGAAAAGAAGACCATGTGCGCGGTATTGTGATCACTCACGCTCACTATGACCACATTGGAGGCATTCCATTTGTGGTACCGACTCTGCATAATCCACCGGTCTACGGCACGCGCCTCACCTGTGGGATTATTATGAAACGGCAGGAAGATTTCCCAGAAAAGGGCAAGCTAGACCTGCGTCAGATTGATCATACTTCTAAGGTTCAGATGGGTCAGTTGACCGTGGAATTTTTCCGCGTCAACCACTCCGTGCCTGACTCCTTAGGCGTTATAGTCCATTCTCCAGAAGGCACTATCATGCATACCGGAGACTTTAAGTTTGACTATACGCCCATAGGAGACCAAGTGACTGACTTTGCTAAGATTGCCGCGCAAGGTTCTGCAGGCGTGCTTGCCCTCCTGTCTGACTCTACCAATGCTTCCAAACCCGGATACCAGATTTCTGAATCTGTGATTGGTCGCAACTTGGAAGAGATCATGGCTAAAGCTCCAGGCCGCTTAATCATAGGAACCTTTGCTTCCAACTTAAACCGGGTGATGCAAATCATTTGGTCAGCTGAGAAGTTGGGTAAACGAGTGGTGGTGGAAGGCTATGGGATGCGGACCAACGTGGAAATTGCCAGGGCTTTGGGCTACTTGCACTTCAGCGATAAAACGATTATCTCCTCACAGGATGCACAGCGTGTTCCTCCGAACCGGTTAGTGATTGTAGGCACCGGAGCGCAAGGTGAAGACCGCGCTGCCTTAATGCGTATTGCCAGCAAAGAACACCGTTTCTTCCAAATTGAAAAAGGCGACACAGTGATCTTCTCTTCTTCCGTGATTCCAGGTAATGAACGGACTGTTCAAAAATTAAAAGATACCTTGTTGCGGTCTGGTGCCCGCGTGGTGCATTACCAAATGATGGATGTGCATGCCGGTGGTCATGCTCAACAAGAAGACTTGAAGTTGTTGTACCGCTTGGTCAATCCAAAATACATTGTGCCTATAGAAGGGAACCACTTTCTCCTTAGAGCGGCTGCTGACATTGCCATGGAATTAGGTTGGCCGGAAGACCGCGTACTTGTTCCGTCTAACGGACAAGTTATGGAATTCAAAGAAAGCCGTGGTGTCCTTACGGATGAAAAACTCAACTCGGATTATATCTTTGTGGATGGATTGGGTGTGGGTGACGTATCTGAAGTGGTCTTACGTGACCGCAAACTCATGGCTGAAGACGGTATGGTAGTGGTGATTGTCACCGTTGACACCAAAACAGGGGAACTGGTTGGTTCACCTGACATTATCTCCCGCGGCTTTGTCTACATGAAGGGTTCCGCCCAACTGATTGATGACACGCGCGATCTGGTGAAGAAAGTCCTGAAAGACCGCAACGCTCAAGATGCGGCCAACCCCATGTACATCAAAAACAAATTGCGTGAGAACTTAGGACAATTCTTGTTCCAAAAAACAGAACGCCGGCCAATGATTCTGCCGGTGGTGATAGAAGTCTAAGGTCGATTTGCAACAGCGCTCTGAAATGGCTCGGGGCTCGCTTGCTCCGCGCTCCGCTTGTGCGCCTCGAGCCCCTGCGCCATCAGAGCGCTTCACTCATCCAGCTTCACACTTCGTCCAACAAAACAACCGGCTGAAAGGCCGGTTGTTTTGTTTGTCTGTTCTCTGCGGGTAAATCGATCTACCTACACAGAACAGGGCACGAATGAGGGGTCGTGCCTTCCCCGTGCAATTGAACTCCCACTCAGAGGGCAGCGGCGAAGCTGAAGAGCGGGAGCAGGCCGGCGGGTCGGTGCACCAAGAAGATGCAGAAGACCGGGATGTTCGGCTGATGGATGCTGTCAGGCGCATGGTGTAGCTCGCCACGCACGTCAAGCGCGACCGGTTGGTTCAGCGCGTCAACGTCCTCTAGCCAGCCGGCCAGCACCACCACCCGTTCTCCGTAGGGCCCGCCCATCCCGTGACGGTGTGCCTCCAGCATGGCGGACTCCACCACGTAGGCGGTCCAACCTTGCATGCCCTGGTAGTTGGACAGGTCAGCCGTGATGCATCCGTCGCCGGACTCCACAGGTTCATCTTCCCAGTTGGCCTTGCGCAGACACTTCCTGGCCTCGGCCATGGATCGGCACCTGCGCAAGCGCCGCGAGCAGTCGGTGTAAAAAGGATCTTTCAGGTTCATCACTTTTCAGAGCCTCCGAAATTGGCAAAACAGTACTGCGCTGTAGCGGGACTGTCAACTTGATGATCTATTCTGTGATTGCAAATTTGAATTTGTATTCACAGAACAGGGCACGAATGAGGGTCGTGCCGGCCCGTGCAGAAGAGAATGGTCTAGATCCGGACTACCGTCGCCCGCAGGCCTCGATCATGCGCAGTAGGATGTTCCCATCGGGGAACGCCCACATCCCCAGGTAGAGCTCGTGGGTGAAGAAGGCCTGCCGGCTCCCGGGCAGGTGCACCAGGTCCCAGGGTTCCATCACCACCTCCCGACCATTCTCCATCACGGTGAGTTTCCCGCGGATGGTGAGCAGGGTGGTACCGCTGGACATGGCCACCTCGGGGGCGCGGCCGTTCTCCAGCATGACCAGGGCCAGCATGCGCCCGATCCGTCGGTCACCTTCCTCCAGCACGGTGAAGGCCATGCGGCCTTCCCGGATGGGAACGGTGTTCCACTCTCGCGCAGCGAAGGTGGTCAGTACCTGCTCCCAGGAAGTGACAGTACGTGCGCGACCCAATTTGAGGCCGCTCAGGACATTGAACATGAGGACTCCGTGAGTGCCGGCACCCTACTGAAAATCGACCTGGGTTGTCAACTGGCCTAACCCGAATGTTTTTTGTATACTCATGACATGAAAAAAATAGTTTTTAGTGGCATTAAACCGTCTGGAGATTTAACCTTAGGTAATTATCTCGGCGCCGTTCAGCAGTGGCTACCGTTGCAACGCAGCCATGACGCCATTTTTTGCATAGTCGATTTGCACGCCATCACCGTCCCCCAGGAGCCTAAGGACCTGCGTGAACGGACTCGAGCCATTGCCGCCTGGTGGTTGGCTGCGGGTTTGGATCCAGAGGAGGTCACTCTGTTTGTCCAAAGTGACGTGCCTGCGCATACTCAATTAGCTTGGATGTTGGGTACGTTAACCAGTATGGGACAGTTGTTCCGCATGACCCAGTTCAAAGATACAGTCCAGAAGGTGTATGGTGAACAAGGGTGGGAACATCTGGTGAACCCGACTGAGCATACAGGCAATAAACAACCAATTGGTTTTGGATTGTTTGCTTACCCAGTCTTGATGGCGGCTGATATTTTGCTGTACCAAACGAATGCGGTGCCAGTTGGTGAAGATCAAAAACAACATGTTGAACTGACCCGTGACTTGGCCGAGAGATTTAACTCAACGTTTGGGAAGACGTTTATGTTGCCTGAGGTGATGATGCAGAAACAGGGAGCGCGTATTATGGCTTTGGATAATCCGTTAAAGAAGATGAGTAAATCTGATGCACCAAATAGTTTTATTGCTTTGATGGATGACATGGAGGATGTAAAAAAGAAAATAAAAAAAGCCGTGACTGATTCTGGGTCTACGGTGGAGTGGTCTGAACAGAAACCGGCCTTACAAAATTTACTTACTATTTATTCATTACTGAGCGGGAAGAGTATTCCAACGGTGGTGGAGGAGTATCAAGGGAAAGGATATGGAGATTTTAAAGCCGGACTGACCGCAGTAGTGGTGGAGTTTTTGGTTCCGCTTCAGGAAGGATATAAAAAATGGCGCAAAGATGAGCAGAAGTTAGAACTGATTTTGGAAGAGGGAAGTATGCGTGCTGCGAGACGGGCAGAAAAAACGTTGGATGAGGTGAAAGAGAAAATCGGTTTGGGCTAGGGCGGGAGTGAATCTTGTGGATCCACCCCCGCCTGTTGTTGTGCGAAGGTGCGCGGAGAGCAGCCAGGGTCAGAGCGCTTGCGAGCGGTGGATCTCCAGGGGGTGCGCCACGTAGATCCGGAAGAAGCCCAGGAAGGCGGGGTTGATGCTGAGCTGGCGGCCGAAGTAGGTGCGGTCACCCACTATCACACGCACCAACAGCATCTCGCCCGACCAGTCAAGGACCTCCAGCAACATCTGCACAGCGAACGGGTCCAGGCCTTCTCCCGGCTTGAGCAGGACCTCCGGAACCGGGTCCAGGCTAGTCAACTCCTCCAGCCTGGTGAGCGAACTTGTCCAGGCCGGAACCCGCCCTGCGACAAGCTCACGGAACTGGACAGCGTTCATCCCGGCTCCTTGAGCAGCTCGGCGGTGACGTTGGGGTGTCCCATCTGCAGCGGCTCCGGAATGCGCCGGCCGGGTACCACGCGGTACAGCCGGAAGGCGGGAAGGATCCAGCTCGGGATGGTCCGCCGCTCGCACCGGCCGTGGCTGAGCGGGCTCTTAGGCCACGGCACCACCACCAGTTCGCGGCGTGTGGAGCGCCACTCCAGGGGAACCAGGAAGGGGAGGTTCAGGTCCTCCGGCGGGATCCGGGCGAACTCCACCCAGCGGAAGAGCAGGGGGAACTCGTCGGGCTCGCGCTTGGTGAGCTCCCGCCAGTCCGGCGGCAGGTCAACGCCCATGGCACGGAACTCAAGCAAAGACAAAGACAGCATGGAACACCCCGTTGTGTGCAGCCTACTTAACATGCACAGCTTTTTCTGTCTAGAGCTATGCTCCGCATGCTATGCTCCGCGAATGACGCTTAAGACCTCGGCTGATTTTTGAGCCAAGAATTCTGGTGTCCGCGCTTCCATATTTAAACGCAACAACGGTTCTGTGTTTGAAGGCCGGACGTTAAACCAAAAGTCAGGGTAAGTGAAAGAAATTCCATCTATTTCTTCAGTGTGTGCGTCCGCATAGGTTGCTTTGAGACGGGCCAAGGCCGCCTCCTTATCAGCCACTTTTGAATTGGTTTCTTCCATGGAAAAGTATTTTTGATATTTGCTCATGAGTTGAGATAAGGTCAGCCCAGAGCGTGACAGCAACTCAAGCACGGTGACCACGGTGATCATGGCTGAGTCAGCAAAGTAATTGTCACCATAATAGTAATGACCGGAATGTTCTCCACCAAACACCGAGTGGTTGGCCTTCATGCGGACTTTAATAAAAGAGTGCCCGACCCGTTCTTTCAACGCCACTCCGCCGTTGGTTTGAATAGTATCCGGTACAATTCTTGAACAGACTACGTTGTAGACCACGCTAGCTCCCGGTGTTCGGCGCAACATTTCTTCCACAATCATGGCAATAATGAAGGAAGCCGTCACCCGTCCTCCCTGTTCATCTATGAAAAACACGCGGTCGGCATCTCCGTCAAAGGCCAACCCCAGGTCTGCTTTGGTTTCTTTTACTTTGGTTATGGCGTCTTGTACGTTTTCTATTTCTAAAGGTGAAGCAGGATGGTTGGGAAAATTTCCGTCTAAGTCAAAATACATTGGAATTAAATTAATCTGCGGCAGGCGTTTGAACAACTCCGGTAAGACTGAGCCGCCCAATCCGTTGCCGGTATCTGCTACGACTTTGAGTGGTTTAATGTCCTTGGTGTCCACAAAAGATAAAACGTGGTCCAGGTATTCATGCAACAACTCTTTTTTTGCTACGGTTCCCTGAGTGGCTGTTGCTGGCCAGGTATTTTCTCTAATCAGTTTTTCTATATCTAACAAGCCAGACTCTTTTCCCACTGCTCCCGCCCCGGCCCCGCAGAATTTAATCCCGTTGTATTGTTTTGGGTTGTGGCTAGCCGTGATCATGACGCCTGGGACGTTCCATTTTCCGGCGGCATAGTAGATGGCATCCGTGGACACCATGCCTACATCCCAGATGCTCACACCTTGTTCAGTAGCTCCTTGCATGAAGGCTTCCTTTAAGGCCGGCGTGCTCATGCGCATGTCATAGCCGAGCACAAATTGTTTGGCTTGGGTGAAGACGGCAAAAGCGCGGCCGGCGCGGTAGGCGACCTCTGGGGTCAGGGCTTCCGGTGCCACACCGCGGATGTCGTAGGCTTTAAAGATGGGGTGATCTATGGAAGCAGTTGAGTCTGGTGTATACATAAAAAAAGTGTAGCAAGGGCCACTCTGATTGGAAAGTCTCAGAGCGGCCCCGGTTAAGGTGCACTACTGCAGGCCCATGAGCGCCTGCTGCAGGGTCATGCAGTTAGGTTGCAGTAGGTTGGCCGTGTACCAGCCGAACCAGATGGCGCCTGAGACCCACGGTTTCCCCGGAGTCCAGCGGCCGCACAGAGCGCTGATGCTGAACAGCAGCGGGTCAGCCACCAAGCGGTTGCTCCAGTGTTCCGTCCCCGCCAGCCAGGTCTGCATGTGGGTGGTGCCGTGCACCTCCATCCAGCACTCGCAGAGTTCCTAGCCAAAGGCGGCGCACAACAGCGCCCACAACCAGTCGCTGAACGGGTCGTAGCGACGCCAGTGGCCCAGACACTGGCCAATGATGAACCCGCCCGTAGCGTGTTCCAGCGACCAGAGGTCTAGGGCAGCTTCCGTTTTCAGTCCCACCAACTTCGGGAGCGTCCACGGAGCATAGGTCAGTTCCAACCAGACGGCCGCCAGCATCACTCCACACGTAAAAATCCAACGCATACCCACTCCCTGAGTGGCCACACCGTACCTGGTTTCAGGTTTTTTGCCAAACGCTTAAAATGTTCCGGCCGTTCCAGCTGTGGGCGCGGTTTGTTTTATAGACGTAGTGTTGTTGCTGTATGGAAAATTTGTGTGCCGCGGCGAGTTGATTCAATTCATGTAGGGTAAACCCGTGATAAAATCGATCTGCTCTGGTTTTTTTGTCCGGAGACGAATATTCTACCCACACATCTTTCCAACCCAAGTCTGAGCGTCCCAATAATTTACCCAACCAAGTCCTGAGATGCAGTTTGAAGAAGCGTGGCTGCCACAAATTCCAATTCACCATCAGAACGTAGCCGTGTGGCCTTAGCACACGGCGGAGTTCTTGTGTAGCTTGTGACAACAGAGGAGTTGGAAGGTGGTGTAAGGATGCGTTCAGCAAACAAACATCAACCGACTGGTCGGCCATGGGGAGTTTCAACATGGAACCAAGCTTGAATATTTCTGGTGGATAATTTTTTGCAGCCACTTTTAAGAGCTGGGCCGAAGGTTCAACTCCAACATACGTCCCACCCTGTTTCTTCACCCACGGAACCATGCGTCCATTGGCACAGCCTATGTCAGCTATGACCAGCGGTTGCCCGGACGACTGTTGGAGTGATTGAATGTACGGCACAAACACCTCAGCCTCCGGCCAGGCAAATACGCGCGTGGTCGCAAAGTCGCCAGCAACCTTATCATAGGCGGCTACGGTCTGGTTGAGGATGTCTTGAGCTTGTTGGTTAGTCATCTGGGGTAAATGTGTCTACATGTTCTATCCTACCCCTTGCTATAAGTCAAAAAAATCAGTAGGTTCAATCCATGACAGACAAGCTCATCACCGCTGTTCAGCGCATTGCCCAAGAAGAGGCTGAAACTGAAGCAGAGGTGCGTAAAATCAAGCGATCCGTGGCCAAAACCTTTGGTGGTCCAGTGCCTTCAAACGCCGAACTTTTGGCCACGTATTTGGGTTTATTAGGAGAGGGAAAGATGGAAGCGAACACTAAACTTGAACACCTGTTCCGCACCTCTCAGGTAAGGTCTTTGTCCGGCGTGGCGGTGATCACGGTGCTGACCAAACCGTATGGTTGTCCGGGTCGCTGCGTGTACTGTCCTACGGAAGCCAGAATGCCCAAATCTTACTTGGCGAACGAGCCGGCAGCAGCCCGGGCCTTGGGTCAAGATTTTGATCCATACAAGCAAGTGAAGGTTCGTCTGGAAGCCTTACGTGTAAACGGTCATGTGACAGACAAATGTGAGCTGATTGTGTTGGGTGGAACATGGACAGCTTACCCTAAAGACTACCAGGAATGGTTTTTGCAACGGTGCTACGACGCGTTTAACCAAATGGACTCAACTTCGCTGGACGAAGCTAAAACAAAAAATGAAACAGCAGATCACCGGGTGATTGGTCTGACCTTGGAGACCCGTCCAGATCATGTGACACAAGAAGAAGTGGTTCACATGCGTTGGTTGGGGACGACTCGAGTGCAACTGGGAATTCAGTCAACAAATTCTGAGGTGTTGAAGTTGAACAAGCGCAATGAAACTCGTGAGCAACAGATTGCCGCAACTCGTCTGCTGAAAGAAGCAGGTTTTAAGATTACTCATCACTTGATGCAAGGACTTCCTGGTGCCACCGTTGAGTCAGACGTGCAGACTGCTTGGGATGTCTTTCAAGCTCCTGACTACCAACCAGATCACGTGAAGATTTATCCCTGTGTAGTGATCAAAACAGCTGAGTTATATACTTGGTGGAAGGAAGGAAAGTATAAACCATATACCACTGAACAATTGCAGCAGCTATTGATAGAAGTAAAGAAACTTATTCCTCCGTATGTACGGATTGAACGCCTGATCCGTGATATCCCGGCGGAATCCATTTTAGCCGGAAACATGACCACCAACTTACGCCAACTGTTGAAAGAAAAAGGTGTGGAGTGTCAATGTTTGCGTTGTCGTGAGCCGCGCGCTAGAACCGTAACAGCAGATCAAGTTGTGTTAGTGACCAGAGAGTATGAAGCTTCGGGCGGTAGAGAACTTTTTTTAAGTTTTGAGTCCCCAGATAAATCGATCTGCTACGCCTTTTGTCGACTGCGTTTGCAGGATGCCAAAGAGCACTGGATGCCTGTGCTTAAAGACGCAGCCATTGTGCGTGAGTTGCACACCTACGGGAAATTAGTTCCTATGGGCGGTGAACATAATGGGGCTGCTCAACATCAAGGGTTTGGAAAACGTCTGATGGCTGAAGCAGAACGCATTGCGCAACAAGCAGGGTATAAAAAAATCGCAGTGATTGCCGGAGTTGGTGTGCGGGAATACTTCAAAAAAAATGGATACAATTTGGAAGATGAATATATGGTAAAGCGGCTGGGGAAAATCGATCCAAAATTGGATTGACAACAGGAGGTAAAACAAGGTAAGGATGGCCTAGGCAGAGCTACTCTGCTGCAATTTTTCAATTTGTCCCAAAGGGGGTCCCATGAGCGGTGATCAGGATCCGCTTGATGTGGGTCCGAAGAACGTGAAGGCCATGGTTGCTCTGATGGGCATCCTGGCCAAGGATCGCATTGTGGAAAAGCATTCACTGGTGCGCGAGTTGTGGGTGGGTTTGCCCGCCGTCTGGACGTCCGAACGGGTCCAGAACGAGTTCATGCCTCTGGGCGTGTACAACGTGGTGCAGGCCAACTTCGCTCGCGTGCTGGGTGGTTTTTCTACCAAACAACTGGACAGGTATTGCCAGGAATTTTTTAATGAAGTGGCCATTCATTAACTCAACCAACATTTACTACCTGTGATTAAGGACCATCAGGCACGCGGACACAGCGTGGTGATTGTGAGTGAGGTGATTCATCCGCTAGTCCATCTGTTCAAAGAATACATTGAGGCTGATCATTCTATAGATACAGTGTTGAAACGCCGCAACGGGAAATGTAGCGGTGAGGTTGAAAATCTCAACTATGGCTACACCAAAGCTGAGTTAGTGGAGGAGTATGCCCGTGATTTTCAAATCGATCTGAAACGGAGCTACGTTTACGCTGACTCACATTCTGACATTCCCTTACTCTTCACCGTCAGACACAAAGTGCCGGTCAATCCGGATAAATGGCTAAAGGAATTTGCGACCCAACAAAATTGGAAGATGCTTTAGGCAGGTGGACAAACGAGTTGCCGACTCGTGAGTGCGGGCGTACAATACGTCCGGTTATGAAATTTTTACATGCTCAAGATGAACTCAGAGAGCTGACGTACTCAGACGTGTTTTTAGTTCCTCAGCGCACAGATGTGAGTTCTCGTTTTGAGGTGGATTTGACCCCGCCGGGGAACACCGGCCTGACCATTCCTATTGTGGTGGCCAACATGACCGCCGTGGCCGGGCGGCGTATGGCTGAGACGGTGGCCCGCCGCGGAGGTGTGGTGGTGTTGCCACAAGATATTGATCTTGACCGTGTGGAGCAGATTGTTCGGTATGTGAAGGATTGTCAGCATGTGTTTGAAACACCGGTGACTTTGCGCCGGGAAGAGTCCGTGCAGACGGCTTTGAATTTGATCAGCAAACGGGCTCATGGTGCTATCATGGTAGTAGATGATCAGAATAAACCGGTCGGAATTTTTACTGAGGCTGATAGTTTTCATGTAGATCGATTTTCACGCCTGGATGAAGTCATGACCAGCGAACTGATTACCGTGCCCAGTGGAGCCAGTTCTGAGGAAGCGTTCAAGATCATGCATACACGGCGATTATCTATAGTTCCGGTGGTGAAAGCAGATGGAAGCCTAGTGGGAGTGATGACCAAAAAGGGTGCCATCCGAGCCGGAGTCTACCGCCCGGCGCTGAACCAACGGCAGGAACTTCTGACTGCAGTGGCCGTGGGAGTCAATAAAGACATAGAAGCTGTGGTAGCCAGACTACGTGATGCCGGAGTGGATATCATTGTTTTGGATACGGCCCACGGACATCAAGGTAAGATGGTTGAGGCTATCAAGAAAGCAAGGGCCCTGTTAGGGCCGGATAAAGTGTTGGTAGCCGGAAACGTGGTGACGCCTGAAGCGGTAGAAGAATTGGCTGGAGCCGGCGCTTCCGTGGTGAAGGTGGGTGTGGGTCCGGGGGCTATGTGCACCACGCGCATGATGACTGGCATGGGTAGGCCACAATTTTCTGCGGTGGCAGCATGTGCACGCAAGGCCCGTGAGCAAGGGGTGCACATTTGGGCGGACGGAGGCATTAAATATCCTCGGGATGTTTCACTGGCCTTGGCCGCCGGAGCACAAGCCTGCATGATAGGGAGTTGGTTTGCCGGTACGTATGAAAGTCCGGCCGATATTAAACAGGATGAAGACGGACGGTTGTATAAAGAAAATTTTGGTATGGCCTCCCGCCGTGCGGTCACCAACCGGACTAAAAAGCAGGATCCTCTGGAGCAAGCGCGGAAACAACTGTTTGAAGAAGGTCGGAGTGAGTCTAAGCTGTACCTGCAACCTGGCCAAGAAAGCGTAGAAGATATTTTGGATTCCATCACCTCCGGAGTCCGCAGTACGTGTACCTATGCCGGAGCCCGGAGTTTAGCGGAGCTGTCTGAACGGGCGGTGGTGGGGGTACAAACACCCGCCGGGTTTCAAGAGGGGAAAGCGGTGGCGGAAAGTTGGTAAATCGATATCTTAAGCGATGTCTCGTAGTGGCAATGGGGAAGATTTGGCCAATGGCTGATTTCGTCCATGGTCTAATACCATATTTCCCTGGTCATCCAACCTCAGTTGTTTGGCAGCCAACATTTCTAGATAGGCAGCATACTTAAAGAACACAAATGTTGGTAGAACGTGACGGCGCATCACTTCTAACATACCCACTGCTTTTTCCCAAAAGGCTTGATCCAGATTGAGTAGCTCAAAAGATTCAGGTGAGGCTACGCGTAACATGACCATCTGGAAAACTATTCTGATCCACATTTCTGGGTCTCTTTGATGTAAGTTAGACCTAATTCCTTCAATAACTTTTTTGACGTTTTCTGACGTGAGGCTGCACTCAGGCAGAATGGGGTCCGTAGGGTGTTGGTCAGGGCACTGTTTCATGAAATACTCATTCTCAAGGGCATGTAAGAAGACAGCAGAACCGCCCCCGTATGAGGTGTGAATTAAATTATTCAAATCATTCACATCTACGGCAAAATCGGGTTGATTTGGAAACAGGTTGCGAGCATAAAGTAAGGCCTGGTATTGTCTAGGAGTTCTTTCTTGTCTGATTTCTTTTACGGCCGCCGTGCTCATGGTTGTGCTTAGGTCTTCAACCCACTGGCCATAGGTGTTGGCCGGTTCTTGCTGGGCACGTTCCGGGTCAATACATGTTTCAAAAAAAAGTATTCCTAGGCCACCAATCGGATTGTTGGCTACCCGATAAGAATCCATTTCATTACTCGCTCTCGTCCAATTCCTATTTGTCAAATGGATTTTTGGATTAAATTTGAACTCTGGCTCTTCTGGAGCAGTTAATACTTCACCAGCTCGTGGTCGGTGATCTCTTTGAATTCGATTTTCTCTCAATTTCATGCGATCATCCTAACTCAAGCCCTGCCAAATGTAAAAGTTGTTGTTTAAGCTAGTTTTTGATAGCCTACTTCTATGTTAGAACATCTAAAACACACAGACGCGGCCGTACACGGGATTTTAAAGCAGGAACTCAACCGCCAACGCGCTACCTTGGGCATGATTCCCTCAGAAAACTTCATTTCTGAGGCGGTGATGGAAGCGGCCGGCTCTTGGCTGAACAACAAATATAGTGAAGGGTACCCAGGAAAACGGTACTACGGAGGAAATGAACATATTGATGAGTTAGAACGGTTGGCTATCCAACGGGCCAAAGACGCTTTTGGGGCTGAACATGCCAACGTGCAACCGTATTCAGGCAGTCCCGCTAATCTGGCCGCCTACTTGGCCATCATGCAGACAGGAGATACGTTTTTAGGTATGTCCCTGGCTCATGGTGGCCACCTAACCCATGGCCATACAGTCAGCGCCACCGGAAAAATTTTTAACGCCGTGCATTATGGTGTACGCGCTGACACTGAGCTCATAGATTATGAGCAGGTTCGTTCGTTGGCCTTAGAACATAAACCAAAAGTGATTGTCTGCGGTGCTACAGCCTACCCGCGTCTGATTGATTACGCCGCGTTTGCGGAGATTGCCCATGAAGTTGGCGCGGTGTTGTTGGCAGATATTTCCCACGTTGCTGGTTTAGTTGTAGGGCAGGCTCATCCGTCTCCGTTTCCGCACGCTGACATGGTCATGACCACCACACACAAAACCTTACGTGGTCCACGCGGGGCCCTGCTACTCACCAAGCAAGCGCACGCCCAAGCTATTGATAAATCCATATTTCCCGGACTGCAAGGTGGTCCACATAACCACATTACCGCGGCTATTGCCGTGGCGTTGCATGAAGCCATGCAGCCGGAGTTTAAAACCTATGCCAAAAAAGTCATAGCGAATGCTCAAGTGCTGGCCCAGGAGCTTCAAGCCAACGGCATTCGACTGATTACCGGCGGCACAGATACTCATTTATTGTTGGGTGATGTCACTTCTACTGGGCTCACTGGTGCTCAGGCGGAAACAGTGCTGGATTCTGTTGGCGTGGTGTGCAATAAAAATATGATTCCATTTGATCCACGCAAACCCATGGATCCTTCCGGTGTCCGCTTGGGGACGCCGGGGCTCACTACGCGCGGAATGAAGGAGGAAGAGATGAAATTAATTGGTTCCATGCTGGGAGAGGTCTTGCGCGCGCCAAAAGACGAACAAGTGTTAGCCCGGGCCAAAGGTGTAGTGAAGGAATTGACCAAGAAATTTCCTCTCTATTCAGACATTGTGGTAAGCTGAAGACATGATTCACCAAGAGCATGTGACAAAAATTTTGAACGGTACAGGACTGGCGCGTGAAATTAGAGCAGATTTGCGGACTAAAATTTTGGCCAGCAAGATTAAACCTGGTCTGGCCGTGGTTCTGGTTGGCCAAGACCCAGCCTCGCAAATTTATGTGGACTTTAAGAAGAAAGCCTCAGAGGATGTGGGTATTCAACTAGAAAGTTTTGAATCTGAGGATGATCTTTCAGAAAAGAAGCTGATCAAGTTAATTCAGAAGCTGAACGAAAAGCGTTCCATTCATGGAATTTTGGTGCAACTCCCTCTGCCGGATCACATAGACGAACAAAAAATCATTGCCAGTATAGTTCCGGAGAAAGATGTTGATGGTTTTCATCCGGTGAATGTGGGATGGTTATCAATTGGTCACCCACTGCTTGTTTCCGCTACGGCTAAAGCCATTTGGCGTATGATCCGGTCTACTAATGTGGATGTGCGCGGCAAAGAAGTGGTCGTGGTTGGTGCATCTAATATAGTCGGCAAGCCCATTGCTCAGATTTTTCTCAACAAAAGAGCTACGGTAACTGTCTGTCACTCCAAAACAGCTAACCTGGCACTCCACACCTTGCGGGCTGATATTCTGGTCACCGCCGTGGGTAAACCAAACCTGATTACTCACGACATGGTGAAACCCGGAGCTATAGTGGTGGATGCCGGAATTACTCGTACGGAAGAGGGAAAGGTGGCGGGTGATGTGGATTTTGAGCGCGTGAAGGAAGTGGCTGGTTGGATTTCTCCTGTGCCGGGTGGTGTAGGACCCATGACTGTGGCTATGTTACTTGAGAATACGTATGAAGCCATGCGGCGGATAGAAGGTATGGATGCGCAAAGCGTGATGTCGTTTGAATAAAATCGATTTTCATCATGTCACAACCTACCTCAGATTTTCTACGCGTTGCTTGTGCAGCCGCTCAGGCAGCCAGTATTTTTTTGAAACAAGCGTTTGGTAAAGACATACAAGATTTGAAGGCTAAGGCGCTGGATGATCTGAGTAGTTTTGCAGACAAGGAAGCGGAACGAATGATTATTGCGCAACTCACGCAGAATTTTCCGGAACATAATATCTTAGGGGAAGAGTCTGGGTTGGTGGACAAGGGGTCTGCATATACCTGGGTTATAGACCCCTTGGATGGAACCACAAACTTTGTCCAAGGCATTCCTTATTTTGGTTGTTCAATTGGGTTGGCTAAGCAGGGAGTTCCGGTCTTGGGAGTGATCACTTCCCCCTTGACGGGAAATATGATGGTGGCTGAGAAAGGAACAGGAACTTGGTTGGATGGAGAACAGGTCCGGGTAGTGGAAAGACCGCTGGAGGAAAGCTTGGTTACTTTTGATCTGCAGGCAGGGGACAAAGCTCAGGGGTTGGAGTTCATAAAAAAAATTGCAGTCGAGGTGCGCGGTGTACGTTTGTTTGGAGCTTCGGTGGTAGCCATGATGGAATTAGCCATGGGTAGGAACCAATGCTATGTGCATCCTTCGTTGAAAGATTGGGATGCCTGTGCAGGGGCCATTATTATTCAGGAAGCCGGGGGAGTAGTTACGGATTTTGATAATCACCCATGGAAGTTGGGCAGAGCCGATTTTCTGGCTTCTGTTGGTTCTCACCTCCATGAAAAATTTTTTAAGCTTATAACCTAAATTGTCGTTACAGTCCCCCGCTCACTCGTAGGGAACCACCTACTTAGCGCAGTGGGGAAGGTAGGCTTACCCCAGCAAGCGTACCCATCCTGTCACCCTCATCTCCTCCGGTGCTCTTGCACCCTCACATCCAAACTATGCGCAATCTCATGGTGTTGTTGGCATAAGGGAGCAAGAAACAATGGATTGTGACTAGGGTGGAGTCCAAACCGTCTAGTATGGTGGGTGTTTGTAGATTTGTTTACGCAGTATTCATGCGCACATTTCTCACCATACTCTTGTTTGAGTAGGTTTCTCACTTTTGCTGGGATATAGCGAGAGGATTGAGTTTTCTGGTCCATAGCCAGCCCACCTTTTTGTGTGCCCTTCTCCCGCAACTCTCGAACCACCTCCAGCTTTTCCTCCTGAATCCTCTGTTCACGTTGATTTAAGAAATCTTCCATGAGTTGATTGAGGTTTTATCCTGTATTCCGTAGACTCAAGAGTCTTTGCTTGATATGTGGTGACAACCCTAACTCCTCAAACTGTTCAACTTTCTCAG
>CAYIMB010000015.1:0-28600 GCA_964364425.1 uncultured Gammaproteobacteria bacterium
TGTTTGATGTAGCCATAAGTGCAGGATAAAAGTCGGATTTCCCGTGTTTATGGCTGCATCTACAACCGTTCAAGGAGGTGTTGAGATGACGACAGCGACTCTGCCATTCATGACCCTGAAGACTCCCTCGGGCTTCATCTACGACAAGCGCAGGGAGCGCTGGGAGCTCGTGGAGGAGGGCTGCCAAGTGGAAGGCGAGCCCGTCCTGGAGCTGGCTTCCTTCCTGCTCGAGGGGGAGGACTACGTCAACGGCCAGGTGATGCGGACCCGCTCTCTGGAGATGGGTGTTGTGTTTTCAAGAGATTTTAGTGATCCGTGCCCTGGCACGGATTGTGTGCGTACGCACACCTAAAGAGATGCATACAACAGGATATGTTTTTTCACAGTGGCGCTCCAAGCAAAAGTTTTGAGTGGAGTTTGGGTAAAAGTCGCTTGGTGTATTTTGTTTACACCCTGGGCAATAGCCAATGGGGTAGCTGCGTCTACAAGTATGTATTTCCCGCTGATCACTTCTGGAATTGACCCAACGCTTGAAGCAATCACGGGAGTTCCAACTGCACACGCTTCTGCTACACTAAACCCAAAACCCTCAGACAAAGAAGGGACTACCACAGTTTGGGCGGCGGCCAAATAGGCCGGCAATTTTTGGCGTTCAACTGGATCAATCAAACGAACAGAAGATTCAATTCCAAGTTGTTTGATCAGCTCAAGCATTTTTTCATATTGAGCTGTTGGTTCTTTAGCTAGAATTAACCAGAGCTGGCTGTTAGGAATGTTTTGAGTGATTTCTGGAACGGCACGTAGGAGATATTCTAACCCTTTAGAAATCCCTGGACGTCCAAAGAACAAGTACACAAACGTTTGATCCGCAACATTCATTTTGTTCCGTAGCGCCATGATCTCATGCTCAGCTGGCCGCTTGAATAATTCCTGATCAATTCCTTGGTAAATGACTGACAGTTTTTGAGCTGACACGCCAATTTCCCTGAGATTCTTTTCTGTGGCATGTGAAATAGCTACCACTTGAGTCATGGGTAAGAAAAATAAACTTCGTTCAAACCAGCGGTGGAGCAAAGCTGAAACAGGATTCAAACCAGAAAATGATTTCCATAACTTGCCCCAAAATTCATGCACGGTCAGAACAATTTTTTTATGTCTGAGTGTAGCCACCACCCAAGCCGGAGGAACGGCAGTGTAGGTGAAGGTGTGAATCAAGTCAGCGGATTTGGCTAAACTGAAAATCGGTTTTAAAGACAACAGCATAAACCAATAGCGCGCGCCAAGGCGTGGTGCGCTAACTCTATGAATATGAACGCCGTTCAGAGTTTCTTCACCAGCGGTCCCCGGCAGTTTACTGGTGACCAGTTGAACAGTATGCCCGCGGGCAGCCACGCCTTCCGCTAAGTGCTGCAGTGCAATTTCACCTCCGCCCACGTGCGGTGTGTAGAATTCGTATACGTACAAAATGTTCATGTGTCCTGATCAAATTGTTTGAGCGCTTCTTTGCGCACGGTGTCTTCCAACTTTTTCTTGAGCCGACTGACAGTGACGTAATTGTGGAACGACAAGGACAAAATGATGACAAAACCAACAATGGCAAATAAGTCAAAGGCCCTGGCAATACCCAAGCGTTGGGTGAAAATATCAAAAGTATTTGGAAACGAAAGGGCGACTATAAAGACAGCCCACAGAATCAACCAACCAATAGTTTCAGATTTATTAAACGCTTTGCGCTTACTGTGCACAAAGGTCAGATACATCATGGTCAGGCTGAACGCAATCCCAATAATTTGTACTCCAGTGATCATAGAAATCTCCATTTAAGAATCTGAAAGAAAATTTTCAACCCGTCTAACGGAGTAGTCCCTTTGTATTTATCATGATAGATGGTCTGAATTTCCACCTCAGCGTAGCGTAAATGATGTTTGGCCGCATTCACAATCATCTCTGTTTCTACCGTGTAGTCAGCTGAATTCCATCGAATTTGTTCATACGCTTTAGCGGTGAACGCTCTGAAACCGCCTTGCGTGTCGCTGATAAACATGTGGAACAGGACGTTGGTAGCAATGCTTAAATACTTGTTGCCTAAGAATAACAAGAGTGGCATATCTTTACCAATTACCCTGGCGCCAAACACCATATCCACTTTGCCGCTATCCAATTTTTCCATAAAACGTGGCAGGTCAACCGGTTTGTGCTGTCCGTCCGCATCCATCATGACCAGGTATGTAGCTCCTTGTTTGATGGCGACCTCGCATCCGGTTTTCATGGCTGCGCCCTTGCCTAAGTTAATTGCATGTCGGATGACGGTGATGCCAGGAAACTTCTCTTTCAAAAAATTCAAATCAGGTGTTGATCCATCATCAACGACAACAACATGAGGCGTGTACCTCAAAATATCTCTGATCACCGCTTCAATTCTACCTTGCTCGTTGAATGCCGGGATCACGACCCAAGTTAGGTGTGAGTTGATTGCCATTTATCTATCCAGATCAGGATCAGGCCTAAAGCTGCACTGACCCAAGCGACAATAGTTGACCAAAAGCTTCGGTCAAACCATTTCGCCGGCACCTTGCCATACGGATTGGCAAAATTCAAGCCTTGGCTGGTGACTGTCTCCACAGCGGCTACCACGCACACCACTAAGAGTAAACAGGTTAATTTTTTTTTCATGGCTGTAATATAAGATAGGTGTCATTCTCAAACACTTCCGTAAACAGGTTCGACCTTCTCAAGGTCTTAGCCTGGTTGGATCCTTTTCTCAGGACAATCCCAGTAATGTGGTAGGCGTTGTACAGGTCCTGCTCTTTGGAGAGTCCAGGCTGTTCTAGCATCTGGTTAACTGCTTTCAGCCGTTCAATCAGCGGATCTCCCGGGCGGTTTTTTGCCAGGTACGCCCAGAATGGTTGAGACAACTCAAAGGTTTTGGTGTTTTTGAATTGATGCGCGGGGAAAGAAATAACATCAGCCTGAGTGTATAAAGGAAGGTGTAGGGCTTGTCTGTCTTGAGGAGTCATGATGACCAAAATCACTTGATTAGAGGGAATGTCTGCTAAGTGTTGAATAGCTTCCTTATAACTATCAGTCAGTTTGATTGGTTCAACATACGTCTCTATATTGTTTTGGCTCAGAAAAATAGTTTGCGCGGCCAAACTCAAAATAATAGCTGTATTAGTTACTATAAAGAGAACTGACCGCCTGTGATCCAGGATGGATTGCACACCTGAGGCGGCAAGGATGAGCACGGCTGGGGCCAAATACCAGACCATACGGTGGGGTAAGAAAGACAGTCCAAAAATATCTAAGTGTGAGGCGACTAGTGGAATGAGCAACCAGAGTCCCAATAAAATTTTATCCTTTCTGCTCCAGATTGCAGCAGTAAAACCAAATACCACCAGAGGAATAATCACATACCCAAAAACAGAAGCATGATCCCAAATGGGACGTTGTTGAAATTGATCAATCACTTGAAGTTGTTCCCATAAACCGCGAGCAATATCTTGGACTGAGCTGGTGCGGGCTAAAGCGGCTAGTGACCCAACTACTCCGGTCACCACACTTCCCACAAAAAATAAAATGGAATGTTTCAGTGGTTTATGAATTAACCAGACCAGCCCAACAAATAACATGGCAAAGAAAAACGTTAGCGTATGCGTAAAAAATAAAACAATCAACACAGGAACTACCAGCAACCAGCGGGTGAGTGGAACTCCCGGGCGGATGACTAGACTCAAAGCGGCCAGGAGCAAAATGGGGCCAAGCATGCCCTGGGGAGTGAGTTGCAAGGTGGAATGAGCGGCTGGGAGGAGTGCCGCCAGGAGGGAAGCCCAGGTGGTAAGCTGGCGGTTGTGCTTGTAATTCCAGATCAGGCTTGCGACTACCAGAGGGAAGAGGAAGGCCATGAGGACATGGGTAGCTCCAACCGCCCAGCTGATGGATGGGAGAGCAAATCGGAGTGAAGCAACAAAAATTTGTAGTGCAGGATAAATTTGGCTGGTCCAACACGGAACATAGTCAAACATGGGATAGGGAGTGCGCGCATTGGAAAATTCACCTGTGGTAAATAACTGTTCAGCGCCGCAAGCTAAACCAATGGTGTCTGGTGAGAGAAACACGGTTTGTGCCAACTGGTATGTCAACAGCATCAGGCCAACTGAGGCCAGACTTGATAGCAAGATGAGTTTCCAAGGGTACTGAGATGACATAGATTTTTGTATGGTAAGCCATTTTTGGCTTGACTTCAACCTTTTGCGTACTCTAGAGTTCAGCCATATGCATGTTTTGATTGGCACTAATACCTTACTCGCCGGAAGCGGAATTGACCGAGTGGTGTTCATTCAAGCAGAGGAGTTAGCTAAACAAGGGCATCAGGTGATTGTCTTGTGTTTTGAGACCAGCGGTGAGATCAGGGGTCCGTTTGAAGTAGTGGCCTTGCCCCATGCGGGAAGCGTCAGTCTTGAGCGTGTACGCCGTTTATGTCCGTTTTTACGTTGGTCAACCAGGCAAAAAATCCAACAACAGCTCAACTGGTGTGATACCCTCTACGCTCATCAATACCCATGGTCAGTAATTGGGGTGTGGGCCAAACGGAAAGGCAAGCGCTTTATTCAACTGAATCACGGCGTGGCGGATTCGGCTACATTCCAACGCTGGACGCACCGGATATATGTCAGTTGGATCAACAGGTTGGCTATCCGCTATGGACGGCAAGCGGATGAGGTGTGGTCTGTGTCTCAGACGTTGGCAGATGAGTGGAAAGTTTTAACCGGCCAAACGAGCCTCGTTTGGCGGCCGCAAGAGAGTTGGGTGGAACACATTCCTGAGCGTACTCAGGAACAGGCCAGAGTTAAGCTTAAGCAACAGGTACCTTACTTTTTATTTGTCGGGAGAATTTCTCCACATAAAGGTATCCATGTGTTGTTGGAAGTCATGCGCAAGGTGTGGGAGGTTCAACCACAAATCGAATTACAAATTATTGGAAAAGTGGCAGATGGGGGGTATGCCCAACAACTGAGACAAGCGGCTGGAGAGAAGGTGCGCTTTTTAGGAGTGGTGTCTGACCAAGAGTTAGGCTTGTGGTATCAGGGTTGCGCGGCGTATGTAACGGCCGCCCAGTGGGAAGGCTGGAATTTGCCTATAGCGGAAGCATTGCGTTTTAGCCGCCCAGTGGTGTGTTTTGACTTACCGGTACACCGGGAATTTAAGGATCCACTTGTTCATTTAGTTCCGCTTCAAGATATTGAAGAATTTGCACGCACATGCCTGAAGTTGATTTAAAACAAGTCGGCGTAGTTATTCTAAGTTGGAACGGGTTAGACCACACCTTACGTTGCTTAGAATCTCTGTTAGAACTCCCGGAACTGCCGGGGGAGATTTTGGTCATAGATAATGGATCAACTCCCAGACAAGATCAAGACCTAAAACGATTTGCTCAAAGCCCTATCCGCATCTTGCGTGTAGAGGAGAATCTAGGGTTTGCGGGTGGTTGTAACCTGGGAGCCAGTCAGCTTCTACAGCGGCCGGAAATACACTGTGTTTTGTTTTTAAATAATGATACAGCTGTGACGGTGAGTGCTATCCCGGCGTTAGTTAAAGCTTTACAACAACCCCACGTTGGCTTGGTTGGTGCGCGTATGTTGCGAATGGAGGAGCCGACCAGGATAGACAACAGGGGATTGGCTTTAAGTTCTTGGGGTCTGGCTTGGAACATCACCAATGAGACAGATGCTCCTTCTTTAGCCTCAGGCGGATGTTTGCTCCTGTCTCGTCGGATGATTGAACAAGTGAGTGTGAACGGAGCTTTGTTTGATTCGAAGTTATTTTTGTATGTAGAAGATGTAGATTTAGGTTTGCGCGCTTTGGCTCACGGCTGGAAGAGCGTTACGGCGGATGAGGCTGTGGTCTATCACGTGGGAAGTGCTAGCGCCAACCAACATCCGGACATGGCCCTCTACTATTGGCACCGGAATATACTCTGGGTGATGCTAAAAAACTTCCCAGCTTTCACGCTCTGGCTAAATGTTGTACCAGTGTTTTTGTTACACCTGGCCATTACTTTGTTATACACCCTAAAAGGCCAGGGACGAATAGTCTGGAAAGCTAAGTGGCACGCCTTGAAAGGCCTGCCAGGCGTCTGGCAACAACGGCGCCAGCGCACTGCCAGGTTGAACCAGAAGGTCTTTAAGGCTATTCTGTACTCTAATTGGAAGGCTATTCAGGCTTGGCGTAAGACTTCCAATTAAGCTATGCAACATACGGAGGGTAAAATACGCTGGTTGGGACGTCTAGCCTATGGGATACCCTGGGTGTTGGTTGTTTTAGTGTTTGGATACATTCTCTGGTTGAATATCCCGTTAATTAGTTTGTCTACCAGAACATGTAAGGGCACGGACTGTTCATTCGGTGTGTTGGCTGTTAAAAACACCCAGGAGGAATGGGATAACGGGAAGTTTATTGAAACCTCAGAAGTGCTGCATGTCAAAAAACAAGGTTTGGAATTTTCTTTTTTAAATCCGCCTGCGGCAGAGCATCTGAGCTTAGTGTTGGAGTGGAAAGGGGAGACCACCCAACCTCTGAATGTACATGTGGCAAGCAACAAAGATTTTACCGAGTCTGTGCTTACAGCCACTCCGGCAACTGCACAACTGAAAGATGGGTGGGAGAGAGCAAGTGTGCAATTTGCTTTACCGACTGAAACAGTCACAAGAAAATGGTTTGTGGCTGTAGACGGGAGTCAAGCTCATGAAGTCCGTTTGATTCAGGTCAACGTTCTGTCTGATCCTTCTGTGTTTGCTAAACTACACGCATGGTGGCGCAATACCCACAAGTAAGAAATCTCTTTTGGGCCAGCCTCACTGCTTTGGTGCTGTGTGTAGGCCTGGAATTTATTTTTCCTGAATCTGTGACTCAAGTTAAATTTCCTTTAGCGCTGTTGGAATGGTTGGTGGTAGTGTTTGGCCTACTTCAGCTCAGGCTAGAACCATCATCAGGTGCTTCCTTAAAGATAGGTCAGCGCGCCCGAATGATTTCCTGGGGTATTGCTTTACTTGGAGGCGTGGTGGCCGGACTTATTTCTGTGTTGGCTGAACAAACAGGAATCAGTAGTTGGTTAGTTGGGATACTGACTGGCATTCTCATTTTGGCTGCGGTTGAACTCAGACTGCCCGCACACCGCATAGTGACTCCACTGGTCTTGTTCGCCATATTGAGCGTGTTTGGTGCATTCTACTTGCAAGGGTACAGCCACCTCCCTGGTGATGACGGGACACCAGGGATGACCTATGCTCGGTGGTTGGCTCAGGAGCAGCAGATCGACTTTCAAAATCCTATTTACCCAGAATTGGACAGTCCTGCCTATGAATCTTTTATAGCCGCTGAGTTTCCACTCCATACGGTGTTAGCCAGTGCCTATCAGTTTGCACCAAGTACTGTTGATATCCTGCGTTTATCCAATGTGGTGATGTTGGGAGCGTTCCTCCTGTCTCTGTTTACTTTGTTTCTGTTTTTGCGTGAACTCACAGGCAGAGATGACTGGGCCGTGGTCTGTGTAGGAGTCGTGGGAATTCTGGCCTTTTACGGCAGAGCGTTCTGGGGAGGTCATTTTGCGCAGATGTTAGGTATGGTGTTGTTGCCTTTATTTTTGTTAGCCCTGCACCGCTACATGCAAAGTGGCTCTTGGAAACGCTTGATTTACGTGGGAGTCTTTCTACTGGCTCTGTATCCGGTACACACGCTGACCTGGATAGTTGCCAGCTCATTAGCTGTAATAGGAGTGGTGATCACGTGGTGTAGCCTTAAGAAAGGTTGGTGGAGTTGGGCCGGCTTGGCGTTGATCAGCCTTGGTAGTTTTGGTTTGGTCTGGGTGATTGGTAGCGTTGATGTGGTTCAGCAGGCGCTCCCCGGTATTGCCGTAGAAACGGCCTACAGCCAGGTTCCGTCTTTCCTCAAAGCAAACTTTTTAGTGGTCCTGGCTGTTCCTTTGATGCTCATAGGGGGAATGGTGGTCCTGCTCAAGAAGTATTGGCTGCTCGCTGCCTGGTTTTTAGTCACCTGGTTTCTGACCCAAGCTGCGGTAATTGAAGTTCCGTTTTATGCCACTCGTTTTGATGAATATGTGATTGTGCCAATGGGGATTTTGGTGGCTCTAGGTCTCATGACCCTGGCCCAGTGGACAAAAAAACCTTGGCATTCAGCTCTGGCCTTTGCTCTTATAGCCATGCTGTTTATCCCTAGTACGGTGTCCCGCCACACCCAGATTGCGCAAAGCTATTTGGTCTATTCCGCTCCCTACCATCCGTCCACTATTTATCATGATGACGTGGTGGCCTTTGAATGGATCCGTGACAACACCCCGCCTGATGCCTTGATCATAGATGTGGAAAAGTTCGGTCGCTTCCTGCCCGTTGTTTCAGGGCGCAAACGTTCCATGCTTGGTCTGGAAGTGTATACTGCACCTACTCAACCTGCACGCCATGCCGCAGCCAAAGCCTTGGGAGCTGATTACATTGTCTGGGATGCGGTGTTGACTCAAACTCAAGGCACGTATCCTCCCTACGCCTCCTTCACGCAAGATTTCTCTGATCCAAGTTTATTTAAGTTGGTGTATGAAAACAGTAGTGTCAAAATTTTCCAAGTTTTGTAAGTCGATCTCCAGTGAATGGCTTACCGCCCTGCTGACTGTCTTGGCGTTAGCTGCTGTTCTACCCAGAGTCGGGAAAGTCTGGCATGAGGATGAAGCAGTGCTGTGGATGTTGTTCTTTCCCATGTTGCTGATGAGAAATCTAGCTCAACTTCTTGAAATTCCGGCTGAGCGGGGGATGATAGTATTATTGCTTTTGGGAACACCGCTCCTGGTGCTGTATTGGTGTGCTGGTTTTTGGGGCGTGAATAAAATACTACGCCTGGTAACGAGTGATCATTTCCGCCGGTGATCCTTGGGCTACTATTTTGCCTTGGTCAATCCAGATTACACGGTCACAAAAATCTTTCATCACATCCAAGCTGTGGGAAACTAAAATGATGGTTTTCCCATCACGTTTAAAATTTTGGAACACATCAAAACATTTGTTTTGGAATTCTTGGTCACCTACGGCCAAGACCTCATCCAAAAGTAGAATGTCGGCCACGGAATGAATAGCCAGAGAAAAGGCCAGCCGCACGGTCATACCGGAAGAAAAGTTTTTCAGGGGCTGGTCCATAAAGCGTTCCACTTGAGCAAACGAGACAATATGGTTGTAGATCTGATTAATTTGTTTGCGCCGTAAACCTAAAATGGAGCCACTTAAGTAGACATTTTCTCGGCCGGTAAGTTCCGGGTTGAAACCTACGCCTAACTCTAGAAATGGACTGATTTTTCCGTGCCGGAGAATAGACCCTTGATCCGGTTCATAAATTCCAGCCAAAATGCGGAGCAACGTACTTTTGCCGCTACCGTTTTTTCCAATAATACCTAAAAATTCTCCAGCTTTGACGTCAAAAGAAATTTCTTTTAAGGCGTGTAGTGTGTTGTATTCTGTCTTGGTCAACGGATGAGCTAAATATTCCCGCAGAGAATCACGTTTCCGCCTGGCCAGATGGAATGACTTAGAGATATTGTGAACTTGTAAGGCAAAGTCTGACATTATAATCGTTCAGTTAATTTTCTGGAAAGTCTGAAAGACACTAACAGAGCTAAGACAAAGACTCCAACCACCGCACTCACAGTGGTCAACAAGTAGCTGATGTCAGGAAAGACTCCAAAAATCAGCGACTGTTTTGAGATTTCAATCAGCCGAGCCAGAGGGTTAACCATAATGGCTTTTTGCATGCCAAGCGGAATCAGTGAGAGGGGATAGATCACGGGAACTAAGTAAAAGCCGGCAATCAAAGCCACTTCCCAAATTTGGACCACATCACGCAAGCGGACGTACAAAGGAGAGAGAATGAGGTCAATGCCTATGATCAAGGTGTATTCCAGGAATATCAGCAAAAGGAATAAGAGCAAAGCGGAAATGCTGGGTGTCACACCCTGGATGACAAAGAAAATAGCCAAAATAATCAGTTGGAAAAAGAAGGACATGAATCCGGTCAGGCTGGAAGAGAGGATTACGGCCCACTTAGGTACGGGCTGTTTGGTCAGGAGCCCGGCCCGGGCCACCAGTGAACTAATACCTGAGGCTGTCCCTTCAACAAAAAAGTTCCACATGGCCAAGCCAACAAACAGTTGGAGCGAATAGTACGGCGTAGCACTTTTAAATAAATAAGTGAACACGGTATTCAAAACCACAAACAAGGAAAGCGGTTTTAACAAAGACCATAGGAAACCTAAAACGCTTCCGTTGTAGCGTAGCTTCAGGTCGGTTTTGGACATTTGCCAAATAATCTCCCAGTTGAAGTCTGAGCCCAAGAAATGTGCCTGAGTTTTAATATTCTGAATAAGGGATGGCACGGGTATGAGGGTTAAAGTGACGAAAAAATACATGGTTTCAGCAAAATGAGCAAGTCTAGAGGGCTAAAAGCCCAATTGTCATGGGATTCAGTTTATGTTAGGGTAAAAATCCTATGTTTCAGTCAACTACATCCCACCAACCTCACTCTGCAGGCACAGCTTCTGAGACGTTGATTACAGTG
Source organism: uncultured Gammaproteobacteria bacterium (assembly GCA_964364425.1). GTDB lineage: Bacteria > Patescibacteriota > Patescibacteriia > UBA9570 > JBBTWU01 > JBBTWU01. The sequence continues at coordinate 10,609 of CAYIMB010000015.1, forward strand.
GTGATGGTCATGCAGAATGATCAAAAAATTATCACTGAAACAGTGACTCAGACAGCCAATCTGTTGAGTCAAAGTTTCAGATATTTTGAAATTTTAGTTGTGGATAATGGCTCAGTTGACCAATCAGTTGAAACGGTAAAGCAGCTCCAATTACGCATTCCCAACATTCGGCTGCTGGTGTTGTCACGGAAGTATGACCAAGAAATTGCCTTTGCAGCCGCCTTAGATAACAGCGTGGGTGATTATGTGGTGCTGATGGACATTCAGTTTGATCCTCCAGCTTTGATGCCTGAGTTGTTGGCTAAGGCGCAGTCCGGTTTTGACATTGTGATTGCAGAGCGGAATGACCGGTCTGATAATACGTGGACAGAAAAAATATTTGCACGTTTTTTTTATAGGATCTACGGAAATATTTCTGGTTTCTACTTTTCACCAAATGCCTCATACTTCCGTGTACTGAGTCGTAGGGCAGTCAACTCTATCATCAAGATTAAGAACAAATCTCGTTACTTAAAATACTTTAATGCCTTAGTGGGATTTACCCAAACGTACGTGAAGTATGACCGAGTGTATAAGAAAGATGCCAAGCAGACAAAAGTTGGGTTTGTCCGTTCACTGGTAAAAGCGTCTGACGTTATAGTTTCCAACACGGTGATGCCTCTCCGGCTGGTGTCTCTCTTGGGAGTGGTGGCCAGCTTTCTCAGTTTACTTTTTTTAATCTACGTATTTGTTGTTTCATTGATTAAAGATAAAGTGGCCGAAGGATGGATTAGCTCCTCTGTCATGAATGCTTCCATGTTTTTCTTGGTTTTTTTATTCCTGACGGTCATCTCAGAATACATCTCAAGGATTTTGATTGAATCCAAAGATCAGCCACTTTACTTTATTGCTGATGAGTACAACAGTAAGGTCTTGCAAACGAGCCAAGAAAAAATTAACGTCGTCTAGCCATGTCTTCAGGTTTAATAGGATATACCGGATTCGTGGGCAGTAACTTGCTTCGACAACACCCATTTGATGAATTGTATAACTCAAAAAATATCCAGGATATTTACGGCAAGGTTTTTGATTTGTTGGTATGTGCGGGAGTTTCAGCGGTGAAGTGGAAAGCCAACCAAGAACCGGAAGCTGACTGGGCGGGGATTCAGAAATTACTTGACCCACTCCTGACCGTTAAAGCAAATACCCTAGTGTTAATTTCTACCGTGGACGTTTATCCAAATCCAGTTGGTGTGAGTGAGCTGACGGAAATTACCAGTGAAGATTACCCAGCCTATGGTAAACAGAGGTTGCGCTTAGAACGCTTGGTGCGCCAGCAGTTTCCACAGGTACATATTCTTAGGCTTCCCGCTTTGTATGGTCAGGGGTTAAAGAAAAATTTTATATTCGATTTGCACAACAACAACTGCCTTCATCTCACCCACAAAGACAGCACCTTTCAGTTTTACAATCTGAATAATATTTGGTCTGACATGCAGGTTGTTATGCGGGAACACATTAGCTTGATGAATATTACCACTGAGCCTATCCGGGCTCAAGACATGGCGCAACGTTCTTTTGGTCTAGATTTTCAAACGGTGACAGAAAAACCGCCAGTACTGTATGACGTACAAACTGTTCATGCGGAAACGTTTGGGAAAACCGGACCGTACTTGTATTCGGCGGAATACACCCTTGAACAGGTCAAACACTTTGCTCAAACAGAACCACACACCCAAGTATGAAGATAGCTCTATCAAACATTGCCTGGGATCCGGCGGAAAATGAAGCAGTTGCTGGGATCATGAAAGAATACAACGTGACTTCACTTGAGGTGGCGCCAACCAAATTATGGAACACTCCTGAAAACGCTACTGATGCGGACATACAGCTCAGCAAAGAGTGGTGGGAGAAACGAGGGATTCAGATTGTGTCAGGTCAATCTTTGTTGTATGGGCATCCGGAATTGGAATTATTTGTGTCTGAAGAAAATCGAAATCAGACCTTTGAATATTTGAGTAAGATAATTCAAGTCTGCGGAAAATTGGGAGCCAAGGCGCTCGTCTTTGGTTCGCCTAAAAACAGGCAGTTGCACAAACTCACTCCGCATGAGGGAATGGAAATAGCGGTAGATTTTTTCCACCGCTTGGGACAAGTGGCGCAAGATGCAGGGACATGCGTGGTGTTGGAACCAAATCCCCCGCACTATTTTTGTGACTTTATCCAAACTGCGGCTGAAGGTGTTGAATTAGTCAAACAAGTGAACCATGCCGGATTCCGCCTCCATTTAGACGCCGCTGCCATGACCTTGAATGAGGAGCCGTATGCTAAAACTATTGAAGCAAGTTTCCCTTGGTTGAAACATTTTCATGCGAGTGAACCAAATTTACAGCTTTTAGGTTCTGGCAAAACAGATCATCCCCAGATTGCGGCAGTTCTGAAATCCTTGGGGTATGAGGGTTTTGTTTCAGTTGAAATGAAAGGTGGCTTACTCACTCCAAACACCAAGGCCGTGGAGACTGCGCTGCATGTGATTACCAACATTTATGGATAGGCTTGAGACTGGCACCTGGCAAGTTCCTTCCTCTACGGTGCAAGATTTTTTTCCGCGTGGCACCAAGTATTGCGTGTGTATTCCTGTTATGAACGAGGGCGAGCGGATCAAACAACAGTTAAGCGAGATGAAGAAGTTGACTGATCAGGTGGATATTATTTTATGTGATGGCGGAAGCACAGATGGGTCTATGAACCGCAAGTATTTGGCCACCACAGGTGTGCGCACGCTCTTGACCAAGACTAGCCCAGGGAAACTCAGTGCCCAGCTCCGCATGGGATATGCCTATGCCTTGCAACAAGGCTATGAAGGAATTATTACCATTGACGGTAATGGGAAAGATGGCGTAGATGCTATTCCAGATTTTGTGCGTGAACTAGACTCCGGCTGGGATTTTATCCAGGGATCCAGATTTGTCTCAGGCGGGAAAGCCATCAACACACCAAAAATCCGTTGGTTTGCTGTCCGTTTTATCCATGCACCACTTTTGAGCTTAGGCGCTCACCACTGGTTTACAGATACCACAAACGGATTCCGTGGGTACAGCAGAAAACTGTTGTTAGATGAACGCGTGCAACCGTTTCGTGATGTGTTTAATACGTACGAGCTGCTAGCTTATTTGACTATCCGCGCTCCACGCCTTACATATAAAACCAAAGAGATAGGTGTCACGCGGGTGTATCCAGCCAAAGGAAAAGTACCGACCAAAATCAGCCACTTTCATGGGAATATTGGTTTAATTAAGATTATTTTTAAGACCTTGGTTGGAGGTTATAATCCTAAAATCCAAAATTCCCGGTCTGCTTAAACGCCTCTAGAATATCGTAAATATTATCTATTTTCCCGCCCATGATAACGGAGAAGTTTTTCAATCCGTAATCTTTACGGAACAAAATAGGCCGGCCATCATCCATCTCGTTTTGCACCAAGACGGTTTTTATTTCAAATAATGAATCAACCTGCCGTGCCGCACCCAAACTGGGGATAAAGCGCTGCGCATCTTTGAGCATGTAAGCAAAGTTTGAGCGCTGTTCCATCCGGGACAGGACCTCCTCACCATTTTGGTATTCCTCTTGATCTGACCAGGAGTACCGAGGAGTGTACCGAACATGACTGAGGGTATGCAGGGAGCGGGCCGGAAAGGGCATAGCACTAAAAAATGGGCCATCCATCACTGTCGCGCCCACTTTTTTTAGCTCAAGTGGTACATCTATCAAGGCCATTTCTGTAATCTCGTGTTTCAACGGTAAGCGTTCCAGACCAGATCTCTCTAGTAACGTATTAATCTGCGAGTAGGTACAATTAAATACCCAGTGTGCGTTCAGTTTATCACCTGACTCCAGTTCAACTTCTACCCGGTCTCCCGCAGCCTGTTTGACGGTTTTGGCGCTTGAGTTATATCTCACCTCTATTCCTTGTTCCACCAACTTCCGTTTCAACATCTCAGCTAGTTTTTTTGCATCAAAAGCGTACTCTTTGACCACAAACACTTCCTCTATCATGTTGGGATTGAATAGATCACGCACTTCTGCCGGTGCTGTAGCATATTCTGCTTGTATGTGTTGACAAAACTGTTTAAACTGTCCGGCATTCACTTTTGAGTTTTGTTTGGAAATGGCGTAGGTTTTAGTAAAGTCAGACTGAATAGCCTGTTCAAACTCCTCCACAAAGCGTGGAAAATTCACACGTGAACGCAACGCAGTCACAAAACTCCGTGGATAATGATATCCATTATGTACCCGTGCTTGGTTAGCATAAGACGCCCGGGTCAAGAGGTCTGATCCTTGTTCAAGAATGATCACATGTTCAACAAATTGCCGCATGTACAGAGCCACACAGCACCCATAAAACCCCCCGCCAATGACTACGCAGTCAGCCGACTTACTTAGCATACCAAAGGCGTAATACATACACCGCACCAGACACCACACTCACCCCCAGACCGGTCGCTACTTGCAACACAGGTGTAAAATGCAAACCAGCCGCGGTCAGACCAAACAACAACGTTGGCATAACCACCAATCCGCATCCAACTATCCAGCCCATACGTTCTGCCCAATCAACTTTTTTGGTTTGGAGTGCAAAGGACAGTCCAATCCCAGGTAAGAGGTAAGTGGCCCACAACCCAAACCACAGGCTAGGTGTCTGCAGCAGATCGACTTGCAATACTAACCTCACCAGCCACAATAAGCTGACCAACACGCCTGATCCAATCCACCACACACCTAGCGGGAGAAATTGTTTTACTTGGGTTGGAAGTTTCATATTTTAAAGTATGACCAATGAAGAAGGGCGGCAAACGCTACCCATAAAATTTGGGCACTTTGAGTGAGGCGCTTGGTCCAAGTGAGATGCTGACCTTGACCTAGGGGAGAGTTCAAGTCCAAGAGTAAGGGTTGCAGGGTTCTAGACCAGGTAAACTCTTGAGACACAGCCAAGAGTCGTTGTTTTATTTCCAGGAGTTCCGCATGGTTTGAATAGGCGTGAGCGATAATTTCCGCTAGCTGTTCTACATCTTTAGGCCCAACCACGTACCCTATATTTTTCTCCCGGACAATTTCACTCCACACATCACCCTCAGTCACTACCATAGGCAAGTGAGCCCAGACGTAATCAAGTAGGCGAGTGCGGAAGGAGAACTCACTTTCTAAATGGTCTTCATGAATGCTGACTCCAAGATCAGATTCCAATAAATAGTTTTGACGTTGTTCAAACGGAGTCCAGCCTTCATTAAAAAAAACAGTTGTTCCATACAAGCCAAGTGATTGAGCTAAAGCTATAGCTTGGGTACATTTTTTCATTTCAGGGACCGCTGGATTTGGATGTTGGATACCTAGAAAAAAAAGTTTGATTTTTGGAAACCGTTGTTTGAGCAAAGCAATCGCTTGAATTAAGGTCAGTGGATCAAACCAGTTCCAGATACCACCACCCCACAACAGTACAAAGTCGTCTTCCCCAATCCCAGGAACTACTCCCTTCAACACTTGTTGCTGGTGGACAGGTGCCTGTTCAGGCAAACCAAACGGAGCTAATTGGATTAATCCTGTTAACTTTGGATCTTGCGTATACCGCACCGGGTCTATCCGTCCCAGCGCGGACAACAAACCTATGTACCAGTGTCTTTGCCGTTCAGACGCACACAACACCACATCAGCCCGCCGTAAAGCCAGGTTTAAAACTTGCGTATGGAAATATTGTAAAAAGTTTTTCTTTCTCAAGGGTGCCTCTCGGTGCTGCTCCAAAATTTCCAACGGCACTGGGTCATACCCGTCTAAGATCACTGTTCGGCGTAAAAAATACAGCATGAGCAAATGGCTCAGTTTGAAGCTGGGCGCAATGATGACTTCTTGGCGCAAGTACAACTTCAACATGCCAAGCCAGTGTTTTGGTGTAAATCGATTTACTCCAGCAGGCAACACCACATCTTCTCCCGGACCAATGATTGAGATAGAATGCTGAGTGTGACTGGCCAGAAAGTTGGTGATCTCTAAAGCTCGAGTAGCTGGTCCAGCTCGTTTCAGGCCTAAACGGTCGTTACTGCAAGCTAAAATACGCATAGATATAGACAAAGTTAGCCTTCTCAGGCTAAATTGTAAACCCATATGACGCAACGGCACTGGTTGACACAAGTTGTCCAAACCACGCTCTGGGCCATTCCAGTGGTCTTTTTTGGATATTTGACCGTGCGTTACACTGCCATCACCGGAACGTATACCTACGTCTGGACACCGCAGGAAAATCCAGACAAGAATATTCAACCTCTAGGCCGTGCTTCAAAAACCCTACAGGATGTGGAAACTGGCGAGGTATTTCAACGGATCACCGGAGACCCGGTGTATCTCATGGTTGAGGTTCCGCGGACCTTTGAACAAGTCACGGCCACGGTTGACCTGCATAACACTGGACAACCATTGGTTGAGTTAGGATTGCAAAATAGTACGGAGTGGAAATTTGATCTTCACCCGTTGGATGTTCCTCTGCTTGAAGATCTGAACTGGTATACACTGAAAGATGAGCAAGGGAATGTGTTGATGCAAAAAGGACAACAGTTTAGTTCAATCCAAGAGTTTGTAGCTGACCTTCCGTTAGATCAGCGGATTGCTCAGTATTACCAAAACTTAGATCCGGAATATGTAATGGATCCCTACCAGGTCCGACCGAACCTTCACATTACCTCACCCCTGCGCGGACTGCATACGTTTTATGGGTACGTTGAGGCTCAACCAATAAGCGTGGAGGTGAGTTTTTTAGATACCAACCGTTCATTTGATGTTGATACGCTGACGGTCAGTCTGATGCAGGCTGATCAAGTGTTGGCCCAAGGGGTGGTTGAAGATGATGGTAATGTGGTAGCAGACGGGCAAGTTTCAGATGTAAAAAAAGTACACATTGAAACAGCAGAACTGGTAAATGGAGAATTCACCCTCCAACTCACATCAACTGATGATATTCTCATCACCACGTTAAATACCAACTTTGGATACTTAGTGACCCGGCAAGTCTTTCTTGCCGGGAATACGGAGTATAGGCCCAGCTCTTCTGGTTTTAGTACGTCTCCAACTGAACTCACCACTAACGCTACCATGGTGCAAGCCGAGACCTCACATCCGGTTGGTCTGCAAACTCTGCAGGTTGGTACACTTGAGCTACCCTTGCTGAAAGTTAATTCTCCGGATCATATTGATTTACCTGAGGATGACATCAAAACCATACTCAGCCCGCAGAATGACGTGTTGCTGACTTCCTCTGGCTGGATATCCTTTACCCCTGAAAGTTTTTTTGACAGGGATTACCTGATTGAACGTCTGACTCCCACCACTCACCTTGAGCAAGTCAACTATATATATGCAGCAGATCTACCTGAGCACAGTGTGACAGAAACAGTCCGTAGCGTTACCTTTAATCTGACTGACCTCCCGGGTGATAAAAAGAAGTTGAATTTTATTTTATCTGCTCCGGGGTTAGATCAACGCAAAGCAGAACTTACCGTGTCCTCAATTCGATTTAAGTTTACACGACCTCCCTTGACACTCCGCGGTATTTTTGAGCGTATAACCCAACGGATATTCTCATGAAAAACGTAGATATTTTGCTAAAACAAGCCTTTTTTGTATCACTTGTCCTGCTATTTGTAGCTCAAATTTTAGAATCGATTTTCCCAGGTTTTGTCACCCAAACGGTGTCCTTTGACAGTTTGCTCTTTTTAGCTATGCTAGTAGGCGTAAGCGAGGGATATGCTGTCTGGCATGTAACTCATTTCCAGCCTAAATCTCAAATCAAGTTATGAAAGCGTTAATTGCCGCCGGTGGACGGGGAACTCGTCTGAGGCCCATTACCTATTTACACAACAAGCATCTGATTCCGGTGGCTAATAAGCCCATGATTCACTATGCCTTGGAAAAAGTGGCTAAGGTCGGAATTAAAGAAGTGGCTATCAACATTAACCCAGGTGACCAGGAATTGCCCAATGCGTTGGGTGATGGTTCTAAGTGGGGGATCAAACTTACCTACTTGGAACAAAAGGGTGGAGCCTTAGGTTTGTCCCATATTATCAAAAATGCCCAAGACTGGTTGGGTGATGATTCATTCATCTTTTATCTTGGTGATAATATTATTTTGTCAGACCTTTCTGATTTTGTGAAAGAGTTTGAATCCAAACAACTGAACTGCATGTTAGCCTTGTCCTATGTCAGAGATCCTCAACGGTTTGGAGTTCCGGAAATTAATGCCCAAGGAGAAATTCTGCGGGTGGAAGAAAAACCAGAACAACCCAAGTCAAATTACGCGGTCACAGGCATATACATTTACGACAAATCTATTATAGAGGCGGTGAACGCCATCAAACCAAGCGCCCGCGGGGAACTGGAAATTAGTGATGCGCATACTTATTTGATTGATCACGGGTATAAAGTTGGATATAAAGAAATTTCCGGTTGGTGGAAAGATACCGGGAAGCCGTACGACTTATTGGAAGGCAACCAGCTAGTCTTATCAGACCTTCATCCAAAAAATGAAGCAGATGTGATTGATGCAACAGCTTCCATCCAAGGCAAAGTATCCATTGGGAAAGGAAGCAAAATTATAGGCAACACTTTTGTCCGTGGGCCGGTGGTGATAGGTGAAAATTGTATCTTGCGTGATTGTTATGTTGGTCCCTTTACCAGCATTGGGAATAGGGTGGAAATTTCTGGAGGTGAAGTAGAGCATTCTATTTTAATGGAAGATGTGGATATTAATTCTTCTGAACGTATTGTAGATAGTATTTTAGGAATGAATGTTCAAGTGAGTGATGCCCATAAAACATTCCCTCGTGGCCACAAACTGGTCTGCGGAGATAACTCGAGCGTTGAATTGTAAATTATGAATATACTAAAAAAAGAAGATTTAGCTCCTCAGTTTCAAAAACTCCAATTTTTGCAGGATTATTCAGCTCAGACACGGATTAAAGGCGTGCAGCTAATCGACTTGAAACACTTTTCCGACGAAGGTGGGTTTTTTATGGAACTTTGCCGATTAGGCAAAGGAGCCTTGGAGCCCTTCCCTGAGTTTGAAGTGAAGCAAATAAACTATTCTGAAGTCCACCCCGGCGTGATTAAAGCTGCACACCTCCATTTTTTTCAAGAGGACGTGTGGGTGGTTCCGCCAACTAGTAAATTGCTGATTGGATTGTTGGATGCTCGCAAAGACAGTCCAACTTCTGGGAAGACCATGCGTTTTATTATGGGTGAGGGACGTAGCCGTGCGTTGTATATCCCGCGTGGCGTGGCACATGGCTATGCGAATCATTCTACCAAAGATGCCGGGTTGATTTACTTTGTGAATAACCAGTTTAATTCGGATCCGGAAAAAACAGATGAAAAGCGTCTACCGTGGAATGCCTTTGGTGCAGAATTCTGGGATGTAGCTCGGGGGTAATATGAAGGTATTTATCACTGGAGGAGCCGGATTTATAGGTTCAAATTTTGTACGGTTTTGGTTGAAGAATCATCCGGGGGACACGGTGGTCAATTTTGATAAGCTGACCTACGCCGGAAATATGGAGAGTGTACGTGAGTTTAAGAATCAAAAAAATTATCATTTTGTTCAAGGTAATATTTGTGATGGTTTGGCGGTGATGAAGGAAATGGCCGGGGCTGATGTGGTTGTGCACTTTGCCGCAGAAACACATGTTGACCGTTCAATCCTAGGGCCTGGTATTTTTTTGGAGACGAATGTTATAGGCACCCAAGTATTGTTGGATGCTGCCTTAAAACACAAGGTAAAACGGTTTCATCATATTTCTACGGATGAAGTATTTGGCTCCTTAGAATTGGGTTCTGAAGAAAAGTTTAATGAACACACTCCGTACGACCCACGCAATCCGTATTCAGCCAGTAAAGCCGGTTCAGACCATATTGTCAGGGCGTATGGAGAAGCCTATGAACTGCCATTTAGTATTACCAACTGTTCTAATAATTATGGTGAGTATCATTTTCCGGAGAAACTTTTTCCTTTAGCTATCACTAACGTGTTGGAAGGAAAAAAGGTCCCCGTATACGGAGATGGATTAAATGTCAGGGATTGGCTGTATGTACAGGATCACTGCCGAGCCATTGAGTTGGTGTTGTTGGAGGGCAAAGTGGGTGAGACCTATACGGTTGGAGGATTGAGTAAGGATGTGAGTAACTTGGAAGTGGTACAGTTGATTTTGAAACTCATGGGCAAAGGGGAAGATATGTTAGAGTTTGTGAAAGATCGGGCTGGGCATGATAGAAGATATGCGGTTGATTGGACAAAAATCCACACCCAGTTAGGTTGGGAACCCTCGGTTACTCTAGAACAAGGTTTAGCCAAAACCATTGACTGGTACCGTCAGAATGAAGCCTGGTGGAAGCCCGTCAAAGGTAAGGAATATCTGGATTATTATACTCAACAATATGTCAACCGGTAGGGTGATCATTTTGGGTGCGGATGGAACGTTAGGCCAGGTCTTGCAACGAGTTTTTTCTGGGCATGAAGTAATCACCCTAACGTCTGAAGATATTGACGTGACCAAAAAGGACTCTATTCAGAAAATTTTAGTTCCCGCGTTGACGGGGGTTGTTGATGCAGTGGTTTTTAATGCTACAGCTATCAACGCCGTGGATAAAATAACCACTGATCCGGAAGTCAATAAGCTAGCCTATGCCGTAAATGGAGAGGCCGCCGGCGCCTTAGCTGCAGTTGCACGCGAACATGGTGCTCAATTTGTGCATTACAGCACAGACTATGTGTTTGATGGTTCTGCATCCACTCCGTACACTGAACAAGACGTGCCTCAGCCCCAAAGTGAATATGCTAAATCAAAACTTGCCGGGGAGGTAGCCACCTTAGCGGCCTACCCAGATGCCTTAGTGGTAAGAACTTCGCGGCTGTTTGGAGCTGCTGGAAGTTCGTCTATGAGTAAAAAAAGTTTCGTAGATATGGTGAAGCAAGGAGTAGCCGACGGGAAACCCATGCAATTTGTGGACGAAGAAATTGCTGGTCCAACTTGGGTGGATGATCTGGCCAAATTTTCGCGTGAACTTTTGGAGCAAAAACAACCTGGGGGTGTGTACCACGGAACAAATGACGGACAATGCACCTGGTATGGATTTGCTCAAGAAATCTTACGTCAAATTGGAAGCTCGTTGCCCATTACCCCAGTCCCAGCTTCCACTTTTCCTCGGCCAGCCAACAGGCCGGCCTATTCGGTACTTTCCTCAACTAAAGTTCCCCAGATGAGAGATTGGAAGCTGGCGTTAGCGGATTATTTGAAAAGTTCTAGTTGATACCATTGTTGACCATCTTGGAAGTACAGTATTTTTCCGGAAGGGTCCAGTTGGGTGGATTGCAGGTCACTGCCAACGGCTATCTGGTGAATTGACAGAGATTCGTTTGGTCCAATTTGAACCAGCTGAATCAAACTTTTGTCAGTTAATATAATTGACTGCATATTTGGAATCAATAGGACGTCTCTAAATGGAGCGGTTTGTCTGGAGATAATAAACACGTTCAATGGTTCAACGTTGGTATATGCCATCCAAGCAGTGCCTGTTTTTGAAAACACTAGCTGATTGAGCTCAGGGTTGGCTTCTACATCTGTTACATTTTCATCCAGCTGGCTGACTTCTGTTCCATCCACCACACTCAGTTGTCTCTGGGGGCCTGAGACAACGGCCACCGGATTAATTCCAACAATTTTCCAAATAGGCCAATCCCGAATTTGCTGAACTGCTGCCAACTGTCTTTCTGTGACCTGGGTTGGCTCTCCCTCAGGTTGCGTTATAGCGAAGGAAGGAACTGTAGGAGGAAGAAAAATGTTATTTATTACGGTCGTAGATTTAGATTTCACTGTAATGGGGAATTCAACTGGAGCATAACCTTCATGTTCAATCCGCAGGGTATATTCACCCGGATGGATTGAGTTAAAAATGGCCGGGGTGGTTCTGGGCAACACGTCACCGTTCAAGAAAACAGAACTTTCTTCTGGCAAAACGTCCACGGCAATGCTACCTAATTGAATAAAACGGCCTTGGCGCCAATCTAATCTATATCCTGAATAGTACAAAAATAAAAAGGTGAGTAAGCCTATGCCGCTCAGTAAAACCAGCCAAAAGACTGTTCTGCGTAATTTTTGCCCGTTGATTTTGACCATTTCAATATGTATTGTACACTATAGACACATGCCAAAAACTAGCATGCAAAGTTTTGTTGTACAAGGCCAAGCTTCGCTCCATGGGACTATCCCTGTCTATGGAGCGAAAAATTTTGCGTTGAAAGTCCTCCCGGCTGCTTTACTGATGCCGGGTGTTATTTCAGTTACTAACGTGCCACAAATCCAAGATGTAAGCACCGTAGAAAAAATCCTGCACCGTCTGGGAGTGAAGGTGGTAACCAGGGGACGAACCTGGAAGCTGACCGTGCCGCAAAAGGTTGACACTACTTTACCCCTAGACCTTGCTCCAAAAATTCGTGCCAGCATTTTGTTACTTGGCCCCTTACTGGCTCGCATGGGCAAAGTGATTCTGCCCCAACCGGGAGGTTGTCCTTTAGGCCGCCGGCCAATTGACCTGTTTATTCAGGCCTTTGAGGCTATGGGAGCCAAGGTCACCTGTGTTGGTGAGTCCTACCATTTTTCAGCTAAAAAATTGAAAGGAGCAAGAATTATTTTTCCTCGGATTTCAGTCACAGGAACTGAAACGGTGATCATGGCGGCTACACTAGCTTCCGGAACTACAACTATTGTCAATGCCGCCATGGAACCTGAAATTCCCGCTTTAGCTGAATGGTTGAATCGTTGTGGAGCCAAAATTACCGGGGCTGGGACATCTGAAATTATCATTCATGGGGTGAAACGACTACACCCCCAGCCAGTGGAAATTATTCCTGATAGAATTGAAACAGGCTCGTTTGTGATTTTGGCTGTGGCCACCCGCAGTCCGTTGCGCATTACCCATTGCCGCCCAGATCATTTGGAAGTTCCATTACATATATTACGGCAAATGGGCGTGAAAATTAAAACCAGCGCATCTGAAATCCAGATTGTCAGCGTACCTAAACAACTGAAACCAGTAGATATTTTTACGCATGAATACCCTGGTTTTCCAACAGATATGCAGGCACCTATGACGGTTCTATTAACCCAAGCGAAGGGGGAAAGCCGAGTCACCGAATCTTTATTTGATGGACGGTTGTTGTTTACTGATCAGCTCAGCAAGATGGGCACACACATTACCTTATCCGGAGCTCACACCGCTTTTATCAAGGGGCCGACTCCGTTAGTTGGTCGGCGTTTAGAAAGTCCGGACCTACGAGCCGGATTAGCCTTTGTGATTGCCGCTTTGATTGCGAAAGGTGAAACCCAGTTGGATAATGCCTACATGATTGACCGGGGTTATGAATCATTGGAACATCGACTAAAAAAAATAGGAGCCAATATACAACGAATTTCTTATGAACGAACGTAATTTTTCAAATCCAGATTCAGACGTGACTGAGCATGCCAGCTCAAGGAAACTGGGTCACTGGATAGGCTGGTTTGGGTTGATGTTACTCACCTTCTCTGCTGGGTATTTGTACGGAGTGTATCAAAAGACTACAGTCCCGCCTCAAGAGGCCATACAACAAATTGTCAGGCAATCTGAGGACCAACAAGTGAGTGAGGAGGTCGATTTTTCTTTGTATTGGGATGTTTGGAATAGAATTAAACGCGATTACGTCCGTCAGCCGGTAGATGAGGCTGATTTGTTCTACGGATCAGTAGCGGGCCTGGTGCGGGGTGCTGGGGACCCGTACAGCGTATTTTTTAGCCCGGATCAGACGGAATCTTTTAATGATTCATTGAACGGAAGTTTTGGAGGAGTGGGGATAGAACTGGGGGCTAAAGATGGGCAAGTGGTGGTCATAGCACCATTACCTGACACTCCGGCTGAACGCAATGGGGTGCTGGCGAGTGATGTGATTTTGGCTGTGGATGATGAATATATAGATGAAGAAACAGTTGAAGAAGTGGTCTTTTTGATTAGAGGAGAAGTGGGAACAGATGTCACATTACTCTTGCAGAGGAACGGGGATGAGCCGTTTGAGCTCACGCTAACCCGCGAGGTGATTCAGCCAGATACAGTGAAAGTAGAATACCAAGAACGAGAGGGAAAAACAGCGGCCATTATCACGGTGTCTCAGTTCACGCACGAAACTTCTATTGAATTCCGCTCCATAGTGAACGACTTAATATTAAAATCACCAGATGTAGTTATTCTAGACTTGAGAAATAATCCAGGTGGGTTTGTGGATGCGGCGGTGGACATAGCATCTGAATGGATTCCTGACGGAGCTATTTTGCTGGAACAAACCCAAGATGGGCGTCAGGTACCTTCCAATAGTACCGGTTCTGGTCGTCTATCAGGTCAAAAGACCATTGTCTTAATTAACCAAGGCTCGGCCTCAGCCAGTGAGATTGTGGCTGGAGCCCTGCAAGACAGGAAAAAGGCCACCATCCTTGGTGAAATCTCATTTGGTAAAGGGTCTGTCCAGGATGTCCATTATTTTGCTGACGGTTCCTCACTCAAGCTGACCATTTCACTTTGGCTGACGCCAGACGGCCGGATGATTGATAAGACAGGGATTGAACCGGACCAGGTAGTTCCCATGACGGCTGAAGATTACCTGGCCGAAAAAGATCCTCAGCTTGATGCTGCCTTTGCCAGTTTAAATCAATAAAAGTAGGTATGAATGTAAGGGTGATGCACTTAAAAACCGGAAAGGTTGAAGAGGTGTCAGAGGGGTATGCCCGCAATTTCTTAATCCCAAGGAAACTGGCTAAACTTGCTAGCTCGGCAGACGTGGACCTGGCTCAACAAAAACAACTACAGAACCAAAAGAATGAATCAACCCAGGTGCGGGAGTGGTCCAGACTGGCTCAGAGGCTGCCTTTGCTGCGAGTTGAACTAGTGGCGCCTGCCGCCGCCTCTGGGACCCTCTATGAACGTGTACACGGGTCTGGTATACTATCCGCGTTAGAACAGCAGCATCACCTCAAACTTGATCCATCCTGGTTGAAACTAGAATCAATCAAGCAGGTTGGTTTGTGTAGTGTCAAAGTCCAATTTCCAAATTCATTGACTTCTCAACTTCATGTCAATATCAAAGCGAAATAAGAAATATATTTTCATTGTCGGTGGCGTGATGTCCTCGGTCGGAAAGGGTGTGGCCGCAGCATCAATTGGAAAAATTTTACAGTCTCACGGATACCGAATATCTGCCCTAAAGGCTGATCCGTATATAAACGTGGACGCCGGAACCATGAATCCAACTGAACACGGTGAAGTATTTGTGACGGATGATGGAGATGAGACAGATCAAGATATTGGAAACTATGAACGCTTTTTGGACCAAGATTTTCATTCAGTAAATTACATGACCACTGGACGGGTATATCAGACCGTCATTCAGCGGGAACGTAACTTGGAATACAAAGGGAAATGTGTTGAGGTGGTTCCGCATATTCCGGAAGAGATCATTAGCCGGATTGTGCGTGCGGCTGAGCACGACAGAGCGGACGTTACTTTGATTGAAATTGGTGGAACGGTAGGGGAATATCAGAACATTTTGTTCTTGGAGGCGGCCCGCATGATGAAAATGCGCTGGCCTTCTGATGTGGCCGTGGTCTTGGTCAGTTATCTGCCCATTCCCGGGAAAGTGGGTGAGATGAAGACCAAGCCCACTCAATACGCCTCTCGTTCCTTGAACTCAGTCGGTATTCAAGCTGATTTCATTGTGGCTAGATCTGAACGGATGATTGACAGTGTCCGGCGAAGCAAGTTGGCCATTTTTTGTGGTATTCCAGAGGACGCAGTTATTCCGGCTCCAGATGTGGATTCAATCTACCAAGTTCCGGTGAATTTTGTGCGGGACGGGTTTGATATAAAGTTATTGAAACGCTTAGGTTTGCAACCCAAACAAGTTGCTTCATCTAAAGATTTGCGCCACTGGAAGCGACTGGTGAATCAGATTGCACATGCCAAACAAGAAGTGAAAATTGGGATTGTGGGTAAATACTTTAGTGTGGGAGAGTTTGTGTTGGCGGATTCTTACATTTCAGTCATTGAAGCTTTGAAGCATGCCGCCTGGTATCACGGTAAAAAACCAGTTTTGGTTTGGTTGGATGCGGAGAGATATGAAAAGGACCCCAAGGCAGTTAAAGAATTATCCAAATACGACGGGGTGTTAATCCCAGGGGGGTTTGGAGCCAGAGGCGTGGAAGGAAAGATTAAGGCTATTGAATACGTCAGAACACATCATATTCCTTATTTTGGCCTGTGTTATGGTATGCAGTTAGCGGTGATTGAGATAGCCCGTCATGTGGCCAAGCTGAAAGCAGCTCATACGTATGAAGTAAACAAAGACACGACTCATCCAGTGATAGATGTGAACCCAGAGCAGAAGAAGAATATTGAGTCCCAACGGTACGGTGGTACCTTGCGGCTTGGCGCTTATGCTTGTCGGATTGTCTCTGGAACCAAGGTAAAATCCGCCTATAAGCAGCCGTTAATTTCAGAACGACACAGACACAGATATGAATTCAACAATGAATATGAAAAGGTCATGGGGAAAGCGGGTTTAGTGGTGTCTGGCGTTAACCCAGAATCAGGGTTAGTGGAAATTATGGAATTGACAAAGCACCCCTGGTTTGTAGGTGTACAATTTCATCCAGAATTTAAAAGCCGACCGCTCAGACCACATCCCTTGTTTAGAGAGTTTGTGGCAGCCAGCATTAAACACAAGAGGAGCCGGTAGGGGGCTCCTCTGTTCATTGCTTGTTTACGTGGTTATTTAGACACGACCTTTACAAATTGGGCAAACTTGAGTTGTCCGTTAAACTTTTTAATCTTACGTCTAAAGAATGTAACAACTCCTTCAATCTCTGCGAATAAGGTGTGGTCTTTGCCTTGACGAACACCATCAGAAGCGCGGAATTTAGTCCCGCGTTGTCTCACAATAATATTACCTGGCCTAACAATTTGCCCAGCAAATTTTTTCACACCTAGTCGCTTACTTTGGGAATCTCGGAGATTCTGTGTTGAACCCCCTGCTTTTGTATGTGCCATATCCGCGGAGTCTACTGAATGAAAAAAAGCTTGTCAAGCTTGCGTCTTAGCTAGTAATTATTGTTACTCAAACCCCCTCGGTTAGACAGTAATTGGTGTTACCGTAGTCATCTATGACTATGTACACTAAACATCAGGTCCTGCAAGATAATTTGAAACGGTGTCTCAGAGCCTCTACACAAGGTAAAACGAAGTTATTAGATGAATGGACGGTGTTGCTACAGATGCACCGAAAGTCCATCATCCGGTATCTGAAGCGTCAGCAAATGCATATTCGGGGTACAGCCCCGGGTAAACGTGGTCCCAAAGAACGATATGGACCAGCCGTGACTGTAGCTCTGCATGAACTATGGGACATGTCATCTGAGTTGTGTGCTGAACGGCTACACCCCATGATCAGTGAGTATGTTCGTATCCTGAGGCGTGATGACCAGTGGTCACATGCCAAAGATGTAACCCGGTTACTTGGTGAGATGAGTATTGGTACCATCAAAGACCGAATACGAAAGTTTCGTTCAGTACAGCGTACTCAGCGTCATACCACCACCCACCCGAGCGTGATCAGAAGTATTCCCATTAGACGAGGTCCTTGGGTGAACCCAGAACCTGGCTATGGAGAGATTGATACCGTGGTCCATTGTGGTGATACGCTCATGGGAGATATGGCATATACCGTCAATTACACTGATATTGCCACCACTTGGTGGGAAGGAGCTATCCAACTGAACAAAGGACAACATCGGACACGAGCTAGTATTCAGGCTATCCAAGCTCGGTTGCCATTTACTCTGCATGGCTTTGGCAAGGACCCCATTTTTTAGACACCGTTCCCAGGGAGAGCTAGCATTTGAGA
>CAYIMB010000016.1:0-28181 GCA_964364425.1 uncultured Gammaproteobacteria bacterium
ATCTCAAATGCTAGCTCTCCCTGGGAACGGTGTCTAAAAAATGGGGTCCTTGCCACAAGTCAGGCTCAAGAAAGGATTTTTTGCAAAAAAAAATTGATGTATTATTCACCAAATTTGAACCCTGATCAATGTTCACCAGTAATGATACACATTGGACAGGGTGGGACGTGGGGCCAGAGGCTTCACATCCCAACCCAAAGGTACGCTACCAGTGGCGCCGGAAGAACCAGGCCCAGCCCAGCATGGTCAGCAGGGCCCAGGCCGTGGCCACCAGAGAACCCGGCACAGGATCCAGCAACCGGCCCGCCACCACGACCAGCGGAAGCAGGAACAGCTGACCCATGGTCACCACGCTCTCCATTTCCCAGACCTGGCAGTCCATGATCCGGTCCATCCAGAAGACGAACCGACGGGACGTACGCAGAGGGTATGTGGCAAGAAACAATCCAAAGCTGCTGGTCACCACCAAGCCGACCAGGCTCAACACCGCCCACACCGTCAGGCTGGCCAAGAAGATCGACAAGGACCACTCCTTGGATTCGCGCAGGATGAACACCAGTAGGAGTCCCGTCAGTCCTCCCCAGGCCCAGATGAAGAGGTTGAACAAGACCCATCCCAGGAGGCTGACCCTTACGTCAGCTACCCGGATGATCTGGTGAATCGGCCCAAACACATGGTCAAACATGACTCTCTCCTTAGGGGTTGCCCCCCGGTTTCAAGGTGCTTCCATCCTGGACCAACTGGTTGCTTTGTCAAGGTGAGATGCTAGACTCAACCTATGTCTACATTGGCCGAAAACAAACAAGCCCGCCGCAGCTTCAAATTCTTAGACGAGTTTGAAGCTGGGATTGTATTAACTGGACCAGAAGTCAAATCGGCTAAACGGGGTTCAGTCAACTTCCAGGGAGCTTACGTTTCCGCAGAAAACGGTGAATTATGGCTGAAAAACTTTCATATTTCTCCCTACGCCCCAGCAGCTTTCCGCAACCTGCCTCCCACCCGCCCACGGAAGTTACTGCTCAAAAAATCAGAAATCACCAGTTTACTGGGAAAAATGAAGACTCAGGGCTTGACATTGATCCCAAAAAATCTGTATACTCGCGGCGGACTTGTAAAAGTCCGGATTGCGTTAGCTCAAGGCCTAAAAACCAAGGACAAGCGTGCATTGATTAAAAAACGTGACGTGGACAAGCGCATTCGGAGTGCTTTACGCCGTTGAAAATCGAATTGCAACGCGTGATGCTAGCGCATCATTAAGGGGATGCTCAAAATTGATAGAACATTGATAGTTCTCGGTGCAAGCCGGTGGTCAACCTCACGTTACGAGGTTGAAAGAATACTTGCCAACGTATTCGAACAACTGAAAGCAAAAGTGGCCGGTTCATTCCGTGCCAACTTGGCTTTCAGCCCTGTAGCTTAAACCCTACAGCATCCTAACCGTTGACGCCTTCTAGGCGGATCTAGGGTGATATATAAGAAGGCTCGTTGTTTGCGCGCCGTGCGTAAAACAACTAGATTGGACACGGCTGACATGTGTTGTAGAGTGCCAGTTCATTTCTGCAGCGCATGGACACTTGAAAACTGGCTACGCTTGTAGTGCCGGAATGTGATATGCTCTAGACAGGGGTGTGATACCCCTCATCTCCACCATTATTTCATCCTTAACTCCACCACTATCTCAGTTGATTACAGAAAGAATCAATCCATCCGCGTACCCAGTGTGCGCGTGATTGATGAAGCCGGTGTCATGTTGGGCGTTATGCCTACCAGCGAGGCGACTAGCCTCGCCCAAGAACGAGGTTTTGACCTGGTTGAGGTCAACCCACAAGCTGATCCACCAGTCTGCAAATTTGTAGACTATGGAAAACTCTTGTACGAACAAGAGAAGCAAATGCGCAAAGCCAAGTCTAAACAGAAAAAGACTGAACTCAAAGGCTTGAGGCTGACCGCACGGATTGGTGAAGGCGATTTGAACATCAGGGTTGCTCAAGCTCAGAAGTGGCTGGATGAGGGACATAAGGTGCAACTTCAACTGCAACTCCGCGGACGGGAAAAGGCCCATCCGGAGCAAGCCCAAAAAGTGATTGACGCCGTATTAAATAAGTTAGACCGGCCTTGGGTATTTGAAGCCAAGACCAATCAGCAAGGCGGCAGGTTCAACGCTATAATCAGTATGAAAAAAACTACCTAATATGCCAAAGCAACGAACAGTCAAAGTCATCAGCAAGCGCGTGCGACTGACCAAGACCGGAAAAATTAAACACAAACGCGCCGGTCAAGGTCACTTTAATGCTCGTGAGTCCGGCAACACCACCCGTATGAAGCGTCGCTTGGGCACCATGTCCAAAGCCAATGAACGCAACATCCGCCGGGCAATTGGAATGTAAATATTAAATCGATTTGTAGTATGCCACGAGTCAAACGAGGAAAAACACATTTGAAACGTCGCCAGCGCTTGTTGAAAACCACCCGCGGTTTCCGCGCCGGTCAAAAGAACTTACTGAAGTTGGCTAAAGCCGCTTCTAAAAAAGCTGGCCAAAAAGCCTACGACCACCGTCGCTTGAAGAAGCGCGACATGCGAGCCACTCACCAGATGAAAATTAATGCTGCTGCTCGCTTGAACGGAACAACCTACTCCAAGTTCATGCACCACCTGAAAAAGAAAGGCATCATCTTAGACCGCAAAGTCCTGGCTGACTTAGCTCAAAACTATCCAGAAGTGTTTGCGGCTTTGACCAAATAAATCTGACTAGCTAGAAGGCTTGGCAGGTGGCGCTAGCTCCAGTACCTTATGCGCTTTGGCGTTTGCTGCTTGCAGATGATCGAGTTCTGTATTCACACTCTCTAGCATTTTTACTCTGTCATCCTCTGTGCCCACTTTCTTTCCACTTAATAGCTGGTTGAACTGATCAATGGTGTACTTCAGCGCTAAAGCTTCTGCATTGCGGTAAGATTTTTCAGCTTGCTTCAATTCTGTGAACATGGCGTAAACAGACGACGGAGCAGGCATCACATCTCTAAGCCTCTCTTGCAACGTCTTGTTTACCACCAAAGCATCACCTGAAACCTTGGCTATTCGTTCTATCCTGCGGGTCATGTCGCCAAACGGGTCTCCCACAAAAACAGACATCAGAGCGTTAAATGGCCCGGCCCGTTTTTTTACTTCGGCCTTAGCTAATTCAATCAGGTCTCTATCCCGAATTAAATCGATCAACTCGGTGAAAGAACCCGGGGGTTCTAGATTGCCCACTTTTGGAGGGTAACTGGCTTCAATAACCAATCCGCGCCCAACCGGCGGGGCGGGCAGAATCACAGGCTCACCAGGTGGCCGAGGCGTAGGTGGTGTGGTTGGCTCACCACTGAGCAAGGTTTTTTTCAGGTTATTCCACTGATCTAACCTCAAACCATAAGGGCGGACTTGTTGTTTCTTGGCTTTTGCTTCCGCCTCTTCACGTAGTATGATAAAGCTGACTATTTTCTTTTCAGTATTGAGGCCGGTAATTCTGAACTGATCATTTATTTTGAATGGGGGTCGGTCAGAACCGGTGTAGGCATAGATTTGTCCCGCCTTAATTTCGCTGAGCAACCTAACTTCCGCTGTCTCAACCGGAACACCACCTACCTTGGCCTCCGGCCTAGGGCCACTCACCAGTGTTTTGGGTAAGCCTCGCCAAACCTCCCTGGACGCCATAAATGGTTGAGCTGAGCTTTTTGCTCTGCCAGCTGCAGCTTCGTCTTTAGCTGTGACCACAGTAACTAATCCTTTTTCATGGTCAACCCTGACTACTCTAAAATTTCCTCCCGGGTTGAGCTGATTTTTACGGGAAGGAACACCATCATACCTCCAAATTTGTCCAACCATCACCTCTGGGGATAACGGATATTCTACTAAACGATCTGTTGGTCTGATTCGTTCCAAGCTTGGTTGTCCGCTTGGTTCAGCCTCAAGTGGACCTGCCCCTTGCAGAACCTTTACTTTTTTCCCGGTCACCAAGCCGGCAAAGGCTTCTAAAGGGACTCTAACCACCCCAACATCTACACCCTCCACATCCAGAAGAACTTCCCCACTGACCAAGACAACCCCCTCTACCCGAACCTTAGTTGGGATGGGCTGTTTAGGGTGTTTGATAATCCATTCTTCCAGGTGTGAACGCAACAAACTGCTGACCGCTTCCTCACCCAACTCAACCAGGTGGTTGGTTTGAATTCCGGCCCGTTCAACGGTGTTAGCCAAACCCTCCATCTCCTGCGCCATCCGGTACAACTGTTCTATAGACATCACTCCGATTGTTCCGTCTGGAAGGTTCAATTCAACCTCCTCCTGCGCAACTGAAATGCTTTGAATTCGCAAGGGTTCAGATACCACGGTGAGTCCAAACATTTTTTCCAACGTACGCTTAGAACTTGCACTCAGGCCTAAAAATTCACCCACAGCAAAGAAGTTTTTATTGAGCCATGAATTCATTTCGCCGGCAGTTAATTTTTGGGCTTCTCCCTCTGGTGGGCGGACTGCATCTGGAGCAGAGGTTGGTGCCCTGACCTTCAGCGGCGCAGGCAAACCAAAATCTGGCATGGGGGGTGGCGGTGGCGCACTAGCCGGAGCGCCGCTGGCGAGGCGTTCTAATTCAGTAATTCTTCCGTCCAAAATAGGCACTAACCCGTCCGCCAGGAGTAAATCACTCACAAAATCTTGGTCCAAATAACGTGTACCGTCTTCTTTTTTCCGTTTACCCCCAACACGTACCCAAGCGTCACCCACGGCATACACCTTTTCTAATTCTGCTTTACGCTGCCGTAAGGCCTCAACATCCTCAGCATAAAAAATATCAAGACCTTCTTGTGTCACTCTAAACTCAACGTTTGGTTGAACCAAGGGTCTAAATTCGTCAATGTCTTCACCTAAATCGGCTTTGCGTTGTGCCCGTTCTTGCGTCCGAGCCGCCTCTTCAGCGGTACGGCGGGCAAGTTCTTCAGCCCCTTCCTTAGCTAACACTTTTTTGGCACTTTCAATCTCCGCGCTAACTCGCTGAATTTCTTTAGACACTTTTTCTTTCTCTAGACCCAAAACTTTATATCTGCCTTCCTCTGCCAGATCACTTTCAAACTTCTCCGGATTGGCTAATATCTTTCTCCTTTCTTCAGCCATCAGACGCTCTAACTTACGCAACACATCCAAACGTTCAGACAAGCCCTTGGCCGCCAACTCAGGACTATCAAGCTGGATGAATAACTGCTCCATCAAAGCCACCCCTTCAGGTGAGACTAAACCTTTTAGACTGTCCCACAGTTCTTTACCCTTGCCCGCAGGCTCCGCCTTGGCAGTGGCCGGAGTGACTCCTTTTTTTGGTTCAAACCCTTCAAAATAACACAACAGCTGGAACTTGTGTCTGGCCTGAGCATGTTCTGTATACACCAATTTCACCTCGCCCTTGTCATTTGCCTTGAGCTGATCAGGCGTCCAACCTTTGGGAACTTGAACATACGCATCAAACTTAAATTCAGGGTCGACCAGATTAGGCAACACCACATACTCACCATCCTTTTTTACCTCCTTCACCGCATCAACTGACAACATAAAATGGTTTTTTCCCTTGCTTATCCGTTCATCTACCCTCTTCCCCCAGGCCTTAATTTGGTCTTCACTCTCAGCATACTCAGGGGACAGCACCTCCACAATCAAATTTTTGGTTCTAGGATTTTCTTTTATTTCCTGAACAGCAAACTCATACTTCTCTACACCTTCTTCAGGCTCCCAGTCCCGAGGAAAATTCTTCACTTCAATGCGTACAGGAAGAAAATGATGCTGAGAGTCTATATCCTCAAACGCTAAAAATCTGCGGCCACCTTCCTCTATCACCGGCAAAGTCACTTTTTTTCCTGGTGGATACTTCTCACTCCAATGTTTTGCCGATTCAACTACCGCCCGTTGCCACTCTTGCTCAGCCTGCTGTTTCACCGGCTCTGACCCCACAATCTTCCCCTTGACTCTCTTTCCGTCTCTTGAAACAAAGGTGATCTCTAGATCAACAATATTTTGCAATGGATTAAATTTTGGTGGCACACCCTCAACCTCAACCATTGGTGGAGTAGTCCGCCCGCCTCCCACCATAAAAGCAACCGTCTCCCAAGGGCTTCTGCTCCCTGGTTTGAGTTGCATGGGATAGACTTGCTTAAACTCAAAGTCGATTTTCACTGGACCCTTGTCCGGTGGTGGTGGTTGCTGTCCTTGTTGTTGTCTTTTTGGCATAGGTTATTTCTTTGGTTGGGTCAAATCTTGAATCCGCTCCTGCAAATTTTCTATACTATCCACCCAGAGCATAAAGTCTCCCACTTCTTCCATTGATTCTGGTTCAAACCTCTCCGGATATTTGGCCAGAGCTGCTTGCAGTTCCCTATAGACTGGCTCAAATACTGTACCCCTAAACCGGCCCTGATCCAATTTTAACGCGTAGTTACCTGCTTTAAACCATATCCGTACAGACCAGATAGACTGTTCTGCTGCGTCTAACAGTGCATCAACCTCCTCAAGTTTATGGGATACGTGTAAATCGACCTGTTCTGTTTCTAACTTGCGCAGCCATTGCTGTGCGGGCAAAGCCATTCGTTTCAGCGGCTTCCCGTCCCTACCTAAAGCAAGCATAACTACTATATTTGGAGTGTCAGGGTCGTTTGGTGGAAAGACTTCAGTCACCTGCATCTTCTGCGTACCCCGGTCGTCAACCAATTCAAATACTCTCCCCTTCAAGGATTCAAAATCAGCCTCCAACCAAGCTAATATGTAACTTTGCTCAACCTGCTGAGACTGGCCCTCCTGTTGAGCTTCCAAGTTTTCAAAAGCATTCTGCCAATCTTTATTTTGCACCATAGTAGCGTAGCTCGCTTTTAGCTCTGGCCAGGCTTGGTCAAACTGATCCATAGCCTCAAGCAAGTAGTTCTTACGCACCGGTATTTTTTCCGCCCAGGGCCTGTCTAGCTTCACCCGTCCTTCTAACGCGGCTAAATTATCCTCTAAGCTCCAAATCTCCCACAACAGGGCATCAGCAGCTTGTTCATTCTTTTGCATGTAACGCAAATCATGCTCCTGCAATCTTTTGCTTCTCAGTTCTGCACTTACAGAAGTGTGTTCAACTGAAGGCAACGGTGACAGCTCCGCCCTGGGAGGTGCCGGTTGCCAAGTTGGTAGTGGCGGCAACGGCGGTGGGACAACTCTTACTGGTTCAGAGGCCCAAGTAGGGTCTGGCGGCAACGGCGCCGGCCCAGGTTCTTCCTCTTCAACTTCAACCAGGACGGGAAGCTTAGCCCTCCCCCGGCGCGCTTCATCCACCGGGGTCTTTTCTTCTGCGTACCCTGGCCCGATTGGTTCTAAATGTGGGGCGGAGCGACTGGTCGGAGTAAAAGATGTCACTTCAGTCCGGTCTGCATCT
Organism: uncultured Gammaproteobacteria bacterium; assembly: GCA_964364425.1. Classification (GTDB taxonomy): domain Bacteria; phylum Patescibacteriota; class Patescibacteriia; order UBA9570; family JBBTWU01; genus JBBTWU01. Next base: position 7,425 of record CAYIMB010000016.1, read on the forward strand.
AGATGTCTAGGCAAAACGGGAACAGCCTGCCGCCTGACCAGTATGGTCTTGTGGTCTGCCCCACCGGCCCCCCTGCCGCCCGGTTGAAACAATTTCAATATATTATTTCTAGTTTCCTCTGCATTCCGGCCCACCAAATGGCCAAGCTCAGACAACGGATCAAGCAGTTTAGAAAACGCACGCATGCTGTCATACGCTGGATCAAACACCCACCGATCTGTTTTTTTATCTTTCTTGGTTGGAATCACCCGCAAGCCCAAAGGCGCTAGTATGCCGTCTGTGACAGAGATGACGGTGTCATCCGGTTGCAATTCGAACTCCTCTACGGATACATCTGCATCATCATAGCCTAACACCTTGACTGGATCAACCCAGATAATTCGTTTTATTCTTTCTAAATCAGTACGCGCCAGATAGTTTAATTCAGACCGAATTTTTTCTATTGGCGTGGTGGCTAAATACTCACTCAGCTTGGCCTTCAGGTCTTTTGGTGGGACGTTATAGATATCAACAAAGCGTTGTAGCCGGCTGGTTGGCTTAGAACAAAACACTACCTTCTCATTTCTGATCACCAAGTTCATGGCATCACCCAACACAAATGAATATAACTTGTTTCCCTCAATCAATGTTCCGGCTACAACTGATCCGCCTTCTGCATCTGGACCAAGAGCTTCCCTCACCGCGGCATGGGCTTTATGTCCAATCAACTTAAGTCGATTTTCAGGGGTATTTTTTACGCTGCGAGTGCGTAATTCCCCCTGCAACATCCCCGCCTGTTCAGGTGTAGTCCACTGGCGTATAGCCCTCAAGAGAGCTTGTGTGGCAATTCTTCCCTTCCCTCCATGACTCACTCCATCAGCCACAACCCCTATATCTAACAAAGGATCCACAAACACACCATCTTCATTATTTTCCTTCTTTCCGTGATCTGTTGAGTAGGCCACTTCTACGGCAGGAAGAACTATCTGGTCAGCATAGTCGGTAATAGCAGGATCATCCTGGTACACCGGCATTCTGCCTACAAAATCTTCATAGGCTCTCCGTTGTTCAGGATTCAGGGCTGCTAGTCGTTCTTTAAACACGCGTTGAGCTGCCGGCTCAGCTGGTTCTCCAACCAACCCCGTGCCTGGGCCCGCCTTTGGCGGCGCACCAAATAATTTGCCTAATCCAAGGCTATCTAGTAGTCCTCTCCCTGGGGTTTTGCCGGTAACGTCTGCCATAGTGTAAATTTGGCTTTTATTTTACCATTTTCTCTGCGGAACCACAACGGATGGGATGAATGTAAAAGCCGGAAAATATATCAGAAATACGGAACAAGTCAATGACTTGGGAAAATCCGATCTGCACGACTAGACAAACCCTTGAAAATCAGTAAACTGTGCTGTATTCGCAAGGCCTTGGAGCGGTGGTGTAGCTGGCCCAACACGCCTCCCTGTCACGGAGGAGACCGCGGGTTCGAATCCCGTCCGCTCCGCCAGTCCGAACGACTTGATCTCTCAACAATTCTATCAAAGGGTTTCTTATATATAACATTGAGGTTTTTGTCTGTGAGGGAAGAGTTCGAAAGTAAAAAATTCAATAAATCTTGCTTTTCATCAGGATTGGCCTTTTTATAGAGAATACTGGCCATATTTGAAAGTTCTAAAATATCTATGCCAGTTTTGTAGTAATCGATATTTGCCTTAGTGTAGCGAGCTATTTTTTCTGTCAGATCTTTAATAGCTGTTTCGTATTCAGTAGCTTTAGAATTATAAAAATCTTTAGTGATTGTCCCATCTAATCTATCCTCATAAAGTGTACTAAGAGTTTTCTCCAACCGCTTCTTTTCAGCTTCTAGACGTTCTTGGGCTTGATCCTCTGTGTCCCTCTTAGAATACAAAGACTGTTTCAGACCTGCGGCAACGTACGCAATCGCTTCCTGGGGTATTTTAAGGCCGTCTAGGTGTCAATCTACTGAAAATCGATATGAACTGAGGCTAAAAACCGGCTGGGTACCCCATGAGTTGTTTAACTTGTTGTATGGCTTGCCTACCTTGATCTGAAGTCTGGATGAGCAACATAAACATCATTGCTCCTATAGCTATCAACAGGAGTTCCACTAAACTCCTAAACCACACATTTGCCCACATGTACTTCAATTCTTTTTTTAAGCGTGACATATCAGGGGGCGAAATAATCTACCACCGGAACAGTTCCATCCTTTTCGCTCACCGCAAAGGCACGCACTATTGCATCTGACTGTCCATCAGAGTTAATCACTTTCACTTCATAGTATCCCGGATCCATCTTGCCGATTGGGATGGTGGCAGTAATGGAAGTATCTGAGTTCACATACGTGGTCACCTGATATGACCCAAAGTACGTGACCGCCCCGTAACGGAACTCCTGACCGCCAATTTTTATATCAACCGTTTGGCCCTCAGTATCTCCTATAGCCTTCCGGTTTGGCAAGGTATATCCAACCACCGGAGCAGGTTCAGAATAAGGAATTTGTCCACCTACCAGTTCAATATCAATCCGACGAATCACATCATTAAAGTTATCTGCTACATACAGCCGGTTGGCGGTCATGGCCATACCTTTTGGATTATTAAATTCTGCGCTAGTGGCATCTCCGTTCTGGAACCCGCGGTCACCACCGCCAGCCACCAGCTTGGTCACACCACTTGATTTGTCATACACGCGAACACGTTGACCGCCCACCTCACTCCAATACACATTTTTGTCCGCACCAAACTCTACAAATTCCGGATAGGACAGCTGAGCAGAACCCGGTTCTGCTTCTAAATATCCCAAATCCCCGCTCCCCACGTACGTAGTAACCTTGTTATCACGCAAGCGAATTTTCCTGATCACGTGGTTTCCCTTGTCAGCCACAAAGAGGACAGTGCCTTTGGCGTTGATGGCCACGCCTACCGGCCCGTTGAACTGTGCATTACCCTTGGTTCCGTTGGTAAATCCGGCATCCAGTTGTCCGGCAATCAGCTTGGTTTTCCCTTTATTGGGACCCCTGGCCACCACTCGGCGGATCATGTTGTTGCTAGAGTCGGCCACATACAAATACTTGCCTGACGGGGAAATGGCCATGCCTGTTGGCCGGTTAAAATACGCACATCCAGTCACAAACACATCCTTTTCATCCGGACAAGCAACTCCTTCCGCATACCCGTTGTCCGTGTCGTTATTCGCATTAATGTTTCCCGCACCGGTCAGATACCCTACGGCTTTATCCTTAATTCTAACGTACCGGATACGGCTATTATTCCTATCCACCACGTACAGCTTTTTACCGTTGGGTGAAACAACTACACCCGTTGGGTCACTAAACCGCGCCGCTCCGCCAACATACTCTTTGGTATCTTTCTTGGCGTAATTATCCACCACATTGCCCACTAAGGCCTGTACCTCACCCGTGGCGCGCCTAATCCTGCGAATTTTATTATTCTCCGTAAAGTAAATCCATTTCTTCTTGGGCGACAGGACCAACTCTTTTGGTCTCCCCACTAATCCCTCATCCCCCGTTCCGTTCTCACTTTGGAACCGGCGTTTTCCAGCATACTTCAACGGATTTGACCCATCCATATCAAATCTGTACACACTAGATCCGCCTTTATTAGCCACGTAAATGTGGTCTCCAGACTTTACAATGCCGGAAGACCCGTTGAGTGTTTCCATGTGTGGATCTTCTACAATCACATCCTTGTCTCCGGTGTCCAAATCAACCTGACGTATATAGTCAAACAATCCATCACCATCCACTACATACAAGATGTCATCTATAATGGCCAAACCTCCAATGTTGAGAAAGCCGGTGGCTACTGTACTGATATCTAAAGAATTCAGATCGATTTTCAACACGCGTTGCTGGCCGGTATTGGCAAAATAAATAGTGTCGTTTGATTTCACCATTTTAGTTGGTGAATTCAAACTATCAGCAATAGTCGTGACTAAATTATTTAAAAGGTTGATCTTCTTAATGGCATCATGGCCAGTATCTGAGACGTACAACGTGGAACCACTGACTAAAAGACCTTTGGGATAAAACCAGCCTTCATCAGATATAGTAGTGACCTGCCCATCTTTTATTTTACGAATAGCGTGGTTATCTGTATCCGCTATGTAGATAGATCCATCAGAGGCCAGTGCCAGCGCTTCAGGGAAACCAAATTCCGAGGCATCTACATCTCCGTCCACATATCCATAAGAGCCGGTTCCGGAGACGGTTGAAATAATTTGATTGGTGTCGATTTTCCTGATGACGTTATTCAGCGTATCCGCTAAATAAAAATTTCCATTGTCATCTACCACCATGTCAGACGGATTATCCAGGTAGGCTTGAGTGGCCACCAGTCCGTCACCGTTATAAATTTTAGACACGAAGGTAGACACATCTCCATAGGTTGCGCCCGCGGTCTGCGGAAAAATGGTGGCGGTAAAAATCACACCAAGCGAAAAAAATAGTGGTGAAAATTGATGTTTCATATAGCGAAATAATACCATAAAAAAGAAAATACCGCCTCCTCAAGTCTTGTGGACGAGAGGGGCGGTATTTCCAAAGTGCAGTGCTCAGAGGTTCGTAGCAGAACCATAAGAGCTTGCGAGGCCTAGGCCCGTGGCTAGCGGGCGGTGACGGACACTCCGTCCGGACAGGTGAAGGTCTCACCCATCACCATCACCTTCAGCACGGGCGAAAGGTCCCCCGCCCGATTGTACAGGCGGTAGACGTTCTCGTCCGACACGTTGGCTTGTCCGCCACACCCGTGAGGTGCCATGGCGTACTGGATGGACGAGTAGCCCCGAATGCTGTGGTAGTTGGACTCCAGCCAGACCTGCCTGTGCGTGCTACCACACTGGCAGATGAACACCGACCCAGCAGAGGTCGGCGAACCAATCCGGACGGACCCCTGCGGGTCAATCTGGACGGGCTGAAGGAACTTGGGGGTGGCCCCAGAATACCGACGGACTGCTTCCTCGGCGTGATCCTCGATGTTCAGCCCGAGCATGTCGGAGATGGCCAATCCCCCACACCAACCACACATGGCGAGGAAGGCCAGACAGACAGCCACGAACAGCACCGAACCCAACGAGAACTTGCCGCGCCACCACCCGATGAACATGGCCCCCACCACCAGCACGCCGGCCGCACCCAGGATGATGAGTCCCGTGTAGGACTCCAGCGTGGCCACGTTCTGCTGGGCCTGCTGGTTCCACGTGGTCACCCACGCGCGCTGATTGGGATCAGCGTAGTCCAGGGCGTAGGCGTTGCAGTTGCCCACGCGGTCCACGTAGAGCGTCTCGCTCCACCAGACGAGACCGAAGTCGAAGACCTTCTGCTGGTGGACAGACAGGTCCCAGGCCGAGAGCGGGAGGGGGACGAGCTGCGCCTGCTCCGGGCCGCACGAGGGCGTCCGGTAGGCGTAGAACAGCTCTCCTTCCAGGGCCTGATCGGTGTAGGATCCGCGCGTGTTTACCTCCAGGGCCACGAACGCGTTGAGGACCACCACCACGACCAGGGCCGTGCCCGGCAGGAACTCGAAACCGAGCGACTGACCCAGCGCTTTCGCGCCGAGCCCGAAGCCGATCAGGAGCCCCATCACCAGCACGGTCGACCCGACCATCCAGAACCCCTGGCTGTGGGCCCCGTTCGCACCGGTGCTCCACATGAACTGCCAGCACACAACCGACAGCGCCATCAGCAGGCTGCCGCCGATCATGATGCGGTTGGCCTTGGGGAGGAAGGTGGGCGGCTCACGGCCCGCGGCCTTAACCCAGGCTTCAACGCCCAGGCCCACGCCGAGGAGCAGCACGTACGCCGCCCCGGCAATGGCCCAGCCGGTCGCGCTGAGCATGGTGGTGTGGAACTGGCTCGCCAGGAGGCTCACCGACCCGAAGGCCAGGAGCAGCGCGAGCGTCGCCACCAGCACCCCCCACACCAGGGACTGCTGGATGTTGAACCGAGAAAGGAAGTTACGCATTGGAAGCCTCACAGTTGTTGACAGAGTTGGAGAGAGGAGAGGATTGAACCGACTCGCTTGGCCTTAGCCTGCAAATCGATTTTCGAAAGATCCTCGACCTCGGACTCAACGTCAGGTTAGGTTGTGGGCTTCCCGAAGGATGCCCCCATCCGCCTGGCGCTGGGCCGAGGTCGAGACGGGGGTTCAGGGCTTCTTCTTGGGGGCCCCACCCCCGCCGGACTTGCCGCCCGGCGCGCCCTTGGACGACCCACCTCCGGGGCCACCCACAGCGTTGCCGGACATCACGTCGCCGACGGAGACGATCGGGGCGTCGCTCGACGGCACCCCCGATTGTGCATCCAGACTCTTCAGCACCCGACTCCCCAGATAGGCCTGGGCCGCACGGTCCATGACCCCGGGGTTGGCCGGGAGCTTTTCCATGCCCATAGCCTTCAGGACTTTCCCCGCGGCACTGGCTCGGTGGTCGGCAGCCTTGTCAGCCTGTTCAGCCGACTGGACCTGCTCAACCGCCTTGCGGAGCGCTTCAGGGAGTTCGATCCCCTCGAGACGGACGTCGAAGATCACCAACCCGAACCGGTGAAGAGACTGGTTGGCCATCACGACGACCTGCTCCATCAGCTCCTGGCGGTTTTTGTCCCGCTGGACACGGATGGGCAGCAGGTGACCGGGCCTACGCGTCACGCCCTGGTTCAGCCAGGCGTTGACCGCAAGCGGTTCAACGTCGGCAATCCCCAGCTCCTGCGCCGCCTCGTTGAGCGCGGACGCAATGGCCGTGGAGGCCTCCTGCCAGATGTTCTCTGGCCGGAGCGCCGCCCGGATGATGGCGGCGTCGGTGGTCACGTACGGCTGAGCCTTGTCGAAGGGCTCATCCGGGTGGGTCACGAAGATGTGGGTCTGGCGCTTGCGACGCGCTTCCCGCACCTTCTCGGCGTAGGCCGGGAACCGCTCAGCTTCCGCCAGCGGGATCCGGAACAAACGCCACTTCACCTCTCCAACCACCACGGAGAAGCGAATGTTGAACGCGACGGCCTGCCCGTTCTTGACGTTCACGGGCATGGGGGCCACGTTTTCCTGCCTCGGGACACGGGAGACGATCGCCACGAAGTCGTGGACGATGCCCGGGATGAACAGGCGCCACCCCTCGTTCTTCACTTCATATCCCTCGTAGATCCGATCCTCGGGGGGCATGTCGTAGCGAACGCTGTCGATCCGAGCCTGGTGCTCCGCCGGGGTTGACACACGAGAGTAGGGGGTTGAGCCCCACGCCGAGCGCAACACCATTGAAGTACCTTCTTCCACCTGGACGAGTCCAGGTGTCGGAGGGGTCTTGATGATCCCCGCCTTTGTTTCATCGATGTGGGCCATTTATTTCTCCCCCTTCTTGTTGGTGTTGTTGTCCTTGGTCGCGCTGCCGGACCGCCACCCGATCAAACCCACAAAGGATCCGACCGGGATGACGATCACGATGATCGCGCTCGCCACCATCATGGACAGGCTTCCCTGCATGATGGCGCGGAACCCCACGAACAGACCGACGAGGATGATCACGGTGATCACCCCGCCGAACCAGTTCTGGTTGTTCCGTTGGCTACCCTCGGTGGCCCCCTCCTCCACGGCCCTGGTCACCTCTTCGGCGCCCGGGATCATGTCGGGGTCGGGCTGTTCCGCAGGTTCCAAATCCAGCATCACGGGGGGCGGCCCCCCGGGATCCGTATCGTCGTCTGCGGCCATGGAGTCTCCCTTTTCACGAGCTTCCACCTGTCACCAGCCACGCATCCGCGTAACCAGCCAGGTGAAAATACGGTAAGCCGTACTCATTTGAGTAGACGAATTTCTGTGAGAATCATCTGGTTCAACGCTACATACAATTCTTGTTCGTCTTTAACCAACAGATTCTGTTCATCTGCTCAAGTGAGCACGGCTTCCGCCCTTTTCATACGTTCTCATACTACCCGAGTTTTCAAAGGACTCAGGAGTATAGTCCAAAAACAGCTTTTTGTCAATACAAAAACGGCCCTATTGCCCATGAACATTGAGTCAAATCAGGCCGTTTCTGATTCGATTTTCACCACCAGAGCTGAGGCTCAGGGAGGTCTGCTCGTTCGGGAGCTTCAATCACCCTGCCTCGCAGACCTCCCTTCCGCCTCACCTCTAGCGTGCTAAGGCATCCGCAACTGCTGTTTCAACTTGCGTCTGAGGCACAGCACCGTTTAATTTTTCAGCTACATCACCAGCAATCACATAGGTTGATGGGGTACCACCCACACCTACGCTTTGACCTAGTTTTTGATCCGCAGCAATCTTGGCATCAAACTCACCGGAATCAAGACAGGTAGCATAGTCGTCAGCATTTAAACCAAGGTCTGCGGCTACTTGCTTGTATAAGTCTTCGCCTAAATCGTTTTGATTATCATACAGTGTATCCACGTAGGTCCAGAAAGTATCATTCCCACCTAGCTTGCCAGCGCATTCGGCAGCAACGGCTGCTGGTTTAGCTTCTGGGTGGAAAGATAATGGGAAATGTTTATACACCCAGCGAACATCGTCTTGATTTGCTTCAAACACATTTTTGATAGAAGGGTGAAACTTTTTGCAGAACGGACATTCTAAATCAGTAAATTCGACTAAGGTCACTTTGGCATCTGGGTTACCGCGTATATAATCATTCTCTCCAATGGTAATATCCGCCGCATCAACCAAAGTTGGAGTTGTAGTGGTGGTCGCGGTGTTGGTATTCGTGGTCGTTGTTGTTCCTGTCTTAGTAGATGTCTTAGCTGAACCTAAATCAATTCCTTTGACCATCATGACCAACAAAAATACAAAACCGAGCAAGGTGAGTAACCCTGCTCCTACAAAAAAACCAAACCAAAAAGTGAGCTTCGGTGAGGCTGACTCAAACAACGAACGTTTAGGTGTCTGTTCCATAATTTGGATAAGTGAATCTTATTACTACAGAGAATAGTACATGAGGCCTAAAATCTACGCAAGCAGTTGGTGAAATTGGCGTAAAGCGGCTTCCGGCTGCTCCTGTTTCCAAATTCCACTGCCCACAATAATATCATCCGCTCCTGCCTGAATGACTCGGTCAATATTTTCCAGGTTGACTCCCCCGTCAATGGCCACGGAGACTTGGGAAAATCGTTTTTTAATTTCTTTGATTTTTTCCAACACGTCCGTTTGCATAGGCTGACCCTGTTTCCCCGGAGTTACGCTTAACAGCAACACACCATCTATCTTATTCATGTACGGTTCAAAAATTTGAAATGGCGTATCCGGATTACAGGCCAAACTAATTTCTTTGCCGCTAGCTCTCACCCGGTCAATCACTTCTTGGATGTTCCCCGCCGCCTCTACATGCACAACCAAGCGTTTAATGCTGGGGTGTTTAATCCAGCCCCGTAAAATCACATCCGGATGCATGACCATCAGGTGCACCTCAGTGTCTATCTTCAGATCGGGGATAGCATTTGGGTCTTCCACCGTCTTTCCCTTAGCAAACGTCCCGTCCACCACATCTAGTTGAGCCCTATAAAATAAGTCGGGATGTTGTTGCAAGATTTGAGCTTTAGATACAATCGCCTCTACCTCAGCCTCTAAGATTGCCGGAATTAACTTCGCCATACAAGTTTAAGCTATTCGTTCAAATTTGGTAATGAGTTTTACTCTGCGGTGGTAGGCCGGGTCACGGTCAGGGTGAGCAGACAGAAATGCTTTTACAACTTGCTTGGCTTGACGTGTAGTCAGGTACAACGCCGGTAAGACCAGAATATTAGCTTGGTCATGCTCAACGCCTTGTGTAGCCATGGCCGTATTCATCACCAAGGCCGCTCTGGCCCCTTTCACTTTATTGGCCGCAATAGCCATCCCAATCCCAGAACCACACAGCAACACTCCCACAGTTATTTTTGGACGCTTGGTCACCAACTGAGCCACACTAAAAGCTATGGGCGGAAAGTCAGTCCGCTGGTCAGAGTATGTACCCACATCTTTTACGCTGTACCCCCAATCCGTCAACACCGCAATCAGCTCTTGCTTCAAAGCAAACCCCTTATGATCTGCTCCAATCACCACTTGCACAACTTGCGGTTTGGCCATACTACGCAGAAACACCTAATAACTCTGAGATCTTCCCTTGGTCAAACCCCACAATCACGTCTTCTTGGTTACCTTTTTTCACTACAATCACCGGAACTCCCATTTGTCCAGATTTCTGAATCATTTCCTCTGCTTTCTTCTCATCTGCGGCGACATCTATGCTTTCAAACTCTACGCCGTGATGCTGAAAGAATTCTTTGGCCATTTTGCAATACGGACAGGTGGGTGTTGAATATACGGTCACTTGTGCTGTCTGAGCCATAGGTTACTCAAGAAAATAATTAATTGCCGTGCGGAAGACTTCTATGGGTAAGTTGCCCTCCACCCGAATGCCGTTAAAAAAATAGGTTGGCGTTCCAGACACGCCGGCGTTGACTGCGTCCTGGTAGTCAGCCATAACTTCAGCTGAGTGGAGTCCTGAATCCATACACTCCGTAAATGTAGTCATGTCTAAGTCTAAAGAACGGGCGGCTTCCATAATAATATCTGAACTCAAGTTTTTTTGATAGATGAAGAGCAAATCATGCATATCCCAAAACATCCCTTGGTCATTAGCGCACTGTGCGGCTTCAGCTGCTTCAACTGCATTAGCGTGCAAAGAGGAAATGGGGAAATCTCTGTAGACAAACTTCACCTGGCCTTCAAACTCTTGCATAATCTGTTTTTCCGTACGCCAGACTTGCCCAGAATATGGACACTCAAAATCTTCAAAGGCAATAATGGTGACAAGCGCGTCTTCAGGTCCAAGCGCAGGATCATCATCCACGGTTGGTTTTTCCTTAGCTTCATTCTCTGTGGTCCGAGATTGCCCATACCGCGTTCTGACTAACTGCTCAAACTCATTGGCATCCGGCAGTTGCCTTTGGACTTCCTTCCAAAAGGCATACCCTCCGCTGCCAAATAAAACCAAAACAACAACTACACCAACAACTGTTCCAAGCTGTATTCTGCCTCTACGCATGCAGCGGAGTATACCACATTTTTATTCCACCGACATGGGGAGCGCCGGACAAATCAAAACCAAGGTATGATCCACATACACAATAGATTCCGCCTCCAAACAGGCCGGAGAGTTCACCTCCTGGGCATAGGCCTGATCCACCTGTTGCAAGGCTAGGCTGGCACTAAAGACTATGGCGCAAAGTCCGGCACTGACCCCTAAGATTGACCTCCATGGAACCTCCGGCCGTTCAACCCAGCCGGCTAACACCTGTAAACGCGTCTCTACCACGCCCCGCATCTGCGCCGCGCCAGCTAAGGCTGGCTGTTGTTGCCAAGAAGCCACCCTCAGTAGCGCCCGACCGAGTGAAACTTGGCCCACCAGTTCTGCGGCTTCAAAGTCAGTCTTGCATTCAATATATTCTTGAAGCTGGATTTGAATCATGGACCGCCATACCAACGGCAGTATGCTAGCTAAGGCAGACGTACACCACAACAAGACCGGGTCAAAACTCCTGACATGCATCAATTCATGAGTAAGAATAGCTTTCAGCTCCTCAGTGGGGACTTGATTCAAGGCGGCAGATGAAATAAACACGCGTGGTCTGACTAATCCGGTGGACATGGCACGAGGGATGTCCTCTTGAATGACCACCAGTTGAGGCTGCATCCCCTTGGGCCAATATAGCGGTAGTATTTCCTGACACAACACCTCAAACAATCCGGCTTGTTCAATAGATGGAGACACCTGAATACAGGCCTGTAGCACCCGTTGAGTCTTACGCCAGGAATTCAGCAGCACCCAGCTCACCCAAGCGCTAAAAAAAACTAGGGCCGCGGTCAGCGCCAAGCCCAGAGAATACAGAACAGGATGTTGCCAAAAAGTAATAGCCACTCCGCAGTCACAGCCTAAAGGAGAAGTGAGCCTGGCACCAGTAAAGATAGCACTCCAAGAACCGACCCAAGACCACACGCTCCACACACTCAACACCAGACTGGAAAGCACTAGGCTGAGAAAACTACAGGTGAGTAACAACCTAAATTTCATAGCTCACTCCTGTTCAAAGGCTTTGCGTAACCGCTTGGCCAGCGCCGGGTCTAGTTTAGGCAACACTTCCACAAAATGAACCAAGGCCGCTGCACCAAATTCCCCTTCCAAGCTGTGCATAAAATCTTCTGTGGCTTGAAATACGGCATCTTTAGGATTAACTTTGGCTTCATACCTGTAGCCACGGCCCACCAGCCGGCGGCCCAACAATCCCTTTTCAGCTAAACGACTCATCACGGTCATGACGGTAGTATAGGCCACAAGGCTGCCCTGTTGAGACAAACACACATGCACGTCACGGACTGAAAATCGATCTGAAGGAGTTGGGGCTGCCCAGAACAGTTGCATGATTTGTCGTTCAAGTGAGCCTAAGAGTCGCATATTATTGAAATAGTTCAATTGGTTCAGGAGCATCTGCCGGTGGATTGCTTGAACTCAGATCCATGTCCACTTTCTCCGGCCCGCGGTTCACATAGGCAAAGAAAAACTCCTGAATGGCCGCTTCATCTACCGTAGCCAAGTTCTCCAAGTGTGTCCAGGCAGTCAGTGCAATCAACTGATCTATCTCCGGATTGGGCATGAGAGCGACTCGCGGGTTACTCTTGGAGAGCTCACGCGTCAACTCACGCAGCTGATCAACCACCGCCTGATCATCCGTGTTGTACTGAATCAAAATTCCGCCATGTTCCAGCATATGAATTTGATATCCGTTGAAAATTGGGGAGTCGTACACACCAAAGGCAGTCACTTGAGATGAGTGCGGGCCGCTAGTGGGTGGGTTGGAGTTATAGCTGAACGCTTCTATCTCCGCTTGACTCACATGATCATCTCCTTGGGTTTCAAGACCTTGGCCTGGCTCAGGACGGGCGTTGTTCCAATAAATCAATCCAACCATCCCGCCTATAATCAAGGCAACTACCAAAATCCAAATCATCCATGACCAAATACTTTTTTTCATATGTGTTGAGGAATTGAACATTCTTTTCCATAGCACAGACTGCTTTCAAACTGAATGGTCGCGTGATCTACATGGTAGGTGTGTCTCAAGAGTACATCGATTTTCTCATACAGGGCATCATTCTGCTGAATGGTCTTTGACCCCGTCATCACATGTCCACTCATGGCGTAGCGCCCGCTGGTGACCGTCCACACATGTACATCATGCACTTTTTTTACTCCGGGAATCTTCAACAGGTCCCGTTTCAAGGCTTCCACATCAACGTCCTTAGGTGTGGCTTCAAGTAAAATACCGACTGACTCATTAATTAAGGAAACTGCCCCGCGAATAATAAACAAGGCAATCAACATGGAAACAAGAGCGTCTATTTGCGTCCAGCCGGTAAACCAAATAATCAGGGCGCTGGCCACCACGCCAACGGAGGACAACGTATCAGACAAGACGTGCCAAAAAGCCGCTTTAATGTTGAGGTTCTCTCCTTTAGCCCGCTCCCGCTTCAGTAGGACTGCTGCTAGAATATTAGCTGCTAACCCAATCACACCAAAAATCAGAGCGACTGCAGGAAGAAGCTCTGTTGGTTGATACAGGCGCTGCAAACCGGTATAGAAAATGGACATGGCAATCAGCATGAGCAGGACGCCGTTCAGAAGAGAGGCTAAGACTTCAGCCCTCAGCCAGCCGTAGGTGCGTTTAGCGCTCACCGGTCTTAAGGTCAAGCGTAGGGCGAGTAAGGCTAGCCCAATTGCCAACACATCCACAAACACATGGCCGGCGTCTGACAGCAGTGACAAGCTATTTGACCAAACACCACCTATCATTTCAAGCACTAAAATGGCCAGACTGCTGGCCAGAGCAATAATCAGCGTCCGTTGTCTTGATCTCACTGGAGTCATTTACATCAGCTTATAAGAATCTTTACCTAAAAATACCCGGTAGGCTTCGTCTACGGTTTTGTTCCCGTACACAATAGAACTAATAGCATCTGTCATACGCACCGCGTCTTCCAGAGGATGTTCATGTACATTTCTGCCCGTGGCACTGCCGGCCGCATGGGCATAGTGAATGGTGTCATACACCATGCGTAAGAAATCCTTGGGTGTCAGAATATCACCGCCGGAGACAATCACCCCGGTCCGTCCGGCCGCTCCCGTGGCCTCTCTTAAAGACCGGGGACCTTGGGTGGGTACATTTACTTTCACAAAGTCACTACCTAAAGAACACGCTACACCCGCCCCTCCGGCAATTAAATGAGCATCTTTGGGATCTTTCATGCTCCGGCTTCTGGGGTAAGCCCAAATGACCGTCAGTAATCCCAATTCATGCGCTTGGGCAATCAGGCGTCCGGCCTCTGCCATCATCTCAGCTTCAAATTCACTGCCCACATACAAGGTGTATCCAATTCCAACAATATTCAGTTTTCCATTCTTCTGTAAATCAAGCACATCCTCCATGGTACACAACGCTTTACTCAAGGGATCTTTATCTTTCGCTGAAACGGCATTGGTACGAGAATTCATTTTGACCAAGTAAGACACATCCGGAAAATCCGGACCGTATTTGGCAATCAACCCATGTTGCGCGGCAAACACGCCTATAGTTCCCGCGGAAGCAATTTGAAACAAGTGTTCCGGATCATTATTTTCTTCCGGAATATCTTGACCAAAAAAGTCGTCATTCAAGTGCTCAATTTTTTGATCACCGGCAAACAACATCAGACGTCCGGTGGATTTGGTGACTTGCAAATAATTACTGATATACGTCTTACGCGCACTCGCCGGGACGTTGGCCGGAACATGCACGTCACTCGCCTTGAGTGTCTGGACTTTCAGATGTTTGGATTTTTTTTGCATGCCAAAAGTATAGCATATCCGTAAGTTGGGTACGAGGGTGCGTAGTACTCAAGTATTGGAGCCAAGCCAAAATTCCAGGGGGTCGATTTTCTTGCGCCACTCGTCCATCTGGGTACACCAGAAAGCGTAACGTCCCCTGCTGATCCGTGCGTTGAACAGGAACGCCGGCTTGTTCTAGGGTTTGCAGCGTTTGAGCCGCGGGATGTCCATATCTGTTACGTACACCAACGGAAATGACTGCCAGTTGCGGTTGAAGCTGTGTGACGAGTGCGGTGGTGGTGGAGGTTGTGCTACCATGGTGGCCGACTTTTAGAATTTCCAGCGGGAGGGAGGGCGGTGTTTCACTCAACCAGCGTTCCCAAGCTGACTGCACGCGTGACGCCGGGGCGTCTGATGTTAAAAAAATGTCGGTTATACCAAGGCTGACTCCCAGAACTACAGCTTGATCGTTAGTGGACGTGTCAGAAGACGGAGGGGCATTTGGATCCGGAGACAGGACGGAAATGTTGAAGGCATCCAGGGTGAAGTGGTCGCCTGCTTGGGGAAATCGAACTTGGGCGTTTTCTGCTTGCACCAGTTGCCACAGGCGCTCAGCCGTTTCTGTATGCGGTTCAACGCTGGGGAGCCAAACTTCATGCACGGTGTACGTTTCCAATACATCAATCAAACCACCAGCGTGATCCGCGTCATAGTGAGTGGCTACCAATATGTCAATCTCGCCTACGCCTACAGCAGAGAGCGGGAGGAGGACGCTCCCTGGCGCACCACCGTCAACCAATAGAGTGTGGCCTTGATCCGTTGTGAGAAGAATGGCGTCGCCTTGTCCCACGTCCAAGAGATACAGCCCATTGGCCGGCGGAGGCGGGAGCAAGAGCAGCCCGGCTAGAACAATGATTCCAAGGAGACGCTTGCCCATGGGAGTTGTGCGCTGAATTGCGCGGATCTAATGATTAGCTGCAGCGGCAGAGCGGCGAGCCAGGTGATGAGCGGATGGTGAATGCCTAGGGCTGACAGTCCTACAGCCAAGGCTGAAGTGGCACAAGCGAGCGGCAAGAGCGGGAGGACTATCACGTTTACCGGAATGGCAACTACAGAAATACGTTCAAATTTCCAAATAATATAGGGCAAGGTCAGGACAGTCACGGCTACACTAGCTCTGACAGTTTGGGAGGTGTCCCACACCGGAGCTTGCCAGCCTTCTAAAAAAGCCCACCCGTCTGACACCAGCGCGAGCGTAGCCAACACCGAGAGGTGGAAAGACACATCCCAAAGTAAAACGGCAGGGTTATGGAACACCATGAGTGCTGCGGCCAAAAGAAGAACGCGTCCGGGTGACTGCGGACGGGCATGCATGCGGGCCGTAGCGCAAACTGCGGCCATAACTGCGGCCCGCACCAAAGACGCAGACGCACCGGTCATCAACACAAACGCACCCACCCCAGCAAGTCCAATCCACATGGCTTGGCGGACGCCAAACCCTAAACGCACCAACACCCATAACAGCACTCCGCACAACACCGTGACGTTCCACCCTGAAAGAGCCACAATATGAGACAGTCCAACCCGTTGAAACAGTTGGTTGAACTGGGTATTCCACTCCGCGCGTTCGCCAATCAACAACCCGCTGGCTAACCAAGACACCGGCGGTTGAAATGTTGTTTCGATTTGCTGCTGCAACCTGCCTCGCATTTCTGCGGCCAGCACTTTCAGTGTAAACCAAGTCAGCGGCGGCAGCTGGCCGCTTGGCCAGAAGTTTTGCTCTGCCACTTCCACTGACTCACACTCCCCCGCCACTCCCTGCGCTAAATCCGCGTGTCCCCAATCAAACAGACTTTCTGTTTCGGTTGGTGCAAGTTCACATCTGGCCCAAAACGTCTCACCCACATTCACCGCTTGTTTAAAATCAGCTGATGTTTTTGACAATGGTCCAGGTCTATCCCACTGGAGCACGGCCTCCCACCCAAATTCCCGGTGTCTCACCGCACTCACCACCACTGCGCCTTCCCACACTTCCGGTTGCCGCTGATTCACAGCTGAATTCCACACCTCCGCGCGCCAATACCCAAGTATTCCACCTCCTATCAAAAAGAGGAGTAACACCAAAAAGTCGATTTCCTTTTGTCTCACCCACCAGATCAGCCAAACGACGCTTATGCCACCAAGCAGCCAAGTTATCCACCACACCCAACCCTCAAGGAGTCCAAGTGCCACACCAAAAAAGAGTCCCCAGCAGGCGGCTGGAACGTACCAGTGTTTCATATATCTCAAGCCCGCACCTGTACGCTACCCCGCGGCGCTCAGGAGTCAAGGGTGTCTGTGCAAGGTGAACCGGCACCAAAACTGTGCGCACGCACAGTTTTATATGACAACATATGACGAGTTTTTAGCTAACGTTAGCCAAAAATATAACACTCCTCTTAACACTATCCACTTTTTGCGTTATCTTCGCATATTGCCCAAACGGGACTTTCCCCCGTTGGGCTTCCTCAGAACGCAACTTTACAACACAACCCAGGTAACACACATGTCCAAGCATTCCACTCCTGTTCCTGTCCGCCGCGTCCTTGACGCCGCCTACTTCGATGCCCTCATCGCTAGGGGCGAGCGGGCCTTCGCTGGCATCAACGCTCGTTCGTGGGAATCATACTGGGAAAGCCAGGAGAAGGAGAACCGGTATTGGGAGCACGTCTCCCGTATGCCGCGTCTCCAACTCCGTCACATCCGCAACCGCAACCACGGCCGCCAGCTCCACCGGCGGAATAGGGGGTAAACAACAGCACCTTCAACGACCACCAACCCGCAAGGGAAGGTGGTCGTTGTGCTGTGTGAAAAAACTCAAATTCTTTAAGGTTTCAGGCGTGCCATGGCACGGATATTTTACGACACATGCGTACGCATGCTCGTGCAGACTTTTATTCCACCGTCACCGACTTCGCCAAGTTCCGCGGTTGGTCCACATCCCGGCCCAACACCACTGCACAATAATAGGCAAATAACTGCATAGGCACCACGGCCAGCATAGGCGTCAACATTTCTAAAGTCTTTGGAATATACACTACTGCATCCACCATGGACTTCACTGTCTCGTCCCCCTCTGTAGCCAAAGCAATAATATTTCCACCGCGGGCTTTTATCTCTTGCAAGTTGGACACATTTTTCTCATAGACTGAATCACGCGGCGTCAAAATAAAACTAGGAAAACTATCATCAATCAAAGCTATTGGCCCGTGTTTCATTTCACCACTCGGATACCCTTCCGCATGCAAATATGACACCTCTTTCAACTTCAGCGCACCTTCCATGGCCATGGGGTACAAATATTTGCGACCCAAGAAATAAAAATGTGTAAATTTGGCGTACTGTTTGGCCAGCTGGTCTAATTCAGATCGATTGGATAACACGGTTCTAAGCTTGGCTGGTATATCCCGCAACTCTTCTGCAATCCTCTTACCGGTGACTAGAGACATGCCGCGCTGACGTCCCAAAAATAAAGTGATCAGAGCCAACACTGTAAGTTGTGCCATGGTCGCCTTAGTGGAAGCCACGGCAATCTCCGGTCCAGCATGCGTGTACACACCACAATCCACTTCACGCGCAATAGTTGAACCCACCACATTGACCACACCAATAGTTAGAGCGCCTTTGCGCTTAGCCTCTCGCAAGGCCGCCAAGGTATCTGCGGTTTCTCCGCTTTGTGAAATCACAATCACCGCCGTGTTCTCATCCAACACGGGCTTCCTGTATCTAAATTCAGAGGCGTACTCCACCTGCACGGGCAACCCGGCATATTCTTCCAACATGTACTCACCTACCAACCCGGCATAATACGCCGTGCCGCAAGCAATAATGATGACTTGATTCACTTTACTCAACCGTTCGGCTTGTTCATTCAGCCCACCTAAGTGCGCTATTCCCTCTTCCACAATCAAACGTCCACGCAAGGCATTTTCCACTGCGTCCGGCTGCTCCATAATTTCCTTCAACATGAAGTGTGGGTAGCCGGATTTCTCTGCTTGCGTCACATCCCAATCAACGGTTGTGGTCTGCCGGTCCAACGTTTCGTTTTGCAAGGTAGTGATTTTATATCCTGCCGGAGTCAAGGTCAGAATATCCCCGTCTTCTACATAAATTACATCTCTGGTGTGTGGCATGATAGCCGTTACGTCTGAAGCCACCACGTATTCTCCCGGCGCCACCACGCCAAGCACCAAGGGAGAACCTAAACGAGCTGCCACAATTTTCTCTGGTTCAGCAGAAGATAAAATAGCTAATCCATACGCACCTTGGACTAAGGCCAAGGCCTCAGTCACTGCTTGCTCAAGTGGCTTTTTGTGACCCGCCTTTGGCTCGTCACTTTTCATCATCTCCTCTATTAAATGCGGCAAGACCTCTGTATCAGTTTGCGTGGTAAACTCATGGCCACGTTCCTTGAGCATATCGCGCAGCTCATGATAATTTTCAATAATGCCATTATGTACCACAAAAATTTCACCTTGGCAGTCAGCATGCGGATGCGCATTCAGGTCAGTTGGTGCGCCGTGGGTAGCCCAGCGAATATGCCCCACGCCTACGGTCCCCGGAAGGTCATGCTCCTGAAGTTCATTGGCCAAGTTCGTCAGCTTGCCCTGCTTTTTACACACCCCCATGGTCTTTCCATCCACCACAGCCAAGCCAGCCGAGTCATAGCCCCGGTATTCCATCCGACGCAAGCCTTCCATCAGGATTGGCTGGACGTCTTTCTTACCAATGTATCCAATAATTCCACACATATCCAGAGTAGTGTAGCTAGCTTCTGCGTGCCCGTAAATAGGCCTCCATGAACCCCTCTACATTCCCATCTAACACCGCATCCGGGTCGCTCACTTCATAGTTTGTTCGGTGGTCCTTGACCATCTTATACGGGTGCAACACATACGACCGAATCTGATTCCCCCATTCAGCTGACTGAAATTCTCCACGCAATACCGCCTTCTCCCGTTCTAACTCTTCCATTTGTTTTTGGGCTAACTTGGAACGCAAAACTTTCATGGCTGTAGCTTTGTTTTGGAGTTGTGAGCGTTCATTCTGACACACCACGGTAATTTTGCTGGGCAAGTGGACTATGCGCACTGCTGAATCCGTGGTATTCACCCCTTGTCCGCCTTTTCCACCGGCTCTAAATACATCTATGCGCAAATCTTTTTCCGGAATTTCAATCTCTTGTTGAGCCGCTTCACTCAGCTCCGGCAAAATTTCCACCAAGGCAAAGCTGGTTTGACGCAAAGCGTCCGCGTTAAACGGTGACTGCCTGACCAAGCGGTGCACGCCATGCTCGGATTTTAAATATCCGTACGCATATCTTCCATGCACTTCAAACATGGCGGATTTTATTCCCGCTTCTCCCCCGCGACTGGTATCAATCATTTTAACTTCCCATCCCTTCTTCTCGCAAAAGCGCAACAACATTCTGAGCAACATCTCTGCCCAGTCTTGCGCATCCACTCCACCTGCTCCAGCGTGCACGGCCACTATGGCATTTGAAGTGTCATGCGTTTCACCTAACAACACGGTAAATTCTAAATCTGAAAATCGATCTTCAAGTGTTTGCAGCTTTTTGCGCAACGTCTCCCGAATCTCAATTTTTGTCTCTTCTGGTTCTTGCTCAGCCAACTCAGCGTAATCTATAGCTTCTTGAACTTCTTGTTTGATTTGTTTCCAAGTGTCCAGCTCTTGTTTAATCTCAGATGCTTCACGCCCAAGAGCGCTGGCACGCTGTTGATTAGACCAAAAATCAGGAGCTGCCATGAGTCCTTCTACTTCGGATACGCGAGCCTCAAGTTGATCCTCATGAATCAACTGCCAAGTTTGATCAATCCGACCTTTCTGCTCGTTTAATTTTTGGAGATTTTCCTT
>CAYIMB010000017.1:0-27726 GCA_964364425.1 uncultured Gammaproteobacteria bacterium
GGTTGATCATGCCGTCTCCTTGGTAAGTCTGTCTAGTATATGGGGTCCAGGCCAATGCTCAACCCAAGACTCCCTACCAACGGGTATTGGAACATCCTCACATTTCACCTGAGGTTAAAACTCAGCTCACTGCACTCTACAAAACGTTAAATCCATTGCTCCTTAAACAGCAGATTGATACACTCATATACAAGATCTTTACCTTACCAACTCGGTCACACTAAGGATGAGCTACCTGAGGGAGTACGGTAACACTTAATTACTGTCTAATGCGCTTGCGGTGTGGAGTGTGGTCTGGAGGTTATTGACCGGAAATTGGGTTGGTATCTCCCGTAGGGAAGATGGAGCTGGGAAAGGGGGGTTGATCTGGATTTTGTTGATATGTTTCCACGGCTTGAACACTGTTTTCTTGGAGCAGTTCTACTCGCTCATTGGTGATCACTGTTTCCGGTTCGGTCGGAGTAAAAAATACCTGCCAGAGCATCCAACCTACCAGGGCACTGGAAAGTACTGTTACACAAATCAAAACTAGGCGGATCATCAGTCGAAAACGGATATGCTTTAAATCAAATTGTTTTAGAGTTTTCCTTGCCATAACAGTTCATAAGATAACGTGAACCGAACGGTGTCGCCCGATTCATTAGACAGGGAGATTGCATTCAGAAAAAATCCTGGCTTTCTCTCCCGGATTGCCCGTTGAAATAAAATAACCCCTTTCCACGGGCCGTTGCCAGTAAATTGGATCGGAACCAATGTGAGTGCTCCTATAGGCTGCTGATCTTGCTCGTTTAATCTTACTTCTAGGTCAATATTTGAATCCACGGCCAAGGCTTCAATCTCCTGAATGAGTCCAATACTTTGTTCCGGGTCCTGAATCATACTATCTGTAGTCGTCTCAGACCTCACTAAGAGTTCTTTTTGTTGCTCTCGTATGTCTTCTGATAAGTAAGGATGTTGAATACTACTACTGTTCTTCCGCTCGACCTCTGAGAGCTGAGTGAGTGCTCCAAAAATAAAGTAGATGAGCACTGCACCACCAATTAAGAGGAGTACATCCAGAGAAAAAATGGCAATAACATTTGTTTTTCTGGTCATAAGGTTGCCGTCACATCAAATACTATTGGTTCTATGGCAAACACCACTCCGGGAGGATAGACCACTTCATTGACCCCTTCAACTTCTTTTAAGGCATCTATAAAGGTCAGGAACCCATCTCTTGTATTGGCTTTTCCGCTAATACGCATTTCTTTGAGTTTCACATCTATCTTCAAGGTAGATAATTCCAAAGATGGGATATTTTCAACAGCTTGGGACACTCCAACAATCAGCGGATCAACTTCAAACCGGTCAGTAATTTGATTTTGGATGACCTTCAACTCCTCCTTTTCTTGCGTAATGGATTCCACCGACAGTTCCCTCTGCGCTGCTCGCTGCAGCTGCTCACGTTGTTGAAAAATATCTTCTAAGGTGAGGATACGGTAGTAGAGAAATAGTTCACTCGTTGCAAAAATAGTAAACATGGCGCCAAAAATCAAAAAAGTGGCCAAACCAAGTAAAGTCAGTTCACGTAAATGAACTATTCGCTCAGCCGCCTTAGAACGTTCCACCGGCAGAAAATTCAGATGTAGTATGGAGTGCTCTTTATTCATATTGAAGTATTCTCAAAGCCGTTCCAATGCTCACAGCAAAAGCTGCATACGCTTCCGTGGGCATACGGGGGATTAAGCGGAACCGGCTTCCCGGTGACCAAACTAACAACTCACGGTTCAAGGAAGCTTTAAGTAAATTGGTCAGCCCCACCGTTTGCGCTCCGCCGCCCACAATAATGATAGGAATCTGCAAGGGAATGGTTGATCCATGATGTGTAGCCAAAAAGCCCAGAACGGTGTTTAGCTCTTTGGTTAAGGCATTAGCCACTGGCAGCATGGCCTCTTGGACCAGAGCCTTTTGACCGGCGGTGAAGTCTAGGCCATACATCCGTTTAAGTGCCTCCGCTTGATCCTGGCGTAAGCTGAGGGCTTGACCAATGGCTAAAGTAATAATTTCTCCGGAGATGGAATTTAAATTGTATTCTGCAAAAACACCAGATTCAGCGTGGAGAGCGGTAAGGGTGGCATGGCTAGCCCCTATGTCTAAAATGAGCAAAAAGTCTGGCCAGTTCCCATCAAATCTCAGGAGCCGCACCAGCGCTAACGAATCAAACTCAAGCGCCCCAACGGCTAAGTGCATGGCATCATACGTTTTGACCAAGTTTTTGACGTTCACCGCATCAATAGCTGAAACCACCACCCACTGTTTGGTTTCGTCACTATGCAACACCTCAGATCTCACCTCGGCGGTTTTAGCCTTAATAGGAAAATGCTCTTCAGCTAGGGTGGCAGGAGACAGGGGAGTAGTCTGGACCGGGAATTTTAATGTGGTGAGATAAACCTTTTCTTGAGGTAAGGCAATAGAGGCTACTACGTCATCTAAATCTAATTTAAATCGTCTCAACCCGGTCACAATAATCTGCTTAAAGGCTTCAGCGTTTTGAATAGATCCACGCTCCACTATCCCTGGATCAAGCGGTTGTGTGAGCAATCCAAATAAAGTCACTTTGCGTGTCAGGCCTTGACTGAGTAATGCAAGCTTAATATGGTCGTCCCCAATATCAATCCCCAACGCAGTGGGTCCAAATACTTTTTTGGCCATGCCGGTATTCTACAGAATTTCTACGGTTCCGGGTAGGAGCTGCCAGGCTCCACCTGGTCCGGAGGCGAATTGGGAGGAAGCCAGGCCGTTATTATAAACCACCTGGGCGTTATTTTGCAGGGTCAGTTTGTAGGCGCTGACAGAATTAACTATAAAGTTATTGTGAATCAAGACAGAACCCAGGGGCGCGTAAAGGGTCATGGAGCTTGAGTTATTAGCGGCATCAATAGCCGTTACAGCCGTACCTTGAAGGCGTGAGAGTAAAAGAATGTTGCTGTTGGTTTGCCCGCTTCCATTGACTACCACGTTATTTTCTAAAACGATTTTCCCGTTGACGGTTGGGTTAGTGGGGTCTGAAGCAATCAGCATCCCGCTGGTAGTTCCATAATCCGGATCAAGTTGTAAGACCGAACCATTACGAAAGGTGATTGTTCCAGTGGCCCAAATAGTTCCGGTAACAGTTAATGTAGCGCCGTTATTTACCACCAAGTTGCCATCAATTTTGACCGGACCAAGACTAGCTTGGGTATTATTGGGAAGGGTATACGTGGTAATAGTTCCCGCAGCTTCAGCTTCCGTTTGCCAAGAATCCATCAGTTCGTCTGAGAGAGGAAAGGGGACTGAAGCAGGCGGAGCTATGCCAGAACCAGGGAATTGAGTTCCTCCCACTGCCGTGGTTTTAATGGTATTAGCATACGCGTTGCGGCCAACTACACTGCCTGTAATACTAGAGGCATACGCATCGCGGCCTATCACACTAGAAGAGATGGTCAAGGTTTTTGCATCTTGTCCAACTGTTGAGTGAGTGAGCGTAGCTACATTTGCATCTAAGCCTACACTCAGGTCCTCAATACTATTCCCCACACCGGACACACTGGCCGTTTGGCTGATGGATGCCCCTGAAGCACCGTCTAAGGAGCCGTCTGACACTACATTCCCTACCACCTTTGCGTTATTTTTTAATTCCACCCCTCCTGCCCCAACTTGTAAAGCGTAAAAGAAACTGGCCGCATCTGTGGTTGGTGCGGCAGACACTTGGGCCCGAGCGGTGATGGTTTGATCCTGTACGGTAGCCACAGCAGTCACAGTTTTGGACGAATCTGGGTTGGTGACTAGAGAAATGACCACTGTCCCATCTTGAATGGTTTCTGTTTCTCCCGCATAACTTGACCCCTGATCATTTAGTTCAAAAATAGCCCGTTCAATTCCGGCTTCAGCTATTTCTCTTGTATCTTCAATTCGGCTGAGACGTTGTTCCGTGAGTGTGCGTTCAAAGGAGAAACTCAACAAGGCTCCGGCACCGAGGAAAATAAATAGCACCAAGACTAAGGCAAAAAACATAATCTCTCCTCGCTTTTTTTGGGCTATTGCCGTCATATGTTACGTAGTGTAGCACGAACTTGTCCTTCCACTGCTGTCGCTTGGGTGGCTGGGGGCGTAAACCCCACGTAGACTGTGACCTGAGTACTGCCAGCGACTGGATCCCCGTTGGTTTGAATAGTAAAAGAGGACACGTTTTGGGCTAGAGTGAATATACCAGAAGGACGAACAGAGTTGGCTCCAGGAGAACTCACTTCTTTGAGGTTGGTACCGTCAAGTGTATAGACGAGTCTATCTGTCTGCCCGCTTATATTAGCCCCGCTCGCATCAATGGAGGGAACATCTAAGATCAACGTGTGCAAACCCGTAGTGTAATTTGTCCCGGAAATAGTGGCCGCGGCCACAACGGTTTGGCCCTGACGAATGTTATCTTCAATTCTACGCATAGAGGTTTGGCCCTGACGCACATCATCACCACGTGAAGCTCGAATGTTTAACGCTTGCTGTTCCAATAAAAAAATGGAAAACATGCCACCCACAATTACCCCTGTCAACCCCACGGTGATAATGGTCTCAGCTAAGGTAAATCCGTTAGTCTGTTTGGAGTCCATAACGAGTGATATATGTAGAGGTTGATTCTGTTCTGGTGTTTGTTCTATCACTCCATTCTACCGTGACTGTAGCTTGTTTTAATTCTGTACCACTAATATTTTCAACCTCCACTAGAGCAGTACCTCCTGGCAAAGAATCTAAAGAGAGCCGTGTCCAATCTGGTGACATGAAACCTACAACATCTTGAGCGCTTTCAAAGTCCCAACTGGCATTTCCCTTACTGCTAGTGACTACAATTGAGTCAAAAGAAACACAACATCCATCCTGACTCCAGAGTGCCATATGGCCGTCAGGGCTGATTGGAGTCACATCCGTTAAGACTGAATTTTGGGTTCCTACACTTGCGGTGAGTGTAGAACCTGAAATGCCAAAACTGAAGGTCTCCCAAGTATTTGTAGGCAAGGAAGCGGCCAGGGTGGACAAAATAGTGACTGTTCCGTCAACCTCCCGTTCAACAAAACTTCCGCTTGAGGTGATCCGCAATCTGTAGCGCGTGTCACTGTCTTGCGCTCTGAGGAGTAGACCTACGTCATAACCGCTCGGGGAGTCTGAGCTCACGTACACCTGTCCGGAAAGAGTGCTGTCATTCCAACGGTCACCCGGAACAAGCAATACCTGTTCTCCGGTGCCCAAACTCGTAAGCGTTTTGTTGGAGCCAACCGTTTGGACTTCCCACACACCTGAATTCCATGCGTCACCAATGAACTGAGTGAAACTTCCCGTGCTAATTGAATCAAAATCCATATTACGCAGCACTTCAATTTGGTCTAAGACTAAACCTCTGGCTTTGATTCGATTAACTACCGTGGCATCTGCCCTAACCGCCGTAATGATCAATTCAATTAAGCTTATGGATAAACCAAAAATAGCTAAAGCCACCACCACTTCCACTAAGGAGAAACCTAAATTTGGTTTACTAGGGAGTACATTGGCCATATTACGGCAAAAGCGACGACACCAATACCGCCTCCAATGACCAGGATCAGTATTGGCTCAATCAGGGTTGTTAAGGTATTTAATTCCAATTCAAGTTCTTCTTCATAAAAAGTGGACAGGTCATCTAGGTTTTCCTCAATTGTTCCCGCCTGTTCACCCACCGTGATCATTTCCTGTACCAGCGGAGGAAAGAGTTTAGGGTAGATACCAAATGATTGGGAAATGCCTTGACCTTCTTTAAGTCGCTGACTAATGGAATTCAACGCATCTTGATAGTAGATATTCTTTGTGGTGGTCCCCAGAAGTTTGATACTTTGCACAATAGGTACGTCCGTCACCATAAATCCTTGAAGTGTTCTGAGTAGACGAGCATTATTTAACTTAATACTTAATGAGTTTGCAATAGGAATGTGCAACATCAGCCAGGAATAAAATTTCTTTCCCGGATCAAAGCGGTTAAACAAGACCATCAGGACTATAAGTATAATTACGCTCGGTAATAAAATGAGCCAGTAACTTTGTAAAAATGCAGTCAGGCCAAGGACAAAGCGAGTGGGCCAGGGGAGATCTAAATTACTTCCGGCATACAAATCAACCAACCGCGGAAGTACAACAACCACCAGGATAGTCCCAATCCCTAACATAGCCAGCACAATGATAGACGGGTAAGCCAAAGCATTTCTCACCTTATTCCGCAACGACAGTTGTGCCCGCAGCTGCACCACCACTTGCTTCAAAGTTTCTTCCATGCGTCCGGAGACCTCACCAGCTTGGATGAGGCGGACATAAATTTGCGGGAATGTTCTAGGATACTCAAGCATAGCTTTAGATAGTGGCATGCCACCTTCAACCATCTCGCGCAAGGCACCAATTACCGATTTGAGATTTTTCTTGGTTTGATTTTCAAACGTTTTTAAGGCATCACTTAAAGATAAACCCGACTTCAACATGACATGCAAAGTCCGAGTAAACGCTATGCGTTCAGACATGGGCATCTTGACTGCTCTGATTTTTTTATTCTTTAGTGACACGCAACACCTCCTCCAGTGATGTTAAACCACGCTTGGCTTTAATAAACCCGTCCTGAACCATACTAATCATACCCTGTTTCTCAGCCTCTGCAAGTAAATCTTCCCGTTTTGATTTATTAAAGATCAATTCCGCCACAGGTTGTGTATTTTCTAAAATCTCATAAATGCCCACCCGACCTTTGTAACCGGATTGACCGCACCTTACACAGCCTTTGCCTTTGAAAAATCGAACTGTCTTGAGCTCAACCTGAAGGCCCAACTCCCCACCTTTTTGCAGGGCTTTAATAATTTCATTTGGGTCGATTTGCGCGCGAATGACATTCAAGTCCTCATCACTTAACGTATAACTAAAGATGCAGTTTGGACACACCTTCCGGACCAAGCGCTGAGCAATAATAATGTTAGTCGTAGCGGACACTAAATAGACAGGGACACCCATTTCAGATAAGCGCAATGGGGCACCAACTGCATCATTTGTATGTAAAGAAGTTAAAACCAAGTGACCGGTCAAGGCCGCATGAGCAGCAATTTCTGCTGTCTCTTGGTCGCGGATTTCACCTACCATGATCACGTTTGGGTCTTGGCGCAGAAGAGAACGTAATCCGGCTGCAAAGGTAAAACCAATTTTAGGGTTAACTTGCGCTTGGTTCACCCGTTGCATGCGGTATTCTATAGGATCCTCAATGGTTGAAATATTAATGCTTGGGGAGTTGAGTAAGCTAAGTATGGTGTAGAGCGTTGTTGTTTTTCCGCTCCCCGTAGGTCCGGTGACAAAAATAATCCCATGCGGTTTTTTGATGTTTTGTTCTACAATTGGTTTGTGGTAAGACAGAAAACCTAACTGCTCCAAGGTGAGTGGGCGTGAGGATTCGTCTAATAACCGCATCACCAGCTTTTCTCCGTCTATAGTGGGGAAAGAGGAAACGCGGAAGGCCATGCGGTAAGAACTGGTTTCAATTCTAAACCGGCCATCTTGAGGTAAGCGGTGTTCATCTAGTTTGAGTCTAGCCAAGACTTTGATTCTGGCAACTACAGCCGGATGTAAGTTCTTTGGGAAGGTCATAATATCCCTAAGCATGCCGTCAATCCGAAAGCGAATGATCACATCACGTTCAGTTGGCTCAATGTGGATATCTGAAGCTTGGAGGTAAATAGCGTAATCCAAGAGCACGTCCACAATCTTCACCATGGGAAGGTGCTCAGCCAACTCTGCTAAGCGCTCAAGATTGCTAGGAGCTTCTTGTGAGGCTTCTATGATTAATTCCTTAAACTGTTCTTCCAAGGTTTTATGATACAGGCGGGATACCACAGAAATACTTTCCGGATCCGTAAAATACACTTCGGCTTTGGCTCCCAGCTTCTTTTCTATAAAAGCAACGGTTTCTATATCATCCGGATCAGACGTAGCCAACTTTATGACATTCTTTTTTTTGTCATAAGCAAAAGCCACCACTTTTCTGGTTTGAACTAACCCTTGTGGCAGTAGACTGACAATTTCTTTAGGCGCCCCCGTTGTCTTCAGATCTATGTACTCCACTCCAAACTCATCTGCAATGTCGCTGAATAAGACGCGTTGATTCACGCTGGCCACGGATGAAAAATACACCAACGGATCAATATCTCGCCGTTCAGTTTCAACTAATCCCTGACGAAATTGTTCCTCGGTCAAAAAGCCTCTTTTCAGCAAGACCTTTTTCAGAATGTCCTCATGCATAATTTAAGTATAGCACAACTCCTTGATTTTTTCTCTCAAAATCGGTACAACTCGTATATGACGTGGACTAAGGTACAGAAAATCCAATACGGATTATGGGCTGTGATTATTTTAGCTCTGTGGGGACTGTCCGCTTGGAAATTCAGGCCCAGAGAAGAGCCGATCTTTATTCACTATAATGTCTACTTTGGCGTAGATTGGGTTGGCCCTTGGTATTACGGCTACATTATACCGGTTTCAGCTCTGGCCGTACTGGGGCTGAACTTTCTGTTTATTCGGCATATCCATGAAAAGAATTCATCTATGTCACATATTATTGTGAGCTGGACCACAATTGCGCTATTATTCCTGTCTGTGAGCCAAGGCCTAATGATTTTATTAAATGGAAATGCATGAACTTCTACGGTGAATTAGTCCGGTCACTGATTATTTTTGCCCTTACCTTTGTGGTAGCTTTGGCTTGGACCCCACTCCTGACTCATTTTTTATATAAATATAAACTGGGCAAGCGAATTCGATCTTCAACTGAAGCGCCCATCATGTCTCAGCTTCATGCCAAAAAAGCTGGAACACCCACCATGGGCGGTGTGTTGATCTGGCTCACCGTTTTGGTCATTACGTTAAGCTTAGCCGGGCTGGCTACACTTTGGCCAGAAAGTCCTCTGGCCTCATTGAACTTTTTGTCGCGGGCTCAAACCTGGCTTCCCCTAGGCGCCCTGGTGGCATCTGCTGTAGTTGGACTGGTGGATGACTTTTACAATATTCGGGGCAAGGGTGCCCACGGTGGTGGATTGCGCATGCGTCACCGCTTACTCATTTATACAGCCATTGCCCTGATTGGTGCATTCTGGTTTTGGTACAAACTGGATTGGGATGTCTTTGCTCTCCCCTTTATCCAGTCCATTTCTATTGGCTGGTGGTATATTCCTATTTTTGTCGGTGTGATTGTAGCGACTTCTTTTTCAGTCAATGAAACAGATGGTCTGGATGGACTGGCCGGTGGAACTCTCATGGCTAGCTTCGCTGCCTTTGGAGCCATTGCTTTTTTTGAGCAGCGCTATGAGCTGGCTACCTTCTGTGCTGCCATCTCTGGCGCTCTGTTAGCTTTTTTATGGTTCAACATTTTCCCAGCCCGGTTTTACATGGGAGATACGGGAGCTATGGCCTTAGGTGTGACTTTGGGTATTGTAGCCATGCTGACAAATGCGGCCTGGGTTCTTCCAATTATTGGACTTGTCTTTGTTATTGAGTCTCTGTCCGTCATTATTCAGCTCAGCTCTAAAAAACTGTTTCACAAGAAAGTCTTTATTTCTAGCCCTATTCACCATCACCTAGAGGCTATTGGCTGGCCAGAACCCAAAATTGTGATGCGTTTGTGGATTATTTCGGCTGTCCTGGCTGTCCTTGGAGTTGTTCTGTTCTTAATTGAGCAAGGCGTACAAGGAGCTTAGAGTGTGCTGAAAAGTGGTAAAACAGTAAACAATATCATCCCAATCACCATGAGAACACAGACCACAATCCAGATTTTATGACTTATAGATTTCTTTTTTGACATGAACGTATTAGATAAATTAATTCGCAAACATCTTCGGACTGACGAACAGATTGAATGTATATTGCGTCGATTTCCTCTGGCTTATTGGAAATCTGCGTTAGTTGTCCTACTGTTGATTCTACTCCCTGCCGTATTCTTTTTTCAACTCTTGCCCTATGGGAAACCAGGAGGCTGGACTATTGCCGCTGCCTGGATGATAGCCTTGCTCTGGGGGGCCAGAAGCGGATTTCTCTGGTCCTTGGACTGCATAGTGCTGACCAACCACAGGTTGATTGATATTGATCAACGCGGAATTTTCTCCAAGGAAATCTCTGAATGCAGCTTAGAAGCCATTCAAGACGTCCGCGTTCAACAAAAAGGAGTCACTGCACATCTATTTGACTACGGGACAATTAAGGTGCAAACTGCCTCTCGCGAAGAGCATTTTGAATTGACTCATGTGAAGCAGCCTATTCAAATGCAAGAGCTGTTGTTTACGCTACGGCAAAAACACATTAGCAAAATGAATCATGGCGCACAAGACGACGAAGAAGAAACATCTCTCATTTAGAACTTTGGTCAGTCGTTTCTGGAGATCGAAATTATTTTTTATTGTCGGCGTTATTTTGTTAGTGTTTATCAGTTCTAGTGTGGTCAAAGAAATTGTTCGACAGGTGAGCATCAAACATGACATTCGTAGACTGGAAGAGGAAATTGCTCAGTTGGAGGAAAGAAACAATGAAATTTCTTCATTACTCCAAAGCTTAAATTCATCAAGTACCTTAGAAAAGGAAGCAAGGACAAAACTAGGTGTCCAAAAAACTGGAGAAACCCTCGTCTCTTTAGGAAACCCAATAGTCTCTCAGCCTACCTTGGCAGAGTTGGAACAGACTAAAATAGACACCAGATCAAATGTGGAAAAATGGATCGATTCATTTACGCTATAAATAAATTATGGATACTATGCAACCTAGTCCATCCAATGCAGCTGAACCAATAAGCCCAGAATCTGAGGTGAAAACACCAGTGTCTAGCATGGAGGAAAAAAAGTTTGGATCAAAAAAAATGAAGTGGGTGATTGGTGTTATTGTAGCTTTGATTATTATTTTACCCTGCGTGACTTTCTTGCTTGGAGTGTATAAATTTGAATGGCAGGGACCGTTTGTTGATAGAGTGATGCGAGCAGTTCCGCTACCAGCTGCTACGGTGAATGGGGAATGGATTAATTACGCTGAATGGAGCAGGGGCGTGGCCACGGTTAATCATTTTTACGCCCAAAAGGAAGAGTTGGGCCTGAGTTCCTCACTTCCGGATTTAACTGCGGAGCAGATTGAATCAAATGAACTCGACCGGTTAATTGAACAACAATTATTGGAGGATTTGGCGGCTCAGTATCAAATCAGCGTTTCACCTGATGAGATAGAAGTGGAATATACAGCCTCCATCTTGCCTCAAGCGACCAACGAGGCCGAAATTATTGAAACAGTGGAGAAATTATATGGCTGGACATTAGACGAGTTTAAGCAAGAGATTGTCAGAGAGGTGGTGTTGCGGGCAAAGTTACAAACGACTATGAATGCTGATGAAACTTTCAACGCTGGTGCAAAACAGATTATAGACCAAGCAAAAGCGGATTTAACGGTTGGCCAAGCGTTCTCAGACGTCGCTTTTAAGTACAGCGAAGATGGTTCAGCTCAAGACGGAGGTGATCTTGATTGGATAGAAAAAGGTCAAACGGTTCCAGAATTTGAAACCGTCGCCTTCGCAACCGCCGTTGGTGCGACCAGTGAAATCTTTACTTCACCCTACGGCTATCACATCCTGACTGTCTTAGAAACAGATGAAGAACGCGTTCATGTGGCGCATATTCTGGCCAAATTTACCACTATTGATGAAGAAGTGGTTAGCTTGAAGGATTCGGCCAAGATCAAACGCTTTGTTGCACCAGAAACGGCAGAGTAATAGGAGTGTCTTTACTGCTTCTCTCGAACTTACTTTTTCAAAAATTCGTAACCAATGGTGGTCTGCTCTGATTTGCTCGGGCGCAGGAAAATTCCCCACACACACCTTCCGCCGCGCCCTATCTTTATTTGGTCTTTTTACGGTGGATGGCTTTTTTCAGTTGACAGTCTACCTAATTCACACTAGACTGACTATCAACAGTGCAATGGCGTGTCTGCAGCAAAAAGCAGTGTCCCTTAATAACTAACATCATCCCATATGTGGCTATTCTTGCGGGCTCATCTCAAAAGGCTATTTTTTTTGTTTACTGGGGGTTTGGTGGTATTTATTTTAGGATGGTTTGGTTTGTCTACAGTCAAAGCCACAAGCACAACTGCTGTATTGTGGTTTCCACTCGCAACCTACCAAGTGCCATTTCAAGATTATTATTATGATGCCACAACAAATCCAGATGGTCATAAAGGGTTAGATTATGCTAATGCAGAAGGTACACCAGTCTACGCTCCAATTTCAGGTACAGTGATAGCTGCTGAAAACACTAGTGAGAGTCAAGTGTGCAGTGGCGGCGTGGGGTATAACGGAAACTATGTAACAATTCAGGATGATACGGGTGTGTATAAGGTCTCTATATTACACATGCAGACCGGTTCTGTACAGTTTCAAACAGGAGAATATGTTACAGCTGGTGACTACATTGGTAATATGAGTAATACCGGTTACACCTGGGGAGCGGAAAATGCCTCGCGTGGAGATTTGGATGGAAATGGCACGATTGAGGGATATGTTTGTGGCTACGGTTATGGTATCCACATTCACGTACAATTATACGAAAAGGTAGAAGGTAGTTATGTCATTGTCAACCCTAGTGGTTATTGGATGACGGACGACGACGGTATTCCGGTCAAAGCCGAAACTGGTAGCACCAGCGCTACTCCAAGCACTGCCACATCTTGTGACGTACCAGATGCCACCACTACTTTTTTCATCCAAGACACAACCAATACTGAATACTCTACTGACAACACTCCTGATGTAGCGGCCACTTGGCCGGGAGTATTACAGTTAGACGTTGCGGTCAATGGTGGAGATGCGACATTTACTGTTTCAAAAGCAGATGGTTCAATGTTTACGTCTGACGGAACGCTGTACCTAAAAGTAGGATCCTATGAAACATCAGGTGCTACGCATGGTGATCCAGTGACCGTCACCGCTGGTGATACAGCTGTCGTATTGGACGATAGCTTAACTAGTTATGATTGGGATGAAACAACCAAGGTATTTTACGTCCGCTATGAGGCCGACGATGGTGGGTATACAGTAGTTGGTCCAGTCATTGTATACGAACACATCTATAACGGCGGTGGTACGGTATCATTTTCTCTGACTGATACTGACGCTTCAACCACCAACACATTGGATGATGATGCCACCTGGAACGGTGTCCTGGAGATGGAAGCAACAGTGGTTGATGGTACAGCGACGTTTAACGTAAGCAAGTATGATGGTTCAACCTTTACATCCAATGGGACCATGTATCTCAAAGTTGGCAGTTATGATTCCTTCGGGACAACACGCGGGGAGCCAGTAGCAGTTGCGGCTGGCGATTCGACCATCACCTTTGCTGCTGACGACCTAACGGCCTATGAATGGTGCTCAAGTTCAAAGGATTACTATGCGCGTTACGAATCTGTTGACGGCGGCTATACCGTGGTCGGTCCAATTACACTTTATGCAGTACCAGCCTTAGGTCGAGAAACAAACATTGACGGCGACTATGACGGCTTGGATGATTCTACTGAAAATACACTGGGTACAGATCCAGATGATGCCGATTCTGATGGCGATGGATTATCTGATGGTTACGAAGTTGATGAAGGCCTGAATCCATTACTCACAGACAGCGACGGTGATGGTACTTCGGATAGCGAAGAAATACCACATGATTCTGAAGATAGCGCTAGTACTGGTGGTGGTTCCAGCTGTACCGAACCCAATGACGCTGACTGTGATGGTTTAACCGATTCGACCGAAACGGCGATTGGCACTGATCCCTATGACGCTGACACGGATGATGATGGCCTGACGGACGGTTGGGAAGTCAGTAACGGGGAAGACCCACATTCGGCTGACGGTGATGGTGATGGATTGCTTGATGGTGAAGAGATTGAGTTAGGCACCATGACCGGTTACTATGATTCGGATTATGATGGTTTGTGGGATGGCGCAGAACTAGACGATTACAACACCGATCCACTAGATGCTGATAGTGACGATGATGGCATTGAGGATGGTGACGAAGTGGCTGCTGGCACTGATCCGAATAATGCCGACTCTGATGGTGATGGGTATGCGGATGGGGTGGATGGTTATCCCCTGATTGCTGCCGGTGAAATTGAAGTGACGTTTAGTGATGAGGATGTTGATACAACTAGTTTTGGTGGGGTGATAG
This sequence comes from uncultured Gammaproteobacteria bacterium, assembly GCA_964364425.1. Taxonomy (GTDB): domain Bacteria; phylum Patescibacteriota; class Patescibacteriia; order UBA9570; family JBBTWU01; genus JBBTWU01. The sequence continues at coordinate 14,250 of CAYIMB010000017.1, forward strand.
CCATAGACGGCGACGTTGCAGTGGTTGGGGCTGCGCGACAGGATACAACTACGATCTGGACCAACGATAATCTCGGAATTGTGTATGTCTATCGTTGGGACGGTACGCTGTGGAATCTTGAGGCTGAACTGACCCCTCCTGATGAAACTTCCTCACAAGTGGCTAATGATTTTGGAAATGTTGTGGCCATCGACGGTAATGTGATTGTTGTCGGAGCACCCGGCGCTCATGACTACGGTCGAAACATCTCTGCTGTCGGTGCAGCTTATGTGTATCGTTATGACGAGACAAATTCAAGCTGGACACCAGAAGCCAAGTTGACTCCCACCACAACGTATTATAACTGGAATGAAACCACATCGGGCTGGGCAGGGGAAATCTATTCCGGACTGGCGATGTGCGGGCAGGAAAATGAAAATTTCGGTGATACGGTTGCACTGGATGGCGACGTTATAACCATTGGTGCCCCTGGTTTTAATACCCAGGTTGGCTGTACAAATCGCTCCGCAGCGACCATTGGCGCGGTCTATGTCTTCCGTTACGACGAGGCCTCTAGTTGGGATGTCGAGCAACAAATTATTGGTACTGACAGTGATCTCGATTGTACGGCCGAGCTAGATTTTACCGATCCTCAATTGGCCGTTGCGGATGATACCCTGCTCATTAAAGAAGTCACCAGCGGTGGAGTGTATGTGTACCAACATAGTGGTTCAAGTTGGGTCCAACAAACCACTCTCACCGCCAGCGATGGTCTAAACTTGGGGACAGCCCTGGCTTTTAATGGTGTGTATGCGGTAATCGGCGCTGAAGATTCGGCCTATGTGTTTGGCTATCAAGATTCCACTTGGACTCAAGAGGCAAAATTAGAGGCCACCGCTGGGCTCTCAGATGATCAGTTTGGAATCGATGTTGCTATCAGCAACGATCTTATCGTTGTGGGCACAAGCAATGATCAGGTCAGTACTTATGGTTACGATATTGGCAAGGCCTATACCTTCCGCTACTCTGGAGAGAGTTGGGAACAGGAAGAGGAGATCACTCCAGAGGGAGAGGAGAATAGTTGGCGTTTTGGTCAAACAGTTGCTGTGAGTGGAGAGCGTATACTGATGGGCTGGCCCCAGAATGAAGAAGTGTATGTCTATTCACGACCTGACCCCGATGATGATAATGATGGTTTAAATGATGATGAAGAAGCGAATTATGGCTCCGATCCACTGAATGCTGATTCGGACGGGGATACTCTGGAAGATGGTTGGGAAGTAGACAATGGTATTAGCCCAATCGATACGGACAGTGATGACGATACGTTAACGGATGATTATGAAGTAGCTATTGGAACTAATCCTGACGCAGTCGATGAAGATGGTGACGGTCTAACGGATCCAGATGAGCTAACGGCCGGCACCACTAGTAATGATGCCGATAGTGATGATGATAGCGTGAATGATGGTGATGAGGTGCAAACCTATGGATCAGATCCACTGGATACCGATACCGATGATGATGGTCTGACCGATGGTGAAGAGGTGAATCCAGGTGAAGCCAGTACGCAATTTACTGGTGATGCCAGTAATGATTTATTTGGTAGTGCCGTAGCTGTTACGGATGATCTAGCGATTGTGGGTGCATACCTAGATGGGTCTGCGGTTGTGTACCGTGATACCGGGTCTGGCTGGAGTCGTGAAGCTCGGTTAACCGCCAGCGACAGCGGTGGCGTAGATTATTTTGGATTGGCCGTGGCGATTGAGGGTGATGTGGCCGTTGTTGGAGCCCAGGGGGCAGATGGGAATGTGGCGGATGCCGGCGCGGCGTATGTTTACCGCTATGATGGTTCCAGCTGGAACCAAGAAGCTAAACTAACGGCTAGTAATGGCAGTACGTCATACGACTACTTCGGCACAGCGGTCGCCGTGTATGGTGATACGATTGCCGTCGGCGGCTCACATAACCGCGGCAGTGTGGCGCATGGTGGGGCGGTGTACATTTACGAGTGGGATGGCTCAAGCTGGACCGAAGTGCAAATTTTAACATTAGAGGATAATAGTACCTATGGGTATTTTGGAGATGCCGTAGCTATGGACGGCAGTTACTTAGTGGTTGGTGCGATTGATGATTATTGGAGTTCTGGTGCAGCTTATGTCTATCGTTACAATGGGATCGAATGGGTTGCCCAAGCTACGCTTACACCTAGTGATGGTCGCGTTTCAGGCAACGATGTAGCGATCGACGGTAAAGTAGTTGCTGTGGGTGCAACGGTGTCCTCAGCATCTACAGCCGGTTCCGCTATTGTCTACCGACGCAGTGGAGCCACCTGGACAGAGGAGACAATCCTAAGTGCCACGACCACTAACCAGCAGTTTGGGACGGCAGTGGCAGTAGCCGGGAGTGCTGTGCTAGTTGGTTCGCCATATAGTTACAACGACGGTGAAACCGATAATGGTGATTCCGCCTATCTGTATCGTTATGATGGTAGTAGCTGGTCGGAAGAAGCCCAATTAACTTCCGGTGATGACGGTGGCGCCGACAGTTTTGGTGCAGCCGTAGCAGCGGATGGCCATCAAGCCATCATTGGGGCTCTAGCCGATGATGACACTGGCACTGACGCCGGTTCTGCCTTCTGGTTTGATATCAGTGTTACCACCGATCCTACTAATGCTGATACGGATGGAGACGGTATTGCTGATGTCGCAGACCTGGAATCACCGGCTACGGTCGATACAGATAGCGATGGTGTGTCTGATGACGAAGATTTGTGTTCAAGTACAACACTACCGCTAGAGGCAGGGGATATGATTGATGTCTATGGTTGCACAGTTCCAGAAGTAGATACAGACAGTGATGGGGTGGGTGATTCGGAAGATCAGTGTGCCAATACCAGTGCGTTGGATGCCAGTGATACGGTAGCGACCACGGGTTGTGCACTATCCCAAACCGATAGTGATGATGATAGCCTAACGGACTATGAAGAAACCATCACCTATGGGTCGGATGCGAATGATGGTGATACTGATGACGACGGTTTAAATGATTATGATGAAGTGATGGAACTGGGTACCAGCTCAACCAATGCTGATACCGATGGTGATGGTATTGAGGATAATGTGGAATTGGGCGGTGGCACGCGCAGTGAAGTGTTCGCCAGTGACGGTAATAGCGATGATTACTTTGGTACAGCCGTAACGGTGAGTGGGAATGTCATGGTAGCGGGAGCCTATGCCCATAGCGGTGGTGGAGCCGCTTACGTGTATCGTTTTGACGGCACTACCTGGAACCAAGAAGCGAAACTGACGGGTAGTGATGTTACCTCCGGAGATTACTTTGGCTACACCGTGGCTGTCAGCGATGATGTCATTGTGGTGGGATCCATCTACAAAAATAGTTCTGGAGCAGCTTATGTCTATCGTTTTGACGGCACTACCTGGAACCAAGAAGCGAAACTGACCGCTAGCGATCGTAGTGGTTGGAGTGATTACTTTGGAGTTTCTGTCTCGGTTGATGATGATACCATTGTAGTTGGAGCAAATCCAAGAAATAGTGATAATACCGGTACAGCTGGAGCTGCTTATGTCTATGACTACAATGGCACTAGTTGGAATCAAACTGCCATGGTGGAGCCCAGTGACGGTGTTGAGGGTGATAGTTTTGGCTACGCCGTTGATCTTGACTCTGACACTATCTTAATAGGAGCGCAGGGCGGTAATGCCGCCTATCTCTACCAGTATGATGGTTCCAGTTGGAACGAGTCGGTCCAACTCACCGCCAGTGACGGAGCCACTTACCACGCCTATGGGGCAGCCGTATCTATTTCTGGTGACGTCGCTTTGGTGGGTACCAGCAATCATGATAGTGCTTATCTTTATCGCTATGATGGTTCCAGTTGGAATGAAGAGATGATCTTGGCAGAGCCCGGGATGGGATTCGGCTCGGCGGTCTCGGTAGATGGTGATTTAGCGTTAGTGGGAGCGTATCAAAATTATTTGGGTACTAGTAGTGGCTCAGCACATTTGTATCGCTATGATGGTTCCAGTTGGAGTGAAGAAGACGAGCTGACGGCTAGAGACGGCCAGGTTGGAGATTATTATGGTTACGCGGTATCCATCGATGGTACAACGGCCGTCATGGGCGCATCACGCGATGACGATAACGGTACCAATGCTGGTTCAGCGTATGTGCGCACTGTAGTTTACACTGCGGACGCCACCGACCCATTGAATGTTGATTATGTCGTCACCAAAACAGCCGACACACAAGATGGCAGTTGTAATACGGATTGTTCCTTCCGAGAAGCACTGGTCGCCGCTAATGCAGACTCCACTACAACTTTTTTGACCATCGACTTTGAAGTTCCCACTACCGATTCGGGTTGCAATACAGACGGTGTCTGTACCATTAGTCCAACGCGGCAACTGCCGACATTGACTCGGGGCAACATCACGGTGAACGGCTACACCCAAGACGGAACGATTGTTCTGAGTGGATCCGCTGCTGGAACCAATGTGCGTGGCTTATCGATTAATTCATCGCATAACACCATTGCAGGGCTCGTAATCAATCAATTTTCTAACAATGGAATGAACATTACCGGCAGAGATAATGTGATCACCGCTAACCAGATCACTGGGAATGGTGGCTCTGGAATCTATTTGGCCTTAACAGCTACGGATACTGTGATTACCGACAACGAAATTACGGATAATACGAGCAGTGGTTTGTATAGTGCTGCCACAAACACCACCCTGACAGGGAATACCATCTCTAGCAACACTAAACACGGTATTCAGATCAATAATGGCAGTGGTAGTAGTATCACTGGCAATACGATTGAATCGAATGTGCTGAACGGCATTTACATCGTTACGGGGGCCCATTACATTGCTAGTAATACCATTGCCAGCAATGGACAGAGAGGCGTGTATCTCAATACCACAAATACGAGCGGTAACCATATTAGTCAGAATTCATTTTACTCTAATAGTGGTGCTGGTATTACCTTAGCCAACGGCGCTAATAGTGCTAAAACCGCTCCACGTATTACAATCGGCAACATCTTTGGCTCAGTGGTTACGATTGCTGGTACTGCTGCTAGCGGTGATACGATTGAAGTCTTTATTGCCTCGTCCGATAATGAAGGGCAAACGTATCTGGCTACAACGACAGCGGATAGCAGTGGTACTTGGACCATCACTACCACTGCCACATTAGTTCCACCCCGTACCAAGGTAGTCGCCACAGCTACCGACACAGCCAATAACACATCAAGTTTTAGTACCGCTCGTACCGTGCGTTAATGTAATACAGGCGACGAATCAATCTGCACTGGAGCCACCGGTCGGAATTGAACCGACGACCTTTCCCTTACGAAGGGACTGCTCTACCAGCTGAGCTACGGTGGCAAAAGTGGGCCCAGATTACCAAGAAAATTGACTATGGTCAATGATTAGGCTAGACTTTGAGTCGATTTACTATGCATAGATATCTTCTTATTTGCTTGGTTTTTACATTTTTTGCGGGCCTTACGCCTAGTCTGGTTCATGCGGAGGAACGGGAGCCTAGAAATGTACCGGTGCGCCTTTTTCTGGATGCAACCACTCAAACCAGAGGGTTTACCTTGTTTTCTCAGGATCATTTACTGACTTTTGGTGTACCGGCATATAGCTTGCCGCTCAGGGAGCGGATACGGGTGACACTCAAGAGAAAATCGACCTTACCGAAAGAGATCAAAAAAAATTCAAATCAACAACTCTACTCATTCGTCTACTCATTTGACGTATACAACCAAGAAACTGTTTGGCCTGAAAAACCACTCTGGCTAAAAATTCATTATATTAAAGAGGGGGTAGATGTACCCCTGACCTTAGGCTATTGGGATTCAAACCTGAAAGAATGGGTGGCTTTAAGCTCAAAACAAGATAAGTTGGCTCAAACCGTGAGTGCTGGGATCACACTTCCGTATGCATACATTGCCTTGATGGCCGCGCCGGAGCCAGAGGTATATGAAAGCGGCACAGCTTCGTGGTATGATTATCCTTATGCAGCTCACCGGACGTTGCCGTTTGGCACAAAACTCTTGGTGACTAACACCAATAACGGCAAATCAGTGATGGTTGAAGTGCATGACCGCGGTCCGTTCATAGAAGGAAGAATTATTGACCTTCCCATGACCGCATTTGAACAAATAGCTTCATTAGGTGCCGGAGTTATTCCGGTGACTATCCAAATTGTCACACCATGATCACTTTCGACAACGTTACAAAAGCGTACCCGGATTCAACCATTGCGGCGCAAAACTTGTCTTTGCATATCAAACCAGGGGAGTTTGTGAGCATTGTGGGGCAATCCGGAACTGGTAAGACCACCATTGCTAAAATGATTATTGCTGAGGAGCGTCCCACTTCCGGCAAGATTGTAGTTGGCGGTTGGGACATCACGCAGATTAAACCAAAGGACATCCCAGTCTTACGGCGCCAGATAGGTGTGGTATTTCAGGATTTTAAATTGCTGCCAAAAAAGACCGTGTTTGAAAACGTTGCTTTTGCTTTGGAGGTGTGTGGAGCGCGGCGTGAACGGATAGAAAAAGTGGTGCCGCAAGTTCTAAAGATTGTGGGCTTAGATAAAAAACTGGATCGATTTCCACACCAGTTGTCAGGCGGTGAACAACAACGAGTGGTGATTGCGCGTTCTTTAGTACACCGACCAAAAATTCTACTGGCAGATGAACCAACAGGTAATCTGGATGCCATCACTACCCACGAAATTATTGATTTATTGTTGCGGATTAATCAGCTGGGGACAACCGTGGTGTTAGTCACCCACAACCCAGATGTGGTCAACAGATTGGCCAAACGCGTCATAACAGTTGATCACGGCATGGTGGTATCTGATCAAGAACACGGTAAATACGTACTCTAATGATTATTTTTTTACGCACCATTCGTTTTGCCTTTCAGTCCTTCTGGCGCAACCTCTGGCTGTCCTTGGTAACCATATTTATTCTGACCCTGACCATGCTGTCCCTATCTCTTGTGGCGGGGGTAAATATGTTGACCAATCAAGCCCTCAGTCTTTTACAGGATAAAGTAAATGTGGACTTATTTTTTACCCCCGGTTTGGAAGAACAAACTATTTTGGGCTATCAGGCTGAATTGGAAGCGTATTCAGAGACAGAAGAGGTGGTGTACGTATCTCAAGAGGAAGCTCTGCACAACTTTTTAGTAGAACATTCGGCCGACCCAACCATTAAATCTTCCATTGAGAGTTTAAACAGCAATCCTTTTCCGGCCAGTTTGATTGTAAAAGCGCATGAGCTGGACCAATATGATCCGCTGATCACCAAAATAGAGCAAGGTGAAATGAATCAACATATTCAAAGCAAGGACTTTGCTGACAACCGAGTGATTATTAATTCCATTAACAGCTTAATAAAAAAAGTGTCTCAAATTGGAATAGTCATTTCAATGATCTTTATTCTGATTTCTGTTATCATGATTTTTAATACTATCCGGATTGCTATTTACGCCCATCGGGATGAGTTGAATATCATGAAACTGGTAGGTGCTACGAACTGGTTTATTCGCGGCCCCTTTTTGATAGAAAGTGTCATTTACGGCCTGATTTCTGCCTTGATCACCACAGCGCTAGTGGTTGGACTTCTCTTAGGTGTCTACCCGTACGCCGGTGAATTCTTTGTCCTGACTGACACCAGTGCCTCTGAATTAGCTTGGAAATGGTTACCTACAATCATTTTGAGTGAACTGGCCTTAGGTTGTATGTTATCTTTAGTCTCAACTGGTCTGGCTTTACGCCGCTACCTAAAGGCGTAACTTGTCAAAGCCAAAAAAGTGTGTACAATAGCCCGGTATATTGGGGAGTCGCCAAGTGGTAAGGCAGCGGCCTTTGAAGCCGCCATTCGTAGGTTCGAATCCTACCTCCCCAGCCAGTCAGATATGATTGCAGTACATTTGATGGCGAAATGTGGACAAAACGGTATTTTTTATGCTATTATCCAGCTAATTTGATCTTAAATATAAGCTATAAAGACGTAATTGTATGGAAGTAGGCGCTCAACAATTTGAACAAAATTTGAAACCATTCAAATCAGAAGATATTCAGGAAGTAAAAGAAAGGGAAAAAATATCTGATCAGTTGCGAGTTCTGGTAGATAGTCTAGAACCAGAACAACAAAGACAGTTAGAGCAGCTAATAAAGCAGAGTTCCGAATCCTATTTTAAGTTAGTTCAATTGTATGTAGAGGCTGCACTGGATGATCTGGAAGTAATATTTTCTGAGCATGGTACACAACTAGCTCCCGATATGATCAAACCTAGGTTGGTTGCAGCTGGCCTGGATGCTGCCAGCTCCACAGAGACTGCCAATAAAATTGCTGAATTGGCAAAGCGGGCGACCTCACCTGACAATTTTCGTAGTGTAATCGAGACAACCTTTGATCCTGAACAACGCCTACCATTAACGGTTGCACATTGGCGAGCACGCAGCGAGCATAGTTGGTATTTTGAAACAGCTGAAGGGCAAGCGCAACTCAGTAGTTTATTGGATGATGTTGCAGCTAAGGCGAATAATTAGGCTTTATGGATGAACCACAGCTAGCATCAGGCATTGAACGGAGTGATTCAATGTGGAGCACATCCCTTCGTCAAAAATTGGAACGGCTTCCAACAAATGCAGCGCGAATAGATACCGTGAATGACAAGTTAAAGTATTTAGTTATGTTCCGTGAGGCTATTCTTGAACAAGCATCTGTAGATATTAATGAAGTCAGTGCCAGTCTAGCCACGCTCGATCTCACTCTGCCAGACCGTGAGTTCATTAATCAGCTCATCACAATAATTGATCAATCTGTTAATCATATTCGTCAGTCATACCCAGCACTCTGGGAACGCGTCCAAAGACGGGGGTTTGTAACGGAGGGCCAGTTTACTTCATTGGATAATGAAGATTTTATCTCATATGGCATTGGTGGACATGGTTGGGCTCATATCCATGTGTCACCTGGGCATACGCTGGGTGAACAAAAGTTACCACTGATGGCTAAAGGGTTATTGCAACTTATTGGACAACTCAAACAGCGCGGTGATGTGCAAGGTATTACTGCAACGTCACCATTAGTGGCTTCAAAAATATATGGGGGATTGTTAGAACAAATTGGTTTTACACTCGAAGGTGAAATTGATCAACCACTGCGTCAAGAGCGCTTTTCTAAGGTCCCACTGGATACCCCCATACATAGAGCATCGCTCCCCAAAGAAAAGTACGAGGACGCTATTCGTCAGCTTGAAATACTGGCCAACGTACACTAATCTCAGCTTGATATCAGAAAGTTCTGGAGGTGACCCATCAACCCCGTAGGTAACTCCAAATTTAATTTAGCTAAAGCCTTCGTGGTCTAGGTTCTAGACATGTGCGTCCAGCCACTTTTAGAGATTTTCCAACACACTAAATTAGTGGTATCCTTAGCGCAAAATAATTTATTTTTTTGGTAAGACTAACTGTTATGCCAATCCACGCTGGAGACAAGGCCCCCGGATTTAGCCTGCCGGATCAAGAGGGGAAATTGCACGAGCTCAAATCGTACTTAGGTTCTTGGGTCTTGCTATATTTTTATCCCAAGGATGATACCCCTGGCTGCACCTTGGAGGCTTGTTCCATCCGGGATAATTGGGACGAATTCTCACAAGCTGGCATTCAGGTGTTTGGTATTAGCGCTGATTCAGTGAAAAGCCATCAAAAGTTTTCTACCAAATACAAACTTCCTTTTACTCTCTTGGCGGATGAGGGGAAAAAAATTGTTAAAGACTCTGGGGTATACGGGAAGAAGAAGTTTATGGGAAAAGAATACATGGGAACCAATCGGACGTCTTTCCTGATTGATCCTAAAGGGAAAGTGGCCAAAATATATGAAAAAGTAAAGCCCACAGAACACGCCGAGCAGGTCTTACATGACGTAAAAGACTTATCCGCATGACTCTATCTGAGGAAGGGATCAGACAAGCCAAACAAGAGGATGTGTTAAAGGCCTTTAACACCCGGCTTGAAGGTTTAAACCAGCAAGAGGTGAAACACCACAAAGAGTTCTACGGAACCAATAAGATTCACGAAAACGGTGGACGTTCTTGGTGGAGAATTTTGTGTGACCAATTCAAGTCACCCTTTGTTTTAGTTTTGGTTGGAGCTGTGGTGGTATCTCTTTTTTTAAGCGAGTGGGTAGACGCTGGAACTATTGTTGCTATTTTGTTAGCTAATGGGATTTTGGGTTTTGTTCAAGAATTTCATTCACAACAAACTACGCAGAAACTGAAATCAATCATCCAATTGGATATTGAGGTCAGGCGGGAAAATTTGGTGGTACGTATTCCCAAAGAAGATGTAGTTGCTGGAGATATATTGATTGTGAAACCAGGGACAGTTTTACCGGTGGATGTGAGGTGGGTGGAAGCTGATAAGTTAACCATAAATGAGAGTGTGTTGACCGGCGAGTCAATCCCGGTCAGTAAGGTTGCTAAACCACAAGAGAGTGAACCGGAGATGGTGATAGGCTTAGCCGGTACTCACATAATGACCGGGTATGGTGAGGGCGTGGTGGTAGCCACGGGGGAAAAATCAGCTTTAGGTAAAATTATTCAACTCACCAGTTCAACTAAACGCATCAGTTCATTTGAACAAGGCATCAAGCGGCTGTCACGATTTATGCTATGGATTGTTGTTGTAACCTTAGTGATTGTTTTTTCAGTCAACATAGCGCTCAAAGGGACTGACCAAGTCTTTATTCAGCTCTTATTTGCTATAGCTCTTGCGGTCAGCGTAATCCCTGAGGCCTTGCCCGCCATAGTTACCTTAACCTTTACTCAGGGAGCATTAAAGCTCAGCCGGAAAAAGGTGGTGGTGAAACGGTTATCCTCAATTGAAGATTTGGGTCACATTCAAGTCTTATGTACGGATAAAACGGGCACCATCACTAAAAATGAGATGGCGGTGAAGACTGTTGTAGCCAAAGATCAAGAAGAATGTATGCACTTGGCTCTGCTGACCAGTGAAGGTGAGCCTTCTACATTTGACCTAGCTATTCAGGCGGCTAGACCTACTACAGATCTCCTCACTACATGGAAAACTATTTGGAGTTTACCGTTTGATCCTGAAAGGAAACGTGGGTCAGTGGTTGTACATAAACAAAGCATAACCCAACTGGTCACTAAAGGGGCCCCAGAAGTCATTTTAGACTTGTGTTCAGATGTTGGAATAAAAAGTGACATGCTGAAAAAAGCAGAAAATCTTGGTCGTCAAGGCTTGCGAGTGTTGGCCGTTGCATACAAACTACATCCCATCCAAAATGCGGATGGTGTCTACGCTGAAGATCGACTTACTTTTGCTGGATTAATTGGATTTGAGGATCCATTAAAAGAAACGGCAAAACAAGCTATTCGAGAGGCTGAGGAGTTAGGTGTCCAGGTGAAGATTTTAACTGGTGACGGTCCAGAGGTGGCGCGCGCCGTGGCTGCACAAGTGGGAATATTAGACCAGGCCGAACCAGTCATTACTGGACCGGAGTTTAGGCAAATGACTTCGGCTGAAAAACAACAAGTCGTAGAAAAAAATCATGTGTTTGCGCGGGTCACTCCTGAAGAAAAATACTCCATTATTCAACACTTACAACATACCTATGTGGTTGGATTTTTAGGTGAAGGCATCAACGACGCTCCGGCTTTGCAACTGTCCAACATTGGGTTGGTTGTTCAAAATGCTTCAGATGTGGCCAGAGAAGCGGCTGATATTATTCTATTGGATAAATCACTAGAGGTCATTATTGATGGGATCAAACAAGGCCGGGAAATTTTTGCCAATGTTTCAAAGTACATCAGATACACCTTGGTTGGAAACTTTGGCGGGTTCTACGCTATTGCCGGTATCTCTTTACTCATTCCTTTCCTGCCCATGTTACCCACTCAGATTTTGCTCAACAATCTGCTGACCGACCTTCCTCTCTTAGCTGTAGCAGGCGACTATGTTGATCCAGAAGAAATAAAAAAACCACAATTTTATAATATACGGGAGTTTGCCTTTATGGGGATACTCCTGGGTCTGGTCAGCTCTACATTTGACTTTGTTTTTTTTGCCTTGTTTAGGAACAGTTCACCGGAAACAATTCAAACTCTTTGGTTTATCCTGAGCGTACTGACGGAGCTGACCTCTATTTTCCTTTTACGTTCTAGAAAATTTTTCCTACGGGCCAAAAGACCTCGCTGGTCTTTGGTTATTCCGGTTATCTGCGTCAGCCTACTGACTCTCATGTTGCCGTTTATTCCCTTTACTGCGGATGTTTTTCATCTAATCAAACCAACCATGCTGCAGCTGTCTGTGCTAGGAGGGATTGTTCTGGTCTACCTGATAGTCACAGAGGTTTCTAAACTCATTTACTACCGGGTTGGCCTGGGGACTGGAAAATCCTAATTGGTACTGTATACTCCGGCGTATATGAATATACGTATAGATAGCCAAGCAAAGGTGGGAACGTCCTGTGTCATTCTTCCCGTATTTGAGAAAACCAAGCTTGAATCAACAGCCGCCTGGAGCTGGTTCAACCCTACACAAAAAAAGTTGATTCACCAGTTTATTCAGTCAGCCGGATCACAGACTACAGGTGAAGTTCGATGGATGACCCTGCCTCATGGCAACAACCTCACTCAGGTCATGTTGATGTGGTTTGGGAAAAAAACGGATTTCACCTTACGACCGTTTAGATTGCGTATCCGACAGGTCGTCAAACAAGCTCTGGCGCAAGGCGTACACCACCTCACCTTGGCTTTCCGGGATGTGGCTGTAGAGGGCATCCACAACGAATTATTGGCTCAGCAGTTGGTAGAACAGCTCTACCTGGCTGAGTATACTTTCTCGCGGTTTAAATCAACCTCGGAGAAACACTTGGTAAATCGATTTACTCTGGTTGTCTCGCCAGATCAGACAACACACATACGACAAAACGCCAAAATTGGTGGCGTGATTGGGACTGAAGTGAACCGTGTGCGTGATATGTGTAACACACCAGGGGGTGAAATGACACCTAAACAGTTAGCCAAGGTGGGGCGCTCCATGGCTCAGGAATGTGGCGCAGAATTTGAAGTATTTGGTGAGGCCAAAATGAAGCAGTTGGGCATGGGTGGCATATTAGGAGTGTCCAAGGGTTCAGCTGAAGAAGCTCAATTTATTACAATCAAACATTTGGGCGGACAAAAAAATCAGGCACCTATAGTCTTGGTAGGAAAAGGAATTACATTTGATACCGGCGGGTTGAATTTGAAACCGGATAAAGCCATGGACGGAATGCACTTAGATATGTCCGGGGCTGCGGCGGTGATGGGCGCCGTGTGTGTTGCCGCCAAGTTGAAACTGCCTATCAACGTGATTGGCATAGCTCCCGCGGCAGAAAATATGCCGTCCGGTTCAGGGTATAGACCGGGGGATGTTCTCA
>CAYIMB010000018.1:0-22926 GCA_964364425.1 uncultured Gammaproteobacteria bacterium
ATTTTTCTGTGGTGTGGCGAGCTTGTCGAGCAGTGGCGGGGCTGGCTTCCTTAGTGGGGGTTTTGCTCAAAGAATGTTCGAACTTCGTCCAAAAAACACCGCCAAAATTCGGAATTCAAACAGTGGAAATATCAAAGATGACCAAAACGCAAAAAGAGCAAGCTTTGACACAAGTAGCCAAAGACCTGCTGCGTTCAACTTGCCCGCTCAGAAAAACAGCCACACAACCAGTTGCCGGGGAAGGTAGCCCAAACGCCAACATTTTTTTGATTGGTGAAGCTCCCGGCCGAAATGAAGATGCACAGGGCCGTCCATTTGTGGGCGCGGCCGGACGCGTGCTCACTGAATTATTGCAGCTGATTCAGTTGGAACGTACAGACGTCTTCATTACCAGCATTGAAAAATTTCGTCCGCCTCAAAATAGAGATCCAAAACCAAAAGAGGTTATGGCCTGCTTCCCTTTCCTGGAAAGACAGATAGAGATCATTCAACCAAAGTTAATTGTGTGTTTAGGACGACACGCTTTGCAACGCATGTTAGAGTGGGAACACCTGACGGAGAAAAAAACTACGGCCATGGCAAAGTTCCGAGGCCAGGCATTCCAAGGTTCATCCGGCCGTTGGTATTATCCAGTCCACCATCCGGCTGCGGTGCTCTATGGGTTTAACCGTGCAACACTAGAAAAAGATTTCAAACAGATTCCGGAACTGCTGAAGAAAATCGATATGCAAAAGAAGTAGGTCAAATGGCTTGCAAACTAAGGCAATTCATGTTATGACTGCTGCCATGAACGAATTCTACGGTTTAGGACTGGCACCCAAGTTACTCGCTGCACTGGAGCAACTCAAGTTCACCACACCAACACCCATCCAAAAAAATGCCATCCCTATTGCCTTACAAGGCCAGGATATGGTTGGCATTGCTCAGACCGGAACAGGCAAAACCCTGGCTTTTGGCTTACCCATGATTCAACGTTTGGCCCAGAGCCGTGGACGTGGATTGATCTTGGTACCAACTCGTGAATTAGCCATTCAAGTTGAAGAATCTTTGCAAAAAGTGGGCAGCGCCATCCGCTTGAAAACAGCGGTGTTAATTGGGGGCGCGTCTATGGACCGGCAAGTGCAACAAATTCGCCGTGGTCCACATATTATTATTGCCACGCCTGGTCGGTTAATTGACCACTTAGAACGCCGCACCCTGAAACTAGACGATGTTCATGTGCTCGTCATGGATGAAGCGGACCGGATGCTGGACATGGGCTTCCAACCTCAAATCAAAAAAATTCTGGCTGTTGTGCCTCGTGACCGCCAGACTATGCTGTTTTCTGCCACCATGCCTTCAGAGATTGTGAAGTTGGCCAACCAACATATGAAAACCCCAGTGCGTGTAGAGATTGCCGCTTCGGGAACTGCCGCTGACCGAGTCACTCAAGAATTATTCTTTGTGGGCAGAGAAGCCAAAACTCACCTTCTCAAAAAGGTACTGGAACAATACAAAGGAACCATATTGGTCTTTTCACGCACCAAGCACGGGGCCAAAAAAATTACCAAAAGCATTCTTGATTGGGGTCACACGGTGGCTGAAATTCATTCCAATAAAAGTTTATCTCAACGGCGGGCTGCTTTAGACGGTTTCAAATCAGGACGCTACCGTATTTTGGTGGCGACTGATATTGCGGCTAGGGGAATAGACGTGACCGGAATTGAGTTGGTGTTGAATTTTGACTTGCCGGACAATCCGGAAGATTACGTTCACCGCATTGGTAGAACTGGTCGGGCCGGACTGCCTGGGCATGCCATCTCCTTTGCCACTCCGGACCAACGTGGAGACGTCCGAGGGATTGAACGAGTGATGCGCTCTACCTTAGCTGTGTCAAAACTTCCAGACTTACCAAACACTCGCCCGTCGGCTCAACCAGTATACCGACCAGCCCAACATCCTCAGCGAGGATTTCAACCAAGACGTTCTGGTCAACAACACCAGCCACAACGCAGCCAATCTCAACAAGCAGGGAGATCTCCCCTACAACAAAGAGAGCCTGAACCAGAACCTCAGGGAGAATACAGTCAACCAAAAAAGTTTGAATTTCCTAACATGCCTAAAAAGGCACAACGCCGCAGAGGATAAGCTAGCTCACCTATAAAATGGGAATACAGGGCTTTTTTGTGCTACACTCAAGTTAACTTTACATTACACATATGAAAAAAGCTATTATGGGCTTATACATATTCCTGGCCTTTACGCTCAGCGCGGGGCTGGTCTGGGCTCAATTTGACCCATTAAGTGGACTTGGTTCAGGTTCTGGAGGAAGTGGCGGAACCAACATCACGGACTTAGATGCATTGACCGACCCAACTGACACGCCAACAAATACAAACACTGAAGATGTGCAGACTACTAACAGTACTACTCCCGCTAACACCAACACGACTGAACCAACCACCGGGGAAATCACCTTGGCCGAATGTATTATTTATCAAAAATTAGAAATTGAGGACGAGCGGTGTGATACGCTCCTGCGTGAAATGAGCTGCCCTAAGTATGCAGAATGTCTTTCATCCTGTGAGATCTACAAGGAAGGCTGTTTTTCTGACGGCACGGGCCCCTTTAATTCAAAACCATATTCTGCCTGCCTAGCTGAAAGTATTAGCTGTCATGACCGTTGTTCTGTGCTCTATCCAATATGCGGATCAAAATACCCCCCAACTATTGAGGGTGTGAGAGCAGAACCCATTGCCATGTCAGATCTGGAGGGTGACGTGAGAATTACGTATGAAGATGACCCCCGGGCGGTGGATATGGAAACCGTGCGCAGTGACAGAAATATTCACACCGGCGCGGCTATTTTCACCGGAGATGACGGTCAAGTCACCATTACCCTGCCCAACGGGGCGACTCAGTGGATTGGTCCGGGCACGTACTTCAGAATTGCTGACTATACGGAAACAGACAACACCCAAAACTGGCTTGCTCTTCTGCCCAATGGGGATGTGAAAGTGAAAATCGAAAACACTAAAAATCAAAAAATTGGCTACACCATTATTACCCCGCGCGGAAAAGTGCGAGCCAAGGGTACGGAATTTTCGCTCAAGGTGATTGATGACGGAGCCATGCAGCTTGAAACCATGAGTGGTGTAGTGGAGCTACTGGATCACGCAGACAACTCGCTCGCCTTCATAGGCGCCGGAGAAAACCTGACGCAAAACAGTGCGGGAGAAATTACAGACTACAGCTCTGGGGTCAGCTTCCCTTATGGCGCACCAGAAAGTTCGATCTCCTCCAGGACCTCCACCACTGTAATTATTGGAATCATTGCTGCCGCTGTCTTAGGGTTAGGACTACTCGTAGGAATTATCATTTTACTGATCAGACACAAACGGAAAAAACTACAGTAAAAAGAAAGGACCCCCGTCAGCCGAAGCTTCAAGGGGCCCTTCCAAGGTGCGGGATCTACCAGCGGTCGTCTTCGTTGCGGTACCAGGCGCCGTCCTGGTCCTCCTCCTGCAGCTCCTCCTGGTGCGCGGGGTTCACGCCCTGCGCGAAGTGGAGGTGGCCACAGGAGTGGCCACGGCGGACGGGGAATCCGTCCAACCCCAGGCACGCCGGGAACTGCTGGGGTTTGGGGTTGCGCGAGCGCTCCCACAGCGGCTTGGCCCGGTCGGCCGCGTAGTCGAACGGGATCTCCCAGCGCGGATCGCCGAAGTCCCGCTTGTAGCGGTTCCAGCGCTCATGCACGTCCAGCCGGTAGGCCGCCACTGCCTGTTCCACCGCGCTGTCTCCGGCCGGCAGCCGGAGTGCCGCCCCCAACCGGGGCATTTCATGCAGATACGACATGTTGACTCCATGGGTTGACCGCTCGTGAAAATCGATATTGCCGCGAAGGATCAACCCAGGGAAGATAAAAAGAACATGCCCCAATGTAGGGACCGCGTAAAGTACACCGAAAGTGGACAAAAGTCAATAAATACCCTATTCTGGCCCCACTTGGAGAGGTGCGTGAGCGGTTGAAACGGACAGTCTTGAAAACTGTTAGGCCCGCGAGGGTCTCGAGGGTTCGAATCCCTCCCTCTCCGCCAATGACAAATTAAAAATATGGATACTGAAATAGTGCAAAAAGAATTGGAATTAATCAAACAACGCAACCAACGAGTAGAGGCGGACAAGGCGTGGGAAACCAGTTTGGTGCGGATTGGATCAGTTGCGGTTATCACCTATGCGGTGGCACTCTTGGTGATGCGTGCGCTTGGCG
The DNA here is from genome assembly GCA_964364425.1 of uncultured Gammaproteobacteria bacterium. Classification (GTDB taxonomy): domain Bacteria; phylum Patescibacteriota; class Patescibacteriia; order UBA9570; family JBBTWU01; genus JBBTWU01. Next base: position 4,250 of record CAYIMB010000018.1, read on the forward strand.
TGGAGCGGTTTTGGTTGCAAGCGTTCATTCCCAGTTTTGGATACATTCTTTCCACCCAAAGTTTGCCGCTGATTAAACGTTGGTGGATAAAAAAGTTTTTTAGGTAGTGGCCCGGTGAAAATTTTTCTACTCCCACATTTTCCACGGAGCGCCTTTGTCCCACAACTTATTCAAGTCTTCAAAATCTTTGTACGTATCCATGCATTGCCAAAAATTCGTATGTTTATACATGGCTAACTTTTTTTCATTGGCTAAATCAATCAAGGCATCTTCAATCATCTGATCTTCCTTCAGGTAGTCAAAAATTTCTTGGTTGAACACCATAAACCCTCCGTTGACAAAGTCACTCAACCTGGGTTTTTGTTCAAATGAAGTGATGCGGTGATTTTCATCCACGTTGACTAAACCAAACTTAGACGTTGGATGAACGCCGGTGATGGTACCAACCACGTTGGCGGTGTTGTTGTGAAAATCGACTAGCTTAGTAATATTGATATCAGACACGCCGTCACCATAGGTCACCATAAATTGCTCTTCAGAAATATACTTCTTCACTTTGAGCAAACGCTCACCGGTGCCGGTATCTTCTCCGGTATCAGCAAACACAATTTCAAAATCATGATTCATGTCTGTGTACGCATTCACCACTTCTCCATTGCGCATGACAAAATCCGCGGTCATGAGCTTGTGTTTCAAAAAATAATCCTTGATGTAGTTTCCCTTGTAGCCCAAAGTCAGAATAAATTTATTATACCCATGATGAGAATAAATTTTCATGATGTGCCACAAAATAGGCATACCACCCACGGTCACCATTGGCTTGGGCTTGAACTCCGTCTCTTCCTTCATACGGGTGCCTTTTCCGCCACAAAAGATAACAACTGGAATATTTTTTGAATCAGTAGATTCCATAAATATGGGCATACTCTAGCAAAGCCCGAGCAAAAGTCAATCCAAATTACAGGCTGTCCACATACGCCTTCACACCGGCTGGCCAAGGAGGTAATTCTACACCCAAGGCCTTGGCTTTGGTGTTTTCCAGGGCAGAATAAATTGGCCGCCGCAGAGATCCCGACTTTCCTCCGCGGTCCACCGGAATGATCTTCAAACTAGCCCCTTTCAGCCGTACCACCTCTTGCGCCAACTCCGCCCAAGAACAGTGGCCGCTATTCACCAGATGGTAGATACCACCGGCCGCCTGCTTGTGGAGCAGCTGATAGATGGCGGCAGCTAAATGTCCAGCAAAAGTTGGACTAATCACCTGTTCAGAACTCACTTCCAACTCCGACTTTTCCTGAATCTCCTTAAGAAAATATAAAATGATATTTCCTTTCTTTTCTCGGCTGCCTGTGGGGCCGCCATACACGGCAGAAGTCCGAATAATCAGCGCGTTGGCGTCAGTGTTACGCACAGCCAACTCCCCGGCAAATTTGGATATACCATACAGCTGAACAGGATTTGGGTGGTCTGTCTCAATATACGGCTGACCTTTTAATCCATCAAACACGTAATCCGTACTCACGGTCACATAGCGGATGGATTTTTCCACACAAATTTGAGCTAAACGAAACGGGGCCACAGCGTTAAGAGCCAAGGCCTTTTCCGGATCTTTCTCCGCTTCCGTCACTAAGTTATAAGCCGAGGTATTAATCACCACTTCCGGTTGCACGCGCTCCACCACTTCTCTCACCTGGGTTGGATTGGTCACATCACATTCTTCCCTGGTGGTGCCAATAGCTTCCACCCCAAACTCCTGGCTCCAATGCATCAACTCCTGACCCAGCTGCCCGTTCTTTCCTATCACTAAGACTTTCATGCCGGTGATGCTTTTAGTAACTCTTTCAGTAAGGGTCTGGCCTTATCCGCATCAGACAGAATTGGATTGGGCAGTGGCCAGTGAATCCCAATCTCCGGATCATTCCAACGCACACCACCGGCAAACTCTGGAGTGTAAAACTCTGACATGAGATATTGTAGCTCCGTATTTGGTTCCAACGTCTGATAGCCATGAGCAAAGCCATCTGGAATATAGAACATGCGTTTATTGTGTTCATCTAATTCCACGGCTTCAAATTGACCAAACGTGGGTGAATCTGGACGGACATCTACGGCCACGTCCCACACCTTGCCGCGTAATACGGTGACCACTTTAGCTTCAGCTTTTGGAGCACGCTGAAAATGCATCCCTCTGATAGTGCCCTTATCTACATTCAAGGACCGGTTCATCTGTTTAATATCGAACTTGATACCGGCTTGAGCAAATTCGTTTTGACAAAACGAGCGAGCAAAATAACCGCGTGAATCTTCCCGCAACTCCAAATCTATAATCAGCAAGCCGTCTAGTTTTGTTTTATGAAATTTCATTGGTCAAGAAGGCTTTATACCAGTCATGCGTTTGCTTCAAGCCCTCGTCCAAACTGACTTTTGCACTCCAACCAAAGGTGTCTTTCGCTTTATTCACGTTCAAGTATTGAGCTGGAATTTCATTATTGTTCATCCCCTGCACCACTGGAGATAAATCATCTCGCCCAGCAATCTGTTGCATTTTCTTCACCAAATCCAAGACAGAAATTTTATCTTCTGTTCCAAAATTGAAGGCTTGACCAATCACGTTCTCTTCAGTGAGATGCTCTCCCAAGGTCAAATAAGAATTCACCACATCTTTCACAAAGAAATAATCACGTATCAGAGTTCCATCACTCCGGATCACCGGTGCTTCACTGCGCAAATAGGACCGGTATGTTCCCGGCACAATCCGGCTCCAGTTCAAGTCACCCGGTCCGTAAAAATTTCCGCAACGTGAAATGGCCACAGGTAACTGGTAGGTGTGGTAGTAACTTTGAGCCAACATATCCGTCACGGTTTTGGATAAATCATATGGATTTTTTCCAAACAACGGTTGGTTCTCTACATATGGGAGTTGGTCAGAGTCACCATAGGCCTTATCAGATGAAGCTACACAAATTCCGCGCAATTTTTTCCAGGTCCTAGCGGCCTCAAACAAATTCCACGTCCCCCGCATGTTAGATTCAAAGGTAGAACGAGGCGAGCGGTTCGCTACACCCACTAACGGCTGGGCAGCCAAGTGAAAACAGGTGTCTATCTCATATTCATTAAATACCCGTTCAAGTAAAAACTCATTGGCCAAATCGCCATGGATTTGGGTAATTTTTGTGTCGATTTTCTGCTGCACAAAATACGCATTGGGCACGTCATCCCGCACCAGCCCCACCACCTCCGCTCCCAAGCCAACCAACGCTTCACAGAGGTGACTTCCCAGAAAACCATTGGCTCCGGTAACAAACACTCGCTTGTGGTTCCAAAAATCATTCATAGTCTTTAGAGTCGAATTTGATAGTTAGTATCTTGTAGGGTCAAATGAGGATTGTAATAGGGATCATTCGCAATCACCTTGGCCCATCGAGCACGCAATAACTCCTCCTCCGCCTGCCCCACTTTCCCAGCCCGTGAACCCAAAGAGGTAGATTCATGATGGAACAGCTCAGCATATGGAGTATACACTACCCGCAAGCCTTTGGCCCGTAAACGCAAACAGTAGTCTACGTCGTTATAATCTATACGAAACTTCTCGTCAAAACCACCCACGTCCTCAAACAAGTTCCGTTTGGACATAGCACAGGCTCCGGTGACCACAGAATAATTCTTAATCACCTTAGTTGAAGCAAAGTACCCAGGATACTCTTTTGGTTTTCCAGTGAAAATATGACTCGCTCCCCCGCCAATCCCCATAACCACCCCTACGTGTTGCAAACGGCCATCTGGATAATGCAACTTCGCTCCCACTACGCCAATCTCCGGCTGTTGAGAAAACTCTAGCATGGCCGTCATCCAGTCCGGACTAATCACTTCAATGTCATCATTTAGAATGAGGAGGTGCTCACCCTTGGCGTGCTGGGCCAGGAAATTCATTTTGTGGGCGAAGTTGAAGGGCTCTTCATACTTATACTCAAGAATCTTCATGCGATGTGACTTGATCTGTTGCTGAATCCAGAATGTTGTCTCCAGAGTTAAATTCCCATTATGCGCTACTATAATCTCATAATTTTGGTATGTTGTTTTCCCCCACACACTCTCCAAACAGTTCTTGAGTAGATTCAGCTCACCTGATTCTGTCTTGGCTACCTTGCCATTAGTTGGAATCAGAATGCTCACCAATGGCTCGCCAATAATCTTGTACTTCATCCGGTGATAGCTGGTCATTGGATCCACTAACACCTCAGCTTGCAGGTGATTTCGTTTTACATAATCCTCAAGCGCCCGCTTGGCTGGTGTATCTGACATGTTTTTGGCTGTAGTAGAGGTAGCAGTAGAAGTAGCAATTTTTTTCCAGTGATATAACACTTTTGGAATATGGTAAATGGACTTGGTGTGTTCAATCACCCGTAAGGCAAGGTCATAGTCTTGTGCTTTGTCATAGGCGGAACGGAACCGGCCAACTTGTTCTACCAAGCTACGGCGGTACACACCAAAATGATTGGTGTACATGCAGGACAAAAAGTATTCCGGCGACCAATCTGGTTTGAAAAATGACTCAGTGCGGGTACCATCCTCTTCCATTTTATCCTCGTCAGAGTAGATCATGTCTGCGTCTTTGTGCTCTTGCAACAATTTCACTACCTCATACAAGGCCTCTGGTGCCAACTCATCATCATTATCTAACAAGCCAATAAATTCACCAGTGGCTAAATCAAGTGCTTGGTTAGTGGCGGCAGAAATGCCCGCGTTCTTGTCTGCAAATTTAACTTTAATCCGTGGATCAGAACCAACCAAAGCTCTCAGCGCTTCTAACGTAGCTGACTTGGTTGACCCATCATCACATATACATAATTCCCACTTGGGATAATATTGTTCCCGCACAGATGTGAGGCACAAGCGCAACCACTTAGGGTCCACGTTGTAAACGGGCATAACAATACTAATGGTAGGAGCATATGAGAACGTAGTACACTCAGCAGTGATGCGCTGGACATCCTCCGGCTTCAACTCATGTTTCATCTGCCAGAGCAAATAGGGATCTGAGGCATGTTGGGCCACTTGAGCCAGGTGGAGTGTGCGGCGCAAGGTACCTAGTACACCATTCGTACGCAACACCTCCCAGGCAGTACTGACCACCTGCTGAGTTGGCCGTGAAGTAACCAAATTTGGTTCTCCCCACACGGCCCAGCCGTAGGCTGTAGCAGCACCGGACGGAACTTGTGTAGCTAAAGTCAGACGGGCAGTTTGGCCAGCGAATGGATGAATGTCCACCACGCAAGAATTCCACCCGCGGTGTTTGGGTATTAACTGAGGATGAATAAAAAACTTTTTCTGGATAGTTTGACCGGTGTCTGCTTGAACAGTCACAACAAATTCTACTCCAGACTGATTGTGTTCCCAGGCACTTGGTAGTATAGCTGGGAACGCTACAAACTTCATTTTTGGTTGTACTGTGATAACAAACTGAGCACTGGATACCGGATGCATAAATAAAGCTGGCTTGACGGAATCTGCAATGTTGACGCTTTCTATCCACCGCACAGCTTCCTGCGGCTGTTGCCCACCAGCCTGAATTGAAACCATGGGCTGAGTATACAAAGACGTCCTAACAGTGGTTTGTTGGTCATACAGGCTCGCCAATTGGGTCAGCTGGCGTACATGTGGCATAACAACCATTTTTACCTAAAACAAGCGCTTTTGACAAGCCTCAGGTTGTAAGAAACTAAAAGCTGCTTCGCTACGCTCGCAGTTGTTGCCAAAACCCCCTCTCCTATAGTATCGTTTTTCCATTATGAACCAACCAACCAACCATGACCGTGTTAACCGGTCCAAATGTCGTGCCTGTGGTAGCAGCAGCCTCATTCTATACCTTCCGCTCGGCGACCAAGCCCTAGCCAATGCCTTCCTGTCCCCTGAAAATGTGAACAAACCAGAACCCAAATTCCCGCTGGAAGTGTTTTACTGCGGCGACTGTTTCCACTCCCAACTAGGCTACACCGTGGATCCAGATGTCATGTTCAAAAATTATTTATATGTCTCCGGGACCTCAGATGCTATTCGCAAACACTTTGCTGAATACGCCCGTGAAGTCTTTGACCGTTTCATGAAACCTGGTGACTTAGTAGTTGAAGTGGCTTCTAACGACGGTACACTTCTCAAAAACTTTATCCCTTGGGGTGCTAAAGTCCTGGGGGTTGAACCAGCTGAGAACATTGCCAAAATGGCCAATGAAGACGGCGTTCTCACTATCCCTGAATGGCACACTGTAGAAGTGGCCAAAAAAGTAGTGGCAGAACACGGCAAAGCTAAAGCCATTATTGCCAACAACGTATTCGCTCATGTAGACAACCTTCACGAATTCGCCGAAGCTTCCCGCGAACTGTTGGCTGATGACGGCGTCTGGACCATAGAATCCCCTCACGTCCTGCACATGTTGCAAAACAACGAATTCGACACGGTGTACCACGAACACATTGCCTATCTTTCTTTGTACGCCCTGATCCCCTTCTTCAAGCGTCATGGCTTGAACTTATTTGATGTACAACCAACTTGGGTGCACGGTGGTTCTAACCGCATGTTCATTTCAAAAGATATGAGCTTACCTCAAAGCGACAAGTTAAAAGAAGTGTTGCAAGCGGAAATTGATTTTGGTATCAACAAACCAGAAACGTACCAAAAATTCCGTGAGCGTGTAGAGAACGTGAAGGTTGAACTATTAAAACTTTTAGCCGACTTGAAAGCTCAAGGCAAAACCATTGCCGGTTACGGTGCTGCCGCTAAGGGCCAAACGTTAGTACAATACTTTGGAATTGGGACTGAAACATTGAAATGGATTGCTGATAAATCTCCCTTGAAACAAGATCGATTATCACCAGGGCTCCATATTCCCATTGTGTCTCCTGACCTGATCAAAACGGATGCTCCTGACTACTTGCTGATCTTGGCCTGGAACTTTGCAGATGAAATCATGCGCCAACAAGCAGACTTTGCGGCACAGGGTGGAAAATTTATTATTCCAATTCCAACACCAAGAATAGTGTGACACTGTCCAACATCCCAGTCTGGAAATGGGTCGTTGTCACATCAGGCATCATTCTCGTTCTATTCTCTGTATTCTTGCCCATTTGGGAAGGTTTTGATGAACCGGCGCATTTCTGTTACATCCAACATTTGGTTGAACACAAAAAAATTCCTAATCCACCAGGCGGTGACCAAACGGATTACTGCAGCACACAAGTTGAAGAGAGCTTGGCCAAATTACCGTTAAACAAATCCCTCAGCTTATCACCACAGCTGATTGGATTTGGGTTTGCGGATTATGATGCTTACTGGAAAGCAAAGACGGATACGGCGCCTGAAGAAATTAACAGTGACAAAACTGCGCGGCAGAACACCACCAACATGCTAGATATTTGGCAGGCCCAACACCCGCCATTTCCGTATCTGCTCTTGGCTATCCCGTACATTCTGACCATACCAGCTGGTTTCTACGTACAAATTCTGGTATTGCGCCTAGTTTGCGTGGGTTTAACCCTAGTGGGCCTGTGGGTCAGCTGGAAGGCCCTAGAACGTCTCCAGGTGAGCTCTCAGGCTCGTTTATTTGGGTTTATAGCCGTAGTTCTGGCTCCCATGTTCTTTGTCCACTTTGGGCGTATCAGCAACGAACCGGTTACCTTCCTGCTATTCTCTATTGTTTGGTATTTCTTACTCGGACTGCTCACCAAACAACCGCTGAAAAACTGGCAACTCCTGGCTTGTGGCTTGGTCTACGGACTTGGGTTCATCTCAAAAATTTTCTTCGCTTCCGCCTTGCCGGCCGTACTGATTATATTGGCTGTTGATTTTTTCTCACACCACACTAGGGTAGAATGGGTAGCGCGACTCAAAAGCTATAGCCTGATGTTTACCGGGTTAGTGATGTTGGCTGTCCCTTGGTTACTCTACCAACGCTTTGGTCCAGTCACGGCTGGCGTAGGCTTTTCATCTCAGCTCAGCCTCAGCACTCTGCTCAGCAGCATGAAAGATATGGACTGGGTAGGGTTCTTCCGAGAAATTTTCCTGAACTTTGCCGGTTTATTTGGCTGGTCTTTCCTCAGGACCGCCCCGTGGTTTTACAAATTCCAAATTGCCTTTTGGCTGGTTACCTTGCTTGGCTTGATCAGACTCCGTGGCGCGCAACTCAAAGTGGCCATCTGTGCTCTGCTCTTTCCCCTCTCTCTGACTGCCGGCATGGCTTACTATAATCTCCAATTCCACGCCCTCACCATTACCGGTGGGTGGTATTTCTATTCCATGGGTGCCATGCTGGCTACTCTCTTGGCGCTCAGCTGGGGTAAACTGATACGCGACCGTTGGCTGTTGGTCTTAGCCCTACTCTTGGCCTGGGCTCATAGCCTCTACTTGCTGTGGATGCTGTTTAAACTCATGCTGCCTGTGTACTATGCCGTTTAAACTCAACGCCAACCTCATTCTTATCACCGTTCTCACTGGCTTGGAAGCTGTAGCTTTTTTGAGCATCCACTCCATCCAACAATTGCAACAGTTTGATTACACCGCAACCACACCCTTAAAACCAAACAAGGCGGTCATTCAAACTCTGCCCATAGAGCATGATAACCTCACTGCTCTTATCTTATATATTGGACCGGTTGCTACTCAAACCGTTAGTGACGTGCGGGTGAATCTTCAAGCAGACCACCAAACCATTTACACCACCACTGCCGACTCCTCTACCTTTAGCACCAACCCTTTCTTGCCCTTTGACTTTGCTACCCAAGCAGACTCTAACGGGAAAACATATACACTTACTGTCAGCTTCCCAGACGGTGTACAGACCTCTACAGCTACACCAGAGGGCACCCCCATCAGCTTTTTTGCTTTGCCTCAGTTTGATGTTCGCCTGTGGCAGAAACTGTCTGTACTAACTCAGCGCATCAACATCAACCACGGAGGAATAGTTCCGCCGTTTGTGGTCTATGTGTTACTCACTGCCGCACTCTGGATGAGCAACCTCTACTTGGTGCGGGCGGCAAGTCAGGCGTGGAACAACTTCAGACCTAATACACGTTCAAGCTAAAATTTTCTGCCTTCAGCGTCAGATTTGGATTGTAGTAGGGATCCTGTTTGAGTAGTTTGCCCCAAGCGTGTTCAAAGTAGGCAAACTCACGGGCAAATCGTTGTTGCTTTTCTGGACTATCTTCAAACCCTCGGGAAACAGATTCATGATGGTAGAGCTTAGCGTATGGAGTGAAGGTGATGAGATAACCAGCCCGTCTCAATTTCAGACAATAATCCACATCATTCAGAGAAATGCCCAGATGTTTTGCATTCAAGCCACTGACTTGTTCAAATAACTTCTTCTTGGTCAGCAAGCAGGCGCCTGTCACAGCGGAAAAGTTTTGTACCGTGCACAAACGGGAAAAGTATCCGCCTAAGTCGGCTGGGAAATATTTGTGGTTGTGTCCGGCCACCCCGCCAATACCTAAAATCACCCCGGCATGTTGAATGGTGTTGTTGGGATATAACAACTGGGCTCCCACAGCTCCCACTTCCGGACGTTGAATATGTTCTAACATGGCACTCAGCCACTCCGCTGAAATAACTTCAATGTCATTATTCAGCATCAAAATATATTCGCCCTTGGCCTGAGTGACCGCCCAGTTGTTAATCTGAGAGTAATTAAATGGGACATTGTATTCAAGTGAGCGGACGCGCTGATCCAAAGCTACCAACTCAGCTACAGACTGAGCTGTTTCACGTTTTGTACTGTTATTGCTGACCAGTAAAATTTCGTAGTTGGGGTAATCTGTCTTATTCAGAATACTCGGCACACACAACTTCAATAGTTCCGCCTTATCTTTGAATGGAATAATAATACTGACCAAGCCCCTGTGTGTAATTTTGCGTTGAAAGCGGAACGTGTTTTGAGCTAAGCCGGTTGAAACAGTGACTTGAATCTTATTTCGTTCGGCGTATTCTTCCAACGCCTTCATAGCCGCAAAGTCAAAAGCGGCGCGTTTTTCAAAGGCATCAGCCAAGGAGTTGATGCTGACCCTTTGGTGGTATAAAACTTGCGGGACATGAGCAATGTGTTGTGTCTTTTCTACAAGACGTAGCCATAGATCATACTCCTGGGCCCCGTCCAAATCTTCACGTAACCAACCAACGGATTCCGCCAGAGAACGGCGGAACACCACGGGATGTCCAAAGTAGTTCATGGACAACAACAAATCCGGGTTGAAGTCAGACTTGAAATGAGGGTTGATCAAGGTCCCGTCTGTCTGTACCGTATCTTCATCCCCGTAGATCAAATCGAACTGGTGGTCAGCTTGCAGGGGCTTCATTAAGTGATACAAGGCATGTACAGGCAATTCATCATCACCGGCCACCAACAGAACGTATTCCCCTTTTGCGGCACGCAGGCCCGCATTCCACAAGCTTGTGGCTCCGTGCAGTTGTTCAGGCGTGACTAAGCGAATTCTTTGGTCCTTCTTGGCCCACTTCTTCAACACGGCCATAGACTTTTCTTCCAGGTCAGGGTGCAGAGTTACCACCACTTCAAATTGAGAATATGTCTGTTGATGGATAGCATCTAAACACTTTTCCAACCACCTTGGATCAACAAAATAGGCTCCCATAACAATTGAAACGAGTGGTTTGGTCCTCCAGCTTGCCGCTTCTGCCATTTGTTCCTTTAATTGGAGCTTGCTCAGCAGTTGTGATTCTCGTAACAGCTTGTATTGTTCGTTCAGCGGCATGGCGTTGGTTTGGAGTGGACTTTGCGCAATACTGGTGCCAGTGACATAGCGTTTCAGACTCTTCACTACTTCAGCCGCTCCTTGCGTGCGCCAAATATGCCCAGCCAGAACCAGATGACGGGCCCGCTGCCTGGTATGTAAAGCCCAAGCTCCGGCTTGGTGTGTTCCCGCAAACAGCCAGCGCATGAAGGCATAGCGCCGGAAGGATTGCATTTCATCAAACGTAGGTTGAATATTCCGAATGTGAGTATCTTTGGCTTGGATAGTTTGGTCTAAGTGTTGAACCACCTTGGCCTGTTGTTTGAGTTGCCCGACTAAACCATCTATTTGCTCTTGTTTATCCTCAGCGAATTGTTGAGCCTGTTGTTTATCCTGCTCTAACTCCGCTTCTGTGAACTCCAACTCTTGTCTCAAGCTAGACAGGGATCTACTCACTTCAACCTTCAACTCACTAATCACCTTTTCTTGTGAGGTAATATGAACCTTCTGTTGCTTCACATGGGCCTGCAAATCTTCTACATGCACGTCCTGGGCAGTCTGGGCAGACTCAAGATTCCGAATATGCGTTTCTTTAGCTTGAATGAGCTCCTGCAAACTGGCTAAGAGTGACTCCTGTAGATGCTGAGCAGACTCAGTGTTTCTAATGTGGGTATCTTTTGCTTGTATGTGTTGCTCCAGATCCACAATTCTCAAATCTTTTGCTCCCGCCTGTTCTTCTAGATTATGAATGTGTGTGTCCTTATCCTTGATTTGCTTTCCCAAATTAACAATCAGCTCGTCCTTGGCCTGAGCCAAAGCCTCCAGGTTTACAATATGCTGCGTTTTTTTCTCCAGCTGCGTAGTCACAGAGTCAAACACCTTATCCAACAAGGTCAATACCTCCTGTGGCATAGGAGTCTTGCCTGAAGTTTGCTTAGGCAGCTGGCGTAACAACGGAGCAAACTCAGGACGAACAGCTACATAAATAGATCGGTATGAAGGTCCAACTGCGTCAGCTACGTCCGCAATGTGCTTATTGTAAAACTCAAACAGAGCTTCAGTGTCAGTATGGAAACCGTGCGTAGAGAAAATGTAATAGCGCATCAATGTCCATAAGTAGGTGTTGGAAGATGATAGACGCACAAACTCTAGTCCCAAGTCACGTATAGCGGCCTCTAATTTTTTCGGCTGAGGCAATGGCCTGTTTTCAATATGTTCTTTTAACCAAGGATGTTCCTCTCCGGCCACGCGTTTATAATACGTATTGATCAAGCGTTCCGCCTGATCATTCTCAACTGAGTCTTGAGGAAAGCTGAAAATAATTCCCATCCGGCTGACGCGCAACATTTCAGCTAACGCACGCGGCCGTTCCTCAGCGGTCATGTGCTCCAACATTTCTAAAGATAAAGCCAAATCCACCGAACGGTCAGGCAAGGGCATCTGCAACACGCTGCCCAGAAAATATTTGTTTTGTTTTTTCAGTTTCTTGTCTGAATCCGTTTCCGGCTCCCGAATATCCACTACAGTCAAATCCTGTTCCGGCATGAAGGTCTGAATCAAGCCGCTCCGTCCGCCGGCATCCAGCAATTGCAACGATTTCTCCCCGGCCAACGCACGCACCGCTTGGGTGATAATGTGATGCCGTGAATACAAGTCAAATTCTAGCCTAAGCAGGTCTTTTTCGTTCATGTGAAAAAAAGTAAATCGATTTACAGATCTAACCAGATTCCCGTTAAAAGTTCAAGATCACCAGGGAATACGTGGCCGGGTGGTAGCTGAATGTGGCTGTTTAGGCAGTGTATCGGCTTTCAACAGGAAGTGGTAAAATTGCTGCATGGCAGACAGGATCAAGCTGACGTTTGAGGTGCCCCAGACACCGCCCCAACAACCTGACCGACTCACTTCACCTGAAGCACAAGCTCAGGCGGCTTTGCAATTACGTAGCGTGCGGGCGCCGGCGCTGAGCCAAGCCAGGGAGGAAGAACAGGAAGATGCCGAGTTGGAAAAAGAACAGGCCATTCAAAGTGCTGAAACTCCGGCGGCCTTAGCCTCTTCTGGACAAGGTGACTTAGACAAACTCAAACAACAAAAAGCTGAGCAGATAAAAAAAGCACAGGCCAAATATGCAGAAAAATCAGCCTTTGAGAAGAAAAAAGCAGAGATCATCAAACAGTACAAAGACAAGGCAAAGAAAAAAGCAGAAAAATATGCTAAGATTGCTGCGGAAAAAATTAAACAGGCGGCGGCAGAAGCCCTGACCACCATGCTCCAAGAGGTGGGACCAATTATCATGGAAATCATTACCTATATCTGTTTACTTGGTCTGGGGTTATGCGGTGCCATAGACTGGATAGCTGATGCCTTTATCAGCTTATGTAATTTAGCTCTCAGGGCCCTGACCCAGTATCAACGGGTTAAAAAGGCTATGGGGCTAGCGGAAAAGGGCGAGACAGATCACCTTATTAAAGATTTAACAGAAAAATTTTTAGTCCAAACGGTATTGCCTGTAGGAGGCGGATCCATTCTGGAAATGGTGCCCTATCTGGATTACGGATGGTGGGCAGAAACTGGCGTGCTCATTTCAGGTTTCCTAATTGTGTTTGATTTGCTAAAATCATACCGCCAGGCTAAATCCATGGAAAACGAAGCCCAGTCCATGGCAAGCTAATAACCATCTATTATATGTACAACGTACCCGCCCAACCAACCAGAGAAGAACTAGACCGGGACGAACTTGGCCCAGTTCAAATGGACTGGACCTACCCGGAATTTACCAAACACCAACGCGGCGTGTGGTGGTATGTTGGATGTATTGGGGCTGGCGCAGCACTCCTGACCTATGCCATCTTGAACGCTAACTACTTACTGGCTATTTTGGTTATTTTGGTTGGGTTTATCATGTTGAATTTTCACCGGCATGATCCACGGCCCATCACGTTTCAAATCCGCCAAAAAGGAATCAAGGTGGGTGAAAAATTTTTACCCTTTGCCTCACTCCAATCTTTCTGGATCGTCTATGACCCCCCACACATCAAAACAGTATATTTCCTGCGCAAAGCGCGCTTACGCAATGAAATTTCTATCCCCCTGGTTGAAAGTAACCCGTTGAAAGTGAGAGAGTTGTTGGAAAAAATTCTTCCGGAAGACTTGAGTAAAGAAACGGAGACCCCTAACGACTCTTTGGCCAGAATTCTCAAAATTCATTAACAGGCGACCGCTCGGGTCGCCCGCCGCTTCTTTGACTTTTCTGCCTAATTAAGCTTTAATCCTCGCGCACCAGGCCCTCGTCGTTCAACGGATAGGACGCAGGATTGCGGATCCTGTAATTGTGGTTCGATTCCACACGAGGGCACACGTATATGTCTGCTGCAGCTTTACGCTTGACTGATTCCGTCACCCAACTCCCCCGGGTGGGACCGGCTGTAGCTAAAAAATTAGCTAAGCTTGAGATTGAAACAGTTGGAGACTTGTTGTTTCACATTCCTCGGCGCTATGAAGACTGGTCTACTTTGACTCCAATTGGACAGTTGCAAGCCGGAACTATTGCCACCGTTACCGGAAAAGTAGAACTCATAACCAACAAACGGAGTCCGCGTAAACGCGTGATGGTGACTGAAGCCGTGTTGAGTGACCCAACTGGTTCCATCAAAGTCATCTGGTTTCAGCAAGCCTTTCTGACTAAAATCTTGAAACCCGGGAACACCTATTTGTTTTCCGGAGAAGTCACCCAAAACCAATTTGGATTGTTTTTAAATAATCTGGCGCATGAATATATGGGTTCAGGCGGCCTAAAGGCTGTCTACCCGCAAACTGCCGGCGTTACCTCCAAGTTGTTGCGTCAATTAGTTGACCATGCCTTGCACTCCGTTCAAGTGCAAGACAACTTTCCCCCAGACCTCCAAGCCAAATATCATCTGGTCCCTCTGGATCAAGCCGTCCGTTGGTTGCACCAACCGGAACACTTGCAGCAAGTAGAGCAGGCTAAACGGCGACTCCAATTTGGTGAATTGGTGCGTTATCAGTTGCGTGCGCTGCGTCTCCGGCATGAGCGAAGAGGCGTACTCGCCCCGCCCATTCCCTTTTCTGAAAGTTTGGCCAAACAGTTTGTCAGCCACTTACCGTTTCAGCTGACTGCTGGCCAACGCAAAGCCGCCTGGAGAATTTTACAAGAGATGGAACGGTCAGAGGCCATGCGCCGCCTGCTCCAAGGAGATGTAGGAAGTGGTAAAACCGTGGTTGCGGCCTTAGCCATGGCTCATGCGGTGCAACATGGATTTCAGACTGTTTTGCTTGCACCAACAGAAATTCTGGCTCAGCAACATTCCAAAACCATTCGCTCTCTCCTGGAGCCGTTGGGTTGTGCGGTCACCTTGGCCACCAGCGGGTGGGATCAGGATACCAGTGGGCTGGTGTTTGTGGGGACACATGCCTTGCTCCAGCAAAAAGTTGAATTCCAAAATCTGGGGTTGTTGGTCATAGACGAAGAACATCGATTTGGAGTGGATCAACGACAAGCTCTGTTGTGGCGCTCTGGGTTACAGGGGCAACAACCACATGTGTTGTCCATGACTGCCACGCCCATCCCCCGCACACTGGCACTGACCATTTACGGCGGAGTAGACGTAACATATTTGCAAGAAAAACCGGTGGGACGCTTGCCCGTGCGTACAGTAGTGCGAGAACCATTCCAGAGAGGGCAGACGTTGCAAGAGATTGAGAGGGCGGTGGCTCAGGGAAACGGGGTATTTGTGGTGTGTCCGTTGATTAGTCCAAGTGACTTGTTGGGTGTAAGCTCTGCGCAAGCTGAGAGCAAGCGTTTGAAAGTTGAACTTCCGGGAAAACGAATTGGGGTGCTGCATGGACGGCTGTCTACGTTAGAGAAGCAACAATTGATGGTCGATTTTCATGGCGGGTCATTAGATATTTTAGTTTCCACTACCGTGATTGAGGTAGGAGTAGACGTTCCACGAGCCACGCTCATGATTATAGAAGGCGCAGAACGCTTTGGGCTAGCCCAACTTCACCAGCTCCGAGGCCGTGTGGGTAGAAGTTCTGTAGCCAGCACCTGCATTCTCCACCCCACACCAGGCACGCAAAGTCTGGAACGACTGCGCTTATTAGAGACCATTCAAAACGGTTACCAGCTGGCAGAACATGATTTGCGCCTGCGCGGAATGGGTGAATTATTTGGAACCAAACAATCAGGCACAGAAGAATGGCTGCAATTTGGTTTACCGGATTTGGCTTTGGTGGAAGAAGCCCAAGCTGCGGCCCAGGAGTTGTGGGAGAGACAACAGAAAAAATAAAGAGTAGTTGTATAACTGACAAGTACCCCAGCTATTCCATTGGGCGCCAACTATAAATCAATTTCCCTTTTTTATTAATAATCACCACAACATTCTTCTTTTGAATATCTACACGGAAGTCGAGATTATCTACATAGGTAGAGTTTGTATCCAGTAAAGTTATTTTATTAGATGCTGGAGAGAAGCTAAACACCTTAAAATAGATATGCCCACCACGGCTTGTGGCAATCACCATTTCTTCTGTTGCTTTTGTGGTGTTGATATTACCTACAGCAAGACGTCTGGGGTGGAGGCGTGGGGAGAGTCGTTTCTTTAAGAGTGTCTCACCATCTGTCGTGTATATATGAATGGTTGTGCCGCTACGTTTTTTAATAGCAAAAATATATAAGTCATCCTTGATCTCAGCAAGCTTTGGAAGAACCCCTCCTTTAGGAAAAGCTTTCCATCTGGCAAGCTGCTGGTTATCTGTACCATAGACAGTAATCCATCCTTTCCCGCGTGACGTTCCCGTGATATGGTCAATCTCTGTCTCACCCTCTGACTCGGCCACGTTCACCTCAATTTCATTACTTTGTTCAGTTAATCCATCAGGGTCTGTGGCTACAAAAGACATATCCTCTGTGCCTACAAAGTCCGCATCTGCGGTAAACGACACTTCTCCATTGTCTGTAATATTGGCTGTGATGTCTTGGTTGCCGGTGACCGTGTAAGCTAAGGTATCTCCATCTGGATCTGAGAAATACTCACTCAGATCAAAGACGGTTTGGGTAGTAGTACCAGCTACGAAAGAGACATTTGGTAGAGCATTGGAAAAGGTGGGAGCTTGGTTGACATTGGTCACGGTAATAACAACACTCTCAGTAACAGTATTGGTACCATCAGAAACTTGGAAGCCAATGGCATAATCTCCAGATAAAGTTTTGTCAGGAGTCCAGGAGAAAGTTCCTAAGTTTCCACTGGAAGAAAATAACGTACTGACAGTAATGCTATGTGCGGTAAAAGCACCAGCTGTATCTTGGGCACTGAAGGCCAAGGATGAGGAATCAGTATCAGCAGCAGCTACAAGAATAATCAGGCTTGCTCCTTCACTCACGGTAACGGTACTGGCCAGATCACCAATGGTAGGGGCATTATTCACGGCAGTGACATGTACAGTGATAGTATCAGCTGTGGAAGCAATATAGCCATCATTCACTATTAATTGGTAGATACAATCATAACTAGATTCTTTGTTAAGGACAGTAACCGTAGGTTTAGTGGAAGTAGGGTTAGTTAAACTACACGCATCACTACTATCTGAAGTTTCTGCCCACGCATAGGTCATAGTATCTCCATCCGTGTCTGTAGATGTGGTGCCGCTGAGAGTAGTGGTACCAGTGGCTTCTACAATGGTAGTGTCACTACCAGCATTAGCAGTGGGTTTATAATTATCTGTAATGTTAACAGCTACAGAGGAAATCGAAATACTGTTGTAGGCAAGGTCACTACTGACTGCGGTATGGGTGATGGTGCCAGTGTGAGCACCCTCTACAACCGCGTCTCTGATGGCAGTAGCGGTAACTGTTTGGGTGGTATTCCAGTTGGAAGAAGTGAATGTAAGTGAGGTTGGGGTGGAGGCCACCTGTGTGTTGCCGGTAACGGTAATGACTACATTCGCAGAGGGTTGACTGGTGAGGACGAGGGTGTAGGTATCCGTGATACCACCTTCAGAGACGTCAGTAGAGCTGCTGGATTGTGAAATGGTAGTTCCGGCAGTATCTCCATCAATGTTTGTGGCAGAAACGTCATTTGGATTTAGTGTACTGTAGTTTGTATCACTAGATGTGGCAGCGGCAGTAACTATAGAATAAGCAATGTTGCCGTCATCTAAGGAATCATCCACACCAGTTGCAGTGATTGTTTGAGTACTGTTCCAGTTCCCAGAAGTAAAGGTGACAGAAGAGGGGCTGACTGTACCTTCGGTGGTGTCGTTGGAAGAGATGCCAATGGAGACATCAGCAGTTGGTTGGGCAGTCAGGACCATAGTGAAGGTGGCGGTTGCTCCTGCTTCTGAGGTGTTGCCGGAGATACTAGAGATGGTAAAACCAGAAGCATCATTGTCCGTATTAGTCACGCTCACATCAGATGCATTTAGAGTATTGTAACCAAGATCACTAGATGTGGCAGCGGCAGTAACTATAGAATAAACAATATCACCATCATCTAAGGAATCATCCACACCAGTTGCAGTGATTGTTTGAGTACTGTTCCAGTTCCCAGAAGTAAAGGTGACAGAAGAGGGGCTGACTGTACCTTCGGTGGTGTCGTTGGAAGAGATGCCAATGGAGACATCAGCAGTTGGTTGGGCAGTCAGGACCATAGTGAAGGTGGCGGTTGCTCCTGCTTCTGAGGTGTTGCCGGAGATACTAGAGATGGTAAAACCAGAAGCATCATTGTCCGTATTAGTCACGCTCACATCAGAGGCATTCAGTGTATTATAGCCAGAATCAGCAGAAGTAGCGGCAGCTGTAACGATAGAATACACAATATCACCATCATCCAATGAATCATCCACACCAGTTGCAGTGATTGTTTGAGTACTGCTCCAGTTCCCAGAAGTAAAGGTGACAGAAGAGGGGCTGACTGTACCTTCGGTGGT
>CAYIMB010000018.1:23026-26073 GCA_964364425.1 uncultured Gammaproteobacteria bacterium
TCCAGTTCCCAGAAGTAAAGGTGACAGAAGAGGGGCTGACTGTACCTTCGGTGGTGTCGTTGGAAGAGATGCCAATGGAGACATCAGCTGACGGCTGGGCATTCAACACCAGGGTAAAGGTAGCTGTTCCACCAGCTTCAGTGGTGTTGCCGGAGATGGCACCAACGGTGATACCCGGCGGCGTAAACCAGTTAGTCGTATTAAAACTATTAACGGAATTTGCTGGATTGACTGGAATAGTAAGTCCGGAAGAGTTATCGCTCACAACGTTATCAATAACATCTAGATAATCACCACTGAAAGATGAGGTGCCTTGGAAATCAAAAGTTGCAGTACTTGCTCCCACGGACGAAACAATATTGAGTCGGTCAGTAGCATCCAGACCATCAAGAGTTAACACGCCATTAATAGTTTGCGTTGTACCGGCAACGATAGTCAAGACAACGTCTGTCGCATTATCACTCGAATCCAAAAGAGTCAACGAGTTCCAACCAACACTACCGGTAATCGTATGATTAGCATTGGCACTAAAAACAACCGTCCCACTATTATGCGTAAAAGTCCCACCGCTGAATGTGAATGAATTACTAAGCGTCATTGTTCCCGAGGTTGCAGTAAAAGCTCCGGAGCTAACCGTAAATAATCCGCCGGCCGACATTGCTCCACTACCACCGGCAAAGGTACCGCCGTTTGTGGTCATAGTACCGGTCACAGCAATTGCGTTACTGCCACTTTGCGTCATCGTACCGCTCGCTACCTCAACTGTACCGGCTACCGTCAGCGCTGCCCCGTTGGAGAAGTTATCTTTCGTGGCATTGGCATCATTTATTTTAAGATTGTAGTAATCAGTTCCAGCCCCACCGAAGTCTGTAATTGTGACCGTATCTACTACCCCATCACCATTACCTACATATTCCACCGTACCGGAGTCAATGTCCATGGTACCGGTAAAGGTTTCGATCTGCTTACGACGAAGTGTACCGCTGTTACTAAAGGTACCAACTACCGCAGTGGTAAAGCCTCCTTGTGCATGTATCCCTTGCGTGATGGTTAGATTTCCGCCATAGCTTTCATTGGCAGCTTGAGTAAACACAGATGTGGCACCACCATTAATGGTGAGATTAGAATAGGTATAATCCTTTTCTGTATATGGCCCGGATGTACCATCATAGGTCACAGTACTGCCGGAATCGAGTTGGGGGTAACTTGCACTGTCTCCCGTAATCGTTTCACCGCCTTGAAGTTGAAGATTACCACCCGTTTCGACAATAAGCGTTTCCGTTGCCGCGGCCGTAACCGAAAGGGCATAACTACTGAGGTCGAAAGTACCCTCCTGGATAATAAGGTCTTGGCTATTGGCATTCATGGTTAAGGCCGAAGCCAAATTCACCGCCCCACCGGATTTATTGACGGTGATATCGGCATCAAGCAAGGCTTCCGCACCGGTGAGAGTGAATGTTTGTGTTGCGCCACCTGTAAACTTCAATGGCGCCCCGGGTACCGTATCAAAACCCGTACCTACGGTAACATCGCCCTGTGCCTCAATGGTTCCCGTTGCCCATCTCCCATCGGTTAAAGTCAAGGTACCGGTAACAATCATGCTATCTCCGGTTGCTATCGTTTTTGTTGTGTTGTGACTTGCGCTCATAGTCACCGCTCCAAACGTTTCATTGGTGGTAAAATCCAAGGTGACAGCGTCCAGTGAAAAAATACTCGTACCGGAATTATGCGTAAACGTCCCACCGGCCGTATGCGTAAAAGTACTGCTATAAGTTGTAGAGCCTGTCGATTGGTTGAACGTACCTCCTGAAAGTGTAAAAGTCGCACGAACAGACATAGTGGAAGATCCACCGTTGAACGTCCCGTTCGTCTGAGTAAATGCTCCATTTGAAAGCGTCAAATTGTAATTATTCGTTGCGGCGGAATTGCGCAAAAACATCGTTCCGTTCGTGAGCGTAAATGTTCCAGTCCATACGGTAAGATTTGCCCCGAGATATAAATTTCCGGTCGACTTATCTACAGTCACCCCGCCACTAAGTGTTCCGGCATTGTATGTCAGCGTCTGGTCTCCGGTGCCTGACAATTTAATCAATGCGGTAGACGTATCCGCAGTGGATGCAAACGTCAAATCACCTCTTACCTCCAAGGTTCCCGTCGCAAATCCGCCTTGGTTGATCGTAGCATTTGAAAGCACAAGGAGCGTATCGCCGGAAGTGATGGTTCTTACATCGTTATTATCTCCGGTAGCCGTGATGCTATAGAATGTTTCAGTACCTATGAAATCGAAAGTGCCGCTTGAGCCTCCAAAAGAAGTCGCGCCGGAATTATGATTAAACGTTCCTCCTGCGGTATGCGTCCATCCGGCACTACCGAAAAGTGTCGCTACGCTCGATTGGTTGTAGGTACCTCCGGACAATGTGAATGTTGAATAATTCCCATGGCTAATAATCGTTGAAGCCCCACCCTCAAAGGTGCCGCCACTCTGTGAGTAGTTCCCTGTCGTCAAATTGTAGTTATTGGTGTTAGCGGAGTTTCGTGTATAAAATGTTCCACTCGTCAATGTAAATGCACCGGACACCGTTGTGTAGTTCGCGCCAAGGTATACGTTACCGGTGACTTTATTAATGGTGTTAGTGCCCCGAAATCCTGAGCCGCCCGCTAAGGTCAATGTCTGGTCTCCGGTTCCTGTAACTTTAAGAACGGCGGTATTATTGGCGCCATCGGCGGAAGCTCCCCAAGTGATATCTCCTCGCGCCTCAACCGTTCCACTGTCAAAAGCTCCGTCGTTAATGGTAATGTTACCAACGGCAATAAAAGTATCACCGGCCGCAATCGTCAAACCGGTGCCAGTATTAAGGGTTAAGCTTACCGTACCGAAAGTTTCGGTCGAGTTAAAATCAAGTGTACGAGAACCCCCGGTAAAACTCGCCGTACCGGAGTTGTGCGTAAAGGTTCCTCCAAGAGTATGGGTAATGGTGCTTGTAAAGGTTGTGGTCCCGCTGGTTGCGGTAAAAGTTCCGCTGGAAAGCGTGAATGATCCATTGAAT
>CAYIMB010000019.1:0-25265 GCA_964364425.1 uncultured Gammaproteobacteria bacterium
GGAAGAGCAAAACGCATTCCCTTATCTTTAGGCAAAAGGGTAAGTGCTTGCCCAGCTATAACGGCCGTCTTCCCATGGGAAAACGGACTGACGCTAGACAGTATTTTTGCTAGGTCTGGAGTAATTCTTGGTTTTTCTGGACCCACTGGTTCCTGCGGAGCATGCAAAACATCTCTTGCTCGGAGTCCTGGCTGTTTAAGCTTCATGACAAAACTATAGCATCACCCATAGTTTTGGCTACCCTTGCATGAAAATCGAAATTATTGTAAGGTCTAGCAACTTTACACGTCCAAATTGCTCCAAAATTAATCACTGGAGCGCCGCAAGCCCTAGGTCAGGGTCGGTTAATTAAACATAATGTATGGCCACCAACGTAGATACCAGCTCCTCTCAAATGGGGAAACTCTTAACTGAGTACGGTTTTCAGTTACCTAAAGAAGGAGATGTGATAGAAGGAATAGTTATGAGCGCTTCAAAGAATGAAGTGCTGTTAGATATAGGAGGAGTTGCCGTGGGGTTGATCCGCGGACCTGAGTTATTTGATGAATCTGGCATGTACTCTGATTTAAAGGTTGGAGATACGGTGCAAGCCACGGTGTTGGAACTGGAAAATGAAAAAGGACAATTGGAATTATCCTTCCGTGAAGCTGGTCACAAGATTGCTTGGGATGAGCTGAAGGAATTCATGGAAGAAGGCAAGATTGTTGATGCTATTATTTTGGACGCTAACAAAGGTGGGTTGATTGTGCGCGTAGGACGCGTGTCTGGTTTCTTGCCAGTCTCACAACTCACCACAGAGCACTACCCTCGCGTTGAAGGTGGCAACAAATCTAAGATTTTAGAACGATTAGCTACGTACACGGGCCAGGCATTCAAGGTTAAAGTGATTGATGTGAATGAAAAAGACAACAAAATGATTGTGTCTGAGAAGGCTGCCTGGGAAGAAGCTCAAGTAGAAGTCTTGTCCAAGTACAAAGTGAGTGACGTAGTGGAAGGCGTGGTCACTGGAGTAGTGGACTTTGGAGCTTTTGTGGAATTTGATGAGGGTTTGGAAGGTTTAGTACACATTTCTGAGTTGGCTTGGCAGAGAATTGATGACCCACGGGACATAGTAAAGGTGGGAGACAAAGTTAAAGCTCAAATCATTGGCATTGATAAGTCCAAAATTTCCTTGTCTATCCGCCGCTTACACAACGACCCTTGGAAAGAAGCGGTCACTCGTTACAACGTGGAACAGGTTGTCCGCGGTAAAGTGCTCAAATTGAATCCATTTGGTGCGTTTATTGAACTGGATAAAGACATTCATGGCTTGGCTCACATCTCAGAGTTATCCTGGAAAAAAATCAACGCCCCATCTGACATATTGAAGGTTGGTGAGATGTATGACTTCAAGATTTTGTCTATAGAACCGGATGATCACCGTTTGGGTTTGTCCTTAAAAGCCACTCAAGAACCGCCTAAATCAATGAAGAAGGAAGAAAAGGCTGAAGGGGAAGAAAAGAAAGAAGAAGCTGCAGCCAGCGCTACAGTATGATATAATTTGACCAACCATGGCTGAACTCACACCAAAACGTAATTCCGGTTTGTTCAAATCGTTTATCTACTTTGTCTTGGTCTTCATTATGGTGGCCAGCTTTTTTGCTTTGTCCCAAGGATCAGACAAAGAATCAAAGGAAATTAGCTTGTCTGAGTTAGCTAGCCAAGTGAAGTCCGGGCAAGTCAAGGAAATCTTGGTCACCGGAGACCAAAAACTCACTGTGATTCTACAAGACGGAAGCGAAGTAAAATCTTTGAAGGAAACTTCAGAGAGTTTGCCTCAACTCCTGGCCACGTACGGTGTTACTCCGGATCAAATGGTCGCAACTAACATTACGGTTGAAAATGATCATGGAGCAGGGTATTGGTTAGGCACGGCTTTGCCGCTGTTGGTGCCAATCATTTTGTTTGGTGTATTCATTTGGTTGATCTTCCGTCAGGTACAAGGCAGCAACAGTAAAGCCATGATGTTTGGCCAAAGCAAGCCGGGTGTAGTAGACAGTCGGGATAAAAAGAAAATCATTACCTTTAAAGATGTTGCCGGTGCCACGGAAGCCAAAGAAGAATTAAAAGAGGTGGTAGAGTTTTTACGCAATCCCAAAAAATTCACCAGTTTGGGAGCTCAAATTCCAAAGGGTGTCCTACTCATGGGCCCTCCCGGAACTGGGAAGACTTTGCTTGGCCGCGCCGTAGCCGGAGAAGCCAAAGTCCCATTCATGCATATTTCCGGGTCTGAGTTTGTGGAAATGTTTGTGGGTGTGGGTGCGTCACGCGTACGTGATTTGTTCAAAAAAGCTAAACGCGTAGCCCCGGCAATTGTGTTTATTGATGAAATTGATGCAGTGGGCCGTCAACGCGGTGCCGGTTTGGGAGGCTCACATGATGAACGGGAACAAACCTTGAACCAAATTTTGGTGGAGATGGATGGCTTTGAACAAGAGACCAACGTGATTGTCATGGCCGCTACTAACCGTCCAGATGTGTTGGATCCAGCTTTATTACGTCCAGGTCGGTTTGACCGGCGCGTGGTCTTAGATATGCCGGACATGAGAGACCGCTTGGAGATTTTGCAAGTTCACGCCAAGCAAAAAGTCATGGATAAGGCTGCTGATTTACAACGCTTGGCTGAACGGACCCCGGGTTTTTCAGGCGCTGACTTGGCCAATTTGTTGAACGAGGCGGCCATTCTTTCTGCTAGTCGTAACAAAAAACATGTGGGCATGGCTGAATGTTTGGACTCTATAGAGAAGGTCATGCTTGGTCCTGAGCGCAGAACCCAGTTGATTTCAGACAAAGAAAAGAAAATCACAGCCTACCATGAAGGTGGGCACGCCTTAGTGTCTCATGTACTCCCTCACTCTGATCCAGTGCGCAAAGTGTCGATTATCTCGCGCGGACGAGCCGCCGGCTATACCTTGAAACTGCCTACAGAGGATAGGCGTATGCATTCACGCATGGAATTTTTAGATGATTTATGTGTTATGTTAGCCGGACACGCAGCTGAACTCTTGGTGATGGGCGATATTACTTCCGGAGCCAGTAATGACCTGGAAAAGGCGACTAAGTTAGCTCGCACCATGGTGGTCAACTTTGGGATGTCAGATAAATTGGGACCAAGAACATTTGGTGTACGGCAAGAAATGATTTTCCTGGGCCGGGAGATTACGGAAGAAAGGGACTACTCGGATGCCACGGCGCGGGAGATTGACTCAGAAGTAAACCGTATGATCACAGAAGCCTATAAGAAAACGAATGATATTCTGCGCACCTACCGCAAAGAGCTGGATCACACGTCTGAAACCTTGATTAAAAAAGAAACCTTGGATCAGGATCAGTTTGCTGAAGTGATTGGGTTGCCTAAAGGGATCTACACCGCCAGCTAGCTCGCCAAGTTTGAAAAACTTTGGTATGCTATGCAGGTACTTAAGGAGGCATGAGATTTTACCGAAACATCATTTCACGGGCAAGCCAGATTGCGCGCCGCAATAAATATTTGTGGTGGTTTGGGTTGTTTACCTTGTTCTTGGGCGGGAAGGGCGTGGAATTTGAGTTGTTTTTTTCAGACGCTCGCTTGTTGGGTGAATCCATCTCTCCATTCTCTGCGGCCTTCTGGAAGCTCCAAACGTGGGAGGTGATGCAACAGAACCTGTTGGGCGTCACCGGCGGTCCTTGGCCTTTTTTCTTGATCACGCTGGCTTTACTCTTTGTGCTGGTGATTTTGGTAGTTATTTCTCAAGGGGCCTTGATTGATGCAGCAGCCAAAATTGATACAGGCGGAGCGTATTCGCTGACCCAAGGTGTGGAAGCCGGGAAGAAGCGATTCACGGGATTATTTGGGGTCAACCTCATTGGAAAGGTCATCCAGTATCTATTGATTACACTCGTAGGTGGGGTGATCTTCTTTATTTCACCTAGTCGCTCAGCGGCTGCATTGATCTACGCCGTCTTTCTCTTTTTGGTAATGACTCCGGTGGCTATGCTTATTAGCCTGCTCATGAAATACGCTCAGGTGGAGGTGATGGTGTACGAGGCGCGGGTAGGTGAGGCTTGGCAGGCAGCCTGGAAAACATTTAAAACCCACTGGTTGGTCAGTGTTGAGATGGCTGCTTTGATGTTCCTGTTGTATTTTGGGGTAGGCCTTCTGGCTATTTTGATTGCCGCCGTAGCTACCTTGCCGGTGCTATTGTTCTTGTTGGCCGGAACCATCTTCTACCAAAGCTATGCCTTGGTGGCTCTATACGTGTACATATTCTACTTTGCTACCTTGGTTGCTTTGGTTGTGGCCGCTCTGTACTTTGCCACCATGAATTATTCCGCCTGGACTTTGCTGTACATGCAACTCAGGGGCACGGTGGGACGCATACGGACTAAAACCGAGCGCTTATTGACTGATGAATTTCCAGCTGCTCCAGCACGAAGGCCCATTTCCACAAGCTCTTCAACCGCAGTAAAACCAGCAGCTCGCAAAATATCCAAGCCTGTAGCTAAAGGCAAAACTGTTCGCATAGGTACTCCCAAGCGACCAACCTCAAAACAAGCGCAAGCTTAAGGGTACTTGATTTTCTCCTGCGCACAGTGTTGAATAGGCGCCACCGGGGCCCGTAGCTCAATTGGTTAGAGCATCCGCCTTATACGCGGCAGGTTCTTGGTTCGAGTCCAAGCGGGCCCACCACTTCCGAGGTAACTTTTACCGCATGACGACAGCCATGTTGGTTAGGTTGGTAGTCATTTTGGAGATGTAGGTATCCTTTTCTGGATCAGCCGTTTCTAAGGTGTCGAATTCTGCTAACTTGGCTCCGGTATCAGCAGATAAAGTTTGGGCGACTTGAGAGGAAAATTGAGGTTCAGTGAAGATGACGTTAACTCCGGTTTCAGTAATGATGGTATGGAGATACACAATATCTTGAGGTGATGGAGCTGTACCTGGAAAATCTTCAATCACAGCAATTTGATTTAAGCCATAGTCACGCGCTACATATGGCATGGCGTTGTGGAAGGCAATGAATGATTTTTGTGAGAATCCTGCAGTGGTTGAAGCGTACTGTGCATCCAAGGCAGCTAAGTCCGCCAAGTACGCATCACCTTGTTTCGTATAGTATGCAGCATTGTCTGGATCTAGATTAATCAGTGTTTGCTGAATCAGTCGTGCCTGTTTGATGGCTTGTTCCGGGGATAACCAAATATGTGGATTAAGCTGTGACAATGGATACCCCGTTTGTTCCTCCGCGTTCAACTGAATTCCGTCAGTAATAGCAGCATCCATTTTTAGAATAGTGAGTTTTCTATTTTCGCCCTTCAGCTCTTCTGTATCTAAGTACGTTTCCAAACCAGCACCATTCATTATTAAGAGATCAACTCGTGATAATTGAATAGCTATTTGAGGAGTAAAAGAAACATCATGCGCCCCGGCGCCACCGCTCAACAATAAGCTGACTTCAACCTTATCTCCGCCAATTTGTTTAGCCCAGTCATACATAGGGAAGAGCGTAGCCACCACTTGAATTTTGTCTGATGAAGTGGTTGCTGGTGTACCCGAATACTTCACTACAACAATAACAGCCAGAACTATGAATATAACACCAATTATAACCAGACCAGCTTTTTCCTGCATTTGAAAATATCTCTTATTTCATTTAGTATGAGTCAATTCAGTGTACAGGGTCACTTAAATACATGCAAGTAATTTGCTTTTATATGCAAAACCACACAGATTTACTCAGAAAACAAGGGCTGAAGGCTACACCTACCCGTTTGGCGGTCATGCAGGTATTAAGCAAAAGTACCACTCCGCTCAGTATTCAAGACGTATTACGGAAAGTCGGCAAACAAAAAATGAATCAGGTGACTGCATATAGAATTCTCCAAACGCTGAATGAGGTGGGTGTGGTAAGGAAAATCGATCTGCATCACAACCGGTCCTATTTTGAACTCGCACCACAAACAGATCACCATCATATTATTTGTACGGAGTGTGGAAAGATGGAAGATGTGGAAGGGTGTGTGGTAGAAGATATGCTCAAGTCTAGCTTAAAGCAATCTAAGCAGTTTGCTCAGTTGACTGAACATTCATTTGAGATTTTTGGATTGTGTAAAGAGTGCGCTGTATGAAAAAATTGATTTTAGTTTTTGGTTTGATAGTGTTGTTCCTGCCCTGGGGCGCGCGTGCTTCAGAATTTATTCCAGAGGAAATTCCTCAGCAGGATTTTTTTAAAGCTAAAATACTTTCCATTCCAGAGAATTTGAGTGACGAAGCGCAAGTGGAAGTACTTTCCGGTTCAGAAAAAGGTCAGACCATCACCATCTCTTTACCTCAAAATGAAAGTGAGGCCTATCAGTTTGAAATTGGTGACACAGTAATTGTCACCAAGGTTGCCGGATATAGCGGGGATTTGTATTACCTCACCGACCGGTACCGTTTACCCAGCTTGTACTGGATTCTTGGTTTGTTCATGGTATTTATTTTGATCTTTGGCCGGTTTAGAGGCCTCATGTCACTCTTTGGTTTAGCGGTGACCGTAGCGGTCATTATGTTATTTGTGATTCCAAGAATTTTGGCCGGCGACTCACCTATTTTGATTACCATTTTGGGCAGCGTGGTGATTTTATTTTTCTCCATTTATCTGGCTCACGGATTTCATTGGCGCACTTCCGTGGCCGTAGGAGGAACGGTGTTGAGCTTGGCCATCACCGCCGGTTTAGCCACAGCCTTTGTTCATTTTGGAGAATTATTTGGTCTGGGGAGTGAAGAGGTCATGTCTTTGCAAGCTACTACCTTAGCGAACATTGATTTTCGTGGTCTCCTCCTAGGCGGTATGATCCTTGGCACCTTAGGTGTGCTGGATGACATTACCACTGCGCAGTCTGCTGCCATAGAACAACTCAAAATTGCCAACCATACATTTGGATTTTGGGAATTATATAAACGCGGACTAGCTATAGGAAAAGAACACATCACTTCATTGGTCAATACCTTGTTTTTGGCCTATGCCGGCGCTTCACTTCCCGTGTTCTTATTTTTTACGGTGATACCGGATGTTCCAGCTTGGGTGCACTTGAATAGTGAGTTTATAGCCGAAGAAATAGTACGTACTCTGGTGGGAAGTGTGGGGTTAATTTTAGCGGTCCCAATTACTACACTTCTGGCGGCCTATGTCTTTACCCGTAAAACCTGGGCTCAACAACAGTCTGTAAGCTAGGTATGCAGGACATTCAGGTTTTTGCTATACCGTGAGATATCGATTTAAAAGAGAAAAGAGGCCGTTTCCGTAGACTGCCGAGTGGCGTCTTGCGGGCGTGCCTCTTTCTCAGGGTGCGAACTACGCCTAGCTGACGGCGTGGATCCGAGTCCCATTCCTGAGCTCGTCCTCAGCCTCCTTGACCAGGTCAAAGCTGTTCTGGGGGAGCTGCGTCCGCCAGTTGGCCGTGACGCGAGTGTTGGTGATGACTGCCATCACCAACTGGTCCGCCAGGTCGGACCGGCCAGTGGCGTTGAAGAACGCCACCAGCTTGCAGGTGGCGGGCAGGTCAGCCGCGAACCCGAGCTTGAACTGCACCAGCCGGTAGGCGCGCGAGTGGATCCCGCTGCCCCAGTAGGACAGATGCATGCCCATGGCGGCAAGCATGAGCACGGCCTTGATCAGGGACGGCTCCTTGATCACCTCCACGGCGTAGGCGCCGAAGGCGGCCAGGGGAGCGTTCTGAAGGATCCACTTGTTGCCACGCTCCGGGTAGCTGAAGGCCGCGAACGGCACGAGCAGCGAGGCGAGCAGGGCCACCAGCATCAGCACCCCGACCACCTCCAGGGCGCCGTGGATCTGCTGCGGGTTGCAGGGAAGCGAGGCCGCGAGGCCGAGCAGGAAGAAGGGCAGGTATCCCGGGTTGTTGCGGATGAAGCGAATCAAGGACATGGAAGAGTTCCTCAGTGTCTGGACGTCGGAGGTGACGTCGCAGCGCAAAAGAGTAACCTATTTTAAAAGAGTGGCCAATAACACCATATGGTGGTAGTTGACACCACTGCAAAAAGAGCTTATAATAGAGACATGTACGCTGAATTGTTTGAGCAAATCGGACTGTCTCCAAACGAAGCGAAGATTTATGAGACCATGCTTTCAACTGGAGAGACCTCTGTGAGTGAGGTGTCTTTAAAATCCAACATTCACCGGCGCAACGTGTATGACACGCTCAACAGGTTGGTGCAGAAAGGATTGGTGTTTCCTATTTTCCAGAAAGGTGAAAATAGATACCGGGCCATCTCTCCGGATAAACTGATGGAGCAGATTAAAGAAAAGGAACAGAATTTACAAGCCGCTTTGCCAGCGTTGCATAAAATTTTTGAGAGTGACCCATTGACTGAAGCGGCCTACATCTACAAGGGGATTGAAGGTTTTAAAAATTACATGCGAGACTTGGTGCGCGTAGGTCAGGACACGTATTTTTTGGGTGCTAAAGCGCTCTGGTACAGTCCGCAAGTTGGTCAAAGTTTTTTGCAGGCGTTTATTAGAGAGGCCAAAAAGAAAAAGCTAAACTATTATTCTTTGTATGACCCCCGTGTTCCTGCACAGTTTCCTCAAGCCTTAAAAGAGGTGGGTGGGAAGTATAAAGTGTTGCCTGATAAATATCCTACACCTGGGGTGGTTGATATGTTTGGTGATTATGTGGTGACGTTTACTTCAGTTGATATTGCCAATTTTGGTGAGGACGGAACTATTTTTGTCATGGTGAATAAGGAGTTGGCACAGAGCTACAAGACCTGGTTTAAGATGATTTGGGATTTTTGCCCGGCGGGGAACTCTCCTAAAATCTAAGGATTAGTCTGGGTCTTGTCAGAAACCGTCTAGTTTTGTATTGTTTGCCCACTTGTACGTTCAGCAACCCGGGCACGTAGCTCACTTGGTTAGAGCGCCACATTGACATTGTGGAGGTAACAAGTTCGAATCTTGTCGTGCCCACCAAAAAATAATCACCCTCTTCTTTATTGTGTTTCCCCATTAAGAACTGAGTAGTAGGCAAATGAAGAATCCTTTTAATGAAAAACAATTAGAGATTTTATCGGAACTCGGACTTAGCAAAATCCAAGTAACTTTGTATTTGACCTCATTAAAGCATGGCATACGATCTGTTTTAGAATTATCTAAAATTACCAAGATCAATCGGCAACAAATCTATGCGGAAGCCGACAAATTAGTTGATCTAGGGGTTTATGAACTAACGCGACGACAGGGAAAAAAATTTATTCCTGTAAATCCAGTTCAGTTGGTGGAAATTGGGAAGAAAAAAATTGAAGAAACAGAAGAAGTTTTATCAAGATTGTCCACGATTTTACCACAATTAGAAGCTCTTTCTAGACCTAAGAAAAACAAGGTTGTTCTAAAATACTTTGAGGGTATACCAAAAATTCGTGAAGCATACGAGGAAGAATTACGGACATCTAAAGACACGGAAGTTTTAGCCTTTGCCGGTTCAATTGATAATACCTTTCAATTTTTCCCAGAATCATATTGGGATAAATGGAATAAAAAGTTTGTAAAGCATAACTCAAAAAGTCGAATGCTTGTTCACATGTCTGATGTTGCGCGCAAAACTGCTGAGAATGATGAACAATATAAGCGAGAAACACGATGGCTCCAGAATTTTCCTCTCAAAGTCAACATTGATATTTTTAACAATACCGTATTAGTTGTTTCTTTTTATGACGAAGTCGCTCTTTGGGTTGAAGGTCATATGTTAGCACAATCGTACCGTATAATGTTTGAAACGCTTTGGGGTCTCGCTAGGCCTTTCAATAAATCAAAAAAGTTGTAACAAAATTTACAACAATACTTTTAAAAAATCCCTTATTTTTGGTGCTGTTTAGGCGTCTCTTAAGGTGTTTTTTATTTTTTGTTACGCAATGTTTCAAAACGTGGAAAGTTATAGGCACCTAAGTAATAGAAAGGGGGTGTATTATGCCACCAAGTGGATTCAGTCAGAACGCCGTGAAGGGAGCACTTATCTTCGTGCAAGGTTGTTATGAGGACCTATTGGGCGATGTTCGTTCAGGTAAGTTCAAAACTTACGAGGAAGCAATCCAATACGAACTCGCTTTAATTGGGAAAGCCCTCTCTAAGCTCCATATTGACACCGGAGGAAATATCGTTGAGCAATAAATACAGTAGACCCGAGCAAGTCTCAAAACTGCTCTTTTTCCTTTATTCGAAAATTCTGATACATTTAATGGTGTTATTTAGTTTGCTGCTCCCACCATTCAAAGTATGTCACGTCATACAAATCGACCTATCATTCCAGAATCTGAACTCCAGATAGATTTTGTGCGTGCCTCAGGAGCTGGCGGACAGAACGTTAATAAGGTCAGCACCAAAGTACAACTGAGATGGAATGTGGATCAGTCCCCCATTTTTTCACCGGAAGAAAAAGCAAAAATAAAAGTATTTTTAGCTAACCGCATCAACGAAGAAGGAGAAGTGGTGATGTCATCCCAGGAAACGCGAAGTCAACTACAAAATAAAGAACGAGTGGTTGAACGACTGCATGAGTTGGTTGAGATAGCGTTGCGTCCCGTGCATAAACGTATTCCGACCAAACCAACGCGTGGTTCACGTGAACGAAGATTAGAATTCAAAGAAAAACAGTCTCAACGCAAACAATCCAGACGAAAGGTAAGTTTATTCCTGTAAGGTAAACGAGCTGACTACACTTTGAATGGTTGCGGCTTGCCGTTCATACTCTGCCTCTGAAGTGGCTACAGCGGTGAAGGTGTACACCCCTTTTGGCGCATCAATATAATAGGTGACAAAAAACCCAAATTCAT
Source organism: uncultured Gammaproteobacteria bacterium (assembly GCA_964364425.1). Lineage (GTDB taxonomy): Bacteria > Patescibacteriota > Patescibacteriia > UBA9570 > JBBTWU01 > JBBTWU01. The sequence goes on from CAYIMB010000019.1 coordinate 10,844, forward strand.
TGATAGGGTCACGTGGGTCAGATTCAAATTGTTTAACGGCAGGTAAGCCGCCAACTGTCAGCGTTTCTTTCTTAGTGGCAACGCTAGGGACCATTTCTTCAGCCACAACTTGTTCAAAGGAAATGGCTTGTCCAGTGGCTTGATCAATTTTTGTGGTGTAGGTAATGGCTAAGGATACTCCCTCACCCGTAATGTCAGTGCCTGTGACTCGGTCTTCCGTAGATAAGTAGTCTATATCTGTTTCTTTGGAGTCAAATTCCGGATATACATCAGATCCAGACCAAGTGTACCAACTATTTGGATAACTGAGCGTGTAATTTAGGTTTCGGCTAACAAATGTCCGGTTAGGAATGACGCTGAGGGTAGTGTTGGACGTATTGGTCGTGGCGGAATTAGTTTGGGGGAGTGGAGTGGTACACACGGCCCCAAGTAGCAGCGTGGAACCAAGAAGGGCTGGGAAAATATAGACGGTTTTCATAGGTGTTGAAAATCGAATTAACTCTGCTTGTAGCATATCAAAAAATTTGGTATACTACTATGGCTAGATCATTAAACGCCCACATATATGGCAGATACCTGCCCTTCCTGTGGACACCCAGAGCACACAAGTAAAACGTGCTCCTGCCGTTGCGAAATGTAAGTTTAAATCAAGAGTGGCGAAAGGCCACTTCTTGATTCCAAAAATATGAAACAAGCTAAACAGCCTATTTTGGAGGATTTTCGTGGTTCAGTTCAGTGGCGCATGTTCCGCATCATGGCCGAGTTTGTGGATGGATTTCAGTTTTTAGGCGATTTTAAAAAGGTGGTCACTATTTTTGGGAGCGCCCGGGTAGATGAAGGGGACGAACACTATCAAGCGGCTGAGAAGTTAGGCCGGCTATTGGCCAAAGCCGGGTTTACTGTGTTGACCGGCGGAGGTCCGGGTATTATGGAAGCGGCGAACCGCGGAGCCTATGAGGCAGGCGGGGAAAGCGTGGGTTTGAACATCCAACTTCCATTTGAACAACGGATCAACCCATACGTCAAAAAAGGCATTGGCTTCCACTATTTTTTCACCCGTAAAGTCATGTTAGCCACCAGCGCTCAAGCCTACGTCTATTTTCCAGGCGGATTTGGCACCATGGATGAGTTTTTTGAAATCATCACCTTGATCCAAACCAAAAAGATGCCGCATATTCCCGTGGTGTGTATTGGGAAAGATTTTTGGGATACGTTATATATGCACTTGGAGAAGAATGTCATGCAGAAACACAAAGCCGTGAAACCGGAAGACATGAAAATTTTCAAAATTGTTGATACGCCGGAAGAAGCGGTGAAGATTATTAAGGCCGGTGCCCGCGACCGCGGGATGGGTTGATGAACGAGTACGTTATTAGTTTAGATGAAGCAGGTGAGCGTTTAGATAAATGGTTGGTGGCTAAATATTCAGACAGATCGCGCTCTGCTTTGCAAAAATCGATTTTAGCTGGACAGGTCGTGGTGAACGGAAAAACAGTTTCCACTCATTTGGCGTTGAAGACAGGGGATGTGGTGCAGGTAGACTTGGCTGAGGCACCTACCAAGCAAACTCTTATTTCACCCAACCCCAAGGTTCCGTTTGAGGTCCTGGTGGAAACGCCAGAGTATGTAGTGATCAACAAACCGGCCGGCGTGGTGATGCATCAAAGTGACAACCACCGCGCCTCTGACACGTTGGCCAATGGGTTATTGGCACGCTATCCGGAATTATCCGGAGTAGGAGAAGAACAGATTCGGCCGGGGATAGTGCACCGCTTGGATCAAGATGTATCCGGTGTGGTGATTGTAGCCCGTACGCAAGCTCTGTACGATCATTTGAAGCAGCAGTTCCAGGAACGCAGCATGGTGAAGGAGTATGTGGCGTTGGTGCATGGTGTGATGTCTCAACCAGGTGGGGTGATAGACTTTCCAATTGCCCGCAGTGTTACCCAGCCTACCAAGATGGCCGCCCGCCCAAAAGGTGAGACTTTTGGTACCCGGGAGGCTTTAACAGAATACACGGTGATTCAGCAGTTTCAGCCGGTGGCTTTGCTTAGGGTGAGAATTCACACCGGTCGGACGCACCAGATCAGGGTTCACCTGAATGCCATAGGTCATCCCATTGTGGGTGACCAGGTGTATAAACCGGCAGATTTTACATCTTCCCTGCAACCTGGGCGCGTCATGTTACACGCTGAACAACTGACCTTTTTTGACCTTTCAGGAGACAAACAGACAGTGAAAGCACCCATTCCCCCAGAGTTTCAAACCTATATTGACCAATTTTCAAAGGCCAAGTAGGCTGGGCCCACACCTTCAACCCAACGCCTTGACTCTCCCGTTCCAATCTTGTAGGGTACGGAGGTCTAAAAATATTTATGACAGATAATAAAGAAACGAAAATCGAAACAAAAGAAGCGGCCACGCCAACTATCCCAGCCTTGCGTGTGGGTAACACTGTGCGCGTGTACCAGAAGATTAAAGAAGGTGATAAAACCCGAACGCAAATGTATGAAGGGTTGATTATTGCTATGGGAGGTCAAACCAAACACACTAGAACCATCACTGTACGTAAAGTATCTGATGGTATTGGCGTGGAACGTATTTTCCCGTTATCTTCCCCACTGATTGAGAAGATTGTGATCACTCGTATTGCTAAAGTGAGGCGCTCAAAGTTACACTATGTGCGCAAGAGCAAAAAGCAGCTGAAAGAGAAGATGGTTGAAAAGTCGTAAGGTTCATTTTGCTCAACACTCTTCTGTTAGCGGATGTGCTGAAACTGGTATACAGGCACGCTTGAGGTGCGTGTGCCGAAAGGCGTGAGGGTTCGAGTCCCTCCATCCGCACCAGGGACACATAGCTCAGTTGGTTAGAGCATCCCGTTTACATCGGGAGGGTCGGGGGTTCGAATCCCTCTGTGTCCACCCTATGCAACCCAAGCTAAAGAAAATTCTTGACGTCGTAGTTCACGTTTTTATTATTACCGGATTCCTCTATGCCGCTTATCAAGTGTTTGTTGTGTTTGCAGTTCCGGGACAACCCATGATGTTGTTTGGTCAGGCGCCGCAGATCAGTTTTCAGACGCTGATCATCCGCCGCCTGTATGCCATGGAATTTTGGATCATCTTCACTGCTTATCTGGTATACTTAGGGTTTAGAAAAAGAATTTGGAAACTAGTATGAAGACTAAAACTATTAAACAAGCAGTCACTTTTTCCGCTACACCGCGTGAGGTGTATGATTTACTGATGAACAGTAAGAAACATGCGAAGTTTTCCGGGGGCGCGGCTAAAGTGTCCGCCAAAGTGGGAGGACGTGTGGAGGCGTATGATGGATATATAGAAGGAAAGAATGTGGAGTTGGTGCCGGGGAAAAAAATAGTGCAGGACTGGCGCGCGTCTGACTGGCCAGAAGGGGTGTGGTCTGTGGTGATATTTGAACTTGAGTCAACAAAAACTGGAACACGTTTAAGTTTCACCCAAACTGGAGTGCCACAGGAGTTTGCGTCTGAGATTACCTCTGGTTGGAAAGATTTTTATTGGTTGCCAATGCAGGCATGGTTGGCGGCTCAGGTATGATCACCAGAATTATCATTGGGTTGGTTGTGGTTGTGGTCGGATTTTTTATGGTGTGGAAAACTGAAGCGTTTTACAACTTTGCGGGAGCCATGGATTGGGCGGAACGGCACTTTGCCGGCGGCACGCGCGCGTTTTTGAAACTCCTGGGAGTAGTCACCATCATCCTTGGATTCATGATCATGTTTAATTTGTATATTGCCATCCTGGACGCCATTTTCCGCTAGGTCGATTTTCCCTCGACAACCTTCCGTAAATCTGTTATGTTTGCCCCGGTTTTAGGTAATATGTGCCCGTTCCACGGGCCCCTAGCTCATTTGGTAGAGCGCCGCATTTGCAATGCGGAGGTGACCGGTTCGATCCCGGTGGGGTCCACTAATAAATTAACCAAAAATGAACTACACCGGTGTAATCATAGAAGAAAGTTTGGAGGATATAGGGGGTATTGAAATAAGTGAAAGTTCTGAGCACCAAAGCTGAACAAGTGGCGGAAGGACATCAAACGCCCTGGCTGAAGCAATGGACATTATACACAGGTGAAATTTCAGAGATCCAGACGGAAGGTATTGCCAAAAAAAATAAGTCGCGCGATTGCTCCCGATTCTATTATTTGGCGGACTTGGGCCAAACGTGGGCGACAAGACTTACGTGATGTGAGATTTATGCGCCCAGGAAGTAAGTATTCACCTGAAATTAATATCTACGACGACCGCGTGTTGATGACTTCGCGTAATTTATGATGAACTGTGGGATAGATTAGCGGCGTAGCCGTTCTTCACAAATTGATTCTATCCCGACCTTAGCCTATCTGAATTTACTCACTTTTGATTTTATACTCCACAAGCGTTTTCACACTTGATTTGTTTCCCGCGCGGTCTTGCAGGATCATGTACAAAAAGTATTTCTTATCAGCTTGCTCTATATTTCCGCGGAAGTGCCGCTTGGTGCGGAGGTTATCAGAATTCAGTAACTTATTGCGGATAATGGATTTGTTGGAAAACTTTACAAAGAATTTTTTTACTCCGGGGACAGCCTCCCAGGCAAAGTACGGTTTCAGCGCCTGAGCTTTGACCACTCCTGAAAACGTTCGTGGATGGATTGTTTTGATGCGCTTATTTTTTTTGGGTGAAGTATAGATACGTAAAGTGTCCGGAGCAGTTGGTTTAGTGGTATCCACAATGAGCTGCTTGTTGGCCTTTAGATTAGATGTTGGTAAGATGGAAGTGACCAGATCACCACTGGAGTCTGTGATGGTCCCGGTTACACTCTTCACATTCAGGTCACCACTGGTATCTCCGGCCCGAACGGTGTAATTGCAGGTACCGGAAGTTTCCTGAGTAACGGTGAAGGTACACTGCTTATCGACATCACCGGTTTCTAAGGTGACGGTGACATCACCGCTGACCGGTTCGGAAAAAGTGATATCAATATCAATAGTTTTTCCAGCCTTGTAGTACCCCTTGGGGGTGTTAGACGTAGCTTTGGTGATGGTTGGAGTGGCGTCAACGTCTGCACATCCTGGATCCGCTGCTGGTTCACCGCTGCAGAATCCGGCCTGGTCCAATTCTACAGCCCGCAAGGCTTTTTCCACTTGCTTGCAAACGTCTGCGGCATAGAGATCACGGCAGGCGGCCAGGAGAGCGGTGTAGGCACCATTAAAATCCGTGGTCGTAGTGTAGTAAGTGGTCTGTGCTCTGTAGAAAATAGCCTCTTCCATCTCACGACCAATGCCGGTGACAGTACATCCATTAAATGTTCCGCCGATGGCCATTAAATACGCGGCCTTATTCACGACTGAACTGTTTAGGTGCACCCCACCGTTATCACCCTCACCGCAATAGAGGTTCTCGCTCATATAGCGGTCAGGATAGGGTATTGAGTTGCCATTTTCGTCGGTATAAGTATAGGTGGTTGGGTCACTCATACTGCGCAGCGCCCCGGTAGAAAGTTCGGCACCCATTAACCAATCATTACTGCCGGTCACATAATATTCCAAAGCCTCGCCAAACACATCTGAATTGGCTTCATTTAGTGCACCAATTTCATAGGTGTACGTTAAACCCGCCGGGGCTCCATTCGCATCTAGCACGCTATAAAAATTCACCGCATGGGCATATTCATGAGCACTAATATCATTGGTGACGAAACCATCGCAATAGTGCATGGCGCCCACATTATCAAAAAAGGCGTTGGGACAATAATCTGCCTCTGCAGTATAGTAGTCAATGTAGGTCAGCCCAGTCGTATCGGTCACTGGAAAATTTATACCGTCACCCATACCACTATTTCCGTTGGCTCCTTCCCGACCAAATTTGTTAACGTAATAGTTATAAACGTTTCCTAAATTGTCGTATAGGTCATCTGTATCAGTTAGAGAATCCACAATATACCAATAGGGGTTAACGCCTCTGGCCGGTTGGCCTTCTGATCGCCCATACGTGTAACCTGTCACAGGATCAGTAGAGTCGATATAGCAATTACCATCAAAATAGGAACAATCATAAATTTGACGGTTGATCGCTTCATGCAGACCATGGATTTGATACACCAGTTCACCGGTATGGGCGTTGATGAAGTAATATTCGTGGAAGAGTGGTTCGGATTGGTACAGGTCTATTTGCCAAACTAGAATGTTTTCGCTGGGTTTTAGTTTGTTGAGTAACTGCTCGTTAAAAATATATAAGTTACTTTTCAGTACAGAGGTTCCTGATTGTCCGGATAGGTTTTCAGCAATACTTATTGCCTCATTTGCAGAAACTGTAGGGACCACATCAATGTCCGGGGCGGCTGAGCTGACTTTTCCGGTAGTCAGGCGACCGCCAGTTGCAAGGTTATGATGGAGTTTCAGTTGTCCGCCAAAAACAGGCACTCCCTGATAAGACTGCTGGAGGCTGGTATGTTCAATTGATAAGTTGTCAACAGTGGTGTGGGCAGTAGTCAGTTCGTAGTCGGCCGAAACACTATTGGTAAAGAGAAGACTGCTTACACCAAGAGCTAGTAGCAAGCTATTCATATACCAGGAAGTATATACCTAGCCATGGGTTGGATCAACCAATTACCAGGGGGACTGTAGCACGGGAGTGAAGATGTCCGGTTTGCGTGGAATGAATTTGTCCGCCTTGGCGGTTGGCACATGGCTCGAACCGATGCCACAATCAATCCAAACGAATACGGTGACGCAGTAGATCAAAACTGCGACGGCAACACAGACATCTAGGTGACCTTTGCGTCGCTAGTCATTTTTCCAAGTGATAAATACGACTAGCATTTTCACCTGCAATTTTTGATGCAAGATCACTTGGGAGCTGTTTGATGATATCCCACGTACTCACAAAAGACGGACTAGCATTCTTGACGCCTTCACCTAAATCACCAACAAATTGATCAGAGCCTAACATAAAATGATCAGGAAAGTCGACAAACAACTGAAGCCACTCCTTGGAAATATTTCCTTGAGAGTCAACAATACGATTTGGTCCTTGAGTCGCTTGTGTGACACGAAGAGAAAGATACAAGTTGTTGTACTGTGAAAGAAGTTCACGCATAAGATTTGGTGTCATGACTCCAACATTATCCCAACCAATATGTTGCCACACAATATTCGTTTCTGGATTGTGTGCAAGAAGTTCTTTAAATGGTTCAATAGTCCCTTTCAGAATGCTTGGATTTTTACTACAACGTATGAGCAGACCCTCAGGCATTGTCATATCTTGCAATACAGCTTCCATATGGATATCAATAGGTACATTTTCTTCTGCTGCAATATCAGCTAATGCAAAATAAAATGGATGATTTGGCATGATTTCCTGATACGAATGCGACTCGTTCATGCAAAGATGCATTGCAAGCATTTCACCAAATCCAACAACAGAATCTTCTTTAAGTAATTCCTGCGCTGTTTCACGAAATGTAGCAAGATTTTCTTCAGTGACTTGTTCGACCGAAGTGGATTGCATCAGTCTGCCAAGAACAGCCCCGCCTGTCATAGCCTTTAATCGGTCTGGATACAAAGCCACGGCTTCTTGCGTACGCGCTTCTATTACAGACGGTTCCACTTGTGGTCTTCCAGGAACAGTAACAATAATTGCTATATCCACTTGCTGTTTGTCCATCTCATCAACAAGTTTGGCAGCTGCGCTTTCAAGATCTCTTCCTTGCAAATGAACGTGTGTGTCCACTGACAAAGAATCGTTTGCCTGCTCAACAAGATTATTTTCACCTTGTCTCTGGTCGATTTTTTTAAAAATAACAATGACTATCAATACAACAAGTACAGCGCTTATGATCAATACAATTTTGAGTGGAGGCATATGATGTTGATAAACAAAATATAATTATAAAGAAAGAATAACAAAATTGATACTAATAACAAGTGGGACAAGCCTGACCCTGTAGAACGGGAGTGAAGATGTCCGGTTTGCGTGGAATGAATTTACCCGTCTTGGCTAGACTGTCGGGATATGCAAATCCGGGTGCGTGCCAGGACTGATGATAACGGCGCAGGTCAGTAGTCAGCTTGGGTTGCGTTCCGTGTCCCGTACCGGCGTATGGTCCAGCGTTTGATCAAGCCAGCCTAAAATAGTAAACTAAAGATCACATGAAAGTCGTTTTAGGGTCACAAAGCAAAGGGCGTAAACAAATGCTTATGGAAATGGGCTATAAGTTTGAGGTGATGAGCGCCGGGATAGATGAAAAAGCCATCCGACACCAAGATCCTCAACAGCTGACCATGGCCTTGGCTAATGCCAAGGCTGACGTACTTTTGAAAAAGATCCACGAGCCATGTCTGCTCATTACTTCTGATCAAGTGGTAGCTTGGAATGGACAGATTCTGGAGAAGCCGGAGACGCCGGAGGAGGCACGGGAGTTTTTGCGCGGATACGCCATTCATCCGGCGCAAACCGTGACTGCCGTGGTTGTGGTGAATACACAGACACAGCAGCGGGCCCAGGCGGTAGATTTGGCCACGGTTTGGCTAAAACCCATCCCGGATGCCCTGATTCAACAATTTATTGCTGAGGGGAATGTGTTTTCCTGGGCCGGCGGGTTTGGTATCCAAGATGCTCTGAAGTATAATTTAGTAGAAAAACTTGAGGGAACGGTTGATAGTATCATGGGTTTACCTAAAGAGTTGACCACTCAACTTTTAAAACAAGTCAGTTCGATGTGAAACTAGCCATAGAGCCCCGTGCAGGAGTCAACTTTGGAGCAGAATGGACAGGATTCCACCAGCTGTTTCCCGCTGCGGAAAGCCAGCCAGGCTTTACGCGGAGGTAAGATAGACAAGAAAAAGCGGAGATCCAGCCAACGTCTGACCAGCCAGCCCAGCCATCCGTAGACCACCAGGTGTTTGCCACCGCTGGCAGCCCAGCCTGGACCTATGGGAATGGAGAAGATGTGGGTTTTTGGTTTATAGGTAGGTAGGTTTCCGCGGCCGAGTATTTTTTCAAGCACTTGAGCCACTACTCGGCCATGATCTAATGCGGTTAGGGCTGTGCCCGAGTAGGGAGTGGCGGCGGCATCTCCAAGCACAAATACATTTTCCCACGGAGGGGTGAGTAGTTGGGAGTTCACTAAGACCCGCCCTTTTTTATCCAGGTCTAATCCTTCAGTCTGGACGTACAGTTGATTTGGTTTTGCGCCCGCAGTCCAGATCAACGTTTTAGTTTTCATTTCAAGGTCTTTGAGAAAGACTTCTTCTACTTCTTGTTTCACCACGGTGCGGTTGAGAAAAATTTTTACACCCAGCTTGTGCAGACGCCGTTTGACCTTAGCTGAAACACCGGGAGGTAAAAATGGAAGTAAACGAGGCGCGGCTTCAATCAGATCAATAGTGATGAGTTCTTCATCTAAACCATGTTGTTCAGCTAGGGCCTTTAAGTAAATTCCCAACTGCCCGGCTATTTCTACGCCGCTAGCCCCGCCGCCTATAATGAGTACATGAGCCGCACAAACTTTTTCATCCGCTGAACCTCTTTGACAGGTAGTGAACACCTCATGGAAGTGTCGTTTCAAGGCGAGTGCCTCATGAATAGATTTCAGTCCAAACGCATGTTCTTCTAAGCCAGGAATATGAAAAAAGGCCGTCTCACTTCCTAGGCTCAGAACCACGTAGTCGTAACTGTATACCTGACCTTCTTGTCCAATGAGGCGCTGTTGCCTGAGATCTACTGACTGAATAGTGTCCTCTACCAACTCAACATTTGTTTTTTTAAAAATTTCTCGCAACGGAACGCACACTTCTAACGGAGAAGATCCGGTCACTACTCGGTACAACGCCGCGTGATATTCAAAATGCGGTCGAGGACTGATCAATATAATTTTTACATTGCGTAAATTCCATTTTGCTAAGTCTAACGTTGTGCGCACACCACCAAATCCTGCACCAACAATTACAACTTTTTTCTCTTTCATGCGTGGAGTATAGCACAATGTGCAAAATTTTTCTTGACAGAAAACACATTACCATTCAGAATTAATGCAAACAAATAAAGGTGTCTTACATTTTTGTGAAAGGAGGTGATTGCAATGGCAAAGAAACGAAAGGTCGCGAAACGAAAAACCGCGAAACGGAAGCCAGCGAAACGAAGGGTGGCTAAACGGAAAACCGCGAAACGTGGTAAACGTCGATAAAATCTTCGCGAACAAAAGTTCCGGGAGTCCCGGAATTTTTGTTTAGGTTATTTTTTATCTACGCGTACAGCGCTTTGAGTCACTGAACCGAACACTTTTTTCCGTTGACTGGTCACTTTCCAATGCAGGATATGCGTGCCTAGCGTTTGGGGAGGGGTCCAGGTGAAGGTCCAGATAGCTGTTTCACCAGGAGCTACTTCTGCTGTAGACTTAGCCACAATTTCTCCATCTAGGATGAGTTTTGCCCCAGCCGGCAGTGCCTCCGTTCCGGCGCTTACGGCGCTTACGGTTACACTGGGGCGCCAGCTTTTAAGCACCGCCAGGGGGTGGTCTATGGTCAAGCTGGAAAAGTAGACGGGTTGGAGCGTGTTGAGGTTGATCATGTCTGTTGGTATACTAATCCGTTCTTTACCTTTGAACACTTTTATCTGTAATTGTCTGGTAGCTGTTTCATCTAGAGTTTTCAGCGGCACAATAAATGTTGCTATTTCTCCAGGAGCAACGCTGACTTCTTGAGGATAAAATCTTCCAAACGTATCTGTCCATTCCGCAGTCTGCAGTGGAGTTGGTGCATGTCCGGAACCGTTGTATACCTTGAGATAGACTTGTTGCTCAATCCATGTTTCCGTTCCGGTATTTTTCCAGGTTACGGTTAAGTTAAAGGCCGCGTCCGCCTCTAGGCTGACAGGCGCATCTGTGGTTTCTAATTTAGCCCGGTATGCCGGATTGAGAGAGTCGTAGACGGTTTGAGACAGTTGGCGAATCAGTTTTAAATCGTCATGCAAAATACTGCCGGGACATAAGGTGTAATCTACGTCACGGTGTCCCACTACATTGCGAATACTTAAATCCTTAAAGGTGGTGGGAGAGTGAACTGGTTGAATTTTGAATTGTTTTCCCTTGGTGCCAATCAGCTCACTCAACGAGGCCAGTATCTCACTACTTGGTTCGGCAATGGTGCTGCAGGCTCCGTCATCATCAGCTTCATAACAGCCTAACAACCCAATGCCTATACTGCCTTCATTATAGTTGATGTTACGCACGTCATTGTAGGCATGCCCTCCAACGACCCCATCACCACCATACCGCCCTTCATACATGTTTCCGCTTGGATCCACTACATAGTTATATCCAATGTCACCCCAACCTAAGACTTGCGCATGCCAGTAGTAAATAGCGCGGACTGTTGCGGCCGGGTCTGTGCCTCCGGTGCCGCCTGCGGTGTGGTGAATGATAAATTTTTTAGGAGTTTTGTAGGTTGGTGTCCAGAGTTCTTCATTGTCGGAGGTAAATCGATATGCTTCATCAGCTCCCCACTCAGCGCGACTGATCACCCTTGGCCCTGTAGCCGAGCTGAGCACCTTCATGACTGGAGAAGTTTCTCCGGCGTTGACGGCAATGAGTTGCACATTGCGCACCACAGGAGTTGAAATCTCCACAGAGGGACGTTGAATTTCAACTTTAAAGCGAGTTGATGTTCCTTGGAAAAGTACGGGCTGGGTAATAAAATCATTTACGCTCGCATTATTGTCCTTGCTCTCATGCTCAACCAACGGAGCTTCTACCCAAGCACCGGTTTGATCTAATAACCAAAAGGACACGCTGGCACCTTCAGGCACTTCACCTTCCCACTGCAAACCAACCACATCAAAGGGGCGGTTGAGTTCCGGGGTGAGCTCAGGAGATTCAAAGGAGGTAACCAGTTGATCCGCTGCTAAAGACAAGGAGCTGCCAGAAGCAAAAGAAGCCAGGTGTATCCGGGCTTCACTCACTTGAGGGGTTGATTGTGCAGACCAAGTAACAGCCGTGAGCCCAAAAGTCAGGGTCAGCAAAGAGAATATCCAAATGGGACGGATGAATTTAAACATGTTTGTGTTTGTTTTTGCTACTATATTGTAGCATTTTTTTGACCCTTTGTCCACCGCTTGGTGACGGCAAACAAGGCCACAACACTCCAGAACAAGACAGCTAGGTCATTTTTGAAATAGGGAACGTCTACAAATCCATATACCAGAATACTCAGCATGGCACCGGCAAAGACAATCAACAGCGGGTGGTTGAGTGTAGTTTTGATTGGTTTGAGCAGGCTGAAGAAACGGTATTCCAGCCAGCCCCAGGCAACCACACCAAGCACAGTGAGTTGTAACCAGAAGTCAAACAGCATGTTGTGGCTGTAGTTCAAGAGTTCCACATGGCTGTCTAAACGGTACTGGTCATACCAGTAGGGGAAGCCAGCCAAACCCGTTCCGGTGAACGGTCTGGCTTGAAGGAGGTCTAGAGTTCCGCTCCAGAGGGCCAAGCGTACGTCACCTGAAACATCTTGGAAGAGTAAAATCTCGCGACTGACTGGCCAGGCCAAAGCGCCGGCTAATCCAATGACTGCCAAGCCTACAAACCACCATTTCTGCTTAGTCCATAGACCAAAAAAAATGACACTCGCCGCTAATGCCATCATGGCTCCCTCAGTCTGCGCGGCCCAGACCGCTCCGGGAATAAGTGCTGCTGTTGCAACGGCCAACCACCAAGAAAGTGTTCGTTTCTTTTGAAATATAGCTAAGCCAAAAGCGCAGGCAAACACTGGAGCCAGATATAACCCAATTGCGTTAGGATACCCAAACCAAGCCGTTGCTCTTCTTCCGGGATATGCTTGCCACGGCTCAGGAATGCCGTACCCCCAGAAGTACTGAGTAATGGTGACCAAGGCCAGCAACAGACCACTGGCTAAGATAGCATCTACAATGTACTTTCTGTCCCCCTCCGTTTTTATTACGTTCAACAACAGGAAAAAAACCATCAGTGGTTCTAAAATAACTGACTTAAACTGCCCAAGTGCATCAGCCGGTAGGGGAGAAACAAGCACGCCAAGAATGCCTGCACCCAACCACAAAATAGCCACTCGTCCCCACCCATGCCACTCCATGTGAAAACGTAAATTCAAGGCCGTGCCCACAAAGGTGGCCCAAATTACAGCATCTAGTGCGTTGTACGGCAGTCCCCCAAAATCATTCCGAATGAGATATGTCGGCAGCAGCAAGAGCACACCTGACACGGCCCAAATGGGACGCAAATAAGCCAGCACAAAAAAACATCCTCCTAAGAGCACAATTAACATTCCAACGGCTGGATCACTGAACAGATTCATGACGATTTAAAATCAGTTGTTGTACGCACATGAGGAGTCCAAGCGTGACCCACACGTGCATAATGTACAGAATAGAGAAGGTGTTATATTGAATCAAGATGCCTATCAGCGCGGCAGATAATCCTATGATAACACTTTTCAGCCAACTTGACTGGGTCTGGCGGTAGGCTTTGACCGTACGAACGGCCAGGGTCACTAAGATCACCACAAAGGCTACTAGCCCTAAGATTCCGTTCTCTGCCGCCAATTCTAAGTATTCATTGTTCACAATTTGGTAGCCTTGACTGGGAACAACGTACGGATGATAACTGGCGTACGGACCAAAGCTACCCATACCTATTCCTAAGAGAGGATGTTCTAGTATGGCTCGGTAAGCTATTTCATACGTTTCAACCCGCTCACTATATGAGGCGCCACCAAAGATGTTTTGGGCATGTACTACAAATTTTTCTAAGGCCTCACCTTGATTCAGGAAACGTACACTGATTCCACCTACTAACACCACTATAACTGCAACGGTCACTAAGTTCCGCAGGGTAAATAGCTGACGTAAAGTAAAAGCAGCAATAAAAAGTACGCTCACCGCACCGGCAATATACCCACCCCGGGAAACAGTCAGTACAAAATTAATGCCGGCCAAGAGCAACAAGACTATGCTCACGTTGCGTGAAAAGGGAGAGTGTTTTTTTAAGAATAAGGTCAATAAGAGGGACAACGGCAAGAGTAAATAGTTGGCAAAGTACAACGGCTCCAGTGCGGTGGACTGAATACGCGGGAAGCCAAGAATGTCTTTAGTGTACAGGTCACGCAGTCCGGTCAGGCTGGTGGGAAGTCCGGCTAGGTCTCCGGCAAACTGGTAAATTCCAAAGGCACAGGTGACACCCATACCTATAATGATAACTGTCAGCATGGTTTTAAGCTTGGCCTCAGACGTTAGGATGTTGGGTAAGAACAAACTCACCAAAATGGTGAAGGCGGTGAATGTCAGGACCACAATTGAACGTTCTGTGTTGGGAGCGTTGATTAAGGACAACCAAGCCAAGCCCATGAAAATTAAGATGGGCCAGAACACCGG
>CAYIMB010000020.1:0-24587 GCA_964364425.1 uncultured Gammaproteobacteria bacterium
TAGAACGCCTAACGCTTGCGGCAGGAAGGCTTGCAACGCCTCCATCTCCTGGTTAACCGCTATGCGCAAAGCTTGGAATGTGCGCGTGGCCGGATGCACTCGTGAAGGTGTGCGGTAGCGGCGTCGGCTGACATTCGCAACCAACAGAGCTAATTCCGTTGTGGTGTTCAGGCGCCCCTCTGCTTCCGCTTGCTTTATCATGCGAGCTATAGGCCTGCTTAGAGACTCCTCCCCGTAGTCTCTAAGCACTTGGGTCAATTCCTGTTCACTCAGTCGGTGGATCAACTCCTGCGCGGTCTCCCCTTGCGACTGGTCCATGCGCATGTCCAGCGGTGCTTCAGTTTGAAAGCTAAAACCCCGTTCAGACGCATCCAGTTGATGAGATGAAACTCCTAGGTCAGCTAAGATAGCGTCGACCTGGGTGATCTTCAGAGCTTCAAGGTGCTGAGCCAAGGTATCAAATCGGTCTTGAACAAGGTTGACCTTCACTTGTCTCCCTTCAACGGCTTGAGCTGCTTGGTTGAGTTGTGTCCGTGCTGCAGACAAGGCTTGTGCATCACGGTCGAGCCCAATCAGGTGCCCTGCTGGAGAAATTCGTTGCATAATTTCCCCGGCATGACCCCCGCCGCCAAGTGTTGCGTCCACTACTGTGGCGCCTGGTTTCAAATTCATGGCTTCCAGCGTCTCAGTCAGCAACACTGGAGTGTGATAAGTGCTCATATTGTAAAAGTCTGTTGAAGTTACACTCCCAGCGAACCCATCTTCTCCGCAATGTCACCACTTTCCTTCTCCGTGGCTAACTTGTACTTGTTCCAAGCTGCCTCGTCCCACAACTCCAACCGGTTGTACAAACCGGCTACCACTACGTTTTTCTTGATCTTGCCAAAGGCTCGGAGGTATTCCGGCAAGGTGACCCGTCCTTGGGCGTCCACTTCTACGTCCATGGCGCCGCCAAGCATGAGGCGCGCGAACGCTCGAGTGTTGGCCTGAGAAATGGGCAGCTCAGCCAACTTTTTGGCCAACTTTTCCCATTCTTCACGGGTGTACAAGAACAAGCAGTTATCTAGTCCCCTAGTGACTACGGCCCCACCAGACAACGCAGCACGAAACTTCACCGGAATAGCTATCCGGCCTTTTTCGTCCAACGTGTGCTGATATTCGCCAATAAACATAAGGTATTTCGATTTTCTCTAAGGGGCGAGAGTAAATTGCGGCGGTAAAAGTTATCCACCGTTTTGTATGGGTTATCCCCACTTTATTCCACTATCTTCCCCTTTCCTCCATTTTACACCACAACGCTCCAGACTACAACACCTGTATACCCCGAGTTATCCCCAGATCAAGCAACATTAATAAAAAAACCGCAAGTTGTGCGGCTCAGGCGCTCCCTGTTCCGGAACCGGTGATCACGGCGCGCTCTGCTAACGCAGTTCGCGGCGCCGTGTCACCTACACGCTCGGCAGGCGAAGCCTCTCGCCTGCCTGCGCGAGTTTCCGTCACAGCGGAGCACCTTTGCCGCGTCACACGGTTATTAAAAGTCTGCACGTGCCAGACTTTTAAACATTCAAATTCCTTAGGGTTTAGGCTGTGCGTACGCACAGTTTTAGGTCATCAAACGTTCCGGTAACTTGGGAGGCGTGCTGAGAGATTTCCGCTGAGACAAATTGGCTAAAACTCCATGCCCATAATATTTATCAACATACGCAGTGACTGACTGCCCCCGACCGTTGATCAGGATGTGGGTCATCTAGTTCCATGTCTAATTGATTACCCCACGAGGTTAATCGACCCCGCAGTTGATTCCAACGCGGGCGGATTATTTCCAGGAGGTCTTCTTTCCTGTCTGGAAAAATGAATGCCAAATTGGCTAAAATTGCTGGTAAATAGTTCAGCGCTTCTGGTTGGTCTTTTCCGGCCCTCTGCTGCTGGACGGTTCAGTTTCATACGCGTAATTTATGTTGCTGCACTTTTTTGCGCTTGGCTTTGGAAATGTTTGGTTGGGCGCCGTAGGCAGGACGGGCTTGGGTGGGTTTGCGGGTGCGCTTGATGTGGGTGAGGGCGCGTGAAAATCGATCTGAAACCAGCAGGTCATCCACACCGGAAAATGCACCCTCCACCCCCACCACCGGGATACCAAGGGCAAAACCAAAAGCGTTGGCTACCACTACCCCACTCCGCACCGCAGTAAACCCACCAGGCCCGGAGGCAACTATAATTCCGGACAAAGCTGATACTGCTAGCTTAGACTTTTTTAATAACAGGTCAATAGTTGGAGTCACCATCTCAGTTTGGCGACCTTGCACTGTTTTACGCAAAGCTTTAAGCACCTTTCCAGTTGATTCCACCCAAGCCAGTTGCACCTTGGACTGATCTAAGGTGTGAACGACTAAAATCATATCGCTTGAATAAACTGAATAGCCTGGGAAGTAAAATCAGAAGTAACCAAGAAACCGCCTATAGCGACCAAGAAAAATATCAAAGCCAAGGAAGCTCCCAGGTTAGACCAAAACTTGTTGACGTGTTGGCCCATTAATTTCTTTGAATTGGCTAAAAGTAATATGGCAGCAATCAAGACGGGAGAAATAAACCCGTTGATGGCGGCGGCCCAGACTAAAAATTCTACTGTGTTGATACCTAGGAAGTTCATACCAAGTCCAATCAAGGTAGAGACCGCAATGATGGTGTAAAACCCGCGAGCTTGATACCACTTGCGGTATAAACCTTCTTTCATATGCAGCACTTCCGACAAAGCGTATGAAGCAGAACCGGCTAAGACAGGAATGGCCAACATACCAGTTCCAAACACACCTATAGCAAAGAGAAATTCTGCCATGGGTCCAGCAAAAGGCCGTAAGCTAGCAGCAACATCAGCCATGGAATGAATCTCCACGCCTTGCCTAAACAAGACTGAGGCCGTAACCGCCATGACAAAAAACATAATCAGGTTGGAAAAGCTCATTCCCAACACTGTATCCTCACGCATAGTATGTAACTCTGCTGCAGTGGCGCCTTGACGTAACTTAGTACTCTTCCGACCTTGAGCAATCTCCTCTTCCACCTCTTGGCTGGTTTGCCAAAACATCAAGTATGGACTGATAGTTGTTCCCAACAAAGCTACCAGCAAGTACCAAAAATCAACATCCTTGGGATAAAAGGTTGGGATGATGGTATTCAAAGCAATAGACGACCAATCCATCTGAACTACAATAGCGGCAAAGATGTAACTGAACAGGCTGATAGTCATCCATTTCAGTATCTTGGCGTAGACTGAGTATGATAAAAAAATTTCTAACAATACCGTAGTAAGCGTCAGAACTACAGCCAGAACCTGAAACGGTAAAGGAACAACCAACTGAAGAGCTTCAGACATACCGGCAATATCAGCGCCTATGGTCACGGTGTTTGAAACCACCACCAGCACCACTAAAAAAGTGACCAGCCATCTAGGAAATTTGGTCAGCAAGGCCTTGGCCATACCCACTCCAGTCACCATACCAATCCGAGCTGACATTTCCTGAACGGCTATCA
This sequence comes from uncultured Gammaproteobacteria bacterium, assembly GCA_964364425.1. GTDB lineage: Bacteria > Patescibacteriota > Patescibacteriia > UBA9570 > JBBTWU01 > JBBTWU01. Next base: position 3,529 of record CAYIMB010000020.1, read on the forward strand.
TCAGAGGTAAAGACCACAAACTGGTCCACAAGTATCTAAATCCAAATTGAGCTCCCGCTTGAGCGTACGTAGTTAGTCCAGATGGGTCGTCATCTGAAGCTCCGGTCACTAACCCCGGACCCACCTTTTTAAATACGGAATTCCAGTGCGCCTTCTCACCCGGGGCATGCACTTCACTTGGTTTAGGTTTCTCTGGCATTAGAGTGGCACTTCAACATTGGTTTCCAAAGCTTGTTGTTGGCGCTCTTGAGAAATAGTTCTGTATTGCCAAAAACCAATAAAAGCCACACCGCTCATGAGAACGCACAAGAAAATAAGGGTATACAAGAGTTGTTTCGCATTCAGAGCTTTCATGGCTCTATGGTACCACGCGCCTAGGAGACCTTCAAATTGCGTTTACGCAAACGAATGTTCTTTGGGGTGACTTCCACTAGTTCGTCTGGACCAATGTATTCTAAACCAAATTCCAAAGTCGCCTCTTTGGGGGGCGTGAGCAGAATGGTTCCGTCAGAGGCTTTAGACCGCATATTGGTTAACTCTTTAGCTTTACACACGTTTACCACCAAATCTTCATCTCTGGAATTTTGTCCAACTACCATCCCTTTATATACAGGGACACCGGAACCAATGAATAACGTACCGCGTTGTTGGGCATTGTCTAAGCCATAGCTAGATGAGTCACCATCTTGGTGCGCCACTAAAGAACCATGTTTCATAAACGAATCATCCAAACCAGCTGTGACCGGTGCATACTTTTCAAACACATGGTTGATAATGACCGTTCCTTTGGTCTTAGTCAGCAAGGAGTTCTTCAAACCAATCAACCCACGAGTTGGGATGTGATAGACCAAATGCACTTCCCCACTGGTTGCTGTAGTCATGTTTTGCAACTGACCTTTACGTCTTCCAATTTCATCAATCACTGAGCCTTGGAACTCTTGAGGTACATCAATCATGAGTAATTCGATAGGCTCTTTTTTTACACCGTTCTCATCTTTATAAATAACCTGAGGTTGACTGACTTCTATTTCAAAGCCTTCCCGACGCATGGTTTCAATCAAGATAGCCAAGTGCAATTCACCACGTCCTGAAACCAAAAATTGATTTGAATTTTCATCTGAGTGCACACGCAAAGCCACATTAGTCTCCAATTCTTTTTCCAAACGTTCACGAATATTCCGTGAAGTGACAAATTTCCCTTCTTTACCAGCAAATGGACTAGTGTTTACACTAAAGGTCATTTGCACCGTTGGTTCTTCCACAGAAACAACAGGCAGTGCCTCCGGCTGCAGCGCATCTGCAATGGTATCTCCAATCCCAATCTCTGGTAATCCGGAAACAGCTACAATCTCTCCTGCTTCAGCTGTTTCAATTTCTTCTCGTTCCAAACCTTTGAAAGATAATATAGAGGTGGCTTTCCCGCTGGACTTTTGTCCGTCGCGGTGCAAACCAACAATGTTCATAGCCTTCTTGATGGAACCACGGTGAATTTTCCCAATCCCCATCTTTCCTTTATATGGGTCGGCCACCAAGGCTAAAACCAACAGCTGTAAGTGTTCACCTTCATCCACGTCTGGAGCCGGAATTTTTTCAATAATAGCTTCAAACAACGCTTTCAGGTCGACCCCTGGAGTTTTCATGTCGCGAGTAGCGGTACCTTGAATACCAGAAGCGTACACAATTGGAAAATCTAGTTGCGTGTCATTTGCACCCAAATCCACAAACAGGTCAAATGTCCGGTTGGTGACGTCTTCAATTTGCGCATCTGAACGGTCAATTTTGTTCACCACCACTACAGCAGAGTGTCCTAACTCCAACGCTTTACGTAACACAAACTTGGTTTGTGGCATGGGACCTTCCTTAGCATCCACCAACAACACCACACCGTCCACCATACGCAGGGTGCGTTCCACTTCCCCACCAAAATCAGCGTGGCCTGGGGTATCAACAATGTTGATCTTCACTCCGTTGTACGTCACGGAGGCGTTCTTAGCTTTAATGGTAATACCACGTTCGCGCTCTAAATCCATGGAGTCCATTATGCGCTCTCCTGCCTCTTCAATGTTGCGCGACACATGCGTCTGTTTCAGCATAGCATCAACCAAGGTGGTTTTACCGTGATCCACGTGCGCAATGATGGCAATATTTCTAATATCTGTCCTTTTCATAAAATAGAACGCCTATACTTAGTGAGGCGTAGTGCTCAGTGTATATCGATTTTCAGCGGATTTGTCAAGCCTTTTAGCGAAACAACTTGAGCTGCTCCTCTGGAGGCGTTTGCGGCTCTTTACTCACCTTAAATTTCTGAATTTGCTCTACAATTCCCCGCACATGTTCCGGATCCTTAAAATCCAACCCGTCATGATCAATCACAATTAAATTATCCCGCTTGTATTGATTGAAAAACTTTTCATGCTCGTCGTTGACCCGGAAAATATGTTCTATGTACCGGTCAGTGGTTTCAAACGGACGACCGCGCCGGTGGACAAACTCCTTAATCTGTTCACGTGACATACGAATATAAATCACCACGTCCGGCCAATCAAACACCCGTTGGTCAATCAGTTCCACATACATGGCTAGCTGACGTTCAAATTCATCCATCTGTGCGCGCGACGGAAAATAAAACCGGTTGGTCAACCAAAACGTATCCATCACCACTGTTCTTCCGTGCCGTCTTAGCTCAGAAGCCCTGAGGTAATCTTCAAATCTATTTTGATGAAACCATAAACACGTTTCCAGCGGACGCTTCCCTTCTCCCAAGTTTTCAACAATCCGCTCCGGAAACTTCATGGCCTCACCTTCAAAAAAAGTTTCCGCACTAAACTCTTTGGCCAACTGTTTGGCCAAGAGGGACTTCCCAGAGGCGGGGCACCCGACAATACCAATAATCTTCCCCCGGGTAGGACGTAAACGTGAAAATCGTCTTGGCATGAATTATAGCTGTTGTGAAAAGTTATTCAATTGCAGCATGAAACTTGCATAGGCAATCAGAGCCAGCAACAGTCCTAAACCGGCGCTGTACGCACCCAACTTAGCACCGGAACGACCAGCCTGCCGTGCGTGGCGCACACCCACCACTCCAGCCAGACATCCGGTTATCCCACCAAACAAAAACAAGGACCCGGCGACTATGTATAAGGTCAACGAACTGCGCACAAAGGCCTGCGCGGCTATCCCCAAAATAGACAGACCGTTGCAGATGGCGGAAATCAGAATGATCGCATCCGGTTGTGGTTTTTTTTCTCGCATCAACAAACGCGGTTTAATGGGACTGCCACCGGCTGTTTTAGGATTGAGAAATTGAGGTCCTGCCATAGCTACAGCATATCTTTGAATTTGCTCCAGGGCAAGGTGTTCAGTACATCTGTGGGTTCTAACCAACCGCGCCGGGCTTGGCCTACGGCGAACCGAAAGTCAAGCTCACTCACCTGATGAGAATCCGTGTCTATCACTATCTTTACTCCTAAGTCCTTAGCTCGCCGTAACAAATGATCCGGTAAGTCCAAACGGTCCGGCGCTCCGTCCAACTCTAAGGCGACGTGGTTAGCCTTGGCCGCCTTACACACACGGTCAACATCAAATTTAATTAGCTCACGCTTGGTAATCTTGCGAGTGGTGGGATGGCCCAACACTTTCACGCTAGGGTGTTCCAAGGCAGTGATCAGACGTTTGGTCATGTCTGCAGAAGATTGCCTGAAGTGGCTGTGGACCGAGGCAATCACCCAATCTACTTTTTTCAGCAACATGTCTGACAAATACAAGGAACCATCAGCTAAAATATCTACCTCAAGTCCGCTGATCACCTGTATGCCGGAAACTTGTTTGCGGGCACGCTCAATCATACGCAAATATTGCGTCATGTTGCCGGACTTCACTCCTTTGACCATACCCATGGTCGAAGCGTGGTCAGAGCAGACTACATATTTCAAGCCAGCCGTCCGTGCGGCCCGCGCCATTTCAGACAGAGAAGCCGTACCATCACTAAAGTCTGTATGCATATGCAAGTCACCTTGAATATCTTTGAGTTCCACCAGGCGAGGCAACTTCCCGGCCAAAGCCGCTTCAATTTCTCCTGAATCCTCCCTCAACTCTGGCGGAATATAAGGCAAGCCCATAGCCGCAAACACCGCTTCTTCCGTTTCAGCCGCAAGCAACTTCTTCTTCCGCGCCGCGGTGCCGGTATAGACACCATATTCGTTCATAGTGACTCCGCGCTTCAGTCCAATCTGCCGCACATGCACGTTGTGTTTTTTTGAACCGGTAGAATAATACAACGCCGCACCATATTGTTCAGGTTTGACCACCCGAAGGTCACACTTCACTCCGCTTTTCAGTACCGCGTGCGACTGAGTTGGTCCGCTCGCCGTCAGTCTGGCAATTTGCGGCAGTTGAGCAAACACTTTCATCACTTGCCGTGGCCTGCGGCTTGAGGCCACTAGATCAATATCACCAATGGTATCTTTCATACGCCTGAGCGACCCCGCCACTTCCACTTGTTCGCACAGGTTCGAAAGGCTCAAAGCATCAACCATGGCCTGCGCCGTAGGCCACACTGCCCAAATGGGTTTACGTCCACCACCTTTAGCACGAAACTGGATTCCCCGCGCCACATTAGCCGACATTTTTTCTTTAAATCCTGGAACACCTTTCAATTTACCGCCTTTAATCACCTTCTCCAGTTGCTTCACAGACCGCACACCCAACGTTTTCCATACATACAAGGTCCGCTTAGGCCCCATCCCTTCCACCTGCAAAATTTCCAGCACACCAGCCGGAACTTGTTTTTTCAAACGACTCAAATAGCTCAGCCGGCCGGTCTGCACCAGCTCTTGGATTTTTACAGCCAACTCTTGGCCTACCCCGGGTACACTGTTTAAAGCCTTCAAGCCACCTTGGGCATACACCTCACTGACCTCTTGCGGGTATGACTCTATGGTTTGCGCCGCGCGTTCGTACGCACGGATACGAAATGGATTTTCACCTTGAATGGAAAGGATCTCAGCGATGGTATAAAACACTTTGGCTACCTCCGCATTTGTCATGCCTTAGTCAAACACTTTATCAGTAAAAAATGAACAAGCTTTTTTCAATTCGTCCAAGTGCGTGGTGGCAAAGGTATCTTCACGCACCTGCTGCAAAACCAGCCCCTGCTCAGTCTGTGTGAACTGTTCCACCCAAATTGGTTTTTCAACATACAAGGCTGGATCAAAGGGTTGGCTCAAGGCCAACTCCAGCCCAGAGACAGAGCCACAATTTTTTCTGTCCGCTACCACCAACTCATATCCCCCGCCGTCCGTGTTATCCACAAACACGTAGGAGAAGCGCAGAAGTTGTTCCGTGTTTGGCCCTGAGACGGAATCTACCTCTATACCAGGAAACAAGCTGGCATATTTTGGCCGGTCGGCAGCACGCACATCTATCCAATAGGTGTAGATAAGCCACCCATTGGCCAGGACGGACAAGACGAGTAAGCTACTGAGGATTATTTTTGTTCGGGTATAGACTAACATGTGGGGTAATATATCATGTGTTTCGATTTTCAGATATACTACAAACATGGTCTATGACGTCATTATTTTAGGCGGTGGTGCCGCCGGATACTCCGCGGCCATTTATGCCCGCAGATATTTGTTGAAAACAGCCTTAATCCAAGGCAAGATGCCAGGGGGTGAAACCGCCACAGCCGGCGTGGTGGAAAATTACCCGGGATTTGTGAAGATTGACGGGTATGAGCTGATGCAAAAATTTGAGGAGCAAGCCAGACTCAACCAAACGGACTTGGTTGTTGGCCATGTGGAGTCTATTCAAAAACAGGGACATTGCTTTCAAGTCCAATTTGATGGAAAAACCTTAGACAGCAAAACCATTATTTTTGCCCTTGGTTCAGAACACCGTAAATTAGGTGTAGCGCGCGAACAAGAATTGAAAGGTCATGGGATCAACTACTGCGTAACCTGTGACGGTCCGTTATTTAAAGGAAAACGCACGGTGTTAGTGGGAGGTGGTGACTCCAGCGTGAAAGGGGCCGCTCTCTTGGCTGACTATGCTACATCTGTGTTGTTTGTTACCAGGGAAAAAGAGCTCCAGGCTGAGCCGGTCAACTTAAAACGCATGCAAGCTAAAAAGAACATCCAAGTGGTGTATGAAAACGGGGTGAAAGAACTGATTGGGGAGAAAAAACTTGAAGCAGTAGAATTGCTGAAGGCGGTAGACGGAAAGACACGGGTAGAAGTGGAGGGGGTATTTGTGGAGATTGGGTTAATTCCCAGGACTGATTTACCTAAAACACTTGGGGTTCAGTTGGACGAACGTGGGAATGTGAATGTAGACGGCATGATGCGCACCAATGTGGATGGTATGTTTGCTTGCGGTGACCTGACCAACGCGGCCGGCGGATTTAAACAAATAGTGACCGCGGCTGCACAAGGAGCGTTAGCTGCCACGGCTGCCTATCAAGATATTGGTGAACATGGCGAGCAACTGGTGTGCGAACTCCATGGGAAAGCCAGTTAGACCGGGTCGATTTCCCTAGGTAAATCGACCTGTGTTATAATATAGAACATAATTCATTCATTACATTGATGTCTATGAATAAAAAGCTCATTAGTCTGTCAGCGGTTATAGCTGCCAGCACCATGGTCCTTGGCGCTCTGTGTACACAAACCACAACAACCAACACCAACACGGCCACCACAACAACCAACACTACGGTCCCAGTGGTGTTGAATGAAACGGCTGCTGATGCGGCTATTTTAGCTGACACCAACGGTCAATGGGCCGTAAAAGCCACGGCTTCCACGGAGTACGGAAGTGACTCCTGGGCAGCCAAACAAGCCACGGGACAACCAAACGTGACTGCCTATGCAGACAACGCTTCAGCCTGGGCCCCATTAGAACGCAATAAAGGGACAGAAACTCTTGAGTTGACCTATGCCAACCCAGTGTATGCTATTGGGGTACGCATACATGAAACCTATGGTGCCGGAGCTTTAACCAAAATTGAGCTGAAAGGTACAAACGGGATTTACTACCCTATTTGGGAAGGTACTGACACCACACGTACTATTGGATACGGGCAAGCGGCAGTCGCTCAAACTTCTTATCTCACCAAAACAGTTCGCTTAACCTTTGATACCACGCTCTCCCCTGAAGGTGAGTGGGCAGAGGTTGATGCGGTTCAGTTGGTCGGTGTGAACTAGACTGTCCGGTTCACAGCGTCAACACACAAAAAACACCCTCGCGCACGGCGGGGGTGTTTTTTGGCTTCCGTCTTATTTTTTTACTTCGTGCGAATGCGCTTCTCCCTCTTCTTTACAGCAACTCCCTTCAGTTGAACAGCTGCCACCACAGGCTGCGCTCTTCCCTCCGCAACAGGAACACACTCCGCTAATCAATTTATACAACCCAGCCGCAATCACAATACATGGCCAGATATACCCAACTAGAGTGTCAGTGAGCAAACCAAAAGCTTGAAGCAAAAAGGTCAAACCAAATAAAATAACTAACACAGGCAGCGCATGGTGATGTGGACAATGACAGCCCATCCCCTGACTACTGGAAGATTTCATGTGGTGCATAACATAATGTAAATTGATTTAATACCTACACTATACCCGTTTACACTCAGTAAGTAAATTCCATTAGATTTCACTTGATACATCATCATGGCTCAGCCCGCCGCTACTTTGCGCCCGAGTGTAGGTGTCCCACAAACGCCTGAACTCTTCAGAGGATTGAAGTAATTGGGTGAATCCCCCGTCGCCAATCACGCGGCCTTCAGAAAACAGGATGATGCGGTCAAACAACGGCAGAAGGTGCAGCCGGTGAATGGTGGAAATCACTGTTTTGTCCGGATACTCATCAAAAATACGTTTATAAATGATGAGTTCGTTTTTGGTATCCACGCTGCTGGTAGGTTCATCCAACAAAATAATGAATTTATCTTGAGAAGCCAACAAGCCTCTGGCCAATGCCAGGCGTTGCTTCTCTCCACCACTTAAATTCACGCCTTTTTCCACCACGGATGAGTTGTATTTTTTGGGCAAACGGTTCACCACATCTGTAAACTGGGCCATCTGTACAAAGCGTTCTATGTACCCTTGGGTATGGGTCACACCAATAGTGATGTTTTCTCTAATAGTAGTGGAAAAAATTTCCGGGTCTTGCGGGATCAAAGCAATCTCATGGCTAATGGAATGAAACCCATGAGGAAGGATTTGACCATCAACTTCAACTCTCACATGCTGTGGGGTGTAAAGTCCGCGAAACACTTTCAGAAACGTGGTCTTCCCTGCTCCACTATCTCCAATTAAAGCGATTTTTTCTCCGTGGTTCAGCCTGACCGTCACGTTATCCAGGTTGCGCCTGACCCCGGAACTCCCACCATAGCTAAAACGTAGTTGCTTGATGTCCAGATGTTTCCACCGTTTCCCCAAAGGAACTTCCGGTGGCGGTGGACGTTGAGAAAATAAATCTGACAACGCCTCAGAATTTTTTACTGCCGTCTTGTACTGCATAACTTCATTATACAAATAGGCAAAGCGGAAAAACGTATCGTTAATCCTCTCTACATACCCATATAAGGCATAGACCGTACCAACTAATACCACGGCGCCCAAGGTGTACTGATGATACAAGTAGGAAAGCAAAATCAACGCCATGGTAAAAGCTGACAAGGCACTTGACCAAAACCACTTCCATTCATTCACTCGAATGTTTTTCTTATACAACCCAAACGGATGAAATATTTTTTGCACAATGGATTTCAACACCAACTTTTCCACGCGCAAAATAATGACCGTAGTGATATTGCTAATAATATCAAACACCTTAGCAGAGATTCTATTCTCCATTTTGTACAACTCCGTGTACTGTTTGACTAACACTTTATCAAAATGAGAGATGACGCCAAGGGTCAGTAAGACCATAATGATGAGTATGTATGACGCGTTCAGGTCAAAGTAGACTAACGCTAAGTAAGAACCCACAAACCGTAATATCAACTCAACCACTTCAAACGTGCGCACGGCGTAGTTATACATGCCGTTTCCGGCCTTCTCTATTTTATCTATGGTGTCGCCGGAGTGGTGATCCGTATGCCAAGAGGCCGGCAAATCCATGGTCCCGCGTAACAAGTATTCCTTCAGATTTTTACGTACAAAAAACGCGTTCGTGCTTTCAAGAATTCTGGCCGGACCGTGAAAGGCCCAAAAGCCAACCTCAATCCCCACTACCACCGCTAAGGCCAAAATAATCAGACGCAGACTGTCTGAGGTGAGGCCGTATTGTTGGAGAATGTTGAGCAGGTGCCCTATGGCCAGCGGACGAAAAAATTGAACCACATTCCCCAAGAAAAACAAACCTAAATAGCTCACAACGCTTTTGCGGTTGCCTTTAGAAAACTCCCACAGCCGTTTGGTGAGATAGATGATGGGTGATTCACGCAGATTCATCTCTTCAATATACTCGGATATGCCGGGAAACACAAAAAATGGATCCGTCTTTAGGCAAAATCTACCGAGCTGTCCTGTTGACTCAAAACTTTTGTCTGCGTTTTTGCGCCACACCACTGCACCACAAGTTGAGCTAACTCAGCCGTGGCTTGTTGTACTGTCTCACCAGTTGTGGGCGGAATAATTTCTATAACCAAAATGGCGCTGGTAGTTTCCGGAGTCAGTTTTGTTCTGTCAGCTTCGCGCCAATTCCAACGGCGACATAACACACCTAGATCATCCGCGTACACCACCTCACCTGGCTCAGGTGATTCATTTTCCGTTCCGCCCAAACGCACAAATGGTTCTGTTCCAACGGCGCGTTTCAGTTGCACCTCACCTTGAACTTTTGCCGCGTCCTCTCCCCCGACCGGCAAGGTATACTTGAGCGAAATAAAATTATACACATCCACCAAAGGATTAATTCCCCAGATGTTGTTACCCTTCACCACTTGACGCGCTAGGGCTTCCGCCGAACATCTGTAATCATGCGGGTCACATCCAAATTGCCGGTACGCTTTGCGCCAAGCTTGAATGTTTGGATGCTTGCCCACGGCTTCAGTGTTTGGAAACAACTGGTGAACAACTGTCTCAATCCGTTGCTGTTCAGATTTCCAAGCAGACAAGTCAGCACGGTTGTTCACTTGGCTCACATAGACCAAACCCAAGCGGGCCTCTGGCCAAAGTTCAAATATCTCTAGTTTCATGCTGATTTTCATACTTCGATTTTCTCATGCCCACTGGCATTTGTAAACATTCCAACCTTGTGTCATTCTCCCGCTCATGTCTGCTACCAGCGTAAACCCTTCTATACAACCTCTCATCTACTTAGCACCCATGAGCGGTGTGACCAACCAAGCCTATCGCAAAATAGTGAAGTCTTTTGCGTCTGATGTGTTGTATCCAGAGTTTGTGTCTGTAGACGGCATGCATTTTGGTTCAGCCAAGAGCGCAGAGCTGCTGCGCTTTGATGATACAGAGCGACCAATCAAGGCCCAGTTGTTTGGCGCCAACCCGGAGTATTTTTTTGAAGCCACCAAGCGTGTGAAGGAGTTGGGGTTTGATGGTGTAGATATTAATTTTGGATGTCCGGCACCAAAGGTAGCAAAGAACGGTGGCGGGTGCGCCTTGCTAGGTGATCTTGGTTTATGCCGTGACGTGATCCAGGCAACTTTGGACGCGGCCGGACCGGATTTTCCTGTGTCCGTGAAGACTCGGATGAGTTATAGAGAAGTCCACGTACGTGACTTTTGTAAAAAGATTGAAGATTTACCGTTGGCGCAGATTGCCATCCACGGCCGACCTTTTGAAAAGCCATACTTGGGTGCGGCCAACTTGGATTGCATTAAGGAAGCCAAGGGGCTGGTCCCCTTCCCGGTCATGGCCTCTGGACACGCTCACACACCGGAAGCGGCCAGGCATACCCTGGAATATACCGGCGCTGACGGGATGGCGGTGGCGCGCGGAACGTTTGGTAAACCGTGGTTGATTATGCAGATTAAGCAGTACTTGGAAACAGGGACGTATTGGATTCCAACGCAGATCGAAATTCTGGAGACCATGCTCAAACATGCGCGACTCGCCAACCAGATGAAAACAGAACGACCGTTTATGGAAATCCGCAAAGTCCTGGGATGGTATGTGCGAGATATTCCGCATGCAGCGAGTTACCGGGCGCAACTCATGCAAGTCAACACGTTTGCGGAGATAGAACTGATTGTAGAAAAAATCCGTCGTGACTTACACGCGTCGCCAGTTTGGCAGGTTCCAGCCAACGTAAGCTAAGACAGCTACATAGAAAAATTTTGCTCGTCTTCTTTCAACGGAATTTCCCCAGCCTGCACCAACTCTACCTGAGAACTAGAAGATCCCATCTGGCACCACTCCTGAAACTTCTGCAACGCCAGCTCCTCTCCCTGCACTTCTAGTTGGACACTTCCGTCCCCCTCATTCCGAACAAAACCGGTCAGCCCTAAGCTAGCCGCGGTTTGCTTGGCGGTATGACGGAAAAATACACCTTGTACCAAGCCGGTTACTTGAATAGACAGGCGTTTGATCATGTTTTAATTATACTCCTCTGCCTACAAAGCACGAATGCGCCTCAACTCTCGCCTGCGCGCCTTCCAATCCGGAATAGTCCGTTCCACCTGCGCCCAAAACTTCCTGGAATGATTCATCTCAACCACATGGCATAACTCATGCACAAAAATATAATCCGCTACTGTTGGTGGTAACAAGACCACTTTATAATTGAAATTCAAATTTTTATTACGTGAACAACTCCCCCACCGCGTTCCCTGATTGCGAATGGAAATTCGCTTATACTGAAACCCGTATATTTGATTAAAAAATTCAAGTCGATTTTTTGCCAGCCCCCTGGCCTCTTCTTTATACCTTTTATACTCCGCTACACTTCCTTTTAACGCCAACGGTGGTGACAGACTGTGAATACGTCTTAACTTTGACTGCAACCACTCTGCATTCTCCCGTAAAAACCGTTCTACCCAAAATTCCGGCAAACAGTGCGGTAGTGTAACGGCCACCGCACCGTTCTGAGCAACACTTAAACGTAAATGACGTGCCCGGCGACTCACGCGTAGATCGAACTCAAATACACCGGACTCTAGTTCAATCTGTCTTTTCATACTACCACATGCTTGGCACTCCTTTTCCAAAGACAATATTCCCGTCACGGTCCAGTTGAGCCTGGTGCGTCTCTTGATCCAAGTCATTGGCTTGACTCTGCGGTTCATACATCGCAACGTACTGCTCATATTCATACAGCAAACCGCGTTGGTCAGCAAAAGTAATCAAACCATCTTCACCAATCAAAGCAAAATACATATCAATCTGGTTGACTTCCCCGTCTGCCACCAACCTACGCAAATTCGCCGCGGCAAAATCCTGAATTCCTTCATCTGTTAGAACTATGATGGCCCGGCGTTGAGCCGTTTCCGGTGTTTGGATTTTTTGATCCACCACTTGGCGTAAGGAGGTAAATAATCGTTCATCCCTGCCAGGAAGCCTGAGGGTGCGCAAGTATTGCGGCACCTGATCAGCCGGGATATTTTGGTAGCGGGCTAAGTCAGCATTCTGTTCAAAGGGAACAATGTAGGTAGTATCAGAAACAAAATCCGCTTGCCTCTTGCCAAGGGCTTCAGAAAAACTATGCCCTAGGCGCTGATAGTCATCTAACATAGAACCGCTGCGGTCTACTAAGAAGGTCACGTTGTCATAACCAGACATAATGTCCACTAGCTTATCGTACTGGTGCTCTACCTCATTCTGCCCGGGCAACTCAAAGGTCACTTCAGCGTAGCGCGCTTGGTCAAATAACTTTGCACGCTCTGCGCGGGACAATTTCTTCACTTCAGTCTCAGTATACAGTGTACCAGTTTCCGGATTGGTTAACCGGGTGAGCGGCGTCACGCCTCTCCCCCACTCCCCACCGGGCATGCGCTTGGTAAACATTTTATGTTTAAAGGCATCCACGTCCTGTGCCGGAATATCATCAGCAAAGTCATACGTCTTGATTGCCTCACGCAATACCGTATCCAACTCCTCCAAACGCGCCTCACTCAGCGCCTCATTGCCCTTTTCCCCCCAAGCCTTGGTTGGACGCTCGTCACTTGAGACTTCTACAGCAATACGACTTTTTTTCAAATCACCAAACGTTTGTGGGGAATTATGTTCAGTTAAAAATTGCTCAACTTGCGCTTTGACCTGTGCTTCCGCTTCCGGGTTCATCTTGGCCAAATCCACAGGAAACGAATTATCAAAATCAAACCGCTTCAGCACTTCCGTTTGCTCCGGCCTGGTCTCCTGTTCTCCCGGCTCGCATCCGGCCATCAACAATCCCGCGCCAAGCGCCATCCAACGCGCTGGTCTGGGAACAAACCGCTTGGCTTGTTCAACCGCGCGTTCAACCAAGCTACTGGTTCTTGGGCGTCTCCCAGGTCGGCCTGCTTCAGGTGTCATAGTTTTATAGACCAGCGTCCTTAATAATACGTTTCGCATTTTTATAGGCAAATTTTTCCTGCACCGCCGGGTCTAACTCAGCTATAAACGCGCGGCCATATTCTGCCAACTTTTCTCCTACTTCTAAATCATACGTCCAGACGGCATCGCCTCTATCTGTTCCCCACATAAATTGGTTGGGGTGCGCCTCAATCAAGGCTTTCCAGTTGGCAATATCCGTCTCCAACAACGGTTCAAAATCTTCCAGGCCTTCCATAAACTGTTTCTTGGTTCCGTCTTCACGCAACAAGTATTGATCTCCGTACAAATCATTCACAGTGAAGTAGACGTTGGGATAGTCATCCATCAAATCGCCAATATGCCCTTCAATCTGTTCACCGTGCACTATGAAATGAATATCCGGATTGTCTGCAAGCACATTGGCTAAATTATCAGCTTGATCCAACCCAGGATGGAAGTAGACTAACAGTTCATGGTTACGCACTACCGGATAAATATCCTGGAATATTTTGGCGTCAGGTGGGTAGTCGTCCGCATCTCTATTCTCTAGATCATACAACCCCATTTCCCCCCAACCTTGAAATACCCCTGTGTTTTCATTCAACATCTTTTTCAGTTTCTTCACTTTGACTGAAGGTGGAACATCATTTGGTCCGGGTGGCATGAGGAAACGGACAAATCGTTTTGGATAATTTTCTTGCGCAAAAATAGCTTTATCTATCCAGTCTTGATACGGATATTCCGGGAACACAGCAAAAAAAGAAATGGCCCGGTTGGTCCCTTCCCGCTCAAACACGCAATCCATGTATTTGAAGCTGACTTCTTTGCCTAGGATGGGCCTGGTGCCCACATCCTCTGGTAGCGGCATGTGAAAATGGGAATCAATCAGCGGACCGTCATACGAACCTTTGGTGATGGGCGCCGGCTCATAGTCCTTACACGGAGTGAGGGTAAAGGCCTGGGCTGGTTTCAGCGCCAAGCTCAAACAAATCCCTCCGCTCAACGTAATTACAACAATAAATTTCCAGGCTCGCATGCGGTCAGTATACTACTAAAGATCGATTTTCTCTAGCTTACGCAGCAACGCCACTTGAACGTTCGACCTTACGTCTACCCTCCATTTGAACTGTTGCATTTTTTGCAACAGTTGAAACTTATCGAGTATGTGCAAATTTTGCACATACTAAATACCTATACATCCAACTGATCTCTCTTTGGCTTCCTCAGAAAATTCTTTTTTGTCACCACAGATCTGCCTAAGCGTTTTTCTAACTTTTGCCTAGCTCCCCCGGCTATATCTCCACCATCCTTAGCATCAGACTTTAACTTCTCAACTCCCTTTGAATCCTCTGTTCTGTGAATTTCTGTAGTAGCTCGTTCACCCAACATATTGAAGATCAGCTCAAAGTCATCCATGTGATCACGTAAATTCTCTCGCTTCAACCCTTTAAGCTTTTTATACTGACTTGGAGTTACTCCAAACGTTGCCTTTGAAATCTCGGCGGTCAATATCTGATAATCCCCTTGTCCCTGAGCGCCTCGTTTTTGCCATTCGTCGGTTAACTCCTCACGGATTGTAATCCCCCGCATGCGCTTTTCAATCCAGTCCTCAGAATACCCCTTGAGCTTATATAACATCCGGGTGCGCTTAGTGGCCAGCTCCGGATCTTCTATCTCCTGAATACGCTCGTAGCCAACCTTAGCTAACCATCGCTTGAACGGCTCGGCTTTAGGTGAAGGAATTGATTGAATAATGCGGAACATGCCTTCAGTATTAGCACAGTCAGTTACATATTCTTTACCATCTGAAGCCTCCAATTTCAGTTGGTTACAAAATGTAACCAACTGACTACCCTCACTTTTTAGGCGACTCTTTAATACTTTCCAGTAATTCCTCTCATCAGTGCTCTCCGTCAGAGCCCCCACCACATCCACAACAGAAAACCACCACTCGTTGTTGAATAGTGTTTTTCTAATTTGCTTGCCCCTAAATAAGTCGATTTTCATTATTCCCATAAACAATGTTTAATCACCCGCCTTCCGAGTATACACGCCGGTCCCCACCGTTCAAGCCCCCTGTGTATAACCCAGGATCAACTCAAAGCACTATGCATTTTTTGCACATTGCTTTTCCTAAAATTCCTATATCCAACGCATTTTTTCCGTCCGGAGCAATCATTTTCAACCCGTTACATTTTGTAACGGGTTGGCTGGAGCCCTCTTCATTAAGCCTTTTTTTGAAAACCCTCCAATACACTTGTGGATTACTATCCACCTATTCCCCCTCTTATACTCCGCAAAAACTCCTCCTCCGTCCCAAACACCTGATCAAACATCAAATACAAACTCTCCGTTTCCTTCTGTTCCCCCACCAACACCAACCGCTTCCCCAACCCGTACGCCACTCCCACTTCCATATGCGCAGACTTCCCGGCTGGCAACAACAAAATCAGCGCGTCTGAATCTTTCAACGCTTGCATATCCGTCTCAAAAATTTCCCGCACCCTGGGTGAATTTCTCCAATCCGGTATAGACTCAAATTCTTTCATGGCCGCCTCTGGTTCGCACTCCACCGTTCCGCAATATTTCACAC
Organism: uncultured Gammaproteobacteria bacterium; assembly: GCA_964364425.1. GTDB lineage: Bacteria > Patescibacteriota > Patescibacteriia > UBA9570 > JBBTWU01 > JBBTWU01. Next base: position 19,594 of record CAYIMB010000020.1, read on the forward strand.
TTGCTTCACTTTCAATAAAACAATAGACCGATTTTCCCGTCTCCCTAATCCGTTTGATGAACGGCAAAATCTTTTCTTTATTCCGATAGCGCGAGGCGAGGAAGTAGTCGTAGGGCATATTTACCGTTTTTGAAAAATAGGATTCCACTTTAACAACACTTCGGCTGGGGAAATACCACCAAGTATTTCGTGCGGGAAGTAGTTCCAGGCATCTGTTACCAATTCAAGAACATTGCTTAATTCTGAAACATCTCCACCACTATCAAACATAGCCACAACCTTCATCATGTCATCGTTATCTTCCTCGTGGAAAATAGCATCCCGGACGTGATCCAAAGTAAACTCGCTTTCAGTTTCCTTGAGCATATCCACAAGCTCTTGCTCAATCTCTCTCCGCCGTTCTAGGATTCGTTGTTTTGATTCTGGTTCCATTTAAGGTTTTAATAAACTAAGCATCCTGGTGTCGCAGTTTCCTTTGACGTAAATTTACTTTTCTTTCTCTAAGGCCAATCTAAGCAAGAACAAAACTTCCGATTTGAGTTTTGCCTTCACCCATGATTTCTGTTTTTCGCTCAGTAATAATTCACCCATACCGGAGAGAACATTACCGTCTTTGAATTTCTCCATAAGTTCAATACATTTTTTCAAAAACTCCGCATAGGATACTTCCATGCGGTCCTCAACAATCTTTTTATTAACCGGCCAATCGTGAGAAAGGAAAAATTGAACATCAAAAATATCACGATTGGTTTTACCAATCCGCTCATACATGGCGCATAACTTATGTGCGGCCATGTCCTCCTTTACCATCACCAGCATGGAGATACCAAGGAAAGATTCCACTGAATATCTTGAACCAAACTCCCGGCGATTGATTTCCACCTTAACGTTTGGGGCGTTAATATCTTTGTCATCATACGAAAGGACATAGAGAAGGTTGAATCTTTTTTTTTGTGCAGCTTTTAGGATGCCGTAATTTTCAATAATTGCTTTGACCCGTTCAAATACATAGTCTTCTTTTCCCGGATTGAGCAAGTCAAAATCCAAGTCCACGGAGAACCGGTCCAGATCATAGAAAAATGTAGCAGCCGTACCACCCTTAAATCCCAAAATAGGACTAATGGTCGCATCGGTATAAATATCCTTGAGGATTTTTATCAGAATATTTTTATGTTTTGCAGTATCAAGAGCCATAGAGTTACTTTAAGTCTTTCTTAAATCCTTCATGATACATTTTAACCATTTTTGCCATACGTTTATTGCCTCCATAAATAGGTAAAATCTCATGCACCTTTTCCCAATTCAAAGCGGAGAGGTTATCAAAATGATAGTCCTTGTTAAGGTAGATAACATCCAAGAAGCCGCGCTCGGGCGAGGCTATACTGTAGTTCTCTCTTGATTCTATACCGAGGTGATTGGTGAGAATGGTGTCTTTAATCTTTTTGTATGAGTATTTCTGCCCATCACACTCGATTTCTTTTGTGGTATATGACGCAACAAAAATCTGCGCGTACAACTGAAAGGTAACTCCGGCCGCGCCTAAGGCAGTCTCAAAACTAACATACGAGGGAGTATATATTTTTGTTGCAAATTCGTATTTATCATAATCCTTGTCTTTTGAATACATACCCCTGCGTATAGAGTTAATTTTGCCCGCTTTTACGTAGCGGTGAATCTTTTTCTTTACAAAATTCACATCAGACTCTCCCCAAAGCAAAATAAGGTCTTTAAAAGTAAAGACAGTTTTCTTGGATCTCATTAAGTCTAAAATATAGTCCTTTTCCATAAATTGATAGTTTGTGCCATATTAGTACCCATATTTGGGTACCTTTAGTTTAAATTATACACTAACCTAAAATAAGCACAAGTGACTACTCCCCCTCAAAAACCCCTCCTCCGTCCCAAACTCTGCGTTTCCTTCTGTTCCCCAACCCGTACGCCACTCCCACTTCCATATGCGCAGACTTCCCGGCAAATCTTTTAACGATTGCATATCCGTCTCAAAAATTTTCCGTCCGCTGTTGGTATTCTTCTTTTGTAAGCTGTTCATTCATCCAAACATATTGTTTTTGGTTGAGATTGATTGACCCAAAACAATCAGTGGAATTGCGGCAATTCATTAAAAAGGCACTGTCATTACATTTAAAGCAGTTTTGTGAATACAACAAACGGTTACAAGAGGTACAATCCAGACACTCGTAGCACAGTTCACACTGTTGCACCTTGGTTACATCCAAACAATCCTTACTTTGGATCACTCCATGACCGTAACAGATATTTTCACTGGCAAAGCAGAGCGCCATATAACAGGATTTATTGGCGATGCCATAATTAGTATATTCACAATTTTCTGAAGCAGGATCTTTAAAAAGTGCGAAGTGGGGTATAGATTTTTCTAGTTCTGCAAATTGCTCAAAAAAAGGCCGCTTGAAGTCAAAATATTTACCATAAGCGTATGCATCAAAGGTAGGGCTCCACCAACAAGAATTACAATATATGGGAACCCCACTCTCCTCTGAGTAGCAAGCGATAATTGCTTTTTTACACTGCTGACATGTTCGATTATACAAACTTCTTTCATTTCTCCAGGAAATTCGTTGTCTATGTCGGCATTGAAAACACTTCTCAGGATCAGGAAGATCTAGTTGTTTTAAGAATGAGTGCTCCTTATCAGTTATGCTGAATATTTTTTGACATTCAATACACTTATTCATAAACAAACTATAATATACTTCAAGACGAGAGGTCAATAATTTTTTCTTGAATCCAGCAGCACGAGAAACATCCTTGGCTGGGGAGGAAGGATTCGAACCTTCGATGGAGGATTCAGAGTCCTCTGCCTTACCACTTGGCTACTCCCCAAAGACCTCAGAAAGCTAACGCAAATCGACCAAAAGATCAAATGATGCGCATCATTTGGTTCCTGTGGGAACAAGCGCGTTGCGCGCACAGGAACGGACGCTGATCAGAGATCAAACCACGGTGTGGAACAAGCGCGCTTTTGCTTGTTTTTACTTGCAAATCAGACGTAGCGTCCAGGCTCCGGTCAGGACACTGGAGGCGACCACCGCCCAGGCCCAGCCGTCCATCGTGGGCCCCGGGTGCCAGGTAAGCGCCCGCAGGCTGTAGATGAACATGACCCAGACGTTCAGCAGTCCCCCGCTGTGGCGGACGCTGAATCCAGTTCGATGTGCCCGCACCCTACCCACCAACACCAGCCCTTCACGGACCAGAATGGTGACGGTGAGCGTGAGTGGCACGGCGCCAACCCAGCAGAGTGAGCTGAAGATCAGCAACAGGCTGCCCTTATCAGCCAGGGTGTCCAGGAATGCGCCGAACTGGTCAGCCACACCCATCCGCCGGGCTACAGGCCCGTCGCACAGGTCCGTCACAGCGGCCGCCAGCAGCAGTCCCAGCTGGACCGCCAGACTGCACCCTACAACTACACTGACCGCAAACAGCGCGGCCAACACCACCCGGGCCAAATTCAACCAATCAGGCAAGTGCCTCGGAAACTGCTTAGGAAAAAGAGCGTGCATGAAATCCCCCCTTGTGAGGACACCTTATATAAATCGAACTAAATATACAAATTTACACCTGCGGTCTGGCTATTAAATTTTATGTGAGTAAAAAGTAATCTAGGGGCACCTTAATAATATTGGCATCCTCCAATACAGTTAATTGGCTTTGACAGATCACTACACCATATTTGGCCGACCCTATCTTTTTCATGGTCCGGCGTACCTGCGTGCCAAGTTTTTCACCCATACCTACTTCAATTGGAATGATGTTTTTTTCAGCAATGGTTAGTATAAAGTCTGCTCCTGCCTTTGAGCTATCGTAATTTAACGCACCGCGGCTACTAGTCACAAATTCCCGGTACAAAGTCATAGCCACATTGTCCTCCATCAAACGACCTTTTTGACTAGAAAAAATCTGCTCATTTCCAGCTACAGATAAAAATGCGGAACGCATGGCAGACGACATAAACTGGTAACGTGAGGGTTTCCTTACCTTCTTAGAATTTGAACCGTAAGGCATGACCCTAATCAGTAGTTCAGCCTGTTCCAACACTTCTAAGATATTAGAAATGGTATTGACACTCGTTCCTAATGTGGCAGATAGCTTTTGAATACTCACCACCTCGGATTCGGCTAGTAAAAACAATACTCTTTTAATATGGACAAGGGTCTTAGTATCAAATCGGCCAAGGCTTTGCACATCTTGATTGATGACTTTATCTAAAAGTAAGGAGATGGTTTGATATACCCTCACTTCGTCCTTTATCCGAATAGCAAACGGAAGGGTTCCAATCTTTAAGTATTCATCAACATAATGACGGTCAATGGAAGACCAGACATTAGACACGGCTTGTTCATACTTCTTTAGTTTATCAAAAGCATCCTGCGCTGACTCCGCATGAAATAAAGCTTCTTGAATATTCTTCTTCAATCCTGGAACTGGTAACTTACCATCACGAATCATTAAAAACTCAGAGAAGCGCGTAGGAAAAAGTTTTTCAAAAACGGCGCGACGAACGACATCTGGATTAGTTTGTAATGAAACAGCTGAGGAGCCGCTACATAAAATAAACACTTTATTTGACCTATCATACAGAGATTTCAAAACCGCCGCCCACTTTGGATCATACTGTGCTTCGTCAATAAAAATAAAAACGGGTTTAGTAAGTCTTTCAAAACTCTCACCGATGATTTTTTCGTATGCGATCAACACCTCGTTTAACGAAGAGCCCAGAACATTTACAACCTCATCCAAAGAAATATACAGCATTCTCCTTTCTCCAACTTCTTGGTAGTGATTTAAAAACAGTTGCGCCAGGATAGTGGTCTTACCAACACCACGAAGCCCAGGAATGATAATCCACCTATCTTGTATATTGAGACCTTGTAAAAAATCTTTAAAATATTTCTCAACCTTAATATAAATTTCCCACGGGCTTACGCCCGGGGTTTTAGTCCAATACAAGCTTTGCT
>CAYIMB010000021.1:0-23786 GCA_964364425.1 uncultured Gammaproteobacteria bacterium
CTGGGCAAGCACTTACCCTTTTGCCTAAAGATAAGGGAATGCGTTTTGCTCTTCCGTCTATTGCGGCAGAGGTACGGTCTTTGGCCGAAGCGGATCCGGCTAACATCAAACGGGATTTGTTGTCCTAATGAAAACCTCTCTCGTGAGCCAGCAAAAACGTTGTTTGCCTTAGCACTCTTAAGTAGAGACTTGCCCCAAGCAGAAACAAAAATATTGGCCAAGACATGTTGGGAGTATGCCAAAGCGAACTGGATAGACTTAGAACACACGACCATGGCCATTCTGGGTGTAAAAATCCTTCTTCCAGAACTTCTCCCGGAAATTCAAGCACTCCAACAGCAGATTCTGGACTCATTTCAACCAAAAGACGTGGAAGGGTTAGCTACACGTGCATTCATCAAGCTGATAGCTCCCGAATGGGCGGATCAGTTAGCTCTGTCAGCTGAAGCGAATGAAAAAATTACCAGGGAAATCAAAAAGACCAAAACCAACGCTGCTGGAGTAGTCACTAGAATGATATTTAGCCTCAGTATTTTAAATCATCCGGATGTTCACTTAGTACCCGGAGTTGGTCTCGATTTTCATCCGGTGAATAAGACAATTTCAAAAGTTGAACCGCTTCCGACACGACCTACTGTCTGAGTTTATATTTTACACTTTTTATATCTATAGTATGTGCAATCTCATGGTGTTGTTTGCAGAGTGGTGCAAGAAACAGGGGGTTATGACTGGGGTTGAGTCCAAACCGTCTGGTATGGTGGGTATGTGTAGCTTTGTTGATGCAGAATTCTTGAGCACACTTCTCTCCATATTCAAGTGTAAGCACTCGTTTCACTTTAGCTGGGATAGAGCGGGAAGCTTGGCCAGTCGTAGGTCCAGCTGGCTGGCTTCGTTTACCCTCTTTCTCCCGTAATTCCTCTGCTATCTTCTGCTTCTCCTCCTGAATCCTTTCCTCTCTTTGATTTAAGAACTCTTCCATGAGTTGATTGAGGTTTAATCCCGTGTTACGTAAACTCAAAAGTCTTTGTTTGATCTGAGGTGACAACCCCAACTCCTCAAACTGTTCAACTTTTACTGTTTTGTTGGGTTTTTTGGTCTGCACGTGCAGACGTTTGGTGTCTTGGATTAAGGTTTCTAAGGCTCGGTTGGATAAGAGCTTGGATTGATTCAGTAAAAACTCCTGATTCTCTGGAGTAGCCACAGATACCACCCTGGCTAGTTTATGGACTGAGATCTCTCCTGATACTAAGGCTTGTTTTAACACAGGAGTGGGTTCAAAGCGTTGGTATAAGCGTAACACATTGGATACCTGTTCTTTAGATACTCCTCCTACCTTGGCTCCAAACTCAAACAGACTAGAACAGCCTTGTGTTAGATACAGCTTCCTCCTGTCTACTTCAGGCAGTAACCCTAAGAACTTCTGTTTCCAGAGTTTGGCTTGGGTGCCGTAGTGGGTGCAGAGTTGAAGTAGTTGGTGGTCTGTCAGAGTGGAAGCGTGGGTGGAGTTTGGTCTGACGATCACTCTATGGGTGGTGGTAACTTGGGACATATGAATTCTATTTAATTAACATCTCTTTTTGCTTACATCCAATCTACCATACGGCCACCACCAGTCAAGCCAAAACACACCTCTTTTATGGCTAAGGTTAGCGGAGAAAACACCTGGGGATAAGTTAGAAATAACCCCTCCCAGTCAAGAAAAATGAGGGGTGGTGAGGGGAAAAAATTGAAGAAATGGCCCCACCCACGTCCGCTACCTCCGCCTAGATACAACCGCCAATTCCATCGCCTATTTCGGCCAATTTGGCCCTTGCATTTTAGCCGCAAAATTGGTAGTATCCGTGGTGGAAATCGATCTATTTTTTTATTGATATGCATATTACTTGGCACGGTCTGACTGCGGTCCGGCTTCAAACAAAAGAGGCGCAAATTCTGATTGATCCGTATCAAGCAACTACGGGCTTGAAAATTCCAGGCGGGAAGGTAGATGTATTGGCTTCAACAGATATGCAGGATGAACGGTGTAACAACATGGAGCGGTTTTATGAGGGCGCGTTTAAAGTTGAGGGTCCGGGTGAATATGAAATGAAGGGAACCTTCATTTACGGACTCCCTAAAACCAGCAATCAAGGTAAAGGGGCAATTTTTTTCATTGAATCAGAAGATTTGACCTTAGCGCATTTGGGCTGGTGCGGGGCAGAGCTGACGCCTGAGCAGCTGGAATATATTGAGGGCGTAGATGTGCTGATGCTTCCGGTCGGAGCTCTGGCCGAATCTCAATGGAGCAAAATAGTCAGCCAAGTGGAGCCACGGGTCATTATTCCCATGGCGTTTCACCAAGGTGGACTAAAAACCAAACTCCCACCAGTAGCCAGCTTCTTAAAAGCACTTGGCGCCAAGGACGTTAAACCCGAACCTAAGGTGATACTCAAAAAAAAGGACTTGCCCCAAGAGGAAACCAAAATAATCTTGTTAGAAGCCGTTTAAAGATATGGAATCCAATCAACCTGCATCATCCAAGCAACCCATGAGCTCCTGGTTCTTATTAGGCGCCATGGTTTTGATTGTTGGTGGACTATTAACTGTCTGGGTGGTGAGATATGATGACACCATGGCCGCAGACAGGGCAAATGGGGAATCAGCTAATTTGCCCGTGAGTGATTTCAAAGGAGGGTTAGGCTACTTGGGACAGGTCTGGGATGAAAGAACTAAAGCATTCAGCAACTTTTTTGGATCTCAAGTTGAACAAGCAGGAACTGATGATGGTCAAAACCAAGGGCAGGTAGGACAACTCACAAATGCCGGGCTCACTAATGAGCAAATAGAAACAATAGAACAAGATTTATTTGAAAACGTAGCCCCACAAGACTAACACCTATGGCGGTACATAAAGGAAAAAAATTGGAAGAAAATTTTGAGAAGCCAGTCAGTGGCGGAATGGGCAAGGTGGAGCCCAGGTCCATCACCACAGAAATGTCAGAGTCCTATTTGGATTACGCCATGTCTGTGATTGTGGGTCGGGCCCTACCGGACGTGCGTGACGGGTTAAAGCCGGTACACCGCCGTATTTTGTACGCCATGTGGAACATTGGATTACGTTCCAACGCCAAGTACCGTAAATCAGCTACTATTGTGGGTGAAGTGTTGGGTAAATATCATCCCCATGGGGATTTGGCCGTGTACGACTCCATGGTGCGCATGGCCCAAGACTTTTCCATGCGCTACCAGTTGGTGGACGGGCAAGGAAACTTTGGAAGCATGGACGGAGACAACGCCGCCGCTTACAGATACACGGAGGCTAGACTAACTAAAATTGCTGATGAGATACTATCTGACATTGATAAGGATACAGTGGATTTTATTCCAAACTATGACGGCTCTCACGAAGAACCTTCCCTGTTGCCAACCAAGATCCCAACTCTGTTACTGAATGGAACAGTGGGTATTGCTGTTGGTATGGCCACCAACATTCCACCCCATAATTTGCGTGAATTGTGTGATGGTATAGCTCACATCATTGAACATCCGGACTGCAACGTGGAAGATTTGATGGAATTTGTAAAAGGTCCTGACTTCCCTACGGGTGGACAGATCTTTAACCTGCAGGATATCAAAACTGCTTACGCGACTGGCAAGGGTCCTATTGTGATGCGCGGAAAAGCCGACATTGTGGAAGACAAATCCGGCGCCTTCCGGATTATCATCACAGAAATTCCCTACCAGGTAAATAAATCCACTCTGATTGAAAAAATTGCCAACCTAGTGCAAGAGAAAAAGGTAGACGGCATTCGTGATTTGCGTGATGAGTCTGACAAAGACGGCGTCCGAGTGGTGATTGAGCTGAAAAAAGATGCCTACCCGCGCAAGGTCTTGAACCGCCTGTATACGTTGACTCAACTCCAAGAGACCTTCCATGTAAACTTGTTGGCCTTAGTGAAAGGCATTCAACCACGTGTCTTAAACTTAAAAATGGCCTTGGAAGAATTTATTGCACACCGTGAAGTGGTAGTGGTGCGCCGGACCAAATTTGAACTCCAAAAAGCTCAGGACCGTGCCCACATTTTAGAGGGTTTGGTCATGGCGCTGGAAAAAATTGACGCCATTATTGCCACCATCAAAAAATCTAAAGACAAAGTGGAAGCCAAGGAGAATCTGATCAAAAAATTCAACTTGAGTGAACGTCAAACCGTGGCCATTTTGGAGATGAAGTTGCAACAGTTGGCTAACTTAGAACGCTTGGCCGTGGAAGAAGAGTTGGGTGAAAAGAAAAAGTTGATCAAGGAGTTAAAATCGATCTTATCTGACCGGAAAAACATCTTGACGGTAATAAAAGCTGAGTTGCTGGAAATTAAAGATAAATACGGGGACGACCGGCGCACAGAAGTGGTACCGGCTGGCTTAGGTAAATTCACTCAAGAGGATTTAATTCCAAAAGAAGCCACGGTGGTCATGTTGACCAGAGATGGATATATCAAACGTGTTCCGCCGGATACATTCCAAACTCAACGGCGTGGAGGCAAAGGAGTGATAGGATTAACAACCAAAGAGGAAGATACGGTTGACCAGCTATTCTCCACTAACACCCACGCTGATTTGCTGTTCTTTACATCCCGTGGTCGCGTATTTGAACTCAAAGCCTATGAAGTACCATCAGCCTCACGCACCGCCAAGGGACAGGCCATTGTGAACTTCTTACAGTTGGCCCCGGAAGAAAAAGTCAGCGAGGTCTTGGCCACTGGTGACTTAAAACCGTTCAAATACTTGATGATGGTGACTCAAGAAGGGACTATCAAGAAAACTGAGATTGCACAGTTTGAAAACATTCGTCGTTCCGGCTTGATTGCCATGACCCTGCATGACGGCGACCGGCTGATTTGGGTCAAACCAACCAGTGGTAGTGATGATATTATCTTGGTTAGTGACAACGGCCAATCAATTCGATTTGCAGAAAAGGACGTCCGCGCCATGGGCAGGACTGCTGCCGGTGTGCGCGGTCTCAAGCTGAAGAAAGGCGGGAAAGTGTCTGGGATGGATATTATTCCTGATGGAAAATCGACCTCAGATGAACAATTGCTGGTGATTCTGTCTAACGGATATGGAAAACGCACCGGGCTGAAAGAATACCGTATTCAGGGACGTGGCGGTTCAGGAGTGAAGACCGCTAAGATCACACAAAAAACCGGCGAAGTGGTTTCATCCTTTATTGTAAACAAAAAACGCGAACAGGAAGATGTGATTGTGATGTCAGTCAAAGGGCAGGTGATTCGGTTGCCATTAAAACAAATTTCTATTCTGGGTCGTGACACACAAGGTGTCCGGGTGATGAAATTCAAGGAAGATAACGACCACGTGGCCAGCGTCACGTTTGTCTAGTTATGGCGCAGGCACCACGCCAATAGGGTAACCGGTCCAAATTTTTCGGAAGAAGGAACCGTCTGCGTTAGCCAGATAAATTTCAGATTCATATAAATTTTCAGTATTCAGGACGGCCAAAGCCACGGTATCTTCATCTAACCAATCAACAACGCGGATCATTTGGGTTGGATCTTCAGCGGCTATACGGACAGACGCTTGGGATCCAATAGACCAAATTTCAACCCAGCCACTCTCTTGTTCTGGATTGCCTGAAGCTACGGCTACAGCTAGTAAAGAATTACCCGGCGAAAGTTTGGCTTCACCGGCCTGTCCGGCTCCTATGAGTGGAAGAGAGAGATCAATCACGTGAGCCGTAAGTTCAGAGTTTTCAGGATGGTCCAAAAATACAAAAGCTAAACCATCTTGACTGATGTCAGTAAACGCACTGGTCTGGTCTAAGGCCACTGTTCCATTCTTATACACCGGTCCAAACGGATCAGAGAATAAAATGTATCCCCCCAAACCAATGGGTTGCCGTACATACCACACCTCCCATTCATTAATTTCATTTTTGATCCAAGCGAATGGACGAAGATAGAACTCTCCTTCCGCACTGAGCTGGGTTACTTGTTTTTGCAGAGAACCATCAACTTGCGCTTGATATAAGGTACTGGTGCTAGTTGGAGCAGCATAAGATGTTTCACTCCAGGCCAGCAGAGTCCCGTCAGGTGAAACTAACCAGAATGGGCCGTTTGAGACACCCCGCTGCATATCAGCCATAGCAGCTAGAGAGCCGCCTTCATCCATACGGCGTAATCCTGGCTCATCACCCCGCTCGGTATATACATATACGTCATCTTGGACCACTTGGAAGCTGGCCGTATCTGCTGTGGCGTTGGGAATCTGCCGCGTCCGAACGGTCTGACCGCTTGGATCCACGTAGTTGACTAAGACATGTTTCTTACCTTGTTCGGACGGTGTATTTAAGGCGACTACCATCCCTTTTGGTTCGGTCGACATATTTGTATTCAAGCCTGAATTCATCAGGGGAGTTTCAGTAACACGGTCAACCTGTTGAATAAATCGCACCACAAGTACAGCAAGAACGGCTACCACCAGAGCGGCGGCGGCATACCAGATGAGAAGCTCCTTCCGCTTCATATTCCCATGATGTCTCCTAGGTCGTCTGGTCCTTTTGGTTTTTTAGTTTCTTCTTTCTTTGGTAGTTTTATAGAACCTGACTTCCAGGGTGATTCAGTCGGGATGGACGCTTGTTTGATTTCTAACAGTTGTGTGCGCTTGCGTAGCTGTAAGAAGATGGCAGCCAGAAGGATAATCAGGATAACTCCCAGATTGATGATGAATAACCAGGTAGTGTTAGAGAGATGCTCTTGTTGCACCACCACAAAGCGAGCAATTTGCACCTCTTCTGAAGTAGCCTCGCCGTATGAAGTTTGCACGTAGGCGGAGTGATCACCCGGAGGTAGCGTATCAGCGGCCACGGTCATGGTCCAACGACCATCAGCGTCAGCTTGGGCAATCTTCACAATTGGATCTGAGAAGATGGTCAACTTGACTGTGGCATACGGAACCGTAGTGCCACGAAAGATTAGGAGACTTTCAGTCTGCTTAAACTGTTGGAAGCCAAAGATCCGTAACACGCTATTCAAGGTGCTGGTAAGGGCTGAGGATGTTTCCAGCCCAACCTCTTGAGCTACGGTCAGAATAGGTTCATTATCTGCTGTTTTATCCGTGATTAAGTACAAAGCATTCCCCTCTTGTTCAACAGACAAAATCTGAAGTTCTGACCGCAAGTAACTGTTTAAGACAATCCGTACGGCTTCCACTTCCTCTGAAGTCAGATCTTCCGGAGTTTTATCAATAATAGGGAAATTCTCTACGGCCTCAGGGAACGTGAAGGCTGGTGGCGGTTCAGGTAATGGCTCCCTTTCAGTCGGAGTTTCGATTGGAGTTTCGTTTACATTACCTGTTGGAACCTCATTGGTGTTGGTTGGTATTTCATTAGTATTCAGCGGTGCCTCATTGGTATTAATTGGCACTTCATTAGTGTTCGTTGGCACCTCGTTGGTGTTTGTAGGAGTCTCATTTGTATTGGTTGGTTCTTCATTTACATTTCCCGGAACTTCGTTGGTATTTACCGGCTCCTCATTGGTGTTGGTTGGAGCGGTTGGAACAGTAGCTGTAGGAACATACACCCGCAGTGATACTGATTCAGACGGCACGCTTGGCTTACCGCTTGGGTCAGTCGCTACGGCTGTGACCACCCAAGGACCTCTTGGTAGCCCATTACTAAATGTGAAGGCGGCTAAACCGGTACCTGAGGAATCCGCTGAAAAGGTGCTGGCCACGGTGCTATCTGTTGATCCGGACAGAGATAACTCAACACTATCTCCTGAGTGTCCAAGTACGGTGAAAATAATTTGTTGTCCTAAGGCAATCCGCGCGCCGTCAGCTGGTGAGCTGATAGTTGGCACCACTGTCGGGGGTACAATTCTAAACTGCAACTTTTCCGTACGCCCCAGCTCAGCGCCCCCTGCTCTCACTACTGCATAGGCGGTGTGGACGCCATCAGCCAGGAAAGACGTGGTGGCTTCCCAATGTCCAACACCTGAATCATCATTGGTGAGCGTGGCTGAAAACAGCTTTGTACCATCTACCACTACTACCACCTCTGTATCATTCGTAGCCAAGCCCACAAACACTGGTGTGTTGTCAGTGGTCAGATACTGGGATTGTATGCTCACTTCTCCTGACACGAGTGAAAAAGGAACGTTGTCTACAGCTGGGGTAGGCTCAGACACAGAGAACACCACTCTGCTGCCCTCACTAATCAACTCAGATACCGGATCTTGGGTGTTGACTCGGGCGGTGTATTGCCCAACTTTCAATTCAAACGGAAGAGAGCAAGCGTAGCTTCCGGTACCGGTGTCGCTATTCACTACATCCGCCTGACAGTGCCCAACTTCTTCACCATCTTGAAACACGCGGGCAATGACCCGCATATCGTTTAAGGCATTTCCAACGAATGGCGGGGTCTCCGTATACACCAGGGCTTGAGGAGATACCACTACAGGGTTAGACGGCGTTACGGCTAAGCTCACCTGCTTAGCCATAGGCTTCACCACAGCTCCGTCTGGATCACGCAACCCAACCTTCACCACGTATTCGCCTAAGTCCAAAGCTTTTTCTTCTGGTACGGAAATCTTCCAAATGGCATTTTCGCTATTTTTGGGATTTTGGATAATCAATTTACTCTCAGCAAATACCTTCTCTAATGCAACACTTCCGTCCGCTTGCTCGGTTGAAGCAAAAATCACCAAACGAACAATGTAATCAATCAGGGACTTACTTACCACGCCTATGAAGGTTGGAGTTGAATCTTCAATCCGAATAACACAACTCTTACATTCTGGATGAATAGTCTCTCCGCTTGCTTTGACACTAATCTTTCCCGGGCTAAAACCACTGACCGTATCTTGCTGAATGTCATACACCTCAGTCTGTACTGCTTCAGCGTTGTCAGAGGTATCAACCGCAAAAAACTGGAGGGTCGTATCAGCCGCAATGGTGATGACTGTAGTGTATATGGTTGAGCTGGTGTCAGGTGTAGATCCATCAGTGGTGAAAAAAATTGTTGGGGACCTGTCTGTGTTGTCCGTGGCACTCAACGTCACGCTTTGTGTATCAGAGTAAGTGCCGCCGGCTGGAGAAGCGGAAGATACTGGAGCCGTTGTGTCAGATACTTCAGGTGTAAAGACCCCAAAGTCTGAAGTATTCCCTTCACTATCAGTGATGGTGGCCGTAATGGTCTTATCCACGTCTAGTGTAGTCTCAATCTCCCAGGTTCCGTCTGACTCACCACTGGCTACGTATGCTCCGTCTTCATACAAATCTATGCTGCCTGAAACGGCACTTGTACCGGAAGCGCCTGCGGCCGTGATCTCCGTAATAACCGGGGGTTCTATGTCTTGATTTGCATTATTTACGTAGAGAACATTTTCTATATTATTTAAAAACGTATTACCCCGAATACTCACTTGGTTACTATTATTAACTTTTATTCCGGTGACAAAGTTAGCCAGGATATTGCCCGCATCTACGGTCCCAATAGTCTGACTATCAGAGTCTTTGACTAATACTCCTATCTCTCCTTCGTTAGCAATACTAGAACCGTCCGTGCCCTGTCCAAAGAAATTACCGGTGACCTGAGTCCCTGTTGCCCCTGAAATAATCTGCAATGTAACGGAGTCACCTGATCCTCCAAAGTAGTTGTCACTCACAACAGTATTGACTGAACCAGAAATCACCATACTGCTTATGTCGCTGGTGATGGGAGTAGTGCAGGTGCTATTACAATTGAAGTAGTTCCCCACAATTGAATTAGCCACACCCTCTGAATCAACAAACAGTCCGGTGCTTACGTTTCCGGCAATCACATTGCCTCCCGTCAAACCAATTATATTACTACTTCTATTCGCACTAATATAAATACCCTGTCCATTTGCCACTGCCGTGTCACCGGTCGCATTCAGGCCTATGCTGTTTGAGGTAACAGTGCTGCCGTCAGCATCAATATAAATTCCGCTGCCTATGTTCCCCGAGACAAGATTACTAGCCACCGTGGCTGGAGCCTCTAGCCTAATGCCAACCACATTCGCCCTAGCAGCAGTACCATCAAGATTCACTCCTATATAATTGTAAGAGATCTCCGGAGTGCCGGTAACGCCGTCTAACACCCAAATCCCATTGGCTACATTATTCCCTATAAAGTTTCTTCCGGCTACGGAACCACCCACCACAGAACCAACAGAAGCCCCCTCTAAGGCTATTCCGTCCACTCCGTTAGGCATGGCCGTTCCGGATTGATCCATCCCAACATAGTTGCCGGTTATGGTTGCGGTAGTATTATTTATAAAAATTCCCGCCCCTGTATTGTTACCCGTCACATTACCACTAATGGTCAGTCCGGAAGACCCTGAGGCCATAATTCCACTAGAACCGTTAGCCGCGGCAGTGCCTGAAGGTAACACCCCAACTGTATTATCAGAGACAGTGTTAATACCGGCAGAGACAGTATTAAAGTAAATACCATTCAACGTATTGCCTGCCACCGTGTTGGAAGACACGGTCGTTCCTGTTGCCTGGTACACAGCAACTCCATGGCCGCCATTCCCGCTCGCTGTTCCGTCAGCTGCAATACCAATATAATTTCCAAGAATAAAAGTGCTACTCGCAGATGAATCAACGTACACACCTTGGTCGCCTGCAGCTACCAGATAATTGCGCTGACCAGCAGCAGTTCCTCCTAGTGCCGTATTTGCCCCACTAATAGTCACCGCGTTCTTCTCAGTCAACACCCCAGTTAATCCGCTGGAAGACATACCAACCACATTTCCATATAACGTGACTGTATCAGCGTTAATACCAATGGAAATACCATCTGCAATATAATTAGTGCTTGAAGCATCCCCAATACTAGTGGTTGACCCACCATTGACCAAAATTCCCGGCAGAGAATTTTGGGCCAAACTCCCATCTGCCATCTGTCCAATCTTATTCCCGGCAACTGTGTTTCCTACTCCGCCTGTAATTACAACACCGTGCTCTCCGTTCCCATACAACACATTCCCCGCACCGGCAGTGGACCCACCAATTGTTGTATTGTCGGCAGACACACCTACGGAAATAGCACTGGCGCTTAATGAGTGAATGATCAAACCCTGAACAATGCTGTTGTCACCTTGAATATTAATACCGTATGAACTTGCTCCGGCAGAAGCTCCATTAATAGTGATCTGCCCTCCCCCTTGAATGGTGGTTGAGTCTCCGGTCAAAGAAGGTAACTGTGTGTTGGGGGTAATGGTGAATGGAGCTCCACTAAAGGTAATGGTATCTGCTCCGAGGGTTAAATTAGCTCGGATAATGGCTTCACGCAAGGAACAGTGCACTAGATTACAGCTCCCGTCATTCACATCATTATTTGAATTCACAGTCACCGTGGCGGCCAAGACCGGTGATGCGCCGCGATCCGGAAAAATAGTAACCACAATGGCAAAAGTAGCCACAGCAGCAGTCAGTAACACAAAAAAGCCGCTGAGCGAGGCAAATCGAACTTGATTGCGGTAGGCCAGATGCTCTATGTATGAACGGCGCCATAATCCATTGCTAGCCGGGTCATTCAAAGCGACAAAGCTTGTAGTTGGATGTAAAAACAACAATATAAAACTATGCACAAAGGCGTACTGAAGATAAGTCAAAAAAAGAAGAACCCGAGCATTCAAGGCGCTGAAAACTCCAAGGTTGGGATTTTGCAAGGCTTGTTCGTGCTTAGCTATGCGCTGTCTCATGGTCATGGCTGTGAGTTAAAACACGCACAAACAAATAAAACGCCGGCGGCGTTTTGCTTATTGCCAGCAGCTTGGACTGTGGCTCAAATGCGTACATGTCTTTTTATTTTTTAATTTTTGTTCGAACCAACTATATTGTAGCACAAAAATGACCTCGCGTCAAAAATTATTTGTAAATCGATTTTCAAACAGCATTCACCATTTTCGCCAAAGAATCCGCATCCAAGCTGGCTGACCCGACTAAGAATCCATTGATTTCCTTGCTCGGCAGAAGGTGTTGAATAGATTCTGGGTTCACGCTCCCACCATATAACACCGTAGATATACCGGAAGTTTGGCGAATAGTTTGATGAGCATCCTCTATCTGGGCCAAACTGGGGGTCAATCCGCTACCAATAGCCCAGATAGGTTCATAGGCTATGATGACTTTTGATGTATGTTTTTGGCTCAACCCAGCCAAAATAGCTCTGAGTTGCTGTTTGAGAACGGACAAAGTTTTCCCTGTTTTCCGTTCCATCTGAGATTCTCCCACACAAATAATGGGTATGAGACCTGTTCTCAAGGCAGAAACTACCTTTTTATTGATGATTTCGTCTGTTTCCTCACAGTAGCGGCGGCGTTCAGAATGACCTAAAATCACATACGTACAGCCAATTTCTTTGAGTTGGTCCACAGAAACCTCCCCAGTAAAGGCTCCGGAAAACTCAAAATGTGCGTTTTGGGCTCCCACTTGGACAAATTTACCCTTTAGGCCGACGGATTTGAGCTGTTTGACCATGGTTTCCAACACCGGAAAGCTGGGACAAATAACAATCTCCCGGCCAGGGCGTCGTTTGAGCAAAGGGATGAAGGCCTGGAGAAAGTCGACTGCGTCTACCCGAGTCTTGTACATTTTCCAGTTAGCAACAAAAATTCGTCTCATGCTGAACACTCTAACCTTTTCTCAGCTGCTTTACAAACAAGCCCAAGACTGGTACAGTTGGCCCCACTTGAGTATCATATACATATATGGGTTTACCGGGAAAAAAACTATCTAAACGGTCCAAGCGGATTCGGGCGTCACATTCCGCTTTGCGTCCAACCGCTTTGTCTAACTGTAGCAAATGCAAATCCAAAGTAAAACCTCACACTGTTTGCTTGGTGTGCGGAACCTACAGAGGACGGCAAGTGCTCAAAATCAAATCGGCTTTAGATTCTAAGGCGGCTTCATAAATTAGCTCTTACTCCTCATGTCCAACAGACATTTGGCCAGAACCATAGCCCTCCAAACTCTGTTTGAATGGGATTTTCGCGGACAGGTGGATCCAATTGAAGTGGGGATTGAAAAAAATCTGAAGGAATTTGCACCGGAGTTTTCTGATGCTGAATTTACGCGCCGGTTAGTCAGGGGAGTGTTAGAACATCAGGACCGTATCAACCAAATGATCATTCACTTTGCTCCAGACTGGCCCTTGGAACAAATTACCAACGTAGACCGGAATGTATTACGTGTGGGGATTTATGAACTGAGACTGAATCCGGACATTCCCCCCAAGGTGGCCATCAACGAGTCTATTGAACTGGCGAAAACATTTGGTGGTGAGTCCTCAGGAAAATTCATCAATGGCGTCCTTGGCTCCATCTACCGTGAAATGGAAAAAATGGGAGAGCTCCCCAAAAAAGGTGCGGGAGCAGTAGAAAAACCAAAAAAACAAGCGGAAAATTCCACTCAACCTCAACCACCAACCGAACAAGCGTAAGCGCATATCATGTCTTCTCAACTGCAAGATATCTCTCCTCTGGAGACACAACTCGGAGTCACTTTTAAGGATAAGAACTTGCTCCAACAAGCGGTGGTGCACCGTTCGTATTTAAATGAGCACAAGAATTTTCCCTTGGCGCACAACGAGCGGTTGGAATTTTTGGGTGATGCGGTGTTGGAGTTGTCAGTCACGGAATATTTATACAAGACCTATCCAAATCCTGAGGGTGAACTCACCAACTGGCGGGCTTCTTTGGTCAACGCCGTGATGTTGGCAAAAATTACTGCAGATTTAGGGGTGGAAAAATTTCTCTACTTGTCTCGGGGTGAGGCCCGTGACTCTTCCACTCGCGCTCGCCAAACTATTTTGGCCAATGCCTTTGAAGCAATTGTGGGTGCGTTATATTTAGACCAAGGCTGGGAGGCTTGCGATACATTTATCAAGAAGGAGGTTCTGGTGCACTTAGCCAACATTCTGGAGCACCGTTTATTTATGGATCCAAAGTCTCGCTTCCAGGAATTGGCTCAGGATAAGCTGGGCGTGACCCCCCAGTATCGCGTGATGTCAGAATCTGGACCAGATCACAACAAATTATTTACGGTCGGAGCATTTGTAGGCAAAGAGCTGGTGGCTGAGGGCACTGGTAACTCCAAACAAGACGCTCAAATGATTGCGGCGGAGAATGGTTTAGTGGCTAAGGGCTGGTAATTATCAGTCTAAAATTAATTCGATTTGACCCTGAAGCCAATTTCGCTTTTTGGATTTTCTTCTTCTTTCATCAGTTTGCGCAACGCCGCAAACACCGATTGAAAGTTTTCGTCATACTCTTTTTCCATAGCGTCTAGTTTGCGGACTAGGTCTGCATGGCTGGCAAGTAGACTTCTGAGTCTGATGAAAGTTCGCATAATAGCAATATTCACTTGAATGGCGCGGTCGCTGTTTAGGACGCTGGATAACATAGCCACGCCTTGCTCTGTGAATACCAGAGAGGCAAATTTCTTATGTTGTCCCCTCCCTTTCTTTAAGATCACAAATTGTGATCTTAAAGAATTCTCCTCATTAAGAGTAAGGCCAAACATGAAATCATGTGGAAATCGGCTAATATTCCTACGAACCTGCTGGTTAAGTTGTCTAACTTCTACTCCGTACAATTGGGCCAAGTCTGTATCTAGCATGACCTTTTGGCCGCGAATGAGGTAAATCTTGTTTTCCAGAACCTCCGGGGCTATTACTATTGAATTATTCATATAAAATAGAGTAGGTCACGGCTTTTTCGCGTCAAGAGATTGGGTCTAAGGTCACAAATTGCAACCTTAGAAACCGCACTACTCGCTTTTGATTAGGTTTGCTACACTCTGGGGCATGCGTTTACAGAAGTTGGTGATTAACGGCTTCAAGTCTTTTGCAGTCAAGACTGTATTTGAATTTGATGAGGGATTAACAGCCATAGTTGGCCCTAACGGATCCGGAAAATCTAACATAGCTGACGCGGTCCGCTGGGTCTTGGGTGAACAGAGCTTAAAACTCATTCGCGGGAAAAAAGCTGAAGACGTCATTTACGGTGGTTCCAAGCAGTTGTCCCGCCTGGGGATGGCGCAGGTCGATTTATATATAGATAACGCTGACCGACGCCTGCCAGTGGACTTTAGTGAAGTGGTCATCTCCAGGCGCGTATTCAGAACCGGAGAATCCGAATACTACATCAACAAATCACTCGTCCGTTTGCAGGACATTATTATGCTCTTGGCCAAGGCTAACGTAGGACAGAAGTCTTACGCCGTGATTGGACAAGGCATGATTGATGATATTTTGAATTCTACTCCACAAGAACGGAAAGCTTTCTTTGATGAAGCAACGGGCGTGAAGGAATTCCAAATTAAGCGCGACCAGTCGCTCAATAAACTGATTCGCACGGAAGAACATTTGGTGCAAGCAGAAACCTTGATGGCAGAAATTGAACCCCGTTTGCGCAGCTTAACCAGACAAGTGAAAAAGCTGGAGCGTCGGGATGAATTAACCGGAGAACTTCGCCAAGTGCAGACACAACTCTATGGATCAGAATGGAAAGAGTTGGATGGTTTAAAGATTGCCCAAGAAATCAAACGCGGAACTTTGGAAAATGAATTGCGGTCAACTCAAAAACAAGTAGATGGATTAACTGGTCAACTTGATGAATTAGCCAAAGGAGCTTCCCGGGCTGATTTATTTGGTGAACTCCAACGCCAACAAACTGAGTTGAGTCACAAGAAGCAAAAATTGTTAAAAGAAGAGGTTGTACTGAAAGGAAAGATTGAACTGGCCCAAGAAGCTGCGGGAAAAATAAACGTGGTGTTTTTGGAACGAAAAAAACAAGACAACCTGCAACGCATGCAGCAGTTGGCTTCCAAAAAACAGTCAGCCCAACAAACCGTGACAGAGCGGGAGTGTGGTTTGAAAGAAGCAGAAAAAAATAAGGAGGCACACAATAAACGCATCCATGAACTTGAGCGGCAGCTCATTCAAGCCAAGCAAGATATAGACCGTTTAGCCCACAAATTATCTATTCCAGAAATTCGGGAACGGTTGTCTGGTGTGTTCAAAGCACAAAACAGTTTCTTAGAACAGTTGGTGGCCACCCAAAGTCTGGAAGAATTTAAACAAGTAAAACAACAAGCCAAGCAGATTACTGAGGAGTTAGAAGGGTTGTTGCAAGAGTTGCATGATGAACCAAGTGAGCTCATTCGCAACAAACAAATCGAACTGGCGAGATTACAACAAAACTTAGAAGAGTTGTTGCAACGCAAAGAACGCTTTGTGAATGAAGTGAACCAATGGAAAGTAGACATGCAAGGCGCCAAACACCAGGTCGATCTGCTACAAGAGGAATGGGTTCGTGTGAAAGAGGAAACGGACTCTGTGGAAAATGAGCTGAGCTTGTTAGTAGGCAAGAAAAACAACCAGGGAGTAGTGGTGGCTGAACAAGTCAAAGCTCAGCTGGATGAAATCAACCAGGCATTACATGACTTGGATACTGAGTTGGTTGCCGTGGAGAAAAGCATGCATGAATTCAACGCTAAAGAAGAAGAAAAGAAACAACAGCTGATTCGCCTCCAACATCAACGTGAACAAGCTCAGGGCAGATTAACCGGCGTACGTGATCAGTTGGCCACTATTTCTGTGGAGATGGCTCGTTTAGATACTCGCTTGGAAGATTTAACAAAAGAGATTCAACGTGAGATGTCAGTGGAAGATGTTGAACGAATTCAACGGGCAGATGTCACCGGAGTCAACCGCGGAACTTTACGCGAGACAGTACAAAAATTGAAACAACAACTGGATCAGATTGGTGGCATTGATCAGGAAATTGTAAATGAATACACCTCAACCAAAGAACGTTTTGAGTTCTTGACTACACAAGTTGAAGACTTGCGCCAAGCGATTGATCAGCTGGAAGGCATTATTGATGAATTAGATGGCACCATCAAAAAACAATTCGCTGCGGCCATCAAAGAAATTGATGAGGAGTTTGGAAAATATTTCCATGTATTGTTTGGTGGAGGAACCGCACGTTTGAAGTTAGTGATGGAAGAACCAGTTGAGCCAACCGAGGCACAACCTGAAACGGTTGAAGTTGAGGGCGTTGCACCAGAGCATGAGCGACACTCTCTAGGCAAAATAAAAAAATCACAGAAGATTATTGCCGGTGTTGAGCTAGAGGCCAACCCACCTGGTAAAAAAATTCAGTCAGTGAATGTGTTGTCTGGTGGTGAAAAAGCTATGACGGCCATTGCCCTCTTGTCTGCCATCATTTCCTCTAACCCTCCTCCATTTGTCTGTTTGGATGAGGTGGAAGCCGCTTTGGATGAGGCTAACTCAGAAAAGTTTTCCCATATTCTGCAACAACTCTCCAAGGATTCTCAATGTATTGTGATCACCCACAACCGCGCCACCATGCAGGCCGCCCACACGTTATACGGCGTGACCATGGGTGAAGACGGGCGCTCCCACATTTTGAGCGTGAAGATGGAAGAGGCTCAAAAATTGGTGGAACAAGAACAAACCAAGTAGGCAAAATTTTGTAAAATCGATTTTCAGCGCAAGACCTCAAACCCTCGGTGTAAAAATTGCTTATCAAAAGAAAAAGCTGTCTGAATTTTAAAGGTTTTGATCAAGGCAAAACTCATACAGTCTACAAAACTGACATTCTTATTTTTTTCACGTTTAAATATATTCCAAGCCGTTTCAAAATGGTCAGGACTTGGATGAACAATCTCCAAATCATTGTTTCTGATACGTTCACCAAAATCCAGAGTCAATTCTTTGCCATCGCGCATATTTAACACAGTTAACACTTCACCTATAATCATACTTGAAGTTATTAAGATAGCACCCTGTTCTTCTAGTTTGCTCGCAATCTGCTTGGCTTTTACATGATGAGATTGGTTTGAAACTAAGCTGGAAATAAAAGCAGAGGCATCAACAAAAATAATCATTTGTTACCAGCGTAAAGAATCTTTTTATAGGTTGTAGACAAGTTCTTTGGCCCCTTGATAGGTTTTGCCATCTTAACTAGATCAGACAAAATAAAGGATGGCTTTTGTTCAGCTAAGTTTTTTTTTCATAGTTTCACGAATAACTGCAGATACAGACACCTTTTGGCGTCTAGCACGTGTTTCTATAGCTTGATAGAGATCAACCGGGAAGTAAATTTGAGTTCTTTTGATACATCACTCAGTATACATCATATAGATACCCTGTCAACCGCCACCAGTAGACAAACTCAAAGTCAACACGGTAAAGTACTCATACGTTTGCGAATCTCCTTTCGTAAGCGCCAACCCAAGGAGTTCCTCTTGCCCCAAAATCCAATCCTCGTCGCCCTCGACGGTTTCACGCGCGACCAGGCCATGGCCCACGCCGAACGACTGGCCCCGCTGGTCGGCGGGTTCAAGGTCAACGACCTGCTGGATACCTGCGGCGTCCAGATCGTGCGCGACCTCAAGCAGTTCGGCCGGCTGGTGATGGCTGACCCCAAGATCTACGACACCCCCAAGACCGTGGCCAACCGCGCCGCTGCCTACTGCGACCCACAGACCGGCGTCGGAGCTAGTCTGGTGACAGTGCACGCCAGCGCTGGAGTGGATGCGCTGGTGGCAGCGGTCCAGTCTGACGGTCACGAAGGCGACACACACAGCATCCTGGCCATCACCGTCCTGACCTCGTTCGACGAGGAAGGATGCCAGGAAGTCTACGGCCACCCCACCAAGGCCATGGTCCTGCGCTTTGCGCGCTGGGCCGCACTGGCCGGATGCCACGGGATTGTGTGCTCCGGACAGGAGCTCGGTCTACTGGCCAAGCACCCGGAACTCAAGCGCCTCAAGCGCGTGGTCCCCGGGATCTCCCCCGCCTGGTTCCAGGCGGAGCTCAAGGACCAGAAGCGCACCATGACGCCCAAGGAAGCGCTGGACGCCGGCGCGGACTACCTGGAGATTGGTCGGGCTCTGTTTGAGAAGGGTGATCCGGCCCAGAACGCCCAGCGCATCCTGGAGGAGATTGGGTTCGACCCCACGGCACGCGGAGGTGGCTGTGGCATGGGCGATGACGCCTGAACGCACCTCAACCCCGGCCGCTCAAAGAAGGACCACCACTTCAGAGAGCGGCCGGTCTTTATTTTGGAAATCGAACTAACTTTCTAACATCCGCTGTTCAAGTTCCAAAAACAATGTGGTGAGATAAACCGTTCCAAACATAAAAATAATATCAACCAAAGTATCTCCAATGGCAGGAATGCCGTACAGTTCAATCTGACCGGCGGAGGCTAAAATGGCGAATGAAGGAAGTCCAATCAAAATTGCCAACCCAATTAAGCGTATCAACACCACGCCTGGATGCCGGAACACCAAACGCGCAGAGTATCCCAAAGCTTTGAGTCCCCATCTGTTGGCTAGCACAACGGCGTAGGTTGAAAATAAGAATAAAAAGGCCAGAACAATTCCAGGTAAAATCAACAAGAACGTTCCGCCAACAATGATGATTAAGCTCACAATGGTGGTCACCAACACTTTTGGCCAAAAAGGGAGAGCTAACCCAAGAGCATGACCAACCGGTGTTGCCTCATGACGTAAAGCCCGTTGAGTGATTATGATCACCGCAATACTGACCAGCATACCCAAAAGGGAGGCCACACCAACCAACCCAGCATTCACAAAAAAGAGAGGATCCCACTGGTCCCAAGGCAAGCGCACCATATACTCCCAATCCACGTTGCGGACGGTAGTTGCGTCAATCAAGATGTTCAAAGGCAGGTCGACCAAAACAGCCAACAAAAAGAAGGTCTTGAAGTGATCTTGAAACAAAATCCAAGCCGCGTGAACAGATTCGGCAAAAGAAGTGTGGGTTGGAATAGCTGACATATAAAAAGTATATGGGAAGGGACCTCCGTTGACAAACAGATCGATTTTCATTAGGGTGTTCGCACCATCGAATTTGGCTAGACAGCTCAGCTAGCCGTTACTAATAACTTCAAATCTCATGCTCGTCATTCGACTTGCTCGTATTGGCCGCAGCCGTAGAGCCGCTTTCCGGATTGTGGTCCAAGAAAAGACCAAAGCTCCAAAAAGCGATTCTCTTGAAATTCTGGGAACATACGACCCATTAGCCAAAGAAAACAACTGGAAATTTGAAACCGACCGCGTGAAGTACTACTTAGAGAAAGGTGCGCAACCTTCGGCGACTGTGCACAATGCTTTGTTAAAAGCTGGTGTGGTTGAAGGAAGCAAACAAAAAGTAGTCGGACGCAAAAAAGGCGCCTTGGCTAAAGAAAAGGCAGATGCTGAAGCCGCTTCTAAAGCCGCCGCTGAAGCCAAGAAAGCTGAAGCAGCCAAAGCCGCAGAAGCCGCAGCTGCACCAGCCGAAGTTCCTGTAGAGGCCGCCGCTGAAAAGCCAGTAGAGACTCCAGCTGCTCCTGCCGAAGCTCCAGCCACAGAACAAAAATAATCGACCGGACAGACGAACGAAAACAAAAGACCGCCCTAAACAGGCGGTTTTTTGAATCAACCTTGAAATAAGATCAATTTTTTGCTATTATTACTTCATTATCCTAAACAAAAAGTTTATGGCCACAAACGAGGAAGAAAAAGGCAGACAGGAAGTATTGGGAATTGACCGCCTGCTCAAGGCTCGCGAAAAGGCTTTAGACACAGCCAAAGGGGACAAGCTGGTCAGAAATTTTGCAGAAGCCATGGGGTTAATTGCCAAACTTGAACAAGTCACCAAGTTGGGTGGATGGGCCCTTGAATCAGCCAAGGGGTCTGCCTCACTTGGAGATTCTATTATTGATCTCATGCAAGAAGTAAAAGGATTGGTGGATAAAGGAGAAAATGATGAAGCCAAAGACTTGTTCGAAGGAACATACCAGAGGATTGTTGACCAAGCATTCTCCGAAGGCGGCGCTTTAATGCAATATTCATGGGGTGCGGCTGACCGGTACTTTGGTGAGCAAGAAGTAGCCTTAGCCATAGATCACCTTATCCCGAATGGCCGAGAGTTTATTGAACTAGGCAAAAAGGCAGAGAATAAATCCGATGATATGTCTTATGGCTTCTTGATTGACCTTTGGATTTGGGCCGGCAAAAACGAAGACTTACGCAAAAAGGTGGAACAGGCGATAACCAGAGTAGTCAGGGCGGATAAAGGCGAGATTGAAACAGAAATGTATGATGGAAATGTAGACATGGAATATGAAAGACTCAGATACAACGATTTTGTGGATGCGGGTATAATGAAAAAAGACTAGAAGAGTAAGAGCAGAATGCTTGATCTGAATCAAATCGTTTCAGAGTTACTTGAGACGTCCTTGGAACTCCTCACGCTTGAAAAAGGAAAAAAAATAACGGAGGACTATAGTGCTTCCATCCAAGAAATTTCAGACCCAGTAGCCAAAAAGGCTGGGGAAAAATTACTCGCTGCACTACAAGCTGTCCCAGTAGCTATGGGACAGCTTGTTGATGCCATAGATATCTTGTCCCACCAGAAAAAAATTCTGACAACACCCTTTGACCAAAAATTATTGGCGGAGCTACGGGTAAAGTTTGATGCGGAAAGACATGTTGCACAAGAAAGACTTGCTCTGGCCAAAGGAAAAACTGGTGACGAGTTAGACCAATTAGACAAAAAGCTCTTTGAACAAGTAGGGTTGGTAATTTTTTTTGAATACTACGTTGCTATTTTGATCACCTATCAAAAAGCTGACCGGCAAACACAAGACATGATGTTCAGCACTAAGGTCATTCGGAATTTAGGCTTCTCTGCTCCGGGGATAGTCACCGGACTACACAATGATAAAGGCGTAACCACATTTATTTACAGGATTCAAAAGGAGCAAGACCGAAGGGAGTTGAGCGCCCTTTATTATAAGGTTAAACACGGCGTAGTAACTTCAGATGGTGATCCAAAAATAGTGGTTGGCGCCATAAAAAGTTTCTTGGACGGACTTTTACCGTACTTTTTACGGTATGGAATTACTGACTTCAGCGAACTTATGCCAAAAAACTTTAATATCTATACATTAGAACAGATAAAATCTTTGTAAGGCATGGTAATTCCCTGAAGGTGGAACTGTGATATACTTTTTCTCATATGAATATCAAAACTTTAGCACTCTCCTTAGCTTTGCCCGTCAGCCTACTCTTCCCGGCCGCGGCAACTCATGCGGTGGTAGATTTACCTGAGGACGCGACCGGCGTCACAGAAGATACCTACGCGGAAATCCGTGAGGACTGGGCGGATAAAGATTCTGCTTTCTACCAAAACTTGATTGGGCTGTGTGATGAAGAACTCTCTTATGGCCAATGGACTAAAGATGGGTTCCAAGGAAAAATGATTTTGCGCGTAGATGATGGAAACTTATACTACGTCTCAACGGACAGTCATATCATGGAGTTGGAAAAACACCTGGGCGAACATTCCTTATACTACGGGTTGCGCCAGGAAGCAGAAAAAGTTGGTCGTACGGTAAAAAACCACATTCCAAAATATCCGGTGACTTTTCCCGACCGCTACTAACCCGCAGTAAAATCGATTTTCACCAGACCCCCAAGCCCGGGTCTTGTTTTTTTTTGAGCATCCGTTAAGCTCGCCGTACACCCTGAGGTAAGCATGTACGTTCCATCTGGCTGGCTGGTCTGTCTGGCCCTGTATCTGGTGACCCTGGGAACGGTCGGTATCTCCAACCTGTTTGGAGGTCTGACCGCTCTGCCGTCCATGGTCATGGTGTTCAGCGGCTTGACTGGGCTGGTGCTGCTGGTCACTGGGCCGTACTACGCGTGGATGCGGTGGGAGACGGAAACCGATATTAGCGCGACGCGCGACAAGATGCTCTCCCGGTCCACGGCGTTCATTTCATACTTTGTTCCGGAAAGGAACATGGATGAGTGGCACACCATGGTCCGGAACGTAACCCGCCTCCTGACCAAGGTCTCGGCGGCCATCCACCCCCCGGTTCCGGCTAGGGAGCTGTACTGGGTGGCCCACGATCGTCTGATTGACCAGCTTCAGCAGACTCACGCTTGTCTGCGGCTGATTGACCAGGCTGAGGCCAGGCTGGATGAAATGCAGCTCACGTGGGTAGGTGAACTGCTGGAGATGTACCCCAGCCAGATCCAGCGGGTCATGCCGGATGCCACGGATGAGCGGGCCGTGGCCAGACATTTCCGAAAGCAGCTGGAACAGGAACTACAAGGACTATCTGTCATCCGCAAGATCGCCGGACATCTTCTGGCAAACCACCGGCGGACCAAAGATCACTGGCGGTCAATCATCTACTGGCACGACAAAATCCCCCCGCTCATCCAGGCGGCGCAGGAACTCCGACACCTTCGGCCCGGCTGATTCCGCACCTTCAAGTCGGGGGAGAGACCATCATCTCCTCCGCAGTCCCCTGAACGTCTCGTGAGAGGTTTCCAGAGAACTGAAAATCGATTTGCCACGAAATCCATGCCCGGCTCAATAGGGTTGACAAGTATATATGCCTTCTGTAGTGTCCCTCCCCACGTGAGCGGGGTCTTCCCAATCATGAGTCCATCAACTACGGACGACCTCGGTAAGGTTGGCGCAACCAGCCGAGGCAATTCACCCACGGAGGTTCCCATGAACCCCAACGCGCAGTCCATGACGTCCAACGCCCTCAACGCCAAGTCCTGTGGCTGCTACGCCAAGGGCAAGATGCTGATGGCGCTGAACCATCTGACCAAGCTGAAGCCCATCCCGCACGAGCTCGAGGTCGCCTTCGAGATACCGTCAAGCTTTTGTGTGTAAGGTAGCGGGGTAGTTATTGTTTAAATAA
>CAYIMB010000022.1:0-23565 GCA_964364425.1 uncultured Gammaproteobacteria bacterium
CGCGAGCTGGGTTCAGAACGTAAATTACATTGCGTTCTACCGCAGAAATGCGGTACAATAAATTCGACTAATATCGGTGAAACCCTCGCACAGTTCGACGAACTGATTGTGCAGGGCAATACCGAGGGAAGAGTGAAGTCGATATGAAACTAAGTGAGAATGAGAAAGCGTATATTGCAGGTTTTTTAGATGGAGACGGCTGTATTATGTTCCAGCTAGTTCATCGGAAAGACTACATTTACGGATACCAGATTAGAGCCAGTGTAGTGTTCTACCAAAAGAAGATTCACGTTCAACACCTTCAATGGATACACTCCAAGCTCAAATATGGATACATCCGAATACGTAAAGACGACATGGCCGAATATACCATTGTGGGTATTCAACCTGTTGTTGAGGTTCTCAAACTGCTTCAGCCGTATGTGCGACTGAAGAGAAAACATATTGATGTTGCACTCAGAATTGCCAAACAACTTCCAAGATATAAGCGACTTGATGAGAAGTTACTGCTCAAAGTCAGCCAGCTGGTTGATCAGTACGCTACACTGAACTACTCCAAGCGTCGGTCAAACACATCTGAGAAGTTGCGAGCCTTTCTGAAGCAACGCACTCCCCGTAACGACTGATTCCGTAAGGGATGAGATAGGTCTCTGTACCAGCAGCGAGTTTACTCCTATCATACGTCGACTCCTCCCGCGTAAATCGATTTTACGCGAAGGATGAAGATATAGTCTGTGCCATTAGAAATAATGGAAGTACACGCGTGAGACAGTTCGGTCTCCTATCTACTGTGGGCGCAAGAATCTTGAAGGGGCTACTCCCTAGTACGAGAGGACCGGGAGTAATAGACCTCTAGTGTGCCGGTTGTCCTACCAAGGGCATTGCCGGGTAGCTACGTCTAGTTCAGATAAGCGCTGAAAGCATCTAAGCGCGAAGCTGTCCCTAAGATAAGGATTCGTTGAGGGCCGTGGGAGACTACCACGTTGATAGGCCGTAGATGGAAGCACCGTAAGGTGTGAAGTCGAGCGGTACTAATCGCCCAAGCATCCTAACGTACAGTTAAGAATTGTCACTCGTACGTGAGTGTGTCTTAATACCCGTATATGAAACAAATGACGCGATTCAAGGTGGCCTGGAAATTTGTAGCCCTGTTTGTTGGCATCACTGCCATCACAGGATTACTCATGTTCCTGGTGCAACCGACCAGTTTACTGGCAGCACAATAGAGGCGCCAGATATCTGCACACCTGGGACCCGCTGTTGAGCCTAACGGCTAACCGGATCTCTCGGGTGCGCAGTTATCTGGTGCTTCTACCGGACAGGGCCACACCCGTTCCCATCCCGAACACGGTCGTTAAGCCTGTCTGGGCCAATGATAGTGCCAAAAGTGCGAAAGTAGGTCAGTGCCAGTTTAACAAGAGCTCCCGCGAAAGCGGGAGTTTTTGTTTTAGATCGATTTTCATCAGCGGTCTAGCGAGGCGGCTCAGAGGGGTCTGCTCATTCGGGAGCTTCAATTACCCTTCTTCGCAGACCCCTCCTCCGCCGCCTTAGCAAGACTCAGCTGAGATCAACCAAACAAAAACTACCGCGTGCGCGCTGCGACTGCCGGTCCGGACACACTCACCGGAATACTCTTGGCGAAAATCGAATCAAAATAAAAAAACCCGCGTTGGGTAGAGGGGAACACCCTTTCGTCCTTTTGGACTCGTCAGAGAAGACGCACATCTTCTGAGGGTGGGAGTTTGGGGGGTGGTACGCGCTTGGGCGTGCCATGACAACTGGTACTCCCGGACCGGTTGTGGATGAAGGTGCTAGGGCTGGATGAGTTCATGCTTCAGCCCCCTGGTTGGAGCTGGTGAGCACCAGCAGAACCGTGAACACGCAGTTCAGCTTGGAATCCTGGTTCCGTACCATGATCTGGGTGTTCGGCGGGGCCCCGAGTCGGTTTCCGGGCTCTACCGTGCGCAGCGAACCTTGGTCCACTGACACGAGCAGGGTCCCTCCCAGGACCGTGATGTAGGCCCAGGCCCGGGCTTGTGTTGGCACTGCGTAGTCCTGCCGAGGATGGAGGGTGACCTCCATCAGGCACGACTCATCTAATCGACGCAAGGTGCGGGTATACCCCCACGTGGCCTTGATGGCCATAATTTCCTCCTTTCTCTGGCTAGAGATTTGGGGGAGACAGCGGGTTTGCTGCTCACGCTTGGACCTTGTCACAATCAAGGCTATTTGTAAAGGATGCTTCACTTTTTCTATAACGTTAGCCAAAAGTTCGATTTACACAAGCCTGTGCATAACCTGTTGATTTTATATGATAAAGTATGATACTATACTCGATACTGGGAGATTAGTCTTTAAGTAGACTGCCCTTCCAAGCACTTCTGACAAGTCAGAGGAGACAACCCAAACCCCGCGGAGTTGACAATGAAGAGCTTTCTGATGTTTGACGTTGACGGAGTGATCCGTCCCCTTCCCATGGGCGGAAGGGTCGCTGTGCCTCCCCATGGCGTGGCGAAGATGCTGCGGAGCATCCAGCAGCGTGGTCGTCACCTGCTGGCGGCCAACAGCGGATCCAGCCTGGAAGCCCTCCGTCTCACGGAGTGCGCGCTCGGCTTCCGCTTCGACGACGTGGCCGCGAGCCACGGCACGCGGCACGTCCGGCGGGGTGGCTACACCCCCTCGGAGCGCGTTCTGGTCCCCCCGGACCAGCACCGCTTCCTGGGTGAGATCACCCCGGAACTCGACCGGATTCGCGAGGCCACGGGTGGCAAGCTGTACGACTACTGGACCGCGTACACCATGTTCTTCGAACCCAACTCCACGGCCTTCAACGAGGCAGCGGAGATGGTGGCGGAGCTGGTGAGCCGGAGCGGTGGTCTGCTCAAGAGCAAGGCCTACGTGGACGGTGGCGTGTGCGTCATGCCTGCCGCAGCCAGCAAGGCGCTCCTGGTGGACTACCTCTGTGGTGGTCTGGGTCGCAAGATCCTGGTCGGCGCTGGCGACACGGCTTCCGACGCGCCCATGCTGGAGGCGGCAGAGTTCCCGATCGTCACCCGCACCTGGGCCGGAGCGCCCCTGGATCCCGTACTCGTGGAGATCGTCCGGCGCAAGGGACAGGGGTACCTGGCCCGCAAGGACGAGGCGCACGGCTTTGGCCTGATGCGCGGCCTCGCAGCCGCGCAGAACAGGGGGATCATCTAGTCCCCGGTTCAGTGGCCTCGACCGCACCTTGGGAGAGCGACGTTGCCCGTACAGCCAGACCTTCACCGGTCAAGGCAGTACGAGGTAGCGTCGCTTTCTTCGTTTTGTATGTAAATCGAAATTTATTGCAAAAAACCCATACATATAGCCTATTTTAAACCTAGGGGATTGATTCATATGATAAAGTATGATATTATTTCACAATTCGTAGATTAAGGATAGAACCCTACAACTCGGTATCATTCGGAGGAAAATATGAATTGGGAAAGCTTGTGGCAGCGGTCCAACGGGCCGCGCTATGCGGCTTTCACGGACATTGACAACACCTTCTTCCGTCCGGATTGCGCAAGTGATTTGTGGCGGTTGGTAGAGCTTTTGAGGGAGCGGGACATGCCATCGGTGGCCGTCACTGGCGCCAGGCATAATTCCGTCCTCAGGAGGATCCAGAGCGGGGAGCTTCCGCCGTTCGCGGCGGTGGCTTCTGCGGTTGGCACGGAAATCCGCGTCCTGACCGGCGCGGGTACCTATCAGGACGACCTGTCCTGGCAGGCTCGGATGCTGGCCACGGGATTTGATCTGGAGCACGGGGCGGTTCTGGCCCTGCGTGACCTGGTCGAATCTCTGCGCGTGGATCACCCGGAGTGGGGCGTTGTACTGCAGGGGGGAGACCCTCAGCAGTTCAAGTTCAGCCTGCACTTCCGGGCTCACACCACGGAAGAAGCACAAGGCATCTTTGCCTGCTTGAGTGGTCCATGCTCGGCGTTTCGCACGGTCTGGTGTCAGGACATCAACTTTTCTACGCAGGTAGGAGAGAAGAAGCGCTACTGCTTCGATGTTCTGGCGGCGGACAAGCGTGATGCGGTGGACTACCTGGCGGCGGAGATGCGACTGGATGGCGGACTGGTGGCCGGAGATTCGGGCAACGACTCGAGCATGATCCTGGAGAGCTCAGACAAGCTCCTGGGGGTAGTGGTCGGCGGTTCGCGTCCGGAGCTCCTGGAAACGGTGTGTGCCTTCCAGAAGGCTCAAGCGTCCGGCGGCAACATGCGCTGGCTGTTCGTGGAAGATAACCCCGCTCGCCTTGGCCCGCAGACTTTGCTGGCCGTGGTGGAGCGGTACTTCTAGTTCAAAACGTTCAACCGGCCCTTTAGACGGGCCAAGTGAGGAGACTTTGAAAAAGGCAATTTACCTTGTCAGTACCCACGGGTACTTTGACGTGGACCCGCAAACTCTCACCGTCGCCTGTGCCGGCCGGCTGGATACCGGTGGCCAGACTGTGTACACGGTGGAACTGGCCAAGGCCCTGGGCCGGGCCGGCTACCCCACCTTCCTGGTCACCAGGTGGTTCCACATGGAGAACCCGGAGCTGCAGAAGATCGGGCCCAACGTCTGGATCCTGCGGCTCAAGTCGTTCGGGTTCAGGTTCCTGCCCAAGGAGCAGATCTACCCGGTCCTCCCGGCCCTGGTGGATAACCTGGTCAGCTTCATCCGCGTCGAGTGGAAGCAGATGTTCCAGGAAGCTCACCTGAAGTCACCGGAGAGCGTGGAGCCCGCCCTGTTCCATGGACACTACGTGGACGGGGGGATTGTGGCGCAAGCTGCGTCCCGCACCTTCCGCGTCCCGTTCTTCTGGACGTCCCACAGCCTGGGCGCCCTGAAGCGCGAGCGGTCTCGTCAGCTCCCTCCGGAGGAGTTTGCCGCCCTCAACTTCGAGGTGCGTATTCCGGAGGAGGCTCGCCTCATCCGGAAGGCCATGAAACACGGGGGCCTCACGGTCACCGCGAAGACGGAAGCGGAGGACATCCGCCGGCTCTACGACCTGGAGCTGGATGAGGCGGACTTTGAGTTCATCCCTCCCCGGGTGGATACGCTCAAGTTCCGCTCGTTGATCCCGGGAGAGGTGGACCCGCCTGTGGATAGGGCTCCTCCGGCCGGTTTACCGGTGGTGCTCATGGGCGGCCGCTGGGCGCACACCAAGGGGTTCAACCTGGGTATGATGGCTTTCCATCAGGCCCTGACCGGATGCCCCAACGCCCAACTCGCCATCTTCGGCGGCAGCAAGCCGGAGGGGGTGAAGGAAGAGGAGGGTAGGATCCAAGATGAGCTGGAAACCTACCGTGAGGAGAAGCGGATCGCCCGGCAGGTTCACCTTCTGGGCCCGCAGGAACAGGACGACATGCCCCGGATCTACCGCCTGGCCAGCGTGTTCATCCAGCCGTCCCGCCACGAGCCGTTCGGGATGGTCACCCTGGAAGCTATCGCCTGTGGCATTCCGGTTGTGGTGTCCAGCCACGCCGGGGTGTCCAAGGAGCTGGAACATGGGGTGCACGCCATGATCGCAGACCCGAACGAGCCCGTAGAGTTTGCGGATTGTATCCGCAAGCTGCTCGGGAACCCGGAGCTCGCCGCCCGGATCGGCCGGCAGGGTCAGGAGCATGTGAACGGCCGGTTCACCTGGGAGGGTAGCGCTTCCCTGCACCTGGAGTTCTGGGCGAGGAAGGGCGCCAAGTTCTAGTCAGGTCTAGACAACGAGTCCACACGCACATTCGAGCAACGGGGAGGGAGAGCCAGGCGCAAGCTGAAGCTTTCCCTCCCCATTCGCGTTTATGGGGAAAAACGTCTGGAATTTTTACTCGCCGTATGATACGGTATGAAAACCATTTGCTCAGCAGCAAATCGATTTATATGAACAAATCAACTATTTTACGCAATCAGATCCAACTCATCACCTACGCTGACAGCTTAGGTAAGAATTTTCATGAGCTGGCCATAGCCTTAGACACTCATTTTAAGGGGGTGGTCTCAGGCGTGCATGTGTTGCCGTTTTACCCATCTTCCTCAGACCGTGGGTTTTCACCTCTCACCCACTTTGAAGTAGATCCGGTGTTTGGAACGTGGGCAGACGTTCAGCTGATCACGGCACAACATGACTTTATGAGTGACGTAGTCTTGAATCACGTGTCCAAGCAGTCAATCTGGTTTCAAGATTATCTAGCCAAAGGGGATGCCTCTGAGTATGCTGATTATTTTATTACCGCTGAGAAGTTTTCCCACCGCATAAAAAAGCATCGCGATCAGTTGCCTGAGGCGGTACGTACAGTGGAGAAGATTGTGAGTAAAATTCGTGCTGCAGATAAGTTATTTCACCTGGGCGGAGTGAGTAAGGCGGTGCTAAAGAAAATTTATCGTCCTCGTCCAGGAACGCCTTTTGTAGAAATGGAATTTAAGGATGGAACAAAAAAACAAATTTGGTGTACTTTTTCCAATGATCAAATTGACGTGGATATTAACAATCCAAAGGTGAGACAGTATTTTAAAGACGTCTTGGTCTTTTTGGCGGAGAAAGGTATTAAGCTAGTTCGTTTAGATGCCTTTGGATACGCAGCCAAAGAGAGGGATACTAATAACTTTTTAATCCCTCAAGCCTATGCATTTGTAGATGAGCTGGCTCAAGTGGCGCATGCCCACGGTATGGCTATTTTACCTGAGGTTCATAATCATTATTCATTCCAAATCAAGTTAGCGCAAACACCAGGCGTGGATTATGTGTATGATTTTGCCTTGCCGCTGTTAATAATGAACGCCTTGTTTACCAAAAACAAAGGCAACCTGAAACATTGGATTGATATTCGACCTCAAAACTGTGTCACCACCCTAGACACGCATGATGGGTTACCTGTCCCAGACGTGGAGGACTTGATGCCTGAAGCAGAACGCCAACTGGTGTGTGAAACTATTCGCAAAAATGGCGGCAAAGACGCTTTGCGCGCCTCAGGTACCAATTCTGATAATCTGGATGTGTATCAAATTAACTGCACCTATTATTCAGCCTTGGGTGAGAGTGATGACGCGTACATCATGGCCAGAGCGCTCCAGTATTTTGTGCCAGGCATTCCACAAGTGTATTATGTAGGTTTGTTGGCCGGAAAAAATGACCCGGAACGGCTGGACCGCACCGGAGTGGGGAGAGAGATTAACCGACATGCGTATAGTTTGGAGGAGATTGCACTAGAAATGCAACGACCAGTGGTGAAGCGTCTCTTTCAACTCAGCTTGTTTAGGAATACCTACGCCGCCCTCAACGGGGAGTTCTGTGTCAAAGACTCTCCTGAACATCAGATGATATTGGGTTGGAAAAATGATTCAGCTGAATGTGAACTTAAGGTCGACTTTCAAACACTGATTTCAACTCTTGAGTACACGGATACCTCAACCGGAAGACCAGTCTCGCTTATTTTATAATTTTTTTATCACCGCATATGTCAAAAAAGATCATTTGTTTTGGAGAGTTAGTGGTTGATTGTTTTGGTTCTATTCAGGAAGGATTTGTGCCTAAGTTTGGTGGGGCACCCGGGAACACGGCCGTGGGACTGGGGAAACTAGGTCACTCTAATGTTTGGTTTGCGGGAAAGGTAGGGGGTGATTTTTTTGCCACTTGGTTAGATCAAACCCTGAAGACTCATGGGGTTAACACTCGCTATTTGGTCAGAGACCAAGGAGGGAGAACCACCTTGGCCTTTGTGGCCTTGAGCAAAGACGGACAACGTGATTTTTCTTTTTTCTCCGGCGCGCATGACCAAGTGACGCCTCAAGAGACGCGCAACATCAATTTAGATGGAGCTGCCTTGTTGCAGTTTGGTTCATTAACTCAAAGCACGCCTCAAGCTAAAGCGGCCACTCAGTTATTACTTCGTCGGGCCACGCAAAAAAAAGTATTCCGGTCATACGACCCAAATGTTCGGCTTGCACTCTGGCCTAAACCCCAAGTGCTCAAGCAAGTCATTTTAGCTACTCTTCCGGCGGTGAACGCAGTCAAGGTAAATGAAGAGGAGCTAGTCTTCTTGACTGGGCAAAAAAAGCCACACACCGGAGCAAAAAAACTGTGGCGTTCAGGTATGCAGTTAGTAGTGGTGACCCTTGGGGCCAAAGGAGCTTTTTGGATGACTAAAACTGGAAACGGCAGAGTGGCTGCGCCTAAGGTCAAGGCCATAGACACCACTGGGGCGGGTGATGCATTTAACGCTGGGCTGTGGTATACGCTTGAATCAAAATTACGTCAGGGTAAATTGACTGCAACGGACGACCAAGTAGATGCTGCGGTGAGGTTTGCGGTAAATCTGGCCGCGCTCACCACGCTTAAAAAAGGCGCGGTTGAGGGGTTGCCTACCTTGGCTGAAATGAAGAGATTCCAAGCAAGCCACAAGTAAAACGGCATGGCTACACAACTCAATCACGCGGCTGTCCAAAAACGTTTGGATGAAATTGGATTGCGACCGTTTACGGCAGATGAAGTGCGGGAGTTGGCTGATCGCTTGAGTAAGTCGATCTCCATTGGACTGAAACGCCCGGGAGAACCCACCAACACTGATGGGGGCGTGCTAGCCGCTCCGACTGGGGTGCAACATATCAAGCTGGCTGAGGTCCAAAAGGTCCCAGATCACACCCGTGGAATTACCGCCGCTTGTGGAGGAACCAATTGGATTTTTGCAGAAACTCAAAAGGAACCGAACGGTCAGGTGACCATAGGCCGGTCGTTTGTGCGCAAGATTCCTGAGAACGAACGGCAACATACCTATGATTCTTTTACTGAAATTATTGCTGACGGTATTGCTCGGGTGGCTAAACAATGTGAGTTGCTGAACGAGCCGACGCTGCCAGTCAGCATTTCTTTAGGTTTTCCGCAGATCAATACGGAAACAGCAGATGGGGATATTGATGCTTTGATTCCGCGCCGAAAGTTGCCAAAGTTTTGGGAGATCACGGACTTTACTGAAGCTGTGCCAGCTCTACAGCAACCTTCCCTGGCCCGGTTAATTAAAGCCAAACTCAAGGCCAAAGGGGTGTCTGGTGTGGGACAGCTGGTGATGGTAAATGACACCGTAGCCGTGGCTTTGGACGTCCAACATGGTGGTGATGAAGGTGAGGATGCACCGGTGGGGTTTGTGTTTGGCACCGGAACAAATGGTGCTCTGTTTGCTGGTAAGAAGAAGGGGATGGTGAATTTGGAGATTGGACATGCTGAAATTATGGATCAGGAGCCGGTGTTGGAAGTCATGCAGAAGCGGGGGTGGGCGCCGGACACACGACCGATTATGGAATATTGGATGGGCGGGGCGTTTATCCCGGCGCGCGTCATGGCCGGGGTTGAGTTGTTGAGTGAATTTGTGTCAGATTCCAAAGCCATTAACAAACAAATTACTGGTTCACAGAATCAGGCGCTGATCAGCGATATGGCCAAAGGCAGGCAATCGCCGTTAGTGGGCTTGTCCTTGTTGGCCGATGACTACATGGTCGCCCAGCTATGCGCCAAGCGCGCTTTGCACCAGGCCGCCCAGTTGATTGGAGTACATTTGGCCACAGTCTGTCAGGCGGTGAAGTATACGGAAGGTATAGCTTTTATTCCGTATGAAGGGTCGGTACTGGGAAAAGGACATCATGTCAAACGCAAGGCACTGGAAACCGCCAAACTGTTGTTGCCACAATTAGAACTCAAACCATACGAAGCTTCCGGTATGGTTGGTGTAGCTAAATTGGCTTTGGTGCGTTTGTTCAGTTAAGCTGCTGGCATGCAGCTGATTGTTGACCTGCACCTGCATTCCCACTCTTCGCGCGCGACTTAGCGCTTTAACCTTGCCGGGCTTGGCACGCGGGGCGGCGCCATCAAAGGCATCAATCTAATGGCCACCGGCGATATGTTGCATCCCAAGTGGACGGCCGAGATGAAAGAGCAGCTGAAGTCTCCCGCCCCTCAGAAGATGCGCGTCTTCTCTGATGAGTCCAAAAGGACGCCAGGAGTATGAAATAAAAACCCATATAGGGTTTGTTTTTATTTAAGTCGATTTTCACCACTTTACAACCCTTGCTACCTTTTGTATGGTGGTCAATATGTCAGACCAGATGAGGCAAATCCCAGTCACTATTGATAAAAGTCATCTTATTACTATTGGTGAAAAGTTGTATGCGGACAAAGCGGATTTACTGAGAGAACTCATCAACAATGCCTATGATGCTGATGCTACGGAAGTATGGGTGACCCTTGAAGCTGATCGTTTGGTGGTCAAAGATGATGGTTGCGGGATGGATGAAAAAGGGTTGTATACGTATTTTACCATAGGCTCTCAGCATAAAAAAAGTCAGCCAGTCTCTCCAAAATTTCAACGGCAACGGATTGGTGAATTTGGAATTGGGAAGTTTGCAGTGCTGGCCGCTTGCAAAGTCTTTCAAGTGGAAACTCAACGCGATCAATTCCATACTCGGCTCATTTTTGATAAAGAAGAATGGCAACATCATGCCAACTGGCACATTGATACACAACCCTTGCCACCAGATTCTCTTTTTGGAAATGGCACTACTGTTACGCTGACCCACTTGACCCATCAGTTTTCATCCGCTCGAGCCAGGCGTTACTTGCAAGAACGGATTCCTTTGCATGTGCCAAACTTTTCTGTGTATGTAAACGGTGATCGTTTGGAAGAAGAGGTTTTTTATGGCCGGGAGCACACGTTCCGTGTGATCACCTCTTTTGGTATTGTGCACGGACAACTCATTCTCACTAATGCCTCTTGGAAACGCGAGGATGCTGGAATTGGGATATTTGTGCGCAATGTATTGATTAAAAAAGATACTTTTGGTTTAGAGTCGACCAAACAATTCGGCGCTACTCGTTTACGAGGTAAAATTCACGCAGATTTTTTGCCCATCACCAGCAGTAGAGATGACCTCATTTATGATACCCCAGAATACAGCGTTTTTATTCAAGTAGTGGAAAAGGAATTGCGCAAAATCCTTAAAGTAGCCAAGGAGTTAGCTAATCAACGTGCTGATCAGCGGTCATCCCAAGCCTTAAAAGAGGCTTTGTTAAAAATTGGTCGTGCGTTGAAACGCCAAGAAGGGTTGAAGTTTGGTTCAGAAATTCCGGTAGGTGAGTCACCGCTTCCTCAGGCTGACTCTACGGATGCTGGGGAGGACGGCTTTGACGTGTCTCAAGCGGCCTTTGTGGATCCGGGGACAAACCTCCCGCCAGATCTAAAAAATCAATTAGAACAATCCAAACAACGCAAACATGCGGCAAAAAGAGGCGTTATCTTAGGTACCAAGTCCATTATCCGCTCTCTTCACTTTCAACATGTTGACGTGGCTGTGCGCATGGAACACTTGCGCGATAATAGTTCAGAGAGCACGCTCTCCGGCGGTGTGATCTTTATCAATTTAGATCATCCGCTCTATCAGTTATATCATCAAGATGAAC
Source organism: uncultured Gammaproteobacteria bacterium (assembly GCA_964364425.1). Lineage (GTDB taxonomy): Bacteria > Patescibacteriota > Patescibacteriia > UBA9570 > JBBTWU01 > JBBTWU01. The sequence continues at coordinate 11,450 of CAYIMB010000022.1, forward strand.
GACTACTGCTCTACCATATTGCCAGGATTGTGACCAAAGAACTGGCGCTCCAAGCTGAACAACAGTCTCCAAGCGAGGCTTTTCAACTGCAAAGTGAATTGCTTACAGAGGCGTTTAGGCACACTAAGATATTATAGGATGCTACTGATTTACTACCATATTTGTCCCGAAGTAAGGCAGAATTCTCAATATATTGACTTTTTAACACCTAGGTGATATAAATTAGGCATAAAAGTATCACAACTATGGGAAAAAATATAGAAAGGCACCTTTTTAGTGAGATCCTCCCTTGGTTGGGAGAGTCAAAAATTTTGGTGATAAAGGGGGCCAGGCAAGTTGGAAAAACCACTCTTCTCTGGTCTTTGTTGAACCATCTCAAATCCAAAGGCCAATCCGTGATCTTTTTTAGTGTAGATCAAGAACGGCTAGAACCTTGGTTCTCATCGCCCGCCGCTTTTTTACGTTATCTAGTTGATCAGCATGGATTTGGAAAAAGCAAAAAACGCCTTCATATTTTTTTGGACGAGTTTCAATACTTGACCGAACCAGGGTTATTTTTAAAGCAATTGTTTGATCAAGAAAAAGACAGAATTCAACTTATTGTTTCAGGATCTTCATCTTTAGATATTAGTAAAAATTCAGAATTTTTAACTGGACGCAAACTAGATTTTTATCTCCACCCTTTTTCTTTTTTAGAACACTTAAAATCCAAATCAACTTTGCGCTTCACCGCACCGTTGTCGCTTAACCACCAAAATGAATTGAAAGAATTTTACCAATTATACGGATCAACTTTGCATGAGCAATGGTCAGACTATTTACGCTGGGGTGGATACCCAGAAGTGGTTCTCAGAAATGAGGTGGAAAAAAAAGAAGCTGTGCTTGCAGATATTGTCCATACCTACATAGAAAAAGATGTTTCAGGTTTTTTACGAGTAGAGAATGTAAGCGCCTTTAATAACTTGGTCCGCGTCTTGGCTCATCAAATTGGTCAGCAAGTGAATTTACATGAACTGAGAACTACTCTGGGCTTACATCAAGAGACCATTCGTAAGTATTTGGACATTTTGCAAGGTACCTATGTGCTGGCCCTGTTACCCCCATTTTTCAAGAATATCAGGAAAGAAATCAGTAAAATGAAAAAGGCGTACATGCTTGACCTAGGGATGAATAATATATTAGTTGGGTCCACTCATTTGGCTGGGACTCACTCTTTCACCGGGCACGTGGTAGAAAATGCAGTGTATCTAGATTTGCTCAGGCGGTTTGCAGGACGAGATTTGTATTATTATCGGACATTAGGGGGAGCGGAAATCGACTTTGTGTTAGCTCAAGATGGCTTGTTGTTGCCTATAGAGGTGAAATATCAAAAAGGGAGACAGCCTGTGCCGGTCAGCGCTCGGCATTTTCAAGAGCGATACACGCAAGCACTGCCCCCATTGATTATTACCCAAGAGGATATTCATGTCTCATCAACAGGAGTTTTTTTACCAGCACCACTTTTGCCACTGGTGGATTTAAGTTTAGATCAGTATCCACAACGGGGAAGCAAAGGATCAAGTTCGATTTAGGCCACAAAACAGCTTTCTCTGGGAAAACGGAGATACACCTTCTTTACTAGAAGAAGTGCGGAGGCTCAGGGTTGTTTTTATTCCAAGAATATCTAATTTTACGCTAAGATTAGCCACTATTTGGTGGGTGGATTTGTTGTGTATAACCTATTGATAAGTATGATCAAGTATGATACTATGTTGAACACCTTGAAAACCTGAGGAGAAGACATGTACTGGAAAACTTTGCTGGAGCAGCGTACGGCTGCCGGCAAGTTGCCGGTAGCTGTCTTCACGGACATTGATAACACTTTCTACCGCAAGGATCACGGAAGAAGAATTGCGGGAACTCAGTTTGCGCTTGAGTAGATTGATCTCCATTGGACTCAACCGTCCTGGTGAACCCACCACCACTGACGGCGGGGTTTTAGCCGCACCAACAGGCATTGTGTCTAGTCCATTTGAAGGGTCTGTGTTGGGCAAGGGGTTTGAAGTCAAACGACAAACCCTGGAAGTAGTGAAGTTACTGTTGCCTGGGCTGGATCTCAAGCCATACGAAGCCTCCGGGATGGTCGGTGTGGCCAAGTTGGCGATGGTGTGAGGCTGTTTAGGTAAAATCAATTTTTGCTGAATTGACAGAATTTCTGTGTATGTTAAAGTGTATGTATAATTTAACATACAATAATATGTCCTACGCCCTGCAACAATTTGAAATTCTTAATCAAGAACGTGTTGTGAGTATTCGTGAGTTACAGATGAATCCGAGTAAAGTCCTTAAGGGGATTACCCGGATTATGAAGAATGGAAAATCGATTGGGTTCTTTCTAGATAAAGAAGCTCTAGAAGATATGCTAGAAGATTTTGAAGCGCTGAATAGCCCAAAGTATCTTGCGTCTATTCGCAGGGCTGATCAAGAGATTAGAGAAGGTAAAACCTTGTCTTTGGGTAAAGTGATGAAGAAGTATGGGGTTAAAAATTGAGTTTACTCAATCAGCGCTCAAGGATTTGGGGAAACTCTCTTCTGAAGGCAAACAAAGGATTGTAAAAAAATTATTTGAGCTATCTGCCTTGGATCATCCACTGATGTTTGTCAAAAGATTAACGAACCACTCTTTAGGTGATTTCCGTTTTCGTATCGGCAATGATAGAGCAATTGTTAGAACTGCTGGGCAGTCTATTATTGTCACAAAGGTTGGTCATAGGAAGGATATTTACGACTAGCTTCTTATGAAACTCATAACTGACCTGCACGTGCATTCCCACTATTCGCGCGCCACTTCGCGCGATTTAACATTGGCCGGTTTGGCCCGCGGCGCCGTCACCAAAGGCATCAATCTGATTGCCACCGGCGACATGTTGCATCCAAAGTGGACGGCGGAGATGAAAGAACAGTTGGTGGGTGACGGCAGTGGATTTTATACCTTACACAAGGAGGCGGTCCTGGCGGAATCGGCGGGCACGGGCGGCGCCGACCATTTGATCCCCGCCATGTTACAAGTCCGTTTTGTGGTGGCCGGCGAGGTGGCCTGTATTTACACCAAAGGCGGGAAGGTCCGACGTCAGCATGTCCTGTTTGTACTTCCCTCTATTGAGAGCGCGGAGAAAGTGCAGGCGGTCTTGGAGCAAGCTGGTCGGAATATTCGCTCAGATGGCCGACCAATAATTGGGATGGACGTTAAAGACTTGCTGGCCCTGTTCCTGAAAATCGAACCAGCGACCATTTGCATACCGGCGCATATTTGGACACCTTGGTTTTCTTTGTTTGGGTCTAAGTCTGGATTTGATTCCATTCAAGAGTGTTTTGAGGAGTTGTCGGACCACATTTGGGCGGTGGAGACTGGCTTGTCGTCTGACCCAGCCATGAACTGGCGTTTGTCTGAGCTCAACACGCGGACCATCTTGTCCCACTCAGATGCGCATTCGTGTGAGAAGTTGGGTCGGGAAGCAAGTATATTTGATCTACCTGAGCCCACCTTCCCAGCGCTGACGCAAGCCTTAAAGCAAAAAAAGAACTTGTTGTACACGATTGAGTTTTTTCCAGAGGAAGGAAAGTATCATGCAGATGGTCACCGCGCTTGTAACGCCATGCTAACGCCAGCCGAGTCAAAAAAATTCAACAACTTGTGTCCCACATGCAAACTCCCGCTAGTGATTGGGGTGATGAATAGAGTGGAGGAGTTGGCGGATCAGGCGGCCAGCGTGGGCCAAGCAGTACACCAGCCGTTCAAGCATATTATCCCGCTTCCAGAAATTGTAGGTGAAGCCTTAGGCGTGGCGCCCGGCGCCAAACGAGCTCGCACAGCCTACGCCGAATTAATCAAAGCGGGTGGCAATGAATTCGCTATTTTGTTAGACGTTCCGCTCTCAGATTTGCACAGCATGACCACACCTGAAATTGCAGAAGGTATAAAACGCGTACGAGAGGGAAAAGTGACAGTCATTCCGGGGTACGACGGAGTCTACGGTACTATTCAGATTTTTACCCCGGCTGAACGCCAAGGAAAACAAGCCCAAGCCAAACTTTTTTAAGTGTGCTACAGTATATGCAAATAATCCTATTTTTATGAATATAAAACATTTGAGTTTTGGTTTGACTCTGGCCGCTTCCCTAGTGTGGTTGGGTGCCATCTGTCCATTGCCGGCTAATGTAGGAACTACTAACAGCGCGCTGACGGTGAGCAACGCAGAAATCCCTGACTTAGAGCCGTTGGTGGCGGGACCGGAAAATCTGATGGGCTCGTGGAAATCAGCTTGTTTAATACCTGATCAAAACTCGGATTACGCTGAACAACATTACTTCACCTTTTACGCAAACGGCATAGCGCTTCACAAACGTGAGACGTTTTATAAGAAAGCCTGTACCGGTTCTGACATGACTTTGGTCAACAACTATTCATTTACCGTGCCGACTAATGGGCAGATTAATTTTACTGATTTGGAGACTGGTCAGACGTTCTATGATATTTACACCCAAACTGGAACTAACTTGTTGTTTGGGCACGGATTCAGAAATAGCGCTGAACCGGTTGGGAATATGGGCGCCTCTGAGTCAGCTCGCTTCGCCTCTATCAATTCGTACATTGTGTATTCAAAGACGGCTGAATAAATAGTTCGAATTTCTCCCCACCCCACCCCCTGCTTTCGTGGACAGCGGGGGGTGTTTAGACTACAATCGCTTTGTATTTACGCTGCCTGAAAATCGATTTTCATTCATTAGGAGAGGTCGCATAGTGGACTAGTGCGGTCGCCTCGAAAGCGACTGAACCGCAAGGTTCCGTGGGTTCGAATCCCACCCTCTCCGCCAATTTTGGAAATTCGTTTTTGAAGCAGAAATGTTGGCCAGTTGACTGTCTTTATTTCATAATGTACACTGGAAGTAAGAGTATTCATTACTTCCGTCAAACATATACACATGGACAGCTTAATTGCCAAAGTATATCAATCGCAAAAGACAGTCCTGACTAATAAGGATCTGGCTTTAATCTGGCAAGAAACCAACCAGAATAACCTCAAGGCCAAGATCGCCTACTATGTTAAACAGGGCGCTTTAACTCGCCTGACCCGAGGAGTTTTTGCCACAGGCAAAAACTACAACCCCAAAGAACTGGCCACTAGCATTTATACCCCCTCTTACATCAGCTTTGAGACGGTACTACGGGAATCTGGCGTTATTTTTCAACACTATGACGCGATCTTTGTTGCGGGCCCCTGGCCCAAAACAATGACCATCGATAAAACGACAATTACGTTTAGGAAACTTAAAGATACGGTTTTATTTAGTGCAGTAGGCGTAGAGAATAAAAATAACTATAGTATTGCCTCACCCGAGAGAGCATTTTTGGACACGATCTATCTTTCCCCTGAATATTATTTTGACAACCTCCGATCCGTTAACTGGGAAAAATGTTTTGAGCTGGTAAAAATTTACAACAATCAGCAATTAATAAAACGCTTAAAAAAGTATCAGCAAAAATATGCTCAATAAAGAAAAACACCAACTTATCATGGGACGTATTCTGCGAGACATCTATGCCGATGCTTCCATTGCTCCACTTCTTGGATTTAAAGGCGGCACCTGTGCGTATTTTTTTTACGCCCTGCCTCGTTTTTCAGTGGACTTGGATTTTGATTTGCTGGAGGATGACAAGAATGATCAAAAGTTGGTGTTCAAGACTGTCAAAAAAATTTTAGAAGCACATGGACAGATTAAGGATAACCACATCAAACGAAATACTATTTTCTTTCTGCTCTCCTACGGTGATGCAGATCACAACGTTAAATTTGAGGTAAACATCAGAATGCAAACACCGGGAATTAAAGACCACTTTGAACTTAAAGAGTATCTTGGTATCTCCATGCTTGTGGGTAAGAAGCCATATCTTTTTGCGAGTAAACTAGCCGCACTTATCCTGCGGAGCGAAACGGCCATGCGCGATATTTATGACATTTGGTTCTTCGCCAAAAATAACTGGGATATAGATACCGAAGTTTTGAAAATCCGAACAAACAAAAGCGTTAAGGAACATCTTGCGGATTGCATAGCTCTTATTGAGCAGGTCAAAGACAACCAAATTCTTCAAGGTCTTGGCGAACTGTTAAGTAAAAAAGATAAAGCCTGGATTAAAACCCAGCTGAGAAAAGAAGTCATCTTTTTACTCAAGAACTATATGTCAGTATTAAAATAAACACTATGATGAATCAAGATTATAAACAACCAGAAAAATGATCTGTCACGGGGATTACTCTGGGCAAGATGAGTAACCAGGAACTGGAAAAACTCTAAGCGTAAATCGATTTACTCATCCTGGAGAGCGTACAAATACCCATCATCTGAAGAGAAGTAGAGCGTTCCGTCCGCGCCTAAGGCCGGAGCCGCCTCTGCAATGACCCCGTCTGTTTGGTAAGAGAAGACTTCAGTTCCATTTTTATCTAGGGCGTACATGTTGCCGTCCATGGCGCCTATATAGACCACGCCCTTGCTATCTACTACCGGAAAGCTGGGCGTGCCGTAGGTGGTGCCATCCTCAGGGTTGACCCCAGTCTGAAAGGTCCACAAGGTGTCTTGGGTGTCAGGGTCAATGGCCGTGATGACACCTTCAGAGTTGCCCAAGTAAATGGTGCCGTCTGGACCAATCCCAGGGGTAATAATGCCGGAAATATCATCCGCCGCAGTCACTTGGAGGTCATGCGCTTCCGTTCCCAGAGGTGGCATGGGTCCTACGGTCCAAGCCAGAGAACCATCTTTGTTCAGAGCATACAAATTTGGTGCAGCAGGCACCAGAATTAACCCATCTTCAGTAATAGCCGGCGAACCAGCCCGTTCAGAACCAGTGTCATATTTCCATTTCAAAGCCCCATTCTTTTTGAGGGCGTACACATTCCCATCTGCACCGGCATGCGCATCTCCGGCGCCTAAATACACAATCCCTTTTTCATCAATACTGGGTGGGTAGGAGTTGGCGCCTTCAGTTTGGTACTTCCATTTGAGCGTTCCGTCCGAGTTCAGGGCATACAGGTATCCATCCCAGCTTCCTTGGTAGATAACTCCGTCGGCGCTCAGGGTTGGACCAAACAAGGTACTGTCGCCCATAGCATATTTCCAGCGCTTCTGGCCGTTTTTAGCTTTCAGGGCTAAGACTTTATTATTGCCTGCCACATACACCGTTTTTCCGTCTGCAGACAGGGCTGGACCTTGTACGTTGGTATAGCGCTTGCTCCACTTCACCGTTCCATCTGGTTTGATGGCGCGAATTTTTGTTCCGCTGCCCACAAAAAGAATCCCGTTGGATTTAATGGCTATACTGTTGGGCGGTACGGCATCTCCTCCAGGCCCCAGCTTTATTTTCCACTTCAGCGTTCCGTCCCGCGGACCTTTTACATCTGACAGACCGGTGTGATTATAATTCCCGTGAAACATAGGCCAGGGATGGTCGCTGGTGGGTGTCCAGGCGGCTGCCGGAAGAGCGCTTAGTATAAAGAGGGCCATGGTTACACGAGCGGACCAAGACAAGAATGTTTTGAGTTGTTTTTTCATAAAGAGATTTTAATGTTCACTCAGTATATCAAGTTCAGCCAGCCAGGTCGATTGACCAATTGATCCAGGTAGGTACACTAGGCGTATGTATTATATAGACGGTAATAACTTGGCAGGAGTTATTCCTGAGTTAGAGGTTGGGACACCGCAAGCTGAGGCCGCGGTGATCCGCTTGATTCAACTCTGGGCCAAGACCTCTGGCAAGAAAGTGACCCTGGCTTTTGATGGCCACCGTACGGCAGAGCGCCAGGCCAGTGGAGTGAGGTTGGTCTACCCCGGTGCACAGGATTCAAATGCAGATGATGTATTACGCCGGTTGATCAGCAAAGATACGCAGAGGACTAACTCAACCTTAGTTTCTAATGATGGTGAGCTAGTTCGATTGGCCCGTAGTCACGGTGTCCGTCACGTGTATGCCAGAGAGTTTGCTCGCCTACTGAAAGAAACGGAACAACAGGTGACAAATGAACAGTCTGAGCGCAAGCCGGCTGCTCCTACAGATGCTGAGGTTACTGAATGGATGAAGTATTTTGGTTTCCGTCCTGATGGAAATCGACGTAAATAAATAAGAGTGTCTGTGCGACCGGCGGTTGACTTCCCCCCATTTTTTGCTATACTCTGGCGCTCTTTTCATCACGGAAAAGAGCCGGCTTTCTGTGTGTTTTTGCCTATGAGTTCTATCTTTCATCAGGCAACAACTCATCACAAGCTGGGACTATGTCCTAGCGGCAACTTGAAAATTTTTCATTCCAAACTTTCACGCTTTAAAGCGATCGGAGTTCCCCGTGCCCATCATCGACATTTTCATTCTCGTTCTGGTCTGTGTGGTTCTCCTGGGCCTGGCCTGGCTGAGCGAGCGGATCAAGGACTGGCTGTGGAGCCACGTTTTCACGGTCTTCCGGTTCCTGTTCAAGACTACGCTCGGCTGCCTGGGACTGTGCCTGGTCGTGGGTCTGTCCGGAGGCTATCTGGTCAGCGCCTGGTTCTCCACCCCCGACCAGATTGTGGTCGCGGCGGCGCCGGGTTTTCCCGGCTGGTTCCGTCTGGTCATCTTTGGCACGGCCGCGGTGACGCTGTGCGCTCTGTGCATCAGCGCCTATAGGCGGCTGTCCCCGGACAAGTCGGAAGATGACCCCTGGGGGCTCGTGTCCGTGGCCGAGCCGGCACCGAGCTCCCGCCCGATGCCTCCCCCCACCTTCGGAAGGGCCCCCGCGAGGGAGCTCAAGGAGCATGACATGGATATGGATATGGACGACATCCGTGAACCCACTCCTCCCCGCAGGCCGGTGGGGAGGGCGCGCCGGCCGTTCGTAGTGGTCGGTCTGGTGGTCCTTGCCCTCGCGGGCGTGGGCTACTGGGCCTGGTCCAACCGCGAACCGTCCGACCAGCAGCAGTTGGTCACCCAGGCGGCCCAGTTGCAGGCGGAGGATACCCTCCGTGCTGTGATGAAGACCGACCCCGTGCTGTCCAAGTCCTGTCCGCAAGGATGGGACAACGACTGCTGGCGGATTCTGGATGTGAAGATCGAACTGCCTCCGTGTATCAAAGTGACCGCTGAAGTTGGGTGGTGGGATAGCCTGTGGGGCAACTCCGGGTCTTCCATCAACACGGCTCAGGTGGCCATGGACAATCAGTGTCGCGCGGAGACCATCCGTCAGAACGGGCGGAGTGTGGAGGCGAAGGCGGAAGCCAAGTCTGAAGAGCCGTGGTTGGACCTGGAGTTCTACACGGACGTCCAGGGTCACAACCAGCGGAAGGCGTTCAAGGCCGGTGACACGGTCAAGATTGGTCTGCTGCTGGACGACCCCGCCCTCAAGCGGGAAGTGATCCTGGACTTTTGGCACAGCAGGGAGAGCGTGCCCTGGCGCATTCTGGCCCACCCCTCTCTCACCCAGGGGGATCTGGACGGGATCTACGCGGAGGTCCAGGCCAACGGTTGGTATGAGGCCATGACCTGGCTGATCATCAACCCCAACCTGGATGCCAACGTCCGCGGGATGTGGCTCATGGCGCCGCCGCTGGAGGCCGGAGAAGCTGGCAAGACCGAGCGGGAACGCCGGGTCTTGCTGGGGCTGCACCAGCCCAACGTGCCCACGGGCGCGGTCAGCTACCTGGTGGACCAGGCCGTGGAAGAAGGACAGAAGGGTGACCTGGACCTGTGGAAGGTCCTGGTGAAGGCGGCGGAGAACGGCGACTTGCCGGCGCACCGCTGTCGCCTGTCTACGGACAAGGCGGCGGAGAAGGACGCTGACAAGAAGAACTGGCCCGTGTGCGTGAAGGGGCAGACCTGGGACTTCATTACGCAGATGAAGTGGTACGCGGAGCAGGAGGGTTCGCACTTCGCCTCCGTGGTAGCCGACTGGGAGGCCCTCAAGTACAAGTGCCAGTGGGAGGGATCCGCCGGTCGTCATGCCGGAGCGGTGAAGAACCGCGTCAGCAAGATGACCCCAAAGTTGGCAGACGTGAGTCCGGCCAACCTCCCGCCCGAGCTGTAGAAGTTCGCGTCCTGTACCTTCGATCAAGAAGCCGGGACGGGATGCCGTAAAACCACATCCCGCCCCGGCCACCTCCTCCAGAGGTGGCCCCCTCAGAGAGGGGCCCCTTGCATTTTTGCAGTCATGCTCCTAAGATGACTGCAGTTCAGCCAAATCAACTTCACATCTCTTAGTTGATTTGGCTGAATTCACCGCATCCCCGTCAAAAATGGCGGGGATGTTGTGTTTTAGGCTATACTTATAGGCATGATTTCAGTCAGGAGGGTGTCCGTTCTCATTCCGCTTACGGCCAGTCTATTTGTGGGGGCCACCTGCAGCTTGTTCAGTGATGCCGGAAAGGCGGATACCATTCGTGGACAGATGCAAGCCTCGTTTGATTTTATAGACGCAAGCTTGGCTGAGACTGAAGAAACAAATATCAGCTTTTTATCTAACACCCCCACTTTTGAGCTCATGAAGTCTGACCTAGAGGCATTTGTTCAGCGAGACGACCAATTAGTGGAAGCTCAGGTTGCCGTCACCCGTACCCAAGACCTGCAGCAGGACATCATCTATCTCAACATGCCGGATTGGTACACTGGACCTTACACTTCCGCGGTGAATGACCAGATAGCCAAACGTGAGCAGGCAGTCACGCAATATCAGACTGTCCTACTCAAAGAAGAAAATTTTGCTTTAGCCGTAGTTTCTTTTTACAACGGACTCTACCGGTTTAATGATGCCACGGATGCAGCGGACACCCTGCCGCCTTTTGATCCAGCTCATCCAGAACCACTGGCCTCTGAAGTTCAGCGGATTCAAGCGGAAATCAGCTTGGCTACCAGCGACTTTAATTCTGCCGCAGCTTACGTAAACGTGGAGCTGTTTACTCGGATGCGTGATTCCGCGGTTGACTTTCAACAAGCCTTAGACACGTTGCGCCAAATGGTCAGCTTACTTGAGGACATGCAACAGGAAACCGACCCAGACCAACTGCAGTTCCAGTCTGAACAAATGGATCAACTCTCTTATACGCTAGATCTATTACTCAGTCAGTTTTCCGCTGGCATCCCCACAGACTACCTAGACCAACAAGATCACTTTACCACTACAGCGCTGGAAGACTTCATTGCTTGGCGGGCGGCCAACTTGGATCCGGTAGTGAAAGATGCGCGCGCCCTGCTGAGTGAAATTGAACAGATTGATGCCGCGGCCAACACCATTTATAATACAGAAAGATAAGTATGCATGCCGCCACACTCCACACACCCAAACGTTCCGTCCGCGGCCCACGGGGCAGCACAGCCGTGGCGGTTGTTGCTTTAATTTTGTCGCTGGGGGCCGTGGGCACATCCATTGGAGCGGCAGTATATGCTGGAGCAGGCCGACCCGTGACTCAAACGGCTCAAATTTTGCCCACCGGTCAATCCATCTCAGATTTGTATAAAGAGATCTCTCCGTCCGCAGTGTTTATTTTCACCAGCTCAAATTTAGTTGATGAATACGGAGACGTGCTAGAGTCAGCCGCCAGCGGTTCAGGTGTGATTGTGAATTCAGATGGGTATATCATTACCAACTCCCATGTGGTCACAACTGAGCAGGGGAATGGTGATATCACGGTGAACCCAGATGTACAGGTGGCCTTGAGTGACAAACGGGTGTACGTGGCGCGCGTGCTGGGCTTAGATCTGATCAATGACATTGCTGTACTTAAAATAGAAGAACGGAATTTGCCTGCCGCGGAGTTTGGAAGTATGGAGAGCGTGGACATAGGTGACCAGATTATAGCCATTGGCAGTCCGGCCGGAACATTTGTGGGGGATTACCGCAACACACTCACTTCCGGAATGGTTGGCGGCCTGAATCAAACCTACGGAACATTTGAGGGTTCTTCCTTTATCCATAACGACCTGATCCAGCATTCCGCCGCCATCAATCCGGGTAATTCCGGCGGCCCCTTATTTGATGCTGCAGGAAAGTTGATTGGGATTAACACCTTACGCGAGATTGGAGACATCCAAGGCATCTTTTTTGCCGTGCCGGTGAGCACCTTTGAGA
>CAYIMB010000023.1:0-22820 GCA_964364425.1 uncultured Gammaproteobacteria bacterium
TTGGTTCGAACTTCCGCATTGCCGACCGCACTTTGGTTTTGGATTTCAAAAATGCTTTCAAAATTGCGGAAAAATACCATGCCGAGGCGCTTTGCGCCGAGGCAACATCTTACGATTTCACAAAAAGTGAAAATTGGCGGAGAGGGAGGGATTCGAACCCTCGGTACCAGGTTACCCCGATACAACAGGTTAGCAACCTGCCGCTTTAGACCACTCAGCCACCTCTCCAACTCGCGCAGAGTACCAAGTTTGTCAAAATTTTTCAACCGCGTGCCACCACCAGAGCAGAAACTGACCTGAATCCGGCGGCTCGGAGGGTCTGGGCTGCGGCGTTGATGGTTGAGCCGGTAGTGAAAATATCATCCAGGATGATCACGCGTGAGGTTTTATCTACTTCAAGTAAAAACCGTTGATCTACTTGAAACGCATCTTCTACGTTTGCACGTTTCTCTTCTTCTGCCACCGACTTTTGCGGTTGAGTGTAGATAGTCCGCTGGAGTAGGGGAAGCCAGGAGATCCCTAGCTCCTGGTTGATGGCTTTGGCTAAATCCTCAGTTTGATTAAATCCACGCTCGCGGAATTTTCGTTCATGCAGCGGAATGGGAACAAGGGTTGCCGGTTTCTGGTTCAGCCAACGACTGAACTCAGGGGAGAGGAGCTGGGCTATGGTCTCAGCCGTGGTGGTGTCACCTTCAAATTTCCAGCGTTGGATCAAGCGCTGAATAAAGACGGCTTTATAGGCACCAAAGGAGAGGAGCTCCTGTATTTCAGGGACCGGCCGGTGCTCCACCCAAGGGGATTGCCAACGCTGCCAGCAGGTTGTGCAAGCCACCGCGCCAGCTGTGACGCAACCAACACAGGTTCTGGGAAAGACCAAATCTAATAGCTGAATACGCGCCTGAGTGTATAAGCTCATGTTCTTGTTGTACCTGACGGCTTTTTCCAGTCAAGAGTGAAGCATGCCTAGGCATGCTTCACTTCTTAACGAATGGGTACACAATACAACCTAGCTGTTTTTCTCTCCTTCACCGCCAACACTATTTTGTTCTTGACTACGTTCACGCTCACCGTATCTCCATCAACTGCTTTTTCTTCCAGCATCAAATCTGCCAACGCATGTTCTGTGTGTTGTTGCAGAAGTTGGTTGACCAAACGAGCACCTTGTTCCGGCTGAACAGCCTCTTTGGCCAACCACTGTTTGGCCGAGGCAGACAAACGTAAAAGTATTCCTTGGGCTTTAACGCGCCGGGCTAAGTCTGCAAATCGAAGTAAAATTATTTTACTTAAGGCCGCTTCATCCAATGGACGGAAGACTAATATTTGATCCAGACGGTTTAGAAACTCCTGTCTGAACACGTCTTTAAGTTCGCCTCTAATAGACTGGCTCACTTCAGTAAATTCACGCGCCCCGGCTTGACGTTCTGCCGGTGAACCAAAACCCATAGCTGACGCGCGGTTGAACTGATCCAAACCAATATTTGAAGTTAAAATGATCACCGTGTTGCGGAAGTTAATTTGTCGTCCGGCGGAATCCGTGAGCTTGCCTTCATCTAACACCTGTAACAATAGGTTGAAAATATCCGGATGCGCTTTTTCCACTTCATCAAACAAGACTACGCTGTACGGGCGTTTACGCACCTGATCCGTCAACTTCCCGCCTTCCTTAAAACCCACATACCCTGCCGGCGCCCCAATCAACTTACTCACCGTAAAACTTTCATTAAACTCACTCATGTCGATTTTCACCAGCGCCTCATCACTCCCAAATACCAGGCGAGCCAGTTGGCGGGCCAGTTCCGTCTTGCCTACGCCGGACGGACCTAAGAACAAGAACGAACCGAGTGGCCGGCTAGCAGCTTGCAAGCCCACCCGGGAGCGCTTGATACAAGCAGCCACCTGACGCACCACATCCGTCTGCCCAACTACGGTGGCATTCAGTTGAGTTTCCAGCTTGGTTAGGCTGACCCGTTCATCTGTAGTCAGGGCCTCCAAGGGTACGCCGGTCATACGGGCCACCACTTCAGCTACGTTAGCTTCAGTCACCACTGCCTCTGGTACCAGTTTGGCTAAGTCTTTTTTGGCTCCTCGCAATTCCTGCAACAAACAATGTTCCACTTTTTTGAGGTTGATGGCCTGCTCAAATTCTTCCTGTTTGACCATATCTGTTTTACTTGTGCGGGCGCGTAGCAGGTCTTGCTCCAACTTCTGAATAGTCTGCAAGAGGGGATGAGTGGGTGAGGCTAAACGTAATTGCGCCGCCGCCTCATCTATCACATCAATAGCTTTGTCCGGAAGGAAACGGTCAGTAATGTATCGGTTGGATAAACGGACAGCTTGTTCTAGGGCCTGGTCACTCAACCGCACATGGTGAAATGTTTCGTAGAATTTTTTAATTCCTTTCAGCATCACTACAGCCTCTTCTTCCGTTGGTTCGCTGACAGTCACTGGTTGAAACCGCCGGGCTAATGCAGGATCAGATTCAAAATATTTTTGGAATTCAGTATAGGTGGTGGCACCAATACAATGCAGGTCGCCTCTGGCTAGTGCAGGTTTCAAAATATTAGCCGCATCTAGAGTGTTGGCTCCCACCCCTCCGGCTCCAACCAAGGTATGAATTTCATCTATGAACAAAATGACTTCCGGATGCTGCTTGACCTCATCCACCACTTGCTTCAAACGACCCTCAAACTCCCCGCGGTACATGCTTCCAGCTACCAACAAGCCCATGTCTAAAGCCACTAAGCGCCTTCCCTTCAGAAATGGAGGCACTTGGCCGGCCGCAATACGTTTCCCCAATCCTTCAACAATGGCGGTTTTTCCAACTCCAGGGTCGCCTAACAACAGAGGATTATTTTTAGTGCGCCGGGCCAACACATGCATCAAGCGGTCAATTTCTTTTTTCCGGCCAATCACATGGGTAAAGCCTTTGGCAGTAGCCGGCGCGCTCAGATTCACGCCAAAGTGATCTAAGGCCGGAGTGGCCTGGGGTTCCAGAGGGTCGGCTGCAACAGTTTGCATAGGGGCGACCACTTCTGAAAGCCGACTTGTGCTGCGCAAGAGATTTTCTAGTTGCTGTTTCAAATTCTGCAGCTGAATGCCCTGGGCCTTGAGCAAACTAGTTACTTCAGGATCATTAATTTCCAACAGTCCTTCCAGGGCATGTTCAGTTCCAATAAAAGGATGTTTTTTATTCAGGGCCAGCAAGGCAGCTTTTTCCAGGAGCTGTTTAGCGCCCAAGGTAAATTCAGGCCAGAATAACTCAGTTGAACTGTGGGTCTGTGTCGGTTGTACCGCGGCTTTGATGACCTCAGCCGTCACTTTATGTTTGTGTAATACCTTAGCGGCAACGGAAGTCTGTTCCTCACTTAATGACCACAACACATGCAAAGGAGTAATCTCCTTTAGGTGGAGTTCAAAGGCTCGGTCAACAGCGCGTGCTAACACATTCCTCAAATGTTGGGAGAATTTGTCCAAGATATCTGTATTCATGCACGGGCTACGCGTAACTCTTCAAATATGGTGAACAGGTAGAGCACGCCAAAAGGAATGGCTAAAGCAGCGGCCAGTAACCCGCCTACATAGGGGATGTACCCTGCGGCAAAGATGATGATAAATAGGATGGCGTACACCAGCAGTAAACGTAAGACCACGTGCCAGTACACCCCTTTCAGTACATCTGAGCTGCGGCGCAGGGCAGCTAGTGCTCCTTTTTTTTCAACCACCACTGAGACGCCGGCAAAAATAAATTTTGCCAAGACTAACAGGGAGAGAACATAGGGGATAATAGACAGCCAATCAAACCAAATGGCCGTGTTAGGCAGGTGTACCGCCACTAGGAGAGCGGTGAGGATGGCTACTATCACATATCCAACCACTAAAGCCACTAGACTCAGGATGGTGTTCAGGACGCTAGTGAGAAAGAAGGGGATGACGTAGTGTCTAGCTTCATCAAAGGCTTGCATCAGGCCAATCTGCCCATGTTGTTTGGCTGCAACCACTAAGGCCACGGCAGCAAAAATTTGTAACACAAAGAGTAAGATGGCGACGGCAATAATGACGTATAAGATGACGTTTGTTGGGGAAAGTGTTTCAGCTAGCAGTCCGGAGGCCCTGACGTCACCCAACACCACCGTGCTGATTAAATAAATAGCGCCAGTAGTGACTAACTGAGGCAACACCGCCAGTCCAACAAAGGTCCAGAACCGTCCATGGAAGGTAGCCCAGGCGTCATGCCAGGATTTGGTAATAGGTGGGAGGATGTGTGCGTTTGTTTGTGCCATAATATGTTGTTAGCCCGCCATTTGGCGCAGAAGCTTGATGCGTTCTGCTACAGGCGGATGAGTAGAAAATATACCTTTTAAGGCTCCGCGTCTAGCTCCGAACGGATTAACTATGTATAGATGAGCAGTAGCTCTGTTGGCCCGCGCGACTGGTTGAGCCACGGCAGATATTTTTTCCAAGGCTCTAGCCAAACCTTCAGGGTATCTGTTGAGCAAGGCTCCGGAAGCATCAGCTAAGTATTCGCGCTTGCGTGAGATGGCTAATTTGATTAGTTCCGCGGTCAGTGGCGCTACAATAGCCAAGACTAACCCAAAGACCAGGAACACCAGTCCGGCATTTCCAGAATTTCTGTTTCCGCCTCGGAAAAAACGCACGCGCCAAAAAAAGTCAGCCAACAAGGCTATGGCCCCAACAGCTACCACCACAACGGTCATCAAGCGCACATCGTAATTTTTTATATGAGAGATTTCATGGGCAATGACTGCTTCTAGTTCCTCATTTTTCAACATCTGCACTATGCCGGTAGTCACAGCTATGGAGGCGTGCTCCGGATCACGGCCGCAGGCAAAGGCGTTTGGTGCAGTGTCGTTTATCAAGTAGACCTTAGGCGTAGGAATTCCGGCGGTGATGGCCATGTTTTCTACCATGCGCACCACATACGGATTGCTGGTCACATCAATGGGTTTAGCCCCAGCCGTCCACAGGGCTACTTTGTCAGATGAGTAGTAGGAGATGAGCGTGGTAACGACCGCAATAATTCCAGCCACCGGAATTAACCCGTAACCTACGTCAGAAGATTCCCCAATCACCCAACCAAATAATAGTCCAAAGACTATAACAACGAACAGCAGAAGAGCTGTTCGTTGTTTGTTGCGGGCAATCTGTTTATAGACCGTCAGGTTTTCTGCCATCTGAGCAAATCGATTTACATTTTGATCTCAACATTCTTGCGTTCCTCTGGACTTTCCAAAGCAAAGAACTCACGTACTTTGAAGCCCAGCATTCCACCCACCGTGTTGGTTGGGAAGACTTGCAGTTTGGTGTTGAAGTCACGTACCACGCCGTTATAGAAGCGCCGAGAAGCTTGGATTTTGTCTTCCGTGTCGCGGTAGGTGTCTTGGAGTTGTAAGAAGTTTTGGTTGGCTTTCAGGTCTGGGTACGCTTCAGCTACGGCAAACAAAGATTTCAAGGTTGAGCTAAGCATGTTTTCCGCTTTACCCAACTGTTCAGGTGAAGTGGCAGACATAGCGGCGGTGCGGGCCTGAGTGACTTTTTCAAATAGTTCACGTTCATGTTTGGCATAGCCCTGCACAATATTGATTAAGTTTGGGATCATGTCATGCCGACGTTTGAGTTGCACGTCTATGTCAGACCAACCCTCTTCCACTTGATTGCGTAAGCGAATCAGGCCATTAAATGTAATGATCAACCACAAGGCTAAAATGGCTATTACTCCGAGCACGATCCAAAGTATAATCATTCCCATATGTGTTAATTAACGAATTTTTTGAATTGATACGGCTTGTTGTCCCTCTGCGTACCGTACGACAACCTTATCATTCGGCTGCAAGTCCGCAAGGCTCAAGCTGTTTTTGGCCCTCACCTCACCCGGCAGGAGGGGGGTGGATTCGCCGGTGAAAGCGAATAGTTCTGTGCTACTACTGAGGGTAAAGGTGTAGGTCAGCTGATCTGTACCAGTGAGCGTGAGCTGTGCAGCACTGAGTGCACTAATGGTTCCCGCTACTTCCCCGGCAGCTTCAGCCAAGAGCTCCGCTTGGTTGGTGTTTGTTAAGGCGAGCTGAGCTAATTGTTGTCTCACGCCCAGCATGGCTAAACGAGCGCCTAAACCCACGCCCAGTAAAAAGAACAGACTGGTCATGACCACGGTCCAAAACACAGGGCGTTCTATCCAGGGTGTATTTCGATTTGCGCGTGCAGTCATTACGGTTTGCGAGATAGAGGCGTTTTTGGTACAATTGGGCTTATATTATACAAAGCAGAGACTACTCATGTCAACCAAGTTGTTAACCAAAAAATTAAGCCGGCCGCAGCGAGTAAATCGGAAGCCGCAGTGGTGGATGATGGTCTTGGTGACAGCAGCTGTGGTGAGCGCCGGTGTGGTCAACTATGCTACGGCGGCCTGGCAAAATCCCACCTGTGATCCAAATGTGAACCCAGATACATGTAATGCCGCCGCGCCCATTAATGTGTCTGCCGCCGCTCAAACTAAAAACGGACCGCTTACGGTCAGCGTGAACACTGGTACGAACGCCTTAACGGTGAATTCAGGCCCCACCGGAAGCCCGGTGGCTTTGGCCATTAACAGCTCTGGTGGAGGATTCGGCATTACTGTAGCCAACTCAGCCACTAGCGGAGCCTTGGTGATTAATTCAACTGGTGCAACCACGGCGACTACTATTACCCAAAACAAAACCGGAGGAACGGGTTTGAATATATCTGTTGGCGGGACCACTGGTGGTACAGCTATTGATGCGTCGGCTAGCACGGGAGCTACCGGCATAGGACTGAAGGGTACAGGTTCAGATGACGGGGTGGCTGGAGTTGGAGCAACTAATGGTGCTGGAGTAGAAGGAACTGGTGCAGGTAGTGGCAATGGAGTAGAGGGTTTTGTGGCGGCTGGCGGAACAGGGGCGGCTGGATACTTTGATGGCACCAACTCCAATGTGGCCTTAAAAACGTTGAATGGTCAGGTTTCCATGACCTCCGCTCTGGCTAATACCGCTACCTTGAATGTCACCAGTACCGTAACTGGTGCTACCGGGCCTTCCGCCATTACTGCGCAAAATGAAGGCTCAGGTTCAGCGGCCATCTATGCCAATGGGAAAAATTATTATGGAATCAGCGGAGCCACTCAGTCATTTAACTTTGGAGGCGTGGTTGGTTGTTATATGGCTTCCATCAACTGTGGGTTGCTAGGTTCCGGAGCATACGCCGGATATTTTAATGGTCCGGCTTTGGTGGAGGGAGAGCTGCGGGTAAAAAGTACGGCTGTGGCAGACGTCCTTCAAGAAGCTGAGATCCAAGGTCAGTACGGGGACAATGGATTTACGCAATTTTCTATTGCCAGCATGGTGGCGCCACATGCCATAGAAAGTACGGGTGACTACTTATTTGTGTGTAACCGGGCCGTACCGTATGTCTTACATAAAGTTAGACCTTCAGATGGACGGATTGTTGGGACGTTCTTTTTGCCGGCCGGATTCCAGTGCACTGACCTGACTTTTGATGGTCTATACATTTGGGTGGCGAGTGACGGAGCCACAACGGGCCTGTCTAGGGTTGAGCCACATACCGGCGTGGTGAATTATTTTGCGTTGCCTTCACAGATCAGGGGAATTGCTTTTGATGGTGGGTACATTTGGGCCACTGGCTACAACACGAACACGTTGTATAAGGTGAATGCCGCCAGCGGGGCGTTGACCGCTTCTTATGCCACCCTCGCCGGAGGAGGTCCGTACGGTATTACCCTGCTTAAGGGAACCGTTTGGTGGGTGAACAACAACCCAGTTGGTGGGAAGTATTATCTATCCAAGATTAATGGAGATGGGAGCGGTTTAACTAACTACGCTATTTCAGCTAACGCACCAAGGCGCTTGGTCTTTGACGGTGAATCTCTTTGGGTTCCGGCAACTGACGCCACCAACCACCTCATTCGTTTTGATCCGGACGTTGGAGTAGAAAAAAAAGTCTTCAGCTTGACGGAAACGCCTCTGGACATAGCCTTTGACGGAAATTTTTTGTGGGTGTCTGCCCCATCCAGCAGGCGGCTGCTCATTATTCGTCCAATTGACGGGCAGCAGATGATTAATATAGGCGCTTACTCACCATCTGGGGCCGGAACATTGGAACGAATTTATTTTGATGGACATGCCGTGTGGTACAGCATGAGCACAGATAATATGATTGGTCGCTATACGGTGCCGTGGCATGATGGATATTCAAATGGTTCGGTATTTGCGGGTATCTCTGTGTATGAAAACACCACTGGCACCTCTACCTGTATTCAAGCGGATGGGGCTGGCGGCATCAGTACAAGTTTAGGCGTGTGTCCGTAATATGAAAGTATCTCAGATTGCCCTCTCTCTCAGCGCCGTGTCAGTTGGTGTGGCTGGTGTTGTTGTGGGGCTTGTCTGGTGGGGCAGCGGCTTAGCTTTGGCAGCTCAAGTCTTGGACTGGGGCTGGATAGGCAATCAACCGGTGAGTGGCGCGCGGCCTACAGTCGGCTGGCTGAATTTGAGTTGTGATAATAACGCTGCCTGTTCCGGAGCCAACGCCAATACTCCAAATGTAGAAGTTGACCTCACCACCGGAGAGGTGAGCGGTTGGGCCTGGTTTGGAGAATCAGGTACAGCGACTGGCGGGTATGATGGTTCGGTTGGCTGGCTGACTTTTGATCCAGATCCCTTGCCGGCCGGCTCACCCTACGCGTATTCACTCACCTGTTTATATCCAGAACCAGATCCGGTCACCGGAGACTGTGTGGATGCTACAGTTGATGCCGGAGGCGAGGTGTATGGTTGGGCCAGGGTGTTACATCTAGCGGCTGAAGGTGACAGACAACTTGGGACAACGGGATATGATAATGATTGGGGTTGGGTGTTACTGCGTGGACAGATTAATGACGGAACAGGTAGGTTTTATGGAGTGGTGTATGATGAAAGCACCCAAGAGTTTGATGGTTGGGCTTGGTCAGGCGGAGGAACCTTAGCGGACGGTAGTTTTACTGATGATGTGGGGTTAGGCTGGATTGATTTTACGCTAGCCAACGGCGCCAGTTTTGACCCGTTTTTGGTGACTGAGGGAGGAGACGTGTACGCTGGAGGAAATATAAGCGGAAGTACAGATACTACGGACCCAAGTAGTGTTAATCCGACCTATGATAACGCCACCTTTTTAATCCAGGCCGGCGGAACAGTTGCGCTGTTTAGCACCACGGCCGGCCCCAGCGGAATTGAGACCGGGGTCACGCCTATAGAATTTCCAAACCCCACCAACACCTTCACCACTGCTCTGGGTAAGCTGGACCTGGAACGGCTGGTTACTCCCGTTGACGGGGTAAAAAATATCTACGGTCAGACGGTGGAAAGCGTGACCAGCCCAATGCGGGGGAATGTGGTGCTTGGAAACAGGGTTTTGGTTTTGGATAATGATGGTGTGTTTGGAAATTCTAGTTTGAGTGGCGCTTCAGCTTGGGACTGGAATTACCCAGTCAACTTTATCAACGGTTCAGGAGCATTGGTGGACGGAGCAGGAACTATAGTGGTAGACGGGGATTTGGACGTCTTGGCCAATACACATTACGGCGGGATTACTCCAACTGATGTAGAGAATCTAGCCAGCGTAGCCTGGATTGTACTAGGAGATGTGACGGTAGATCCAACCGTTAGCAATCTAGTGGGGGCGTATCTGGTGTTGGGTGGAGGGGCCAGTTTTGGAGCGTTTGAAACCTTGCCGGCCGGTCCAGGGTTAGGCCAACAGTTAGATATAGAAGGTTTGATTATGGCCAAACAACTGATCTTCGTTCGCACATATATGGGAACGTATGGGTACGCTGAACCAGCTGAATTTGTCAGATATGGCTCACGTTTTATTTTAAATCCACCACCAGGCTTAATTGATTTTGCGAGTGTCCTACCAACTATTACTCCGGTCGCGCCGTAAACTCTCCGGCCCAGCCTAAGGTACGCAGGCGGGGGGAAATGTCAACGCAACTGACTTGTTGCACAGTGTACATTGTGGTATAATTTTTTTACTCACTCGTTTAAAATTTCCTTATTTTATGGGCATGTTTGGATCAAGTGAAAGCTATTTGGGGATAGATATTGGAAATAGTGCCTTAAAAGTTGTTGAACTCAAGGATGAAAAGGGAAGACCCAAGTTGGTTACTTATGGCTATATTGAACAGCCAAATCAGATTTTAAAAACGGATTCTCCGGAGGTGAAACAGAATATTATTCGGGCCTTGAAAACGGTATGTGAAAAAGCTCGCGTGAGCACTCATAGGGCGGTGGCTGCACTGCCCAGCTATACCGTATTTAGCTCTATTATTCACTTACCTGAGCTGCCTAAAAAGGAAATGGAAGCCGCCGTGAACGCTGAAGCCAAGAAGTTTGTGCCCATGCCGTTGGAAGAGATGATTTTGGATTATAAAACGTTGGAAGATTCTCCGGAGCTCTCCAAGTTTAGCCCCCCAACTAATCAACCTGCGGCCACCATTCAGGAAAAACCCCAGAAGTACGTTCGTTTACTGTTAACCGCCGCGCCAAAACAACTGGTGAGTCGGTATGTGGATATTTTTAAAGGCGCCGGATTGGAATTAGTCTCTTTGGAAACGGAAGCGTTTGCCTTGGAACGCGCGCTGATTGGCCGTGATAAAGCTCCTATTATGATTGTGGACATTGGCGCGGTGGCTACCACCATCTCGGTGATTGTAGACAGCGTCCCCTTAATTAATAGGTCGATTGACATGGGAGGTCTCACCATCACCAAATCCATTGCCAACTCCTTGAACATAGACATGGACCGAGCAGAACAGTTTAAACGTGATTTTGGACTCTCCAACCAACCGGGTTCAACCAGCCAGATTCCTTCTCGCATAGAGTTCATGGTGTCCAGTGTGATCAATGAGATCAAATACGTCTTGAATTTATATGCCAGCCAAGCCAATGGGAATGTAGAAAAAATTGTACTCGCCGGAGGTTCTGCGTGGTTACCTAACTTTCCTGGTTTTTTAAGTCAGGCTTTAAATACCAAGGTCTATATAGGAGACCCATGGGCGCGCGTGATTTATCCGGTAGAGCTGAAACCGGTGTTGCAGGAGATTGGACCACGCTTGGCGGTGAGTGTTGGTTTGGCCATGAGAGAAATTTCATAACCAGAAGCTTGAATGGGGGAGATCAACTTGATACCAGGGCAGCAAGTCAGAGGACAAAAACGATCTGGCCAGAAGACGGCCGGAGGTGTTGAGTATACTCAACCAAGAGAAGAGAAAATCCCTGTCCCAGCCAAACCACCAAAGGAAAGCTGGTGGCACAAGCGTCAGGCCCGGCGCGCGGCCAAGCAAGCTCAACGGGCCGCGCAGGCCGCTTACCGGGCAGCCCAAGCGAAAGTTCAGCCAGTGCCTGTGGCGACTACCACCAAACCTCCGGTCAGACCTTTGGCTGTGGATGTCAACTTGTTGCCACATGCGCCAGCGGCGGTGCCAGCCCCTAAACCAAGGCCCATTCCTCAGGCTGAACCGGACTTTTTGTCAGATGCTGGTTTCAAATCGAACTCATTCCCGCCAAGTGAGGCCTACTCTATTCGGCGCCCTAAACGGCAGACCCGACACGAACCAGTGGGCGAGCCGGCAGAATTACTGGATGTGAACCTTATCCCCAAGGAATTTGGTCTGACGGAACGGCCAAAACACTCCTATTTTGAATTACTATGGTACGGGTTGACTGCAGCCTTGATGGTTGGAGCGGTATATGGTGGTTTGCAGGGGTGGCAGTTTAACTTGACTCAGAAGTCTTCCGAATTGCAACAGCAAGTAGCTCTCTTAGAGGGACAAATTTCCGCTTATGATACTGAGCGGCAGACGGCGGATGAGTTGCAAACGCAACTGCAGGGGCTACAGGCCGTCATGACTCAGCATGTGACGTATGACGAATTTTTTTCTTTCCTGGAGCGGAACACATTACCCTCTGTGTATTACAAGAGCATCAATGTTGATTCTCGCACTGGGCAGGTGACGGCGTCTGCAGTGACGGCTGACTTTGAACAGCTGAGAGCTCAAGAAGCGGTATTTCAGGCACATCCCATGGTGAAAGATGTGACGGTAACGTCAGCCACGCGCACTGTTCCAACTACTCCAACCACGGAAGATGAAACGGCGGTAGACAGCGGCAGTCATCCGTTGTTATTTAACCTCAGTTTAAGTCTAGATACCTCACTCTTTCACCCGTAATATGCCGGAAGAAACACTCTTACAACGCATCCGAGCCATATACGTCCGCTACTTTGCGTACTGGGCTTGGTGTGTAGTGGCCGCTGTGTTATTAGTGGGAGGAATTATGGTAATTTACCCAACCTGGCAATATATTCAATCCACTGGAGCATTTCGTTATTTACAACTAGCAGAAACACAGCAAGCGAAGGAAACAGAACTGGCTCAACTCAAAGCCATGCATGAAGAGTTAATCCACCTGAACCAATCTCAATTGTTATATCTGGAAGACACGTTGCCTGACTCAATCACGCCGGTACAACTCATGGAACAGGTAGTTAATTCGTTGAGCAGTGAGGGATATACACTCCAATCCATTGACGTAGTGGATGCCAAGGCTACATCCACCGTATCAACCGGCGCGGCGACTGCCGCCGCTCCGGCAGCCACAGAAATTCCCGGGGTCAAAGAGGTGTTGCTGACAGTTAATATTACCGGGGACGCCTCTTACCAGGGGCTCAAAGACTTTTTGCAGGTGTTGAGCAGCAGCAATCCTATCTTGGAGTTATATTCAGTGTCTTATTCTACTGAGCGTAAATCGTTCTCAGTTGTATTAAATACCTATGTTGCTGAATAAACCTACACCACCACCTGAACACCAGCGTTGGATTTTGCCCTTGTACGGCTTAGTTTTAGTTGGCCTGTTATTTGGTTGGTGGTTGTTGCCTACTGGTATGAGCCCCATCAAAGCGCAAGGTACGGCCGTGATCACCAAGTTTAATACGGCGGTTCTCAACAACCCGGTGTATGTTTTGCTACGTCCCCGGGATCCAGTCAGACTGACTAATCAAGTCACGGCCATAGCTACAGACCAAATGGCCCCGGCTGCACCCATTTTGTTGCGCGCCAGTGACCAACAGGTTGGTCAGATTATTACTTTGGAATGGGCACTGGCGCTAGGGGAAGCATATACCGGTTATAACGTGTACCGAGCCCAGACGGTGGAGGCTGAAGGGAAGTTGTTGGTGGCGGATTACGCGGATGTGACTTATCCAGATACCACAGCTGAAACAGGCACAACTTATTTTTACAGCGTAGAAGGAGTGGTCAGCGGGTCGGCCGGCAAGAGTGTTAGCCAACGTTCTCAGGTGGTGACTGGCACGGCCACGGACTCAACACCGCCGCATGCTCCAACGGAAGTGAGAGCGGTCAATACCCAAGATGGTTTGTCCATCACTCTGACTTGGGTCAACCCAACTGATGCGGATTTTGCCGGCGTGCGTATGTACCGCTCTACCGTCTTTGGGACCTTAGGTGAGTTGGTGGTGGACGCAGTTCAGGGAGAAACATACACAGACACGGCTGTGCCGCAAAATAACCTTTCCGTCTATTACACACTCACCAGCGTTGACGTGATTGGAAACGAATCACCATCCACTTTGCGTACGGCTCCACCCGGAAACCCTAATCCCTTTCAAGTCTTGTACCAATAACATGCGTGAAACTGACAGACAATCCGTATTGCAACTCTTGAGCCAGAAGCAGTTAGTGGATCCGGCGGTTCTCAACCAGGTGATGCAGGAAGCGGCTCAAACCGGAGCGGACGCGTTGCAGCTGCTCTACACCCGCCGTTTGGTTCCGGAAGAAGAACTCACCAAATTAAAAGGTCAAGTGATAGGTGTTCCGTATGTCAGTTTGTTGGATCAAGAGATTCCCCCGGTGGCCTTAAACAGGGTGCCGCTTGAAACGGCGCAAAATTACAATGCCGTGGCTTTTGCAGAGCGGGGGAATGAGCTAGATGTAGCCATGGTTGACCCGCAGGACTTTAAAGCGGTTGAGGCTTTAGATTTTTTGGCCCGTCGGGATGGATTCAGAGTGATGCCGTACATTTGTAGCGCCCAGAGTATTCGTTCGGTACTCAAACAGTTTGAAAGTGTGAATAAAGAGGTGGCTAAAGTCTTGGAAAAAGCGGAGCTTGAACCAGAAGGTGCCGCAGAAGAAGCGGCGGGTGAGGGGGATACGGTCCAGACCGCCCCAGTGTCTAAAATGGTTTCCGTCATTTTGCGTCATGCGGTTGAAGGTAATTCATCAGACGTGCACATTGAACCCATGGTTGATCATACTCGCGTGCGTTACCGCATGGATGGTGTGCTGCATACTTCACTCATGCTACCCAAAAATGTGCACAGTTCTATTGTCTCCAGAATTAAAGTCTTGGCCAATTTGAAATTAGATGAAACTCGTTTGCCTCAGGACGGACGCTTCCGCATGCACATAGAAGGCAGAGATGTGGACTTTCGTGTGTCCACCATGCCCCTCTTGGACAGAGAAAAAGTAGTGCTGCGTATTTTGGATTCAAAATCATCTATCTTAAGTTTGAAAGAGCTGGGTTTCACTGACCACAACTTAGATATTATTTTAAACAACTTAAAAAAGCCGCACGGCATGTTCCTGGTGACCGGTCCAACCGGCAGCGGTAAAAGCACCACCTTGTATTCTGTGCTGACGGAGCTGAATAAAGAAAATGTAAACATAGTGACCTTGGAAGATCCGGTGGAGTATTCCGTGGGAGGAGTCAGTCAAACTCAGATTCGACCGGAGATTGGATTATCCTTTGCTAACGGATTGCGTAGTTTGTTGCGGCAAGACCCAGATATAGTCATGGTGGGTGAAATTCGGGATAATGAAACCGCTGAGTTAGCTGTGCATGCCGCTTTGACTGGGCACATGGTATTATCAACCTTGCATACCAACAATGCTCTGGGAGCTATCCCGCGCTTGATGGATATGAAGGTGGAGCCGTTTCTGATTTCTTCTGCTTTAAACTTGGTGATTGCTCAGCGGCTGGTGAGAAAAATTTGTACCGACTGTAAGGAGAAGTTGAGTATCCCGACTACCCTGGAGCAGGAGGTGGTGCTGGCCATAGCTACCATGCCGCCAAAGTTTTTACCCACTGACGTCTCGTTCAAGCCACCATTCACCTTTTGGAAAGGGAAAGGCTGTGCCAAATGTGAAGATACCGGATTCCGGGGTCGGATGGCCATTACTGAAATTGTGGAAGTGTCTCCGCGTCTACAACAGATGATTGCCAGTGGACAAATTGGAAATTTAGACCAAGTTCAGGCAGAATTGAAGGTGCAGGGGTTATTTGATATGCGACAAGATGGAATAATTAAAGCCCTCCGCGGCATCACTACCATAGAAGAGGTGTGGGGTGCCACTAAAGAATAATATGAGCACAATCAACGTAGCAATTATAGAAGACGATACATTCCTGGCCGGAATGTACGAACAAAAGTTCCGTATGGAGCAAATGAACCCCTTGATGGCCTATGACGGGGAGGCTGGCTTGGAATTAATCAGGGCTCAGAAACCAGATATTGTGTTGTTGGATATTATGATGCCAAAGAAGGATGGATGGGAAGTATTGCAAATTCTACGCTCAGACCAGGCAACTCAAAACATACCAGTGATCATGCTGACCAACTTGGGTCAAAAGGAAGATGTTGACCTGGCTTTGAAGTATGGAGCAAGCGACTACCTCATTAAAGCTCACTTTAACCCGCAAGAAGTTATTGACCGGGTCAGAACCCTTGTGGCAAAACAGACATGATGGAAGCAGCAGAACAACTGGTGGTAAACAGATGGCTGGCCTCAGTGGATGAACACAAGGCCTCAGATTTATTATTGTCCGCTGGCAATCCACCCACCTTGCGTATTCAAGGCAAGTTGTTTCCGTTACCGAATGAAGCACTGTTGGTTCCAGATTTTATGCGGCGTCTGTCTGAGTCCTGGCTTACGCCTGAACAGCTCAAGCAACTGGATGTACAGAGACAGGTGTCATTTGGGTTGACCATGGCCAATAGACGTCGATTTAAAATCGACACATTTTACCAAAGTGGGTTTATTTCCATGACTCTCCGTCTAGTGCCTGACCGTATTCCGGCCTGGGATCAGCTGGGCTTGCCCAGACAAGTCTTGCCCATGGCAGATGCGGAACATGGTTTAGTGTTGGTGTGTGGGCCGTTTGGGTCAGGTCGTACCACTACAGTAGCGGCCTTGGTGAATTATATTAACCGTCTGAAAACAAAACACATTGTCACCTTTGAAGATCCTATTGAGTACCAGTTTGCGGATGACCATTCAGTGATTGAACAACGTGAGCTGCGCACAGATGTGCCTGATTTGGTCAAAGGGTTGGAGCTGTTAATGAATGAAGATGCGGATGTGGTAGTGCTCACTTTAGGCAATCAACCAGAAGTGGCGCGCCGGGTGATGGAGTTGGTGAATGCCGGACGTTTGGTGATTTTGACCATGAATATTCATTCCGGGATTCAGGCGTTACAAAAATTTGTCCTGAGCTTTCCTGAGGCTGAACAAGGAGCGGTGTACATCATGTTAGCCCAGTCATTGGTGGGAGTGATGAATCAACGGGTGGTGCCAACGCTGGGCGGGGGGCAAATCTTGGCTGTAGAGGTTATCCTGCCTACTGAGCCGGTACGGACAGCCTTGCAATCTGCTGATATATATAAGGTGGGTGATTTGTTGCACACACAGCAGGCGGAAGGGTTACAATCCTTAGACCAGGCCTTAGCCCAGTTGGTTCGTAATGGTGACATTACGCGTGAGACGGCCAGTTCTTTTGCCCTAGATCAAGCGGCCTTGTCTGCGTATATTTCTGCGACTAACCAGGCGGCCTAGGTTGTATGGCTTATTTATTAACCCGCGCCAGAATACCGGCTAACTCAGCGAGCTTAGATAAGTATTCCCAGAGTGTGTTTGCTCATGTGAGCAAAAAAGATGTGGTGATTTTTTCTCGTCAGCTGGCTACCATGAGCGGTTCAAATGTACCGATTGTAAAAAGTTTACGCATTCTTTCCCGTCAGCTGGTAAATCGATCTTTTAAATCTGTGATCTCGCGGGTCGCGGATGATGTAGACAGTGGTTCCAAGCTGTCTCATGCCATGTCAAAATTTCCTCGGGTATTTGACGAATTTTTTATCTACATGATTCGAGCCGGGGAAACAACCGGTCGACTAGATGAAGTGCTGAGTTACTTGGCTGATCAAAAAGAGAAGGACTATGAATTGAGCGGAAAAATTGTGAGTGCTTTGATCTACCCGGCCGTTATTTTTGCCGGCTTAATTGGCGTATTTGTGGTCATGATGGTCAAAGTCATCCCAAATATGTTGACCTTAGTGGTGCAAACCGGAGTGGAGTTACCCTGGACGACCAGACTGCTTCTAGTGGTGAGCACAGCCTTTACCGCGGGGTGGCGTTGGATTTTAGTAGCGCTGGTTGTAGGTATTGTGATGGTTTTGGTGATGCGCCGGCGCCCCGGGGGGAAGCTCATCATTGACCGTATTCGGTTGCATCTGTTGGTGTTTGGTCCACTCTACCAAAAAATTTATTTAACACGGTTTAGCCGGAGCTTGAGCAACTTACTCCAAAGCGGCGTCCCAATTAACAAAAGTTTGGACATTGTAGGGGATATAGTGGGCAACCGGGTGTATAGAAATATTATTCGACAGGCTTCTAAGGATGTTGAATCCGGGAAACCTATTTCTGTATCTATGGCCAGCTCACGCCTGGTTCCACTGATGTTAATTCAGATGATAGGAGTTGGGGAGGAAACGGGCCGGATAGATGTGATGTTGTCTAAAGCTGCGGAATTTTATTCCAAAGAAGTGGAGAGAACTACTGCGAACCTGATCATTTTGATTGAACCATTAGTCATTATTGCCCTGGGTATTGGTGTGGCCATCCTGGTCGCTGGGATTTTGCTCCCCATTTACGACATTTCTAGTAATTTCTAAGGTAACTTGGTATACTATGCCTAAGCAGTGCAAGCTTAAATGCACTCAACAAGGAAAGGGGGTGTTGAAAATGTTTAAACGAAAAGGGTTCACTTTGATCGAGTTGTTGATTGTTATTGCCATCATTGGTTTGTTGGCGACCTTAGCCATCATCTCTTTGACCACGGCACAACGTAAAGCCCGCGACACCAAACGGATTGCGGATATGAAGTCGATTCAGACAGCTGTGGAATTGTACTTCTCAGACAACTCGAGTTACCCAGCGTCTGCTGATTGGGCAACATTGCAAACTGATTTGGCTCCGTATATTAGCCAAGTTCCAGTTGACCCAAACAACTCGACTGGTGTTCAATACGTCTACGGGTACTGTACAGCTGGCGGCCCATGCGCCACGTCTGACCAATACTTTGTAGAAGCGACTTTGGAAGACACAACTCATACAGCCTTAGATCAGGATGACGATCTAGACTATGGTAATCCAAACGTCTCGCCAATCGTTGCTGGAGTTTGGGCTACGGCTACCACCTCGGGGATGATTGTCTCAACCGGAGCCGTACCCGCTGCATTAGACTGTGGCGGAGTCGGAATTTACTGTCTGTCCGAGTAGTGCTCAGCTCACTTACAAACAGCTCCCCACCAGGGGAGTTGTTTGTTTTTAAAATGTGCTAGGATATAAGCTATGCAACGGAGACTAAAGTCGGATTTACTGCGCACCATCATTTTGGCTGCCAGCTTGATATTCTTTCCGTTATTTTTACAACCCAATCCACCACCGGAAGGGTTGAAGGTGCTCAGTAGTTGGGAAATCACCCCGGCGAACATTGAATTGTCTGAACGATATTACGGATTGGCAGTTGCTGCCTTATCAGCCAAAGATGTGAATTTGAATAAGGCGTATGTCACGGCCGCCATTCATTTTGACCCGGAAGCATTTTCAGTGCGGTATGGAGAATATAAACGAGCTCGTGATCAAGTATTGCAATGATTTGGTTAGCCTTTATTTTTGGGTTGATCATAGGTAGTTTTTTAAACGCCCTTATTTGGCGCATGTACGTCAGGCGGTCAGTGGTGCGGGGAAGAAGTATTTGTCCCGAGTGTAAACACGTTTTAGTTGCTAAAGATTTAGTGCCGCTGCTCAGTTTTGTCTGGCAGCAAGGCCGCTGCCGGTATTGTCATGAGCGCATCAGCTGGCAGTATCCGCTGGTGGAACTCTCCACGGCCGTGGCGTTTGCCGCTGTGGTGGGCACGTTTGGTCTGAGTTGGGTGAGCGCCTGGTACGCCTTGGTGGTGTGTTTACTGCTAATCATTTTTGTACTCGATTTTCGCTACTCCATCATCCCAGACAGCGTTTCTCTCCCGTTACTGGCGGTTGGTGCCCTCAGTCTCTGGACCACTGGATTACCTTGGACTGAGATGTTGATTGGAGTTGGTCTGGGTGGCGGGTTTTTTCTGCTCCAATGGCTGATCAGTCGAGGCAAGTGGATTGGAGATGGGGACATTCGCTTGGGAGCAGCCATGGGCGCCATTCTGGGATGGCAACTCGTTTTAGTAGCGCTGTTTTTAGCGTATGTGGTGGGTGCTGTCGTGGGAGTGGTGCTGCTTGCTAGACGCAAAAGAACCATGGAGAGTAAAATTCCCTTTGGTACCTTTTTAGCTGCAGCCACTGTTGTTTGTCTGTTTTGGGGAGATTGGCTAGTGAATGGGTACCTAAGCTTATTTGGAGTATGAGGATTGTAAAGGGATTTACCTTACTTGAACTTTTGATTGTGATAGCCATAGTGGCCTTAGTTGGCGGAATGGTGAGTATTAAGTTTTTACGGGTGAATCAAGCCACGGCAGTTGAGGATTCCGCCTTAACCCTCAGTTTTTATTTGAAGGAGGCTCGGTCTAGAACTATATCAGGTCAAACTTCTGGAGCAGCAAGTAGTTGGGGTGTATACATTGATCCAACTCTCTATCCAAATCCTTTGTTATTCGCTGATGTGAATCAAGATGGAGTATTTTCTTCGGGAGATACGACAGAAGAGATTTTTTTGGATGAGAATACCCAAATAAGTGAATGCCTGATTGGGTCAATAGTAGTACCAGACTGTGGTGTGTTATTTTTAGCACCGGGTGGAGCAGCATCTCCTTTTACCTTTGGAGGCACACCAACGGCCCCATTTAATTCGTTACATATTGAAATCCAAAACATATCTGATCTGACTATTCTTGAAATAGTGAGCCTTGCGGCGCCAGCTGGCTTAGTAGTAACCAGTGTAGAATTATGAGACGAGGATTTAGTTTAGTTGAAGCCATTGTCAGTATCACTATTTTATTGGTGGGAGTGATGGCTGTGGTTTCATTGGGTATTGCCATGGTGTCACAAGCGCGCTTCACCAACGCGCAAGTGGTGGCTTCGCAGTTGGCCAGAGAAGGTGTAGAGGTGGTGAGAGCTATACGGGATGGCAATTGGTTGGAGGCGGAAGACGGGGGAGCAGTGAGTTGGAATGATGGCTTGTCTGTAGGCACGGATTATTCCGCTGTAGCTGAATGGGACTCAGGCTTAAGCACCTGGACGGTTGATTTTGACGCCATTGATTTTGGAAATTGCGTGACTGGTTTTGACTGCACGCGCATGTACTCTAACAACCCTACATTTGAGTTTGCTCAATTTGCTTCTGTACCACCGGCTAGCTGGAAAGATACGGAGTATCAACGGCTGATGAGATTATTTCCTATTTGTCGTTCGTTAGTAGATGAGACTATTGAAACAGTTTTGATTGCAGACGGGACTACTTGTGTACCCGGATCTGAAGAGCAGGTGGGAATAGATGTACAGGTGGAGGTGCGTTGGGAGGAAAAAGGAATAAGTAGGTCTACGACCGTTGAAGAATATATCTATGACTGGAAATATTAAGTCTCCTGCAGGTTTTACCTTGCTCGAAACAATTACCGTTATTGCTATCTTTTCTTTAACCGTTGTAGCAACGTTAAACTTATATCTTTTGTTTTTTAAAAATCAGATACAAGTTGAACGACAAACAACAGTTCAGACAGATGCAAGGTTTGTGTTAAATGCCATGATGCAGGCGTTAGATATAGCCTCTATAGATTATGATTATTATGGTGGCGCTGTGCCTACAAATCCTTCAGTTTTGGCCTTGCGCACTGTTCAGCATGATTCCATTCGGTTTAGGTATGACGCAACAACTCAGGTGGTAGAAGTGTGTCAGCATGGTCCAGCCCACCAACCGTGCGATGATCTGAATCCAAGCATGTGGTCACCACTGAACGACCAGGTGAATAGCCCAGTTGAAGTGTTCCAGGTGTGGGTCAGTCCAAGCTCAACGCCATTCCAACGGGATATCAGTGGAGCAGCTTTTAGCAACGAACAGCCAAAGGTTACGGTGGTATTACGCCTGACTGACCGAACTGGAGAAAACGCTATAACCTTTCAGACAACTCTCACTTCAAGAGTATATGAACGCTAAAACACACACTCAAACTTGTTGGTCCCGGCCGCAGGGTTCCGTCTTACTCATGAGCGTGTTCATTATGGCTGCCTTGGTAGGAGCTGGATTGACCATGGCCGGTTTAGTTCGCCTACAGATTTCACAAAGTCGGAATGAGGATAACGCCCTAAAGGCCAGGTATGTTGCGGAGTCCGGAGCTGAACGAGGACTTGATTTATTATCAGCACACCGTTTACAAACCCAGACCGGCGCATCAACAAATCTGACTGACACGCTAAGTATTATTGAAGCGCTGAGTGGCAGTTTATTAGGAGGATTAGGCGAGTATAAGTTTGATCCAACGCGGACGTCTGAAGAGGTGGCCAGTGTATTATTTTCTTTGAGTGAATTGCAAAGCCAGCAAATCGATTTATTTGATGTGAATAATCCGTATGTGGCCAATCCGTACCCAGTAGAAAGCTTGTCTGTGGATTGGGTGGAAGCAGATACCTGCGTGTCCGGGACCAGTGAAGTGCAGTTGACCATCACTCAATTTGATTTAAGTGGCGCGAATGTCATCACCACGCCTCAAGAGATCATAGTTCCCTGTGGTTCATTTGGTGCAACAAGCGGGTTTGATTGTCGGCTAGAAACCAATGTTCCGGCTGCTCCAAATAATTATGAAATCAGAGTGAAGGCTAAGACCTGTGGAGTGAGTTATGGGGAACTGACGGCCTACAGTCTGGACGGAACCCCATCTGGCTCAGAGCAAACCATCACCAGTCATTCCGTGTTGACCGTGTCAGGCAGTTACGGCCGCTCTACTTCAACTTTGCAGGTGTCTGCTCCGTGGCGGCCAACCCCAGCCGGATTCTTAGATTACGTTTTATTTGTGGAAGGGGATTTGGTGAAGTGAGTATACGGTGAGGTTGTTTTTTTGCGTCCTCACAACCTCACTTTCCCCTACTCTTTTCTTGAGTTTTTGCCCCTCACCACCCTCTCTTTCACCCCACTTCCCCTAACTTGCGAGGGTAGTTTGTGCTCTTATCCACCAGGCTGTTTTAAGGCTAACCTTAGCCATAAAGTAGGTCTGTTTTGGCTTGACTGGTGGTAGCCGTGTGATACAAAGAAGAGGTCAGAAAGAGGGGGAATTAAGAGAGAGTAATAAGAGATTCATATGTCCCAAACAATCAACACAACTAGACTGACCGTGAAATCAGGCTCAGAGGAAGCGACACCAGCTCTCTCTGCCCACGTTCCCGCCCCTTCCCCTTCTTCCATCTCCACCCTCTCCAACCAAGAGTTATTGTCTTTATGTACCAAATACGGTACCCAAGCCAA
>CAYIMB010000024.1:0-22173 GCA_964364425.1 uncultured Gammaproteobacteria bacterium
GCGCGGAAAAGTGTTTTTACAACAGCATCATATCCCAATTGATTTTGTTTTGTATGTGGGTAATGCTTATCCGCATAAAAACTTGGAAGTCCTGTTAGACGTAGCGGCTGAACTGAAAAAAAATCATTCTCCCTTGAGTATTGTGTTGGTTGGCCGGCCGGATTACTTCTACGACCGCCTGCAAGAAGAAGCCCAGCGCCGCCAAGTAGCTGATAGAGTTATTTTTCCTGGTTTTGTCTCAGACGCAGACTTGTCTTGTTTGTATAGCCGAGCGGTGTGTTATGTTTTTCCTTCAAAATATGAAGGTTTTGGCTTACCGCCCCTGGAAGCTATGCTGTATGACACCCCTGTGGTGGCCGCTCGGACCTCCTGTATCCCTGAAGTTTTGGGTGAAGCGGCCCTGTACTTTGAATCTGGAGACGTTTCTGGTATAATCGCAAACATTGAGCAAGTCAGAACAGACCCGCAAATGCGGGCCAGACTGGCTCAGGCTGGGCGCAACCAAGCAGACAAATATTCTTGGCGCACCTTAGCCGAACAAACCAAACAAATTTACCACCAACTTGGCCAATCCATCCAAACCAAAAAACACCAGAACTAGACTTGCGGCCGGAGTGCCCGCAGAGAATGTGTTAGATTTGCGTCCCAAAATGAATAAAAAACCTGACCAGGCTGCTCACCGTTCATCCGGTTGGTTGTGGTTTAAGAAAACCGATCTACCCAAGCGGTCTACACCTAAGGCTAAGCACACTTCCAAGTCTGTTGAATTAAAAATCCATACGGTTGAACGGCCGGAAGCTGAACCTGAAGCTGAGCCCAAGGAAATTCTGTTGGACTTTATTGCTCCTGAAGAAGAACCTATCATTCCAGAGCCTGAAGCTCCGGAACCTGAAACGCCCGCGCCGGAGACTAGACTGACCAAAGCCGCCGAACATCCGGCTGATGATGACCTGAGGCATTTTCGTCGTTTAACACCCAAGCAAGCGGTACTGGCGGTGAGTGTGTTTGCTCTGCTGGGGTTGGCGGTCCTGGCCCCAACCGGTGTGTCAAAATTGATGGATACGGCCAAGGCCATGCAGGGCGGGGTGTTGGAATTAGCTACCAGCGGTTTCAACTCATTCAACTCCGCTCAACAGGCTGCGACCAACCAAAACTTTGAACAAGCAGCAGTTGATTTTGGGTCGGCAGAAGCGCAATTCATCCAAGCCCGTGAGGAGTTGAATAGTTTGAGTTATGGGTTAGTGGCCGCATCTAAGTATTTACCTGGGCAGGGGAGTGAACCGGCAACGGTGGATAACTTATTGGTGATTGGCCAGCATGTAGCCGCAGCAGGAAGCTCAGTGAGCGAAAGTGCAGCCTTGATCTCTTCTTTGGATATTTCTGCTTTACGTCAGGATAATTCCCTTGGGCTGACCACTGTCTTAGTTGCCTTGCATGCCACGTTGCGCCAGGCGCAAGATCATTTGTCCATTGCTACGCTAGCCAGTCAAGATGTGGATGTGGCGGACTTACCCCCAGATGTCCAGGAACAGGTGGATGGCTTAATGGTAAATTTACCCACCGCCCAAATTTCTGTGGATGACTTAGTCCAAGCAGTGGAAGTGGCTTTAGGTGTGTTGGGGCATGATCAACCGCGCCGGTACTTAGTCTTATTTCAAAATAACCGAGAGCTCAGAGCCACCGGCGGATTTCTGGGGAGCTTTGCCATGCTTGACGTAGATAAGGGCGTGGTGAAAAAGATTACCATTCCGGGCGGAGGAATTTATGACGTGGCCGGGCAAGTATCTGAAACAGTCCAGGCGCCAAAACCTTTACAGATAGTCAATCCATATTGGAATATTCAGGATGCCAACTGGTGGCCGGATTTTCCAACCTCAGCTAAAAAAGTGGAATGGTTTTGGGGTAAAGCCGGCGGTCCAACCGTGGATGGAGTGCTGACCTTGACGCCAACCGTGATAGAAGACTTGCTCAGACTCACCGGGCCGGTTGACCTCACAGAAACATACGGAGTAGTCATCACTGCAGATAATTTTTATCAAACCGTTCAACTCCAGGCTGAGGCCAAGTATGATGAAACCAACCAATCCAAACAGATTTTGGCTGACCTCACGCCCATTTTGTTTAACCAACTGTTTAACTTAGAAGGACAGGATTTGATGCAGGCCATGAGCGCGTTGCAGACCTCCTTGGATCAAAAAGATGTGTTGTTGTATTCAGATGATCCTATTTTGCAACGGGAGATTGCGGCGGCTGGGTGGGCTGGTGAGATAGAAGACACAGACGGTGATTACTTGATGGTGGTAGACACCAACATTGGGGGAGGGAAAACAGATGGAGTGGTTGATGAAACCATCTCGCATCATGTGAAGATGAATGCAGACGGAGAGTTGATTGTAACGGTGCAGGTGACCAGAAATCACCGGGGGAATCCTGCAGATCCGTTGAATGGGGTGAATAATTTGGACTACATGAGGATCTATGTGCCTGCGGGCAGTGAATTTATTTCAGCTCAGGGATTTACTGAGCCGGAGGCTACCAAGCTTCAGCCGCCGGAAGCTGACACGCCAATTGACGCAGACTATTTAGCTATTAGTGGGGATGTGCTTAAAGATGAACAAACTGGCATGCGTATCTCTGCAGAATTTGGAAAGACCTTGTTTGCCAACTGGGTGGAAACCAAACCAGGCCAATCCACTAGCGTGACCATTTCCTACAAGCTGCCATTTCAGTTGAATCCACACGGCGGTTGGTTTGGTCAGTCAGATCAGTATTCTCTTTTGATTCAAAAACAACCTGGGAGCTTTGACCCGTATGTAGCCCTGTCTATGGATTTACCTGACTCAGTCCGGGTAGCGGGAGCGGAACCAGAAGGTGCAGCCGCGTCCCTAGGGTTTGTTTTGACTCAAGATCAAACTGTTGAAGTGGAGCTAGCTAAGCGCTGATGTCTCAATCTCGACTTTTTAGACTTGAGCAGTCTTTGGGCGGCGCCGCCTTCATTATTGCGGTGGCGTCCATTTTGTCACGCGTGATGGGTTTGGTGCGTGACCGGATTTTACTTAGCACATTTGGAGCGGGGAGCGTCTTGGACGTATATTATTCTGCCTTCCGCGTGCCTGACTTGTTATTCAACTTGCTGGTCTTAGGAGCGTTGTCAGCCTCTTTTATCCCGGTCTTTTTAGCGCAGATTGAAGCACAGGGACGGGCTAAAGGATTACAACTTGCCGGTTCAATTCTGAACTGGATGGTAGTTGGTCTAGGATTAGTTGGTGGTTTAACCGCCGTATTTTCCGTCCCCTTAGCCATGTTGATGTTTCCCGGGGCTTCCGTCAGTGAACAGCTAGAGATAGCGCACTTTTCACGTGTGATGCTTATTTCAACTGTATTTTTTGGCGTCAGTAACGTGGCTTCCGGTGTTCTACAAAGTGAACGAAGGTTTCTGAGTGTTTCTTTGGCACCAATCATGTACAACGTGGGAATTATTTTTGGTGCTCTGGTAGGTGTGCCTTGGTTTGGTCCAATTGGTTTAGCTTACGGCGTGGTGTGTGGCGCGGCTTTGCACTTTTTGGTGCAACTCCCATCTTTATGGTCAACCGGATTTAGATTTACCGGAACATTTGACCCAAAAAATCCTGGTCTACGGAGTTTATTTAAACTGATGATTCCGCGGTCTTTAGCTCTTGGCGTGGCTCAACTCAATATCATGATTTTGTACGGCATAGCTTCATTCCTGGAGACAGGTTCCCGGGCTGTGTGGGCTGCTGCAGACAACATACAGCAAGTTCCCATTAATGTGTTTGGTGTCAGTATGGCCGTGGCCGCCTTCCCGTTGTTTAGCGCAGCCTTTGTAAAAGCGCAGCCGGATCAATTCAAGATTGCTTTTTCTGCCAGCTTCCGCCGGATTAGTTACTTTGTCATTCCGGCTTCCATAGCTATTTTGCTGTTACGTGCGCAGTTTGTTCGTCTGATTTATGGTACTGGCCAATTTAATTGGGAGGATACGTATATGGTTGCCCAGACTTTAGGTGCTTTCTCTTTGGCTTTGTTGGCTCAGGCTTTGATCCCATTATTGGCTCGTTCATTCTTTGCGCAAAAAAATACCAAAACCCCTGTGGTTATTTCTATTATCTCTGTGGTCGTAAATATTGTATCCGCTGTTCTCTTAGCACCACAGTATGGAGTGGTTGGTTTGGCTTTGGCCTTTGCCCTAGGCTCGTTTATTAACATGCTACTCCTGCTTATGGTATTGCGCGTCCAGTTTGGCGACTTGGATGACGACAAAATTGTGAAAAACACGACCAAGATAGCTCTTCTTGCTGTATCCAGTGGTTTAGTCATTCAGGGCTTAAAGTACTTCATAGCTCCCTTAGTCGATATGACCACGTTTGTAGGTGTGTTTATTCAAACGGCCGGAGCTTTTTCTGGAGGAGCGGCAGTGTACTTGGCCGCAAGCATCTGGTTCCGCTTTGAAGAGGTTGACATGGTGCGTGAAATGATTGTAAACATGAGGTCAGCCATTCGCCGAGCGTTTAAAAATGGCGCATGAACAACCAACACATTAGAAATTTTTGTATTATTGCCCATATTGACCATGGGAAATCAACCTTGGCGGATAGGCTATTGGAAATTACCGGCACTATAGAGAAACGCAAAATGCAGGAACAAGTGCTAGACCAGATGGATTTGGAACGCGAACGCGGGATCACCATCAAACTCCAACCGGTGCAAATGCGTACCTTGGTCAACGGAGAAGAGTATGAGTTGAACTTGATTGATACCCCAGGGCATGTGGATTTTACTTATGAGGTTTCGCGCAGCTTGCAAGCCTGTGAAGGTGCCTTGTTGGTGGTTGATGCTACGCAAGGGATTCAGGCTCAGACCTTGGCTAACCTGTATTTGGCTTTGGAGCAAGACTTAGAGATTATTCCTGTTATCAATAAAATCGACCTCCCTGCCGCTCAACCAGACCATGTGGCTGATGAAGTGAGTCACTTGCTTGGTGTACCAAAAGAAGACATGGTATTTATTTCTGCTAGGACTGGATTGAACGTAGAAGCGGTCATTCAGAAAATTGTTGAGAAGGTTCCACCACCAACAGGAGAAATTTCTGCTCCACTCAAGGCATTGATTTTTGATTCAGTGTTTGATGATTATAGAGGTGTGGTCACTTATGTTCGGGTGGAAGAGGGAAGTATTCAGGCGGGAAGTCATTTGCGCTTGATGGGTTCAGACGCCACTTCAGATGCGTTGGAAGTGGGAGTGTTTACTCCAAAAATGAAGGTCAGGCCGGTGTTGAACGCTGGTGAGATTGGGTATATTGTCACCGGATTTAAGGATGTGAAAGCGGCGCGGGTAGGTGATACGGTGACCTTGGTTGACCATCCAGCTACTCAAGCGTTGCCTGGATACAAGACATTGCAACCCATGGTGTATGCCGGCATCTTCATTAAAGAAGGAAGTGAGTATGAACACTTGCGTGATGCTATAGGTAAACTCAAGTTAAATGACGCGGCTTTGTCTTTTGAACCAGAACACTCACCGGCTTTGGGTTTTGGATTCCGTTGTGGATTTTTAGGCTTACTGCACTTAGATATTGTGCAAGAACGTTTACGCCGAGAATATAATTTAGATGTGATTGTGACCGTGCCCAGCGTGGCGTACAGGATTACTCAGACGAACGGGCAAGTGAAAATAATCGCTTCACCTTTAGCTTTGCCTGACCCATCAGTAGTGAAGCTTATAGAGGAACCTTGGATGAAAGTAGATATTGTTTCTCCAGTAGAATATATTGGCGCCATCATGGCTCTCCTGGTTGAAAAGCGCGGGAAACCCCGGGATCAAGAGTTAGAGTATGTGGACCCAACCCGGGTGATCATTCATTATTCACTTCCACTCTCACAGATTGTGGTGGATTTTTACGATCGTCTAAAAAATGTATCCAGTGGATATGCTTCCATGGGATATGATTTTATTGGATTTGAACCAGCTGACGTGCAACGCATGGATATTATTGTGGCGGAAGAAATGGTGGAGGCATTATCTACCATTATATACAAGGACGAGGCGCAACGTGCAGGGCGTGTTGTTGTGGAAGAATTGAAAAAAATGTTGCCCCGCCAAATGTTTGAAGTAAAAATTCAAGCGTCCATAGGATCAAAGATTGTCGCCTCAGAACGTATTCCAGCCATGCGCAAAGACGTGACAGCTAAATTATATGGCGGTGATTTGTCACGTAAACGCAAGTTGTTAGAAAAACAGAAAAAAGGAAAAGCCAAAATGAAATCCTTGGGTAAGGTAGATATTCCACAAGAGGCATTCCTTGCTGTCTTAAAAAGATAATGTATGAACCAAGTCCTCTCTACGAC
This sequence comes from uncultured Gammaproteobacteria bacterium, assembly GCA_964364425.1. Lineage (GTDB taxonomy): Bacteria > Patescibacteriota > Patescibacteriia > UBA9570 > JBBTWU01 > JBBTWU01. The sequence continues at coordinate 6,363 of CAYIMB010000024.1, forward strand.
TAAATATGTCTTAGATCGGGCCAAGTGGGTGCACATCAACCAAGAAAAGTTGGTCGAATTTGCTCAACATTTTCAACATGGAGCAAAGCGACATTGGTTAAGTGAGGCGCCAATTGAACTCTCACAATTTTCTGTAGAAGATAGGTTACATTTTATATGTATTATTAGTGCAATGAGTTTTTCTTTTTGGGGAGAACCAAAGTGGAGCATAGAACACCAGGGAAAACTGTTTGATGGGAACTGGGGGATGATTAAGGCATTGGGTCGGGGGATAGAAGAAGGTGTGCCGTTGTTAGATTTCAAATCGATTTCCACTGTAACCCGCCAGGATTTTGCTCAGGTGCTAAGAGGAAATATTGAGATGCCACTTTTTGAAGAGCGGTATACTATTTTGCAAGAAGTGGGTCACATCATAACAACACAGTTTGATGGAAAACTGAGTCACCTGGTGAAACAAGCGGAGGGAGATGCTTTGAAACTTTTGGATTTGGTTGTCAGTCACTTTTCATCTTTTCATGATACGTCAGTGTACAACGGAAAAGAAATTTGTTTTTACAAACGAGCTCAACTGCTGGTTGCCGACATCTCCCAAGTGTTTAGTGGAACTGAATTTGGTGATTTAGAGAGAGTTGAACAACTCACCGCTTGCGCTGACTATAAGCTCCCGCAGATTTTGAGAAAACAGGGGATTTTGGAATATTCAGATGATTTAGCTGAACGAATTGACCAGAAAGTTGAGTTGTCTCATGACTCAGATGAGGAAATAGAAATCAGAGCGCATACTATTTGGGCGGTTGAGCTGATGACCCAAGAAGCCAGAAAACGAATCCCAGGATTGATGCCAATTGAAGTGGGGGATTATTTGTGGCAGGCAACGCAGCAAAAATACCCGGATGATAAGCCGTATCACCGGACCAGGACAACGGCTTACTAACTTCTAAACAAAGAGCGTCCCTAGATCTACCTTTCAAATCTGTGCCCCTCTGACACACCTTTTACGACACATGCACGCGTATGCCCGTATTTCCTAAGCAAACTAGCTATTTTCATGCACTGTGCCTTGACTTTTTTGCCTTCCGGGAGTACACTCTTGGCGCTTTTGGATATGTTTTGGCCGGTTTTACCCGAACAATTGAGATCGATTTTTAGCTCTATCTCAGCCGTTCGGGCAAAATGCTGGCCCGTTGCTTCGTCGCTAGTCCCAAGTGACGAGGTGCTGTTCAGGGGACATTCACCAAGGAGAGCCCATGAAACGCATTTTTGGGCGTCAGCTCAGCTGGCGCGAGGTCGTAGCGATGGCGGTGCTCGTTCTGGCCGTCGTCGTGCTCAGTGGCCTGGACATTCAGGCCTGGCAGGAACGTCAACTCAGTCCGGCTCAGCCCCAGCTCGTGGAAGCTGGGCCGGTGGAAGAGGCTCTGGAGTTTTTTCCCGAGCCGGAATCCAATCAGGCCGCCTTCGTTGGATGGGTCGCAAGCGACCTGTCCGACGAGGACAACGGAATCCTGAACCTGCAGGAGTGAAGCACCTGGAAGTGGGGACGCAAGAGACTACCATCTTGCGCCCCCACACCACCTTTTTTACACATACTGAAATCCGAATTTTGCGCTATACTATAGACATGGCAGAAATGACGGTTGGAAAATCCGCCAAGTTTGATGTTGACGCTGGGGATGATGCTCCAACCAAGCGTAAATTGTTTACGTTTCGTGTAGGGCACTCCGCCAGCCCCAGGCTGCTCATTATCTTGGCCCTCCTGCTGATTTTTGGTTTAATCATGTTGTCTTCCGCCAGTTCTGTGGTCGCCTTCCAAAATTTTGACGACCCGTATTACTACTTGAAGCATCAACTGATGTATGGCGTACTGTTAGGTGGGGTGGTATTTTTTGCCCTAAGCCGAATTGATTACACCTATTGGCGGAAAATTGCTTTTCCGCTGATGGTAGCCTCACTTGTCCTGCTCTTGTTGGTATTTATTCCTGGGATTGGAACGGAGCTGTTAGGGGCCAAACGCTGGATTAGTGTGGGAGGAATTTTTTTTCAACCCTCTGAGGTGGTGAAGTTGACGTTTTTGTTTTATTTGGCGGCGTGGCTGGAAACACGTGGTCATCAAGTCAAGGAAATGTCTGCTGGCCTCACCAGCTTTTTAGTCATGTTGGGCGCCTTGGTGGCTATCATTGCCGTGGCCCAAAAAGATTTAGGTACCACCATAGTCCTGACTGTGATTGCCTTGTCTGTCTACTTTGTGGCCGGCGCACCTTGGAAACATATAGGGATTATTGCTGGAATTGGCGCTATTATGCTGACTATTTTGATTAAACTCTTTCCCTTCCGCGCAGAACGTCTGACCGTGTTTTTGAATCCAGAGTTAGACCCCCAAGGGATTGGCTATCACATCAACCAAGCTCTGCTCGCCATAGGCAGCGGAGGACTGTTTGGTTTGGGCTTAGGTCACAGCCGCCAAAAGTTTAATTACCTGCCGGAAGCGGCCACTGATTCGATCTTCGCGGTGATAGGCGAAGAACTTGGTTTTTTCTTTTCAGTCATGCTGATTATTTTGTTCCTGGCTTTTGTCTTGGAAGGTTTGCGCATTGCACGCAACAGCCCTGAGGCCTTTGGTAAATATCTGGCCGTGGGTATTACCTCCTGGATTGGGTTCCAAGCCTTGATTAACATTTCCGCTATGTTGTCTTTGGTCCCTTTGACCGGCATCCCACTACCCTTTATTAGCTACGGAAGTTCTTCTCTGATTACTACCTTGGCTGCGGTTGGTATTTTAGCCGCAGTATCTAAACAAGCGGCAAGATAATATGCCAGACACCATACCCAAAAAGGTATTATTCACTGGTGGCGGGACACTGGGTCCGGTTTCACCGCTGTTAGCATTGGTGCCAGAGTTACGGGACCAAGGAGTGGAGGTCGAATTTGTAGGCACCCCAGATGGACCAGAGCGCCAGCCAGTGGAACAAGCAGGTTTGAAATTTTACACCTTGCAAGCGCCTCGTCTGCGCCGTTTCTGGAGCGTACATAATTTGGGTATTCCGTTTTCTTTAATCCGTGGTTTGGGACAAGCCTCGCGTCTCCTTGGTCAAATCAACCCCCAAGTGATTGTGTCAGCTGGTGGGTTTGTGTCCGTGCCTCTGGTTTGGATGGGTCGCTTGCGGGGGATTCCGGCCATCATTCACCAACAAGATTTGCGTCCAGGTTTAGCCAACAGACTCATGCAACATCAGGCCAAGGTCATCACCGTGGCTTTTGAATCTTCTAAAATCGATTTTCCCAAGTCTAAACGCGTAGAATGGATTGGCAACCCAGTCCGCGACCTCACTCCCTCTACTCACTCTTTACACCTTGACCAGCAATTTCCTACGGTCTTGATTTTTGGTGGCGGTACTGGAGCGCAAGCACTGAATGCCTTGGTGGGTAAATCGTTATGCGAACAAGCCAATGTGATTCATCTGACAGGCGCCGGAAAAAAAGGACCCAACTTTCAACATCCGCGCTACCATCAGTTTGAATTTCTGGGTGAAGAGATGAAGGAAGCGTTAGCCGTCGCTGACGTGGTGGTGTCACGAGCCGGACTAGGCACTATTTCTGAACTGGCGGCGCTTAAAAAAGTAGCCCTGATTATTCCGCTCCCCAGTTCGCACCAAGAAGATAACGCCTCTTGGTTAGAAGCGCATGATGCAGCTGTGGTATTTGAACAAAGCAAGTTAGATCCTGACAGATTAACTCGCAACGTCACGCGCTTGCTGACTGATCAGCCGTTGCGCACCAAGTTATCCAAAAATATAAGTAAAATCACCCGGCCGGATGCCGCTCACCGCTTGGTGGAAATTATCCTGGAGCAGACCCAAAGGCGCGGGGTTAGTTAGACTTTTAGTCCAGAATATTCGCGTAACGTATCCAAAGTCGCTTTGACAGATGAATTGGTGGTATGGGAAATGGTGACATGTGGGAATTCTTCTGCCAATTTAGTGACCACCTCATCAGCCCACCCAGGAGCCAAAACTTTCACGCCTATAAAATCTATCTCAATATGTGTTGTTCGGGGAACTCCACGAATGATATAAGCAGACATAACTAAATAAGCCTCTCTGCCTGCCGGCCTTGAAACCAGCATTTCTCCAAATTTTATTAGTTCTATTTTCATACGTTTAGTCTAACCAAAAGTGTGTGTTTTTTCCGTTGTTGAATACTCTTTACATCAATACTGTGCGCAATTTCGTGATGTTGTTTGCATACCGGGACCATATATAGCGGGTTGTGCCTGGGATCAAGGGCAAATCTTTGTTGATGATGCGTATTAACCGAAACATTGGTGCAATTTGAATGTGCGCACTTGGTTCCGAATTCTTTTTCTAGAATGCGAGTAACTTTTTTTGGAATATAACGCGAGTTTGATGGGATCTTCTCTTGAAATTCTCTGGCAATATCCTGTTTCTCCTCCTGAATTTTTTGTTCCCTTTTCATCCAAGAGCTCTTCCAGCAACTGGCTCAAATCTAGTCCCTTATTTTGTAATACCAACAGGCGCTGTCTAATTTGTGGTTTCAGTTTGAGTTCATCCGATTGTTCTACTTTCTGTATGTTTGCTGTTTTGTTGAGGTTTGCGCTGTGCGATCGCACAGAATCTGTGCTGGTGATGGCTTTAGAATCCCTGACTAAAGTTTCTAAGGCTGGTTGGGATAGCAAATCAGCCTTACTCACCCAAAAGTCTTGATTCTCTGGAGTAGCTACTGATGCCACCCTGGCTAATTTAGCCAGTGAGATATCTCCTGACATTAAAGCTTGTTTGAGTGCTGGAGTAGTTTCAAACCGTTCACTCAACTGCAAGACTCTTTGGACTTGTTCTCTACTCACTCCACCCAGTTTGGCTGCAAACTCAAAGATACTGGACATTCCATGTTCTAGGTACACCTTCCTCTCTTCTGCTTCAGGCAACAAAGCCAAGAATTCTCTAACAGCTGTTTTGGCTGTACTGCCAACGCGGACGCACTTAATATAGAACTGGTGGTTGGTTAAAACAGTAGAGGCGGTGGATAGACGAACGAGATGAGTGGTGGCTGTGGACGCTTGGATAGTTAATTTGGACATCTCTTTTTATGATTAATTAATTCCTCCTTTTTTATCTTTCTTTTCACCTATTCTGTATATCACACGGCGCACTCGAGTCAAGACGAAAAAGGCGTTTACTTTGGCTAATACTAGATAAAAAAATGTATGTGGATAACTCCCAAGTTAAATACAAAAACATTCAAAAACGATCAAATAATTTACTTATTAAGCGGTCTTAGCCTAAGCCACCATCACCGTCCCAAGCTGTACAAATGCATAGAAAAATGCTATAAAACAGAGCTTACCTAAATAGCTGGGCAATCCTGCCTGGTCAGGGGTGAGCAACGGAGCGTGTTCAATGACTGAGAAAAAACCAATGACTCCCGGACAGTACCGGGAGTTGCACAGTGCCGTGATTCGGGCCCTGCCTGATCTGGATCACGACCAGGCGCAGGCCTGGGTGGACCACCCCCGCGGCCCTCAAGGCCTTCCTGGCGAGGATGAACTTCCCGCCGGAGCAGGCCGCCAAGGAGCTGGTGCACATCCCCCTTCCGGCGGACGGCGAGCTGTTCCAGCTCACGCTGGACGGAAGCAAAGCCGACCCCATGGCCATGGTGCGCGAGGACGGCTACGACCCCAATGGCTGGGAGTTCAACGGTCCGGCCCTGCAGGGGATCCAGACCGGCCAGTTCAAGCTGGTGCGTCTGGGGGCGGTCACCAGCCTGGCGGACGCCCGCGCCAAGGCCCACGCCATGAAGTGCGACCTGGCAGAAGGCCAGTGGCGCGAGGCCTTCAAGGCCACCTACCCGCACAACGACAAGGGTGGTCCCATCGCCTTCGCCGGGGAGACCACCGAGTGGGTGCTCCCGCGCAGCAACCGCAGCTTCCCCGTGCTGGACGAGGACAGTGAGGCGTGGGACTCCTACCTCTGCTGGAGCGACAATGACGACGGTGACGACTGGCGCTGGCTCGTCCGTGAGCAACTCATTTCATTACCCCACCTTGCGCGGGGTTTTCCTTGCCTGTGACTTGTTTGGTCCAACCACCCAACATTCTTCCTATTTCTACCAGTAGCTTCAGGGGTAGACTTTTTTGGTTGGGTGCACTATCTAGGACCTTTGAGCCATGGGAATACGCAAAAGTTACACAGGAAGTGATCAGGGCGTGTAGATTTTACTTTTGATTGCAAAAATGCTATTCTCTAGACATGAATCAGAATAATTTGACTGCCACAGTTACTGAGTTTGTTAAAAAAAGGTTATCTCCCAAAGAGAATAAAGTTTTTATTTTTGGTTCTGCCGTGAGAAAAAATCAATTTAGAGATGTAGATATTGGGATTATGGGTAAGGTTGATGAAACAGCTTTGAGTTTACTCAAAGAGGACTTTGAAAAAAGTAATTTTCCGTATGTTGTTGACATTGTTGATTTTTCTCAGGTGAGTCCTGGGTTTAAACAAAAAGTATTTGAAGACAAAATGGTATGGCTTCGCTTTTAAAATTAAAAATTGCACAATTTGAATCGGCCTTAAAATCTCTGGCAGAAGTTTTAGGCAAAGAAAAAAATGCTATTGTACGTGACGCAGCCATTCAACGTTTTGAATACACAGTTGAGATTTTTTGGAAAATGCTTAAGGTGTATTTGTTAGAAAAGGAAGGAGTTGAGGCTGCTTCTCCCAAGGTGGTTATGCGGGAAGCACGAAACGCCAAGTTATTATCTGATACAGGTGTAACTTTAGCTTTACGCATGATTGATGATCGTAATCTTTCAACTCATTTGTACAACGAGGCGGTGGCCAAGAAAATTTTTGGTAAAATTCCTAAATATGCCGCTTTGATGAAGAGGGTGGGGGAGAAACTCAAGAAGTAAATTTTATCCACGCGGGTGGTATTTTAGTCCGGACTGGAAAAAAATCCTGAAACGTGGTTAGAATGAAGTATGAATCCAGTGGTTTCATCCAAAGTAGTCTTTTGTTCCGGGATTGGGGGCGCAGGCGTTTCAGCCCTAGCGCGTTTGTTGAAATTGCAGGGCAAGCAAGTGATGGGCAGTGACGCCGGTGAAAATATGATGACCGCTGATTTGCGTAATGAAGGGCTGACCGTGTTTGTACCCCAAGCGGCTGAACATATCCCACCGGAGTGTGACTTGTTTATTTTTTCTGATGCCGTACCGGCTGATTCACCAGAACGCGTCGCCGCCAAAGAGCGCAACCTGCCAAGTTATAGTTACTTTGAGGCGCTGGGATTCTTTTTTGAACAGTATAAGATTCGCGTGGCTATTTCTGGTACGCATGGCAAAACCACCACAAGCGCTATGGTCGCTTTGACTTTGATTGAAGCTGGACTTGATCCGACGGTGGTGGTGGGCAGTAAGATTACTCAACTGAATAGTAATGCCCGTTTAGGTAAATCGAATATCATGGTTGTGGAAGCCTGTGAACATCAAGCGCACATGTTGCAACTCAAACCAACCCATGTGATTGTGACTAACATAGAGGAAGATCATTTGGATTATTATAATGATTTAGATCATATAGTGATGACCTTCCAGCGCTATATTAATTCATTAGGGTCTGAAGGTGTGTTTATTAAGAATAATGATGACTCAGAGTCGGCTGAACTGGGGTGTGACGGGAAGGTGGTGACGTTTGGAATTGAATCCGCGGCAGATGTAAAGGTAGGGAAAATAGAAACGGCTCAAGGTAAACAACACTTTTGGGTGGGGCAGCAGGAATTTACCTTGCGGATTCCGGGGAAATTTAATGTGGCCAATGCCTGCGCTACTATTGCTTTGGCCAGGGAACTAGGGGTCACGGATGAAATCAGCGTAAAGGCGTTGGCGAGCTATTCCGGAACTTGGCGCAGATTTGAACTCAAAGGGGAATACCGCAAGGCCTTGGTTATTTCTGATTATGCTCATCATCCAACGGCCATCACCTCTACGCTGAAGGCGGCTAAGGAATTTTATCCCGGGCGGCGGTTGGTAGTGGTGTTTCAGCCGCATCAGCGCAATCGGACTGAAAAGTTGTTTGAAAAATTTAAACTAGCTTTTGCTGTAGCGGACTTTATTATTATTACAGAAATTTTTGATGTGTTAGGCCGGGAACAAGTCTTGAATCCGGCGGCGTCTGGCCAAGCCCTGGCTAAGGCAGTGGAAGGGCAAGGGAAATATTGCTTGTATGCCCAGAATCTGACCAAAGCCCGCTCATTGCTTGAGGAATTTTTAGAAAAAGATGATGTGGTGTTGATCATGGGGGCAGGGGATATATACAAGTTGGCGGATGAGTTGGTACTATCTTGAAAGACATGAATATCCCCCATTTACAGACCAATATTCCCTTGTCTGGGTATACCACTTACGGTGTTGGCGGTCCGGCCAAGTTTTTTTTGATTGCCAGCAATAAAAATGAGTTACTGCACGCTCTGCAAGAGGCTCACCGGGAAGCTGTCCCCACTTTTGTGTTTGGCGGCGGGTCAGATATTTTAGTGGCTGATCAAGGGTTTCCCGGCTTGGTGATTAAAATGGAACTTCGTGAGATGAATTTTTCCGGCACCACGGTGCGCGCAGAAGCTGGGGTGAAACTGTCTTATCTGATCACCGAATGTTTGCGTCATGAATTGTCCGGATTGGAGTATGCCATAGGCGTGCCGGCTACCGTGGGCGGGGGAGTGTGGGCCAACTTAGGCGCTCGGGGATCTGAAATAAAAGATGTACTGACCCAAGTCCACGCCATAGATCCCACTCAAGCCATGAAAGAACTCTTTTTAACCAACCAAGAATGTCAGTTTGCCTACCGCGAAAGCATTTTCAAGCATAAACCATATATTATTTTAGATGCTACGTTCAACTTGAAGCTAATTGACAAAACTGTTTTACAAGCACGTCTCAAAGAACTGGCTAAGCTCAGAACTACAGAACAAGATTTAGGTTCAAAAACCGCCGGGTGCGCCTTCCGCAACCCGTCTACTGATAAACCAGCCGGTAAGTTGATAGAACTGGCTGGGCTGAAGGGTTTTTCTCTTGGCGGTGCCAAGGTATCTGAAAAGCATGCCAATTTTATTGTAAATACCGGCAAGGCCAGCGCAGATGAGATAGCGCAGCTCATTTCTTACATTAAACAACAAGTGCGTGATCAATTTGGAGTTCAGCTGCAAGAAGAAGTCAAATATGTTGGTTTTCAATTCCCTCAGGTGTGATATACTCAGGGTATGGATATAAAAATCACTGGTAAAAACATGGATATGACGGACGCCTTGCGTTCTTATATTCAAGAAAAAATGTCAGTTCTGGAAAAGTTTGATGCCGGCATAGCCTTGGTTGATGTGGAAGTGGATAAAAACATGCATCACCGCAAAGGTCAGGTGTTTCATGTGCGCGCTAATGTGGATATTCCCGGTAAAGGCTTGGTTCGTTCGGAAGATGTGCACCCGGACATGTATGCAGCCATAGATTTAAGTCAAAAAGCTCTGGAATTACAGCTCTCTCACGGCCGGGATAAAGAACGCAACAACCGGTCCAAACGGAAGGCCGGGAGAGAGGCTAAAGATCTGTTAGGTTGGCTGAAATTTTGGAGAAAATCGAAGTAAGTTGTAGACCGGGCAGGGGTGTGGTACTGTCCAGTTCTGTATGAATATCTTAGATAAATGGTTCGGCGACCAAAGCCAAAAAGTGGTCAAAGGATTGCAGGCACAAGTGGCTGCGGTGAATGCATTGGAGGAAGAATATACAGCCTTGTCAGATGAGCAGCTGCGGGGTCTGACGGTAGAATTCCGCAAACGTTTAGCTGAAGGACAAGCCCTGGATAGTGTAAAAATAGAAGCTTTTGCTGCAGTACGTGAAGCAGCCCGCCGCACACTTGGTCAGCGTCATTATGATGTTCAGTTGATTGGTGGTTTTGTGTTGCATTCTGGAAATATTGCGGAAATGAAAACCGGTGAAGGGAAGACTTTGGTGGCTACTTTGGCCACCTATTTGAATGCCTTGGAAGGTAAAGGTGCGCATGTGGTCACGGTCAACGACTATTTGGCTCGCCGTGATGCTGATTGGATGGGTCGGGTGTATTACGCTTTAGGTATGCAGGTGGGTTGTATTCAACATGAAGCTGCGGTGATGTTTGAACCGCGTGGTGCGTTGACGCCAGAAGAGGCTGAACAAGCTGGATATAAAGTAGACATGCAGAATTTGAAGGCTGTGACACGGAGACAAGCCTATGAAGCAGATATTACTTACGGCACCAATAACGAATTTGGGTTCGATTATCTACGGGACAACATGGTGGTTGATTTATCCCAAAAATCTCAACGAGATTTACATTTTGCCATTATAGATGAGGTCGACTCTATTTTGATTGATGAAGCCAGAACACCGTTGATTATTTCTGCGCAAGCTGAGGCGGCGACGGATAAATATTATCGTTTTTCAGATATTGTGGCGGGGTTGCAAGAAAATGTGGATTATAACGTAGATGAAAAGTTGCGTGCCTCTACATTAACTCAGGACGGAATTAGCAAAATAGAAAAAGCTCTGGGCGTTTCAAATTTGTATGAGTCAGCCGGAATAGAAACAGTCCATCACATTGAACAAGCCTTGAAAGCGCGGGTGTTATTTAAGTTGGACCGGGATTATGTGGTCAAAGACGGAGAAGTGATCATTGTGGATGAATTCACTGGGCGTATGATGCATGGTCGGCGCTACTCAGAAGGGTTGCACCAAGCCATTGAAGCTAAAGAAAAGTTGGAAATTAAACGCGAGTCCCGCACCCTAGCCACCATCACGCTGCAAAACTTGTTCCGCATGTATAAAAAGTTGGCCGGTATGACTGGTACAGCTTTTACGGAAAAAGAAGAATTTCAGAAAATTTATAACTTGGACGTTGTTTCCATTCCTTCCAACAAGCCCTTGGCTCGTGAAGATTTGACTGACTCTGTGTATAAATCTGAAAAGGGGAAATACCAAGCCTTAGTACGTAAAATCAAAGAAATTCATGACACTGGCCGTCCCATTTTGATTGGTACCATTTCCATTGAAAAAAACGAAGTATTGCATGAATTGCTGACTCGTGAAGGCATTCCTCATAATGTATTGAACGCCAAAAATCATGAACGTGAAGCTGAATATATTGCTCAGGCCGGACGTTTTGGTGCGGTGACCGTGGCGACTAACATGGCTGGTCGTGGTGTGGATATTATCTTGGGTGGAAATCCAAAAGATGAAGCAGAAGCTAAAAAGGTCCGTGATCTTGGCGGCTTAGTTGTATTTGGTACGGAGCGGCATGAAGCTAGACGTATAGATAATCAATTACGCGGACGGAGTGGACGGCAAGGTGACCCTGGACTGTCTCAATTCTTCATTAGCATGGAGGATGACCTGCTGCGCATATTTGGATCTGACCGCATGAAGTCCATTATGGATAGATTGGGGTTACCGGATGATGTGCCAATAGAAAATCGACTAGTATCTAGGTCTGTGGAACAAGCGCAAAGCCGGATTGAAGCAAGGCATTTTGATTCCCGTTCACATGTGGTCAAATATGACGACGTGATGAACAAGCACCGTCAGGTGATTTATAAAAAACGGAATGAGGTGTTGGGCACCAAAGACACGGAAACAAAAAAATTGATTTTGGAATACGTTGAAGCTGAGTTGGAACATTTGGTGGCGTTTCATACGGCGGGGGATGATGAAAAAGCTTGGGACGTGAATGAAATTTATGAAACGGTGCATGCTATGTTTCCAGTTGGTTTGGAAGAGCGGATTCAGTTGGAAGATGTGCGTTCACAGGCGGGGGGAAAGTTTGCGGATGCAGAAGCACGTACGGCTATTATTCAGTATTTGAAAGCATTGGCAGATAAGAGGTATGAAGAATTAGAAAAGCGGGTGGAGGATGTGGATTTATTGCGCCGGGTAGAACGGTCAATTATTTTACGCGCTACAGACAGTTTATGGATGGAACATTTGGATTTGATGATGTACTTGCGGGAGTCTATTGGTCTGCGCGGGTACGGCCAACGTGATCCGTTGGTAGAATATAAAAAAGAAGCATATCAGTTATTCACTGAGTTGTTGGCCAATATTCAAAAACAAGTGGCTACAACCATCTTCAAAGTTAGTGGTGTGAAACGTGTCGCTCAACCAATCGCCGGACAGCGCTTACGTGAAAGTTCTGCACCTAAAACTATGGAGGCAGCTCCACGGGGACAGACGGTGCGCTTGGGGGGTGCGCGTGGTGGGTCTATTAGTACCCGCGTAGCCCAACAAATTGCCAGCCAAGCACCGCAAGCTTCAAATGAGCCAAAGGTCGGTCGCAATGATTTGTGTCCGTGCGGTTCAGGTAAAAAGTTCAAGAAGTGTCATGGAGCGGGATAGGGCTCTTAAAACTCAACTCTAATGGAAAGTGAACCCAAAAAACCAGAGCCATCCATTCCAAAAATTATACAAGAAGTTGGATTTGATTTTTCGTGGTCAGAGCCAAAGGTCTGGGCCTTAGAGGTACCTGAAGAGGAGATGCCAATTCAGGAATTGATTTGGCATTTTGATATTCCGTTTTTGGGGGAAAAGGGAGGAGTGTACAATCTCACTCCGCGAGAGATGATGGAACATCCAGAACAACACCAGGAGGAATACCAGCGAAGTCTGAATGCGGACACCACTTACCCTGTAGATATCATGGAGAATAAAGGACGTTGGCTGATCTTAGATGGGCTGCACCGTTTAATGAAGTTATGTCTAGAAGGGAACACGACAGTGAAAGTCAGAAAGATCCCTCGTTCGAGTATTCCGGATATTTTAGAATAAAATGAAGCTACTCTCCAGTCTGATCATGTATAGTTACAATAGAGCATGGGCATTATCCAAGAGTTTAAGTTTTATCCAAGCTCAGACATTAAATGACTGGGAGCTGATTGTGGTGGATGACGGGTCAACGAATGACGATTTTGGTGGGAAAGGAATCTTTTTCCGTGACCCAGATAATATCAGGGTTGAAATTCATTTGGACTAACTATATGCCTAGAGTAAAGATTGTAGTCACGGTTCCGGAAACTCACGCTGATCAGTTGCGTGAAGCTATGGGAAAGGCAGGAGCTGGGGTATTGGGAAATTACTCTTTTTGTAGTTTTTCTAGCCAAGGTACAGGACTGTTTTTACCGAATGCACAAGCGAAACCGGCTATTGGTCAAGCCGGTCAATTGGAATCTGTGGCGGAAGAACGGATTGAGGTTACGTGCGACAGGGATATATTGCAAGCTGTTGTTGCTGCTATTAAACAAGTACACCCCTATGAGGAAGTGGCCTTGGATATTTACCCCCTGGAAAAGTTACCATGAAAAAGAGTTTGATCAGCCTTCAGATCAAACCATCGCCCATTGGTGGTAAAGGCATTTTTACGCAGAAGGAAATTCAACCGAATCAAATCGTATTCCGTTTGGAAGGTCCAACCATTCAGTACCCAACTGAGCCGGACTGGCACACTCAACCCAACGCCTTGCAAGTTGGTCCAAACACATGGAAAATTCCTTTGACAGGCAACGTTTGGAAATACATTAACCATTCATGTAAACCAAACGCCGGATTGCGTGGCCGCTCAAACGTAGTGGCCATGCGTCCTATTTTTCCCGGAGAGGAAGTGACCATAGACTATTCTATTACTGAGTCAGGACATAATTGGCATATGCGTTGCCGCTGTGGGTTGCCGGAATGTCGCCGCGTGATCAAAGGCGCTCAATATCTTTCGCGGGAACTGTATGCGGAGTATGAGGAGTTTATTCCAACCTACCTACGCCAGGTGTACAACAAACAAAAGACCTACGCAACTCAACAGGGGGAGCTATCGCAGTTTATTTGCCAAACACCCATTAAAAAAAGGTGAACCGATTTTTAAAGTTGAAGGTCCCACTGTTCGCTACCAGTTTCCACCAGACTACCGTTTAGGCTACCAATGGTTCAACACAGGCAAGAACACTTGGATTATTCCCCAACGCAACAACCCTTGGTGGTTCATCAAACATTCTTGCCAACCAAATGTAGGCGTGGTGAGAAAAAATGTGGTGGTAGCCTTGCGTGAGATTGGGCCTGATGAAGAACTCACGATAGATGACGCCATAACTGAAACTGATCCCCGCTGGAAACGGCAATGTCAGTGCGGAGCAAAAAACTGCCGCGGACTGATTCGGAGCGTCCAATTTTTACCCCAAGAATTATTTGAAACGTACCGCGTGTATATGCCGGCCTTCCAAAGGAATATGTATTTAGCCTGGAGAAAATCGATTTTCAGGTGACATTTTTGACGAAAAGTCAATTTTTTGGTATACTATTGTTGTAGGCTCAAAAAAGTTCAAAACAGCCAACAAAAACAAACATAAAATTGAGGAGGGTATGAAATACACATTTCGTTTGTTCAGCGCCGTAACCACCGCAGTCTTAGCCGTTGGCCTGGGCGCTTTGCTTCCGTCTAGTGTTTCTGCGGCCACAGCTTGGCGCGCTCCTGAGGTCAGAGTATTTGAAGAAGGGATTCAACAACATACTTGGTACGCCTTTGATCAAAAGTTTTCCGGTGGCGCTTCCGTCAGTGTCGGTGATTTAGGCGGAGACGGTCAAAATGAAATTGTAGTTGGTGCCGGCGTGGGTGGTGGTCCGCATATTCGGACTTTCCGTTCAGACGGATCCGTGATCCGCTCCTTTTTTGCCTATGACCAAAACTTTACCAAAGGGGTGAATGTGGCTGTAGGCGATGTAGACGGTGACGGTACAGATGAAATTGTGACCGGAGCCGGAGAAGGAGGAGGCCCACAAATTAGAGTTTTTGATGGACAGGGCGAAGTGAAATTCACTCCTGGATTTTTTGCTTTTGATAAAAACTTGCGGGGCGGGGTACATGTAGCTGTGGGTGATTTGAACGGGGACGGTGTAGATGAAATTATTGCCGGGAGCGGATCTGATTCCAGTCCTCAGGTCAAAGTGTATGACCGGTTTGGAACTCTGCAGAAGATTGAATTTGTGCCGTTTGCTGCGACTGATATGGGCGGCGTGTCTGTGGCGGCTGGGAATATTGATGGAGGAACGGATGAGGAGTTGATTGTAGGGATTCATTCTAAAGGACAGGCGCGGATTAAGGTCTACAAGTACAACAGCGCTAAAAGTATTTTGGGTGAGTTTGTGGCTTGGCCGGATGATGTCCGCGGCGGTGTACAGTTGAGTGCTGTGGACACCAATGGTGATGGTTATGATGAGATAGTCGCTGGACTACGTGGCGACGGCGGGCCACAAGTGCGCGTGTTTAACGCCATAGGCGAAGAATTGCAAGCCCCGTTTTTTGCCTACGAAGAAGATTTTCGCGGGGGAGTGCAGGTGGCTGCCGGAGATGTAGATGGAGACAACAAAGAAGAAATTATTACCACCCCTGGTAAACAACTGACCACGGGACGAACAGACTTGTACCGGTACATTCGTGTGGATCTAACCGAGCAGAAACTCTACGCGTATGAAGACGGATATCTGGTCAAGGAGTTCTTAGTCTCTACCGGCCGCCGTCCGTTGGTCACGCCAACCGGAGAGTTCGCCATTTTCCGTAAACTTTCAACCCATCTGTATTCCGGCCCGGGCTATTATTTGCCTGGCGTGAAGTGGAATTTGAACTTTAAGCCCGCATACTACATCCACGGAACCTATTGGCATAACAACTTTGGTCATCCCATGAGTCATGGCTGCATCAATATGCGCACTGAAGAAGCCGGCTGGGTGTATGAGTTTGCCGACATAGGAACC
>CAYIMB010000025.1:0-21360 GCA_964364425.1 uncultured Gammaproteobacteria bacterium
TTATTTAAACAATAACTACCCCGCTACCTTACACACAAAAGCTTGACGGTATCCAACCCAGCTCCAGTCCCGCCCCGCACATCCGCGCTTGCACATCTAGAAGAGCGTCGACTATGGTCTCCGCTCTTCTTCGTTTTCAAAAAAGCTAGTTTACCCTCGCGGCTGAATGAGCGGCGTGATGCCCGCTTGTTCCACGCTGGATTTAATCAAAGATGTTTTATAGATCTCCGGTTTGTATGGTTTGATTCGCACTACTTGATACGGACCTTCTGGAACTTTAGCTTTTTGGTCATAGCCTAAACAAATCACTTCCGGTTGCACATCTTTCAATACTTCTAAATGCCTGGACCAGTCTTCATAACCCAAGCGCGCTTCATCTACTAAACCACTCCGTTGCAATTTGACTAAACGTGTCTGCTCTCCCTCCCAAGGAAATCGACTTTTATTGCGCTGGACATTTACGTCACGTGCCACAATCACCGTAATATGCTCACCAAACTCCCGGCATTGTTTCAAATAGTAAAAATGTCCCATATGAAATAAATCGAACGTCCCAAATGTCAGCACTTTCTTCATGTGCGTCCGCGCTTTTTTGGTTTCGATTTTTTCTTGCGCCCTAGGCCCTGTTTCAGTTCATGTATTTGGTCGCGCAACACGGCAGCTTTCTCAAATTCCATGTTTTGCGCAGCCATTTCCATGTGTTGCTCTAAATCTTTGATCAAATGTTCTAACTCTGAAGCAGGAAGAGTCTCTAAAGATGGTGGAAGAGTGGCTGCGAGTTGTTTTGCTTCACTCTCTTCTACTTTCATACCACTTAACCGGTCCTCACGAATTTTCTTTTGGATGGTTTGCGGGGTGATGCCGTGTTTGGTGTTGTATGCTTCCTGTTGTTTGCGTCTGCGCTCAGTTTCGCTCAAAGCAAACTTCATAGATTTAGTGATCCGGTCAGCGTACATAATAACACGACCCTCTACATGACGAGCGGCGCGGCCAATGGTTTGGACCAAAGCTGTTTCAGAACGTAAGAAACCTTCTTTATCTGCATCTAAAATCACCACTAAAGAAACTTCTGGGAGATCTAAACCTTCACGTAATAAGTTAATCCCAATCAAAACATCATACGTTCCTAACCGCAGGTCTCGCAGAATTTCTAAGCGTTCCAATGTATCCACGTCTGAATGAAGGTACTGGACTTTAATCCCTTGGTCACGAATATACTCCGTCAGCTCTTCAGACATACGCTTGGTCAACGTAGTCACCAGTACGCGTTGATGTTTTTCTACACGAATACGTATTTCTTTGACCACATCATGTACCTGGCCCGTAGTTGGGCGGAGTTCAATCATAGGATCTAATAAGCCGGTCGGTCGGATGAGTTGCTCCACTACTTGTGTAGACTTTTGTAATTCAAACTGAGCCGGGGTAGCGGAGACGTAGACAACTTGATTCACGTGTTGCTCAAACTCTTTAAAATTGAGTGGACGGTTATCCATAGCGGCTTTCAGACGAAAGCCATAATCCACTAAAGTTTGCTTGCGCGCTTTATCACCAGCATACATCCCACCAATCTGGGGAATGGTCATATGAGACTCATCTACAAACATCAAAAAGTCTTTAGGGAAATAATCTAACAAGGTATATGGTGGCTCCCCTTCTTTGCGCCGGTCAAAGTAACGTGAATAATTTTCTACGCCGTTCACGTAACCCGTCTCACGCAACATATCCAAATCAAACTTTGTACGTTGCTCCAGGCGTTGCGCCTCCACTAACTTGTTGCGTTGTTGGAGTGCGGCTACTTCTAGTTTCATATCGCGCTCTATTTCTGCCACCACCTGATCAAAGTTCCGTTCCGCCGGAAGATAATGCGTAGCCGGATACACATCAATTGTATCAAACGTCTGCACCGTATCTCCGGTCAAAGAATCAACCTCAATAATTTTTTCTACTTCATCTCCAAAGAACTGGAATTGATAGGCATTATATTCTGAAAAGGCTGGAAAAACCTCCACCGTGTCACCGCGCACCCTGAATGTGCCACGTGAAAAATCTGTATCGTTCCGGTGATACTGCATACCAATCAACTTGAATAAAAACTCCGTGCGCTGGATAGTCATGCCACGCTTCACGCTCATGGCTTTTGACTTATACGTCTCTGGCGACCCTAAACCATAAATACAAGAAACGGAAGCAACAATCAGTACGTCCCGCCGTGACAGCAAGGCCTGCGTAGAGGCGTGACGTAAGCGGTCAATCTCTTCATTCAATTGAGTTTCCTTCTCTATATAAGTATCACTTTGCGGGACGTAGGCTTCTGGTTGGTAGTAGTCGTAATACGAAACAAAATAATGAACGGCGTTGCTGGGGAAAAACTCTCTGAACTCTGAGGCCAACTGAGCGGCCAGCGTCTTGTTGTGTGAAATGACCAAAGTAGGTTTGTTCACCTGAGCCACCACGTTCGCCATGGTAAACGTTTTGCCGCTCCCGGTGACACCAAGTAAGGTTTGATCTCGCATGTTGGATTTCAAACCTTTGGTCAATTTATCTATGGCCACAGGTTGATCTCCGGTCGGTTTATACGGACTTTCTAACTTAAAATTTGGCATGCCCACAGCATACCCGCCATGCGCCGTTATGGTCAAAGTTCCGTTGACAGCAAACCACAGTTCAGCTAGACCATATTCACCTAGAGGACCTCATGAATCAACCTGATGCTGTAAGACTGGAACGTTTCTGGGAACGGTTCAACACCCTTCTCCAGGGACTGAACGAGACCGAGCTCCAGCGCCTCCTGGACGGACTGGACCTGATCTGGGCCAGCACCTGGAACCTGCTGGACACCAGGCTGATCACGCGTTCGTACTTCCCGGACCCGCCAAGGATGCCGAACGCCTCCCCGCTCCTGGTGCGCAAGGCGCAGTCCAAGGTCCGCGACCTCCTGCGCGCCTGCAAAAACCACCCGTTCGCCCTGGAGGCCCTGGTCCGGAATGAAGCGCTGTTGGGCATCATGTCCCGTCACGAGCTGGACGTGTCCGGTCTCCTGCGTAGAGCGCTCTACGACGTGGACCTGACCATCCTCCCCGTCTACGGACTGATGCAGGCCTGTGAGTTCCGCAGCGTGTCGCCTGATGTCTGGGGAGTCGCCCACCCGCCGGTCTCGCCCGACCGCGTGGGCCGCTACACGTTCATGCTGGCCTCCTCCGCGTACGTCCACGTGGTGGAGACGGAGGCGCAGGTCCAGGACATGGGCGGAGCAGTGGCCACCATGGCCCAACTCCTCCACTTCTGCCGTCAGCACCGGGACTTTGGGGAGCAGGCACTGACGGTTCTGGCCCTGGCCGCTCGCTGGATCAGCCCTTCCAAGGGGGTCCAAGTGTGCGCCGCCATGCACTACGAGGAGGACGGCATCCGCCACCTGACCTGCCTCCCGGTGGCGGGGCTGAACTGCCTCGGGAGCCAAGTCCGGATTCTGGCCTGGCGCAAGCCCGGACAGTAGTCACGGAGCGCATTCGCACCTTCGGAACCCCTGGTTTGCAAAGATGGGTTGACACTCACGTGTAAATCGATCTGCAGCCAGGGGTTCTGTCGTGCTACACTATGTCACATGGTATCTATAAAAAAACTGGTTCAACTGTGCTGGCCCCTGGGTCTCTTACTGCTAGCTTTTATTTCCATAAATTCTGATATTTTTTTTGCCGGACGTACCCTCCTACCCATAGCTCCTAGTTATACCGTCCTGCCCAACGTTCCTTCCGGCTACCAAGGTCCTGTCTCCCACGGCTTCACCTCCATTGATCCAGCTGGCACCTTAAACGTCAGTTATGCGTTTGATGCCCTGACCCAAACGGCACTGGCCCAGGGTCACCTCCCCCTGTGGAACCCCTACCAAGGCTTAGGCCAACCATTCTTAAGTAACGGGATTTCATCCGTGCTATCTCCGTTCACCTGGCTCGCCTCACTCATCTCGCCGGCATTTTGGGATCTGGTCTATCTGCTGCCTTGGTTAGTAGCCGCCGTCTGTGTCTATGCCTATGTGCGCCTGTGGAAATTAGACCGCGGCGCCAGTGTAGTGGGAGCAGCTACGGTATTTGCCAGCGGACTCATTCAGTTGTACGCCATGCTGCGCGAATATGGCGGGGTGATTGCTTGGATGCCGCTTCTGCTGTATGCCACTGAACGCACATTGCGTGAACCGGATTGGCGCTGGAGGCACGCTACTTTGGCTGTGGGCATTTTTGGTCTGATCTCAGCCGGACAACCGGAAGTCTACTTGATAGCTGTGGTAGCCATTCTCTTATATGCCATCATTCGCTTAGTGGCGTACAGAAAAAATCTCCGTCAACTCATCAGGGCTCTGTTGCCCGGCGTCCTGGGAGGTTCCCTGCTGGCCTTGCCGGCCCTGATCAGTTTTAGCTTGTATGCCTTTGACGCGTTTTCACTCCACGACCCAAGTAGAAATGTTGGCCTGGAACATTTGCCCTTCCATACTATACTGTCTTACCTCTTTCCCTTTCTATACGGGCGTACAGACTTATCTGTACTGGAAGCAGGCTGGTTCCCCTTTCTGGGAATCTTCTTTGCCGTTAGCGCCGTGTCCTTCAAACGTCGCTTACCCGCGGCCGGCTGGTTGGCTCTGGCTGCCGGCCTTCTCATGGCTGCAAAAATTTGGGGCGACCCACTGATCAACTTGGTGGGCGACCTACCCCTGTTTGACCGCATCCAATTTCCAAAATACGCTTCGTTCATTTTAACTTTCTCCTTGGCTACACTAGCCGCGTTTGGTCTGCATGCCGTAGCCCAACTGCCGGCCAAGGCCTGGCGCAACCGGTTGTTTGGCTGGGTGGCTGGGGTGGTAGTGTTGTGGGGAGTGAGTGTGTGGACTGTCTGGGAAAAAGTTGACTTTCAACATCTCCTCTCAACCGAAGCTGGACTGTACGGCGTGGTTGGCGGTGTCTGGGCCATTGTTCTTCCAGGAGGGTTGTGGTGGTTCAAACAACATAAACCAGATGAAAAAGAATTATTTTACACCTTGGCTGGAGCTGGCGTGGGACTGCAGGGTATTGCCTATGCGTTAAACGGATACCAGCTGAGTACGTATGCCAATCTTTCGTTGGTGTGTTTGTTGCTGTTTGTGGGTTTGGTAGTAGCTTTCAAACAGGCAAACATTCCTTCTCAAGGGGTAGCTGTGGGCCTCACCCTGGTGGCGTTGGCCGCTGTTCCTCTAGTCACCGCCTTCACCGCAGAGAATGGACAACCTGCTCGGTATAATCCACTGACCTCGGCGACTTATTTGGAACGGCTGAAGGAATTACAAGCCGGCGGGCTGTACCGCTCGTATTCGTTTGACGGCACGCCTCAACCAAACTTTGCCGCTCCGTTTGAAATCTCAAACTTGGGAGTAGTGGAAGCGCTGGTCAACACATCTACCGCCTCTTTCTTCACCACTTACTTAGACAGGACTATCTCTCCCATCTGGTTTGCCGGCAACTACTCTTGGAACCGCACACCCGGAACCGCCATGACGGAATATCAAGAGAATAAACGCTTCTTTGATTTAGTTGGTGTGAAATATGTAGTGAATGTTGGAACGGAATATGCAGTGGTGCAGTACGACACAGAAAGTGTGGACCAAAACCGAATACCCATAAACTTAGATATCCCGCTTGAATCTACGTTCAACGCTCCAAGTGACCACCTATCTCAAATCCAAGTCTTGCTCAGCACATATGGCAAAGTTAATCCAGGTGTGGTCACTGCTTCACTCCTGAATTCCAAAGGAACAGTGCTGTACAAGGGCACGGCGAATGGAGCCTTGGTAGTTGATAACGGGTTACAAAATTTTTACCCTGACATACAAACCACGCCGGGTGAAGCGTTGCGTTTACATCTTGAATTTTCTCCCAGCGCGGCCGGTTCCATGTTAGCCGTCTGGCGCTACCCTGCGCATCCGGAGCTTGGCTTCTCCTTCCGGGTGGTGGACACTCCATACTCAGTGGTATTTGTGGATGAAAAAAACAGGATTTATATTTCTGAAAATGCGGATGCGTTGCCCAGAGTGTTTTTAGCTATTCAGGCTAGCGTTGAACCAAAGTGGGAA
Source organism: uncultured Gammaproteobacteria bacterium (assembly GCA_964364425.1). Taxonomy (GTDB): domain Bacteria; phylum Patescibacteriota; class Patescibacteriia; order UBA9570; family JBBTWU01; genus JBBTWU01. The sequence continues at coordinate 6,095 of CAYIMB010000025.1, forward strand.
CAGGCCCTGGATCAACTCAAAGGTATATCTGATTTAGACAAAACAGTGGTGATCAACCAGGGGGGTTCAATGGCATCCGACTGGCCACCAGAGCAGGCGGTTGGGGAAGTGGAGGCCTTTACCTTGGAGCCAAATGAGGTGAGCTTTACTTACTCCGCTCAAACGGCTGGAATCTTAGTACTCACAGATGCGTATGATGAGGGGTGGGAGGCGGAAGTCAATGGAAAGCCGGCTGAGGTACTCCAGGTAGACGGTGTGTTTAGAGGTGTGCGCATAGATCAAGCTGGTGAATACACGGTACGCTTTTGGTATAGACCTGCCTACTGGAATATCAACCTACTCTTGGCCGGAGCTGGCCTGGTCTTAGTAGTGAGCCTTACCACGGCTTCCTTTTTTCCGCGGCGTGTGGCTAAATAACCACATGATTGCCTATTTAAAAGGTCCAGTGCTCCAACTAGAAACTCAAGCGGTGATTCTGAATGCCGGCGGCGTGGGCTACCGTATTTTTGTCCCTACTCCAATCCTTGACCGCGCTCAAGCAGAGAGTGAACTGGAGCTATACATCCACTACCACTTTAACGACTCCGGTCCTTCCTTATATGGCTTTGAACGCCCGGACCAGTTGGCCTTTTTCCAAGACTTGCTCACCGTCTCCGGCGTGGGACCAAAAATTGGTTTAGCCATTCTGTCCCAAGCTCCCATGGATGAAACCAAGCGCGCCATTTTACACGGAGACGCCTCTTTGTTGCAACGCGTCAGTGGCGTAGGTAAAAAAACTGGTGAACGGATTGTGGTTGAACTAAAAAACAAGGTGACCGTTTCAACTGAAGGACAAACAACGTCTACGGTGATTGGCGGTTTTGGAGGTGATGACGCCCTGGATGCGTTAGTGGCGTTAGGTTTTTCCCGCGGTGAAGCCATTCAAGCTTTGCACGGCTTAGATTCTTCTTTGCCTGCCAGCGAACGCGTGAAGTTGGCCTTGAAACAAACCGGACGCAGCGTCTAGGTATATGCAAGTCACAGAAATTAAAACCCAAGCCAAGTGGGATGAGTGGATGCAGTCCATTCCTCATACACCATTTACTCAAGCGTGGGACTGGGGTGTGTTTCAGATGAGCCAAGGGTATCAGGTACTACGCTTAGCCGTGGGACAACCTGAGGCACGACCCGTGATGTTGGTGCAGCTGGCATTGGTGCCACTGAAATTTGGATATACCTTTGCGTTGTCTCCTTTGGGCCCGCAAGTTACTGATCCCACTGGTATAGACTTAGCCACTAAAACTCTAGTCAACTTTCTGCAGCAAAAATCTTTTGGAAAAATAGTATTCTGGCGCGCAGAACCTTCCTTGCGGCTACCTGGTGCATGGAAAAAAGTGGCTGACAGACAACCTTCGCGCACTTTGCTCTTGGATTTGACTAAAACAGAAGAGGACTTGCTGGCCGGCATGCACTCCAAAACACGTTACAACATCAAGCTGGCTGAACGTAAAGGAATGACGGTCCGCTTTGGTCGCAGCAGCAAGGAGATGGACGCTTTTATTCACTGCATTAAGGAAACGTACGCTCGGCATGAGATTAAAAGTTTTCCAGAAAGTTATTACCGTACACAGCTAGCGACTATTCCATGGGAGCAGGTTGGTTTAGCTGAATATGAAGGAAAAGTGGTAGCGACAAACTTACTCTCTCACTTTGGAGATACGTTTACTTATGTGCATGGCGGGTCCTTGTCAGCCCACAAAGAGTTGATGGCCCCCCAGTTGCTCCAGTGGCGCTCTATTCAAGAAGCAAAAAAGTTGGGTGCAAAGTGGTACGACTTTTACGGCATAGCTCCGGAAGGAGCCGTGAACCACCCCTGGGCTGGAATTAGCCGTTTTAAGTTGGGTTTTGGTGGGGTTGCCGTAGAACGTCCCGGCACGTTTGAGTTGCCGTTCAAATCAATCCCCTATACACTATTTACCAGTCTGAAACGCCTTCGTTTTTAGTGTTAACTTCAAGTGTATGCGTGCAGTTGTTGCCTCCGCCGGTCAGGGCAGCCGGATGTTGCCTCTGACCAAAGACCTACCCAAACCAATGGTTCCCGTGTTGGACAAACCATTTTTATACTATCTACTCACTCAGCTAGATTTAGCTGGCTTCACTGACTTAGTGGTAGTGACCGGATTCCGCTCCGCTACGGTGGAAAAATTCGTACGCACACTTCCCTTTTCTGTGTCTGTAGTTGATCAACATGAACAATTTGGTAGTGAACACCATGGCACAGCCCTTCCCGTGAAAGCTGTACGTGAGTTGGTTGGCCAGGAACCATTCGTCTATATGTATGGTGATAGCTTATTTTCCGTTCCAGACCTAGAACAAATGAATATCCAAGATGGTGTAATGCGTGTGGCCCGCTTCCGCTCTGATTTTTCACCAGCTTACGGGCAAGTGGTAGCTGACTGGGAAGGTTTTGTAGAAAAAATTGCGGAAAAACCAAACGAAAAGGTAAGTGACTTTGTGAATGTTGGTTTATATACCCTTACACCAGCAATTTTTGGCACCCTTGATCAGCTGACTCCTAGCCCGCGCGGTGAATTGGAGCTGACGGATGCTATTAACCTTTTGGCTCCGCAAAAACAAATCAAAGCAGTTGACCTGAAAGACTACTGGGTGGACTTTTCAACTCCGGAGGACGTATCCAAGGTTGAATCATTCTTACAAGACCATGGCTTCAAAAAATAATACCAACGTTGTCACCTTCAGTGGCGGTGGTGGTCATTCCGGTTTGTTGCGCGGGCTGAAAACTCTCCCCGGAATTTCTATTTCTGCGGTGGTGGCCATGACTGACAACGGAAAGTCAACCGGGGTGTTGCGTACTGAGCTGGGGGTCTTACCTCCGGGAGATGTGCGCCGTTGCTTGGGTGCTTTAGCCACTCAGGAACCTGAGCTAGTACAAACCTTAGAGGTGAGATTTACCAAAGGCTTCTTAAGCGGTCACAGTTTTGGCAACTTATTTTTGGGCGCCCTGGCGGAAAAGCTGGGAGGATTTGAAGCCGCAGTGGACTACATGCACACACTCCTGGGGATCAAGGGGCAGGTCATTCCTTGCACGCTTGGACTAGCTCAACTCCACGCCAAGTTGAAAGATGGTACACACCTTGAAGGCGAAGAAAAAATTGACGTGACTGATGATCCAAAGCGTTCACCCGTGGCCAACATCTGGATTGAACCAAACGTCCCCGCAAATCCACGCGCACTTAAAGCTATCAAAACTGCTGACGTGCTTATTTTTGGTCCGGGCGACTTTTACACAAGCATTTTACCCACGCTCTTGGTCACCGGGATGAAAGATGCGCTGGCTGCGTCAACAGCAAAAAAAATTCTGGTGTGTAACCGCACCCAAAAACCAGGTGAAACACACGGCATGTCTGCACTAGATTTGGTGACAGAGTTGGAACGGTATGCTGGAACTCACATTGACCTACTCTTGGCCAACAACCAAAATAAACACACCGGCCCTTATCCCGCCATTGAAGTGCCGTGGGAGGAGTTAACTGCACGTGAAACAGAAGTGGTCATGGCTGATCTGGCTAATGAAAAAGATGGACTCCGCCTGAATGGAACTAAAGTGGCTCAGGCCTTAGCCACCATTTGGACCGTATGATCTACATCACTGACTTTGATTACACCTTATTTGATACTACAGCATTGGTAAATCACTTAGCGTCTGAATTTGCACGTTTTGGAGTAGCGCCGGATCAATTCCACACCGCCGTAGCTGAAGTGAAAAAAGAGCTGGGCTACTACGACTATAAAAAACATTTAGAAAAACTAGTTTTTGGCAAAGATTATGAGGACGCTTTGGAAGTGGTGGACTCTGTCTTGAGTCGTGCCTCCGAATATTTATATCCAGACGCTCTCCCCTTTTTACAGCGTACACACAAAGCTGGACACAGTATCTATGTCTTAACCTTTGGTGAGGACGATTGGCAACGGAAAAAAATCATTGGCACTCAAATTGATGGCTTTGTCCAAGTCCACACCACCACCGGCTCAAAGGTGGATGCCCTACGCTCAATTGGCCAGCATGGACAAGCTATGGTTTTGGTGGAAGACTCTGGTCCCAACATAGACAAAATTAAAGCCGCCTACCCAGAAGTGACGGCTGTGTGGGTCAGGCGCGTTGAAGGAAAATACCGCAACGAACCCTGCCACTTAGCAGACCATGAAGTGACTGATTTGTCTGCATTGCCTTTTGCCGTCCCATCTGTTTGAATAAGAGGGTTAATTGGTTAACCTTTTCTTATGGAAACAACCCATATTTTAGGTCATATTGTGGATTATGAAGACCAATTCAAATTGGTTATTAAGGCTCTGCGTAAAATGGAAGATCAGGACAGTCCAGAGTTAAGGGAATGGTTTGAAACAGCTGGCCGAAAAGGCAATCCAAAAATCACCGACGTAGACGGGTTAGGCAATAAACGCTTCACCATAAAAATAGACGGTAATACCAGCAGATACAGCATTGATGAGTACAAAAGTAAGGGTGGTTGGTTCTAGTGTCCTAACAACATGAAAATTTATTCCGTATCCGACCTCCACACGGAACTGAATCAGCTGTTTGATCAGTTACCCGTGGTGGTGGAAGGTGAAATCCAGGGAGCTCATATGGCGCAAGAACGGTTTGTTTGGTTTGACTTAAAAGACGAGACGCATGTGGTGTCTTGTTTTAGTTTAGTGTTCCGCACCAAAATTCCTCTGGAAGACGGAATGCATGTCCGGGTCACCGCCAAACCAAAATTATTCAAAAAAGGAAAGTTTGTCCTGGATGTCCACCGTGTGGAGTTAGTCGGAGAAGGTTCTCTCAAGCGAGCATTTGAGTTGAATAAGGCAAAGCTGGAAAAAGAAGGGTTGTTTTCTCCAGAACGGAAGCGTTCACTACCTAAGTTCCCTCAACACATTGGCCTCATCACCTCAGCTGACGCCGCCGCCTACACAGATGTGATGCGCATTCTCAAAAACCGCTGGACTGGCATGACTATTTACGTCTATCCGGTCCAAGTCCAAGGCAATTCTGCCATTGGAGCCGTGGTTGGCGCCTTGCGCACCATCAATCAGGATCATCCTGACCTAGACTGCTTAATCCTCACCCGCGGCGGCGGTTCCTTGGAAGATCTGCAAGCCTTTAACAGCGAAGAAGTGTGCCGAGCCATTTTTGGAAGCCGTATTCCGGTAGTGTGCGGCGTAGGACATGAACGAGACATTACCTTGTCAGACTTGGTAGCAGACGTCAGAGCTTCTACACCATCCAACGCGGCCGAACTGACCGTGCCGGATAAACGTGATGTACAGTATCAACTCGCAAGTATGAGCCGCCAACTGACCCAAACCTTTCAAAACAAAATTCGTGAGTTGCAAGACCGGGTAGACCATGCCGCCACCATCATAGAGGATGTGGCTCGGCATGAAATTACTACGTTTAATGACCTGGACCGCCGCCTTCAGCTGGTTCTCCAACGCTGGCTGCAACAAGTCTCTACAGACCAGGCCTCAGCTGAACATTTTCTCAAGCTCCTTAAAGCCTTCCACCCAGAACAAGTCTTAAAACGAGGCTATGCCATAGTCCGTTCCAAAGGAAAGATACTCAAATCTATTCAGCATGTGGCCGCGGGTGACCCCCTGGACACCTGGTTGGCAGACGGTAGTATACGGAGTACCGTAGAATCAACGCGGAAAGGTAATTAACCCAAATATATGGCGCAAACCAAGAAAAAATCGAACTCTATTAGACAACAATTTGAACACTTGGAAAAAATTGTAGCTGAATTTGAGGAAGGACACTTGGATGTAGAAGATGGATTGGAAAAATTTGAACAAGGACTTCAAATGGCTACAGCATTAAAAAAACAACTCTCCAGCGTAGAAGTGAAGATTGAACACATGAAGAAAAAATACCAGTCAGTGCTGGAAAACGGGGAAGTGGAAGGAATTTAGACAGATTTTTCATGACTAGAGTTGTACATGAAGAGCCGGTGACTGAAGTTACCGCCGCTGAACCAAAAAAGAAATCGCGCTTGTTGCGCTGGTTGATACGGCTAGCTATTTTTTTTGCTGTTATAGCGACTGCCTTAGCCTTGGTCTACTTCACCGCCCCGGACCATTACAACATTTTACTTGTTGGCTCAGATCAGCGCGGCACGGAACGCGCCCGCTCAGATGTCCTCATTCTGGTCAGCATTCCAAAAAAATCTCCCGGCTCCCTCATCCTCCTCACCATTCCCCGTGACACCAAAGTTGAAGACTCTGAATACGGGTTACAAAAAATGACTCACTTTTATGCTTTTGGTGACCGTGAGGAAGGTTCGGTCTTAGGAAATATTGATTTAACCAAAAACGTAATTGAAAGAAAGTTAAACGTTCCCATTCATGCCACTGCCGAAGTGACCTTTTCCTCATTTGAACAGTTGATTGATGACATTGGCGGGGTTGCGGTGTCATCCGGAACCCTCACCGGAGCAGAAGCGCTTGAAGTGGTGCGTGACCGCTACCGCCCAGGCGGAGACTTTGCCCGGGCTGCAGACCAACGGGAGATAGTGGAGGCCATTATGGGGAAATTTCAATCCTTGAACTTATTAGACCAAGTCTACAGTTACCTCACTACCAACCAACAAACCCGCTTACGCTACTCTCAACGCGAGTTCATCCACTTTGCCGCGGCATTTGTCCTTGGTCACCTCACTGACCGCCACCTGCCTCAACCGCAAGAAGAGGTCTTGCCAGGAGCAAGCGCGCGCATCTATACTCCTGAGTTCGGAAAATCTCTGTACTATTACGTCCTAGATACAGAAGCTACCAACGAATTATTGGGTAGAACCATAAGATAACCAAGGTATGTCTGCCCCTGCCAACTCAAACAACCAGAGCAATCAGCCTGCCCAACCAAATCAATTTGATTGGAGTAATGCTATTGTCCTGGACTTAGAAACACAAAAATCATTTGAAGAAGTTGGTGGTTTTCAATCCGGTCATGAAAAACTCGGCGTGTCATTTGTTGGGGTCTATTCTTTCAAGGCAAACAAATACGTAGGCTTCTGGGAAAATGAGCTTCCCGTACTTGAAAAAATCTTACTCACGGACCGCCCAACCGTTATAGGCTTCAACTCCAAAAGTTTCGACTTTCCCGTGATGCAGCCGTACATGTCTCAAATCCAACTTTCTACCCTCCCCCACTTAGACATCCTGGAAGAGATAGTCAAAGCTCTCAAGTTCCGCCTAAAGCTTGATACTGTGGCTACAGCCGTCCTAGGCGAAGGCAAATCCGGCCATGGGCTTGATGCCATCCGCTGGTTTAGAGAAGGGGCTTTAGACAAACTTTCAAAGTATTGTATTGATGATGTCCGTGTGACGAAAGAAGTCTTTGAGTATGGGAAAAATCATGGTCGTCTGTGGTACCAACAAGGCGGTCAACTGCAACCTATTCCTGTGCATTGGGGAGAGCCCCCGTTTATTCCAGATCAGATTGCCAAGGCCGCTGAACAACACACCCAGATCAAAATCACTTACATTTCCCTCACTCCAGAAGGGGTAAAAACTATAGAAGAACACATAATAGACCCTCGCTCTATACAAGGACTAAGCTTACTTGCCTACTCACACACCGCCCAAAAAGAAATCACTATCCCTATTCACCGCATCTGGTCTATTTCTTCCACCGGTCAAAAGTCCGCGCATCAGGCTTCTTTGCTGTAAATCTACAACACGCTCACCACCCGCGCTGCTAACTGAAACTTTTTCCACCAAGATAAGTGGTCGCCACCGGCAGGTACGTGCAGACCTTCAGTACGCATGGAAAAGTTGGTTGGGCTAGCCGGAAAGTGTTTACGACGAGCCTGGGCCATAACTGCTTGAATACTTGGCCCAAATATATGCTCTAACACTCCTTCTGGGATGTGCGCAAGTTGTCCCACGGTATGGATTCCCATCTGGTGCAAGATTTGCGTGGTGCGCTTTCCAACACCAGGGAGAAAATCAATGAGTGTACTGGCTGGCATATATTTTAATTCGCAAATTTACGAATAATTCCGGTGACTTTCCCTTGGATCACCACTTGCTTCACCTTAATTGGTTTATACTGTTTGTTTGCCGGCTGCAAACGAATATAATTCTTCTCTTTAAAGTATTGCTTCAGGGTAGCTGTCCCATCTTCCAACATGGCGACCACAATATCTCCGTCACGCGCGTACTCTCTCTTTTCAACAATCACAAAGTCTCCGTCCGCAATCAAAGATTCAATCATGGAGTCCCCTTTCACTTTCAGAATGTAGCTGTTAGCACTCTTCACCAGCTCACGTGGCACCGGAAGCGTAGCTGTCCGGTCCTCAACCGCTTCAATTGGCGCACCGGCAGTGATCAGACCAACTAGGGGGAGAGAGATGCTGGCTCCCTCAACATACGGCTCCCCAGCATCCATGCTCCGCGGATCTACAATCTGTACATGTCTTCCGTCACGGCGGATAAAACCCATGTCTTCTAAATACTGCATGTGTTCATGAATGGTGGATAGCGCACTCACACCAAAATGCTCTGCTATTTCCGTCAACGTAGGTGCAAAGCCATGCTTCTCTACATACTGTTTCACGAAGTCTAGGATGGCTCGTTTTTTTCTAGGCAGAACGTAAGTCATAAATTGAAAATTAGTTGCGAGAGGTGGGGGAGATGTTTTGGGTTCTCTCCCCCATGCCCAAAGAATACCCGAAGTAAAACCGAATGTAAAGAGGGGGCTGTGGACAACTTGGAAATCGAACTAAACGATGTGCAATTCTTGATAAAAGCCCAGATTTTTGCTATACTAAAATTATGAAAAAAATAGGAGGGTTCGTGGTGGCCGCAGAACTTGCTGGCCTTTTATTTTCTCCATTTATTCCGGTCTCAGCGGTCTCCCCTGCTCCTGAACAAACTGGACCGTTCGTATTAGAGGTATCCAACCAGGAAATGGCTGACCAAATTCCGGGAAATCAATTTTCCATTGGGGAACATAATTTTGTAGTGGTAGACAGCGCTGACACGGCTAACGCCTGGGAAGGCAACCCGGACGTGTTATCCGTTGCACCCCAACGCACCCGTCATACGACCGCTACGCCCAATGACACCTATTTCGATTTACAATGGCATTTATACCAAAGTAATGACTTAGACATTGACGCCACAGATGCTTGGGATACCACTACCGGGAGTACAGATGTGGTGGTAGCGGTGATTGATTCTGGCGTGGATGTGGACCATGTGGATTTAGCGGATAACATTTGGACCAACACCGGAGAAACCGCAGGCAACGGAGTGGATGATGATGGGAATGGATTTGTAGATGATGTGAACGGCTGGGATTTTATAAATAATGATAATGACCCTACGCCAGCACCAAACGGATTAGATGATGACGGAGATGGTGCAACAGATGGCGGAATAGTACATGGCACGCATGTAGCTGGTTTGGTTGGGGCTGCCGGTAATAACGGGGTTGGTGTGTCCGGGGTAACTTGGACCGTTCAGATCATGCCCTTACGTTCTTTAGATGACGAGGGTTCTGGAACGGATCAGTCCATTGCTGAGGCTATGGAGTATGCTGCCAACAACGGTGCAAACGTCATTAACTTATCACTCGGCGCCTATGGAAACTCAACAGAACTCCAGGCCGGAGTAGACTACGCGCAGGATGCTGGGGTCTTGGTGGTTGCCGCGGCGGGAAATGATGCCACAGACCTCTCCAGTTTTGGCTTCTACCCAGCTTGCTCTACTGATGTGTTGGGCGTGGCCGCTACAAATTCCGCGGATGATGCTTCCAGCTTTACCAACTACGGCGGAGGCTGTGTTGATCTGGCGGCTCCTGGTTCAGCCATCCTCTCCACTTTATATACTGATGATCCCACCTACAACTTCACAGATGATTATGGATACCTTTCCGGTACCAGCATGGCCACGCCTGTTGTGAGTGGAGCCGCGGCCCTACTCAAAGCCGCCAACCCCACCTTCTCTGATTCTGACATCACCAATGCACTCACCTCCACCACAGATGATATTGGCCTCACCACTGACTATGGTTCAGGCCGCTTAAATGTAGCCAGTGCGCTAGAAAATGCCATTACCTTTCCAACCATTAAAGCCTGGTCCAACTCCAATAAAACCAAGCAGGTCGACTCAGGCGAACGAACCAACGACAACTCGCCATATTTCACTTGGACGGAAGGGGTTGACCCAGATGGGATTGCTGGGTATTGGGTTTCATTTGGAAAAAATTCCAGCGCCAACCCTGCTAACGTAGGAACATTCCAAACCACACGCGACTTCACCCCAACGACCAACTTTGACGGGAACGAAACTTCCTACTACCTCAGAATTAAAATTGAAGACAGCAACGGAGAGATCAGTAACGCGGCTGCCTCATTTGAATACCTGTTTGATAACACAGTGAAAAAACCTAGCACCATTGGAGTGGAACTGGTGCAAGGCGGCTTGCGTGTGTCTTGGACTAAGGTAACGGGCGAACATGTGACTGGATACGAAATTCTACGTTCGGTCAAAAACAAAAACAACTACTCTAGTGTGGCTGAAGTTTCAAAAACAACCACCTACTACGTGGACAAAACCGTGTATGATGAGCGTTCTTATGACTACAAAGTCAAAACAACGGATAGCCTGGATAACTCTTCTAAAACGGCCAAAAAAACCAAACAATTCCATGCTATTGAACGTCTGGTGGTTGGCCCAGGCCCGGGACATGCGCCGGTCGTTGAAGTGTATGAAACAAATTATGACGACCTTGAATCAAGCTTCAACGCCTACCCTTCCAGCATGACCCAGGGTGTAGAAGTGGCCGTAGGTGACGTTGACGGAGATGGTGTAGATGAGATCATCACCGGAACCGGGGACGGCGCCGCACCGCAAGTCAGGGTATTTGAAGCAGACGGCACGGTGATTGGTTCTTTCTATGCGTATGATTCAGTTCTCAGAACCGGCGTGCGCGTTGGTGTGGCGGACACAAACAAAGATGGTACAGATGAAATTGTGACGGTTCCTGGTCCCGGGACTACTCCGTTGGTGAAACGATTTACCTCCACAGGCAACCACCTGGGTGTGGACTTTTATGCTCTGGATGGAAAATTCCTTGGCGGCGCATTTATTGCTGGTGTGGACTTTGATAACGACGGCAAGGACGAATTAGCTATAGCCGCTGGGCCCGGAGGCGGAGCGCAAGTCACAGTGAATGACCCGGGCACAGGCGCCGTAGAAGCCAACTTCTTTGCTTACGACCAATATACCTTCAAAGGCGGTATCCGCATTGCCGCGGCCGACACGGACGGGGCAGACGGAGAAGAGATTGTGACCGTTCCGGCCGTGGGCACAGCTCACGTGCAAATGTTTGCCCGTGAACCTGGGTTTGTAAAACAGCTCAACCCAGGATTCTTTGCCTTTGATACGGCCTATAACACCGGCTTCAGCATTGGAGCCTTTGATACCAACCAAACCGGCATGGACGAACTAATAGTTGGTTCTGGTCCTGACACCTACAGCGAAGTGGTGGTGTTCAACAAAAAAGGAACATTCTACCTGTCACTCACCTTCCCGTTTGATGACTTTGTTAGCGCACATGTAGCCGGCGGATTCTTTAGACTCTAATCCTCATGCTTACAGGCTGGATCATAGCTCTGGTTCTCTCATTGGTAGCGCTGGTCTTCTGCGCTGACAGATTTACTCACGCCTCCACACAACTGGCTCGTTTACTCCGTCTGCCAGAGTTTATTGTGGGCGTGACGGTAGTGAGCATTGGGACATCATTACCTGAACTCATCACCTCTATTGTTGGAGTAAGCACAGGCAGAGCAGGGGGAGCAGAGCTGGTCTTGGGCACAGTGATTGGTTCAAACGTGGCCAATATTTTGTTGATTGCAGGACTCACGGCCGTAGTGGTGAAGAAAATTGCCTTAGAACACCGGATTATAGAATTAGAAACGGTGTTGTTGGCCATCTCCGGAGGATTTTTGGTCTTGACCGCCATGGATGGGGAGGTCACCAGGAGTGAAGGGCTGTTTATGGTGGTGGCCTATATCATCTTGGCGGTATTTGCCGTTAAACAATATAAAACTGAGCGGGTTGACCGCATCCGGCACTTTCCGGCTACTCAAAATACGGCCATGATTTTACTCAACATTGGCGTGTTTGGTGTGGGCTTGGCCGGCGCCGCTTGGGGAGTGGTGCGGTCTACCTTGTCCCTGGCTGAACTCACTGGATTGAGCACCTCTGCCCTGGCCGTGACGGCTGTGGCTTTAGGTACCTCTCTGCCCGAACTAATTGTCACGCTGCGAGCGGCCTACAATAAACATGCGGACTTAGCCATTGGAAATATTATTGGGTCAAACGTATTCAATGTGCTGGCCATAGTTGGAATCCCGGCCATGATTCATAACTTGCCGGTCAGCTCTGATATGATTTTTATTGGACTCCCCTTCTTTGTAGCCGCTACCGTCCTCTATATTTTCACTGGCATGTCCAAAAAACTGAATGCGTATGAAGGAGCTATTTTCCTTCTGCTGTACGGGGTTTTCTTAGGAAAAATTTTCCACTGGTTCTAGCGGTTGACCCGTAGGTCAAATCGAATTACTCTAGGTTTCAAGCCCCGGTCGTTCAATGGATAGGACGCTGGCCTCCGAAGCTGGAAATGTAGGTTCGATTCCTACCCGAGTTGATTGTCACCTTGCAAGCCGCCCTCAAAAAACAAACCGGCATGGCGATTGGTAACATTATTGGTTCCAACATTTTTAACGTGCTGGCTTTGGCTGGAATTCCCGCGCTATTTACAGCGCTACCCGTGTCAATCAATATGCTCTACATCTTCACTGGTCTTTCCAAACGGATTAACATTTATGAGGGCAGCATTCTTCTACTGTTGTACACCATTTTTTTGGGGAAAATCTTCCATTGGTTTTAAGCCTGTCAGCTGCATCCACACCACCGCACCACCAACCAGTACTAATCCAAGTATGGGTCCATGCTGCAGGAGGGGGTTATTGATCCACGGCGAGACCTTCCAAAATTGAGTTAGGTATAGGGTAAAAATAAAAAATATAGCCTGTGCTATCTGATGTCGATTTATTCTAGATAATAATACGATTAATAGAGGTAATAGCCAAAATAAATAACCTGCTTGGACAGATTTCGAAAATAAAAAGAGAAAAATGAGGATTGTGGAATAATCTAATAAGTAGCGCCATTTGGTTTTTTCTTGCCTATGTTGCCATACCAGGTAACTTGTCCCAAGTAAAGCAAGGACTGATATGCCTAAAAAAATGTCATCGCCTACCGCCACTACTTGGATTTTTTTACCTATGAAAGACAGCCAGCCCTCATGCACTACATAGCGGAAGGTTCCGTACAAAGAAATGCTGGTATAGACGTAGTTTATTTTTCCGGCCAAGTAAGCTGAGAATGGATAGTGCCAAAAAGACAGTAAGCCACCAACACCAAAGAATGGAATGGTAGCGAGCCATAAGAGTAGTGAGGTTACCACAAAAGTTCCGGCTGCTTTCCATTTCTTCTTCAACAGTAAATAAGGAAAGAATAGTATTGGAAATATTTTTATAGCCACCAACACCCCCAGAATAATTCCACCAACAACCTCTTTCCCCCTAAATAAGCTGATAGTGAATAATAGGAGCAGTGTCCAAACTATTCCATCAACTTGTCCTCTCTCCAACAAGCCAACTACCGGCGGAGAAAATGACAATAGGGCGAGGAGCGCCGAGTACCTTGTATCCCAAATGTGTTGCTTGCTAACGAAGAACCACACAGCCAAATAGTAAGTAGCAATGAATAGAATTGTATTGAGTACCAACCATACCTTAATCAGTGCTTTAAACGGAACAAAAGACAGTGGGGCAAAAAACAAAGCAGCTTGAGGAGGATATAAAAATTTTGTCCCACCAGGAATTTTTGTAATAGATCGGACAACCGGAGCAAATTGGTGAGGCAAATACATATCTAACGGTTGTATGCCAGTGCGATGCATAATTGTTAAGCCAACCGCATAAAAAACTCTTAAGTCTGATGATCCAAAGCTCTCACCCTTGAACTGCCATGGACTGACGTATAGAGCTTGGAACAAAAAAATAAGCATCCCTAGTATGCCAATCGGGATACGCAGCCTTGAAATAAGCCTGAGCGCTGTTTGTCTCATAAATAACCGCCTATTAATACCATAGACTACTATACCAAACAAGGTTGACCCCGCGCGTAAATCGATTTACTCTTGGCTTCACACGCCCCGGTCGTTCAATGGATAGGACGCTGGCCTCCGAAGCTGGAAATGTAGGTTCGATTCCTACCCAGGGCACCAAAATCTGACTTTACGGAAGCACTTTGACGGGCTGAGTAAAATGTGAAATTCTGTGTAAATGGGAGTTGAATCTACCATCTTTGAAGCCATCCAACAGTTTCAGATTCCGGCTATCTATGTCGGAACGTTTTTTTTGAGTGAGGCCGTGATTATTCCTGCGGCGGTCTTAGCCAAACAAGGTGTATTCCACTGGTATACCGTATATCTGGTAGCGCTGGTGGGGACTATCTCTTCAGATATTGTCTGGTTTAAGGGAGCGAAGTTGATCCTGCGCTTCACCCACAAACTGGGACAGTACGAGAAAAAAATTCACCGGCTCATGCACACCGTAGAGCGCATGACCGGAAAACGAACCTATTTATTTTTGATGGTGTTTAAGTTTTTTTACGGATTCCGCGGACTGACCATTATTGCCTTGTCTATGCGGCACTATAACTTTTGGATGTTTGTGGGGTTTAGTGCCATTGGAACAGCTATTTGGTTAACTGTCATTATGGGGGTAGGCTGGTTGGTGGCTGCGGGTTTAAATTTGTTGCCGGCGGTGCATACGGTGCAGTATGTGATTTTGGCCGCGGTCTTGTTGGTGGTAGGATTTAAATTGGTGACAGTGTGGTTGGGTCGTGAGCTGGCGGAGGAAGAAGATAAAGTGGAACGGGAGGAGCATCAGAGAAAATCGGATTAGGGGGGCGAGAGGCGACTTGAGGCCGCCTCTCTTGGTGATGTGCATGCGGATGCAACGGGAGTGTTTCCCTGTTATGGCCTTGGGTCTTACCACGGGCCATTTTTTGGTGCGGTGGTGTCATGCGGTCGGGCTACGACACCGGATGTCTGTGCGGCCTCGGTGCACGCGTGGATACCGTATACTTTTAGTGTGTAAGGAATAAAAAGCGGGATGTAGAATAGT
>CAYIMB010000026.1:0-2174 GCA_964364425.1 uncultured Gammaproteobacteria bacterium
CGAGGTGGGAGGAGGCGAAGGGGTTTTGAGCCCCCCCGTCTCCTTCCCGGTGCTCTCTCCCTTCTTCGCTAGGGACAATCCCCATTCCCTGTGATGACCGGTCCTTCAGGGACGGTGGTCACCACCCAGGACTGGTCCAGGTCGATGTACCTGATCTTGTTCCAGTCAAATCCACAGGTGTTGAAGGCATCGACAGAAGTAATCCCTCGTTTGCTGCCACTCACCATGTAGTAGACCGTGCCGCTCCACTCCACCAAATCACCTGACACATGCCCACAATCAACAATACTTGAGATGGGTGAGTCTTCCGTGACCGTGGTGACCACCCAAGAGTTGTTGAGGTCGATGTAGCGAATCTGGTTCCAGTCGTAGCCACAGGCGTTGAACACCTCAGAAGAGGTGAAACCACGCTTGTGGATCTGATCCGTGATCCGATACACCGTCCCGTTCCAGTGCAGCATGTCACCTGGTACATGTCCACAGTCAGCAATACTGCTGATTGGACTCCCATCTTGCAGGGTAGTCACCACTGGGTACTGTTCATTGGACAGATAGGTGATCAGGTCCCAGTCGTAGCCACAGGCGTTGAACACCTCCGGAGAGGTGAAACCACGCTTTTGGCCTTGATCTGTGATCCGATACACTGTTCCGTTCCAATGGAGGAGTTGACCTGAGTAGGTTACCCCACAGGAGAAGGAAGACGTCACCGTCTCCTCATCTTGCAGGGTAGTCACCACCGGATACTCTTCATCCAGGAGGTACCACACATCAGAAGTAGAGTAACCACAAGCTTCAAACACCAGGTCTGAGGCAAACGGCTGCTTCTTTCCTTCTGAAGTGATCTGGTAGTACAGGTTATTCCAGTGAAGGAGGTCACCCGGTTCCACCACACCACACTCCACGGAGTTTCCAACCACACTCCCGATGGTGATGGTATTGAAGACTGAACTAGACATCTCTTGAATGCTAGACCAATCGTTCAAACACGCATCAAACACCAGAGTAGACGGGTATCCGTGCCAAGAGGCATCTGTTGCCCAGTACTCATACACCGTACCACCTTGATCCACCAGGGTTCCATCCACTACCGCACCACAGGCCGTGGGGTCGTCCAACACACTTCCCGAGGGAAGGGAGTTAAACGTGTCCTCCGTGACCGGGTACGGATCTTCCCAGCTGAAGCCACAGGCTTCGAACATGTCAGCTGACACGATCCCATGGGTTGAACCATTCTGGACCAGGTAGATGGTGCTACCGTAGACCCACAAGTTGCCATCGGAGGTGCTGGTAGACGCCATCGTCAGTGCTTCTGCCTCACGCGAACAGGCAGGGTTCATGAACCCATACTCCACCTCCCACTTGGGATCACACTCCACACCAACCGAGGGGTTGTAGCAGAGGGTAACGTACTGGAAGCGCTGCACCGAGGTGTAGGTGCGGGATGAACCGCAGTACCGCTTGATACACGAGTCCACAATCCCAGTCTGGCCTTCCGCAGCATACAGATGAGTACAATCCGAGTCGTACGCCGTGTACGTGCTGACCTGGGTCTGATCCATCTCGTCGCCGAGAGGAGGACCCATGTCACTGGCGTCAGCTGCCTCACGGTAGCGGAGGAAACCTCCACGAACCGTATAGGCCCTGTCGTCTTGGTACTCGTTACCCTCGTCGTACGTCAGCAGTACTTCTCCCAACCGTCCACCATCCCAGTACTCTACGTAGTAGGGATCACGGAGGGTGGTATCCAGGGAGATGTCCTGGGTTTCGTAGGCGATCAGGCCCACCACATTGTTCGTCTCATCCCGACCGTTCCAGTACAGCTCAGTGGACTTGTCTTGAATGGCGGTGAAGGCTTCGGAGGTGTCGGTGGTGTGGGAGGAGATGAAGCTGTCAGGAGAGTACCAGTCGCCTTCCACACAGCCATCTGACGTGTAGCCAGCGTAGCTCCACCCGCCATCGCACGAAAGCACGGGAGTTGAAGAGTAGGAACCCTTGTGGATGCCGACGTGACTATGGGGCGAGTAGTTACCGTTGCGGTGGAGGTGTTGATCTGCAATGTAGCCGATCAGATCACCCTTGCTGATATTACTACCAGCACTCACCTGGAGACCACCGTAGGCCGTCCCATTGTAAGTGTATGCCTCAGGGAACATGTGACCCATGAGCACAGACAC
>CAYIMB010000026.1:2184-18608 GCA_964364425.1 uncultured Gammaproteobacteria bacterium
CATCCCCCGTCCAGCACTCCAGGATTACAGTACCGCCGTAGCCGTTATGAAACTGTGCCTCCTTGACCACGCCAGTACAGGGCGCGTAGACCGGCAGTCCAACCGCATCGTCGCCGGGGGCACTGTCAGAACCGAGATGGTGATCATGGTTGCAACTACTCCAATAGTCGTTGCAGTTAGTCTGCCAGTCGTCGAGAGGCCATTCGAAAGTCGTCGCGACGTTGTTGGCGCAGGTCGTAGTGGCCAACGCCTTGGGGATGAACAGGGACAACACCATCGTAAACACGATGAAGCACTTGTAGAGCCAGATCATGACTTACCTCACTTGAATTGTCAAAGAGCGGGAGTGCTCTTGAGAGAACTAATTCTGTTCTCTAGACAAGGATCTAATGCTAAATCCCTGAAAGAAAATAGAACTAATTCGCGACAGTCAAGGTGCTAATAATATCTTCATTCATATTGTTTTTATCAACTTTATAAAAAATATACAATGCGAAGTTATTTTTAACTGGTATGTAGTAAAAATTCGTTGGAATACCAACCGCAGTAGCGTGTGAACCTTGATAAGCGTCTAATCCGTTTAGCGTAACATTTTGAATTGAGCCAACTTTTGCGAGCGTAACACCCTGTGAAGTATCTGATTGCTCGATCTTATTCGTAAGCGTGGTAAGATCTAGGTCTGTTACAACAAAAATAACAGTAACGCCTTGCCAATCTTCTTGTTTTGTATTATCAACACTAATATCATTAAGAAAACTTATACCTGGATAAGGTAAATTGTTTTCATTTTCAACTAATTTTGAAGTGTCCGGATACCTAAAACTAAACCCATACTCCTCATTGGTGTAGGTCAGCCAATCAGAGGTATCTATTTGATCTGAGGAGTTGGTATTTCCATTTAAAACAGCGACATTTGTATTGGTTTGTATTCCCTTCCAACAAGACGCACCTAACAAAGCCACAGCACCACCAAGAACCACCACTTTAAGTAGGGTACGTGAACTGAATGATCGTTGGAGTGCTAGGGTAAATCGACTCATATTCTTTTCTCCTCTTATTATTTTTTTCATCTTGCATCCACTATATCCTGAGGCTTGAAGCCGTCAAGACCTTTTTAGCGCCGTCTGTGGATGGGGAAATCTAAGAAATTACTTAAATAACGGTCCCAAAAGGTAATTCCCGTGGTTTTTTAAGAATAAGGAGAAATAACTAGTTGTTTCAAATGGGTTTGCCGGTTCAAAATCAGTTGAATTGCCATGAAATAACTCTTCCCAAGCGCAGTCATGCGACGGACAGACCATTTCCAGCATGAAAATCAGAGATTGATCAGAGTCAGCGTTGTCTGGTCCAAAATGGGATAAAGTCTCATAATCAAATGTTTTTAAGGCTTTAATAGACACCTCATCTCTTTCCCTAGCTTCCTCTACGGAAAGGTAATGAGAAAAGTCTACTGAGGCTATAACAATGGTTTCTTGAGAAAGAAAAGGGCGGATGTTTTTGGTCAATTCTATCACTTCTTCTAAGGTTGTATCAGACCGAAATAGAATTGGAACTATTTTTGCTTCAGGGAAGTATCTATATACATATGGAACATGGATTTGAATAGAATGTTCATTGATAAAAATTGAATCATCTTCAACGACACCAAGGGAACTCATTTTAGTTAGTGTTTCCTGTTCTAATTTTGTGTAATCAGGAAAAACGTTTTGATTTTTGGTTATTACTGTTGGAGCTTTTGCTAAGTTGAAATGATCAGGTCCAACCAAGAAAATAGTTTTTGGCTTAGCTGTTTCACTTACTTCTTTCCAAAATTCATCTATTTTTATTTCAGCCAAATTATGATGGGGAACCACTCCGCCAAGAGTTACTTTTGGAGAATCATTTTTTAAAAAAGCAAATACTAAGAAAGCCGTAATGCATACAAACAGTATCCCAAAACTAATCAATGGTAATGATTTCTTCATTTCCTACAGATCGCATCTCAGGATATTTCACAGACTGAATAATTGATGGTTCAGCTGTAAAGAGCCCCTTGTTCACCACCCTGGCGTAGTAGGTTATGCTTTTAGTTTTAGACGGCCAGACACCAAAGGAGGTCACTTGTCCATCAACACTATAGGCGGAAATAGAGCGAGTACTACTGAATCCTGAATACGCCCGAGGTTGTATTATGGGCTGTAGGCCAGAAGGGAGAAAATCAGTGACCTGAAACATTTTATTTCCTTCCTGGTTAGGTATGTCATATGTAAGAACGACTTTGACCACTTTTCCGTCTTTTAAGTCGCCTTGGTATGTCCTTTGAACTGAAACCTCAGAACTACTCGATAGAGTTTCATTGGTCGGCGTTTCAAAGAATCGACTAGTGACAGTTCCTTTGCCGGTAATTTCTAAGATTTCAAAATTTTGTTGCATTTCTGGAGTCAGAGTAAATGTGAGGACTGGCTCTGTTTCAAAAGACGCCTCTTTTTCTTCCCCGTTGTATTTGTAACGAATTTGAGTTGGTGTACTAGGTAAGTTTTTTAGACGAGCTTCTAGATAGTGGATGATTAGCAACTCAGAGGATAAATCTTTAGCTATGTATTTGTTTTGGTAACTATAGTTGAAGTATTTATCTGATTGACTTTCTTGTAACAGCGCCGTAATATTTGCCGCAATAAAGGAATCTCTGACCCAATTTGATTCAGAAGATGAAAGCTTTAGGGCCCATTGATCATTTTGTATTTCTACTTTGTTTTCCGACTCTACTTCATGAAATACTTCCGCAGATTTTTGATAATCACCTAACTCAGCTAGCGCCAGGCTCAAGAATAACCTATCCTCGGCGGTTGTTTCGCTGGCACTGAGAATACTATAAATATCAACCAATACAGGTTCCTTCAAGCTTGCTAAACCATATAAAGCAACAGTTTTGTTTGAAAGAGGGAGCGTTGGGTCTGCGGTAATCCCATAAAAATAGGATTTAAGTCTTTCAACATCAAATAATTTTACTATGTCCGTTCCGGCCACCTGTGCACTGAGAAAATCATCACTGTCAGCGAAAGGGAATAACATTAATCCTCCGTTTTCTGAGTGTTGATATTCTGTTGGAATCATTTCTTCCGGAGTAACTTCCTCATTGTAATATTTCTCCATCACCTGGGCAGCCAGAACCCTACTCACTTGTTGGTCAAGTCTATCCCCAAAGTTATATAAAGACCGGGTCAGGAATGGGTAATACTGTCCTTTCTGCTTGTCTCCTAAGGTCACGTAGATTGTTGAATCTGTGGCCGTGGAAGGTTTCCATCCTTTAGTTATTTCCTCAACTTTTATGTTTTGCCAACGAAGGTTAGTGTCAACAACTTCAATCTCTCTAACAATGCCATCTGTGAATTCTTCTGTCTCCGCCAAGAATTCAATTTTGTGTTGACCAAGAGATAAATTATCCAAGGTGAGTTCAATTGGCTCAGATCCTTTTGTTGTGAATTCCTGTTCAATACCTAGAGAAGGGGATTGAACTTTAATTTTTATAGGTGTCTCGTTGTTGAGAGCATCACCAAAGCATCTTACTTTTATCACCGGTTTGTCTGAAAGGAGATATGACGAATTGATTACCGCAGTGACGAAAAATGATTTTGTAACCGGTAAACGAGAAAATGTACTTCCGGCATATAGTCCAGAGCTGAGAGCATGAACATTTACTCTCCAAGAGGTGATATTGTCTGATAAAGTGAAGGAAATATGCGCTTTGCCGGTTTTATCCGTTGTCACAGTTTTAAATAAAGCTTTGTCAGGAAAATCTGAACGAGAATCTCCACCGCCTCCTCCCTCAGCCCCACTGAATGATTTGGGGTAGTAATGCGAAGCATAGACCGAGATAATGCCTGAAGAAATATTTCTATACAGCACTGTATTAAAATCTGAGCGGTAGTTAGAACTGTACCCGAACCCTTGATCGGGTAGAATATGATAAATCGCCTCATCTATTAAGTTAACATTCACTATGGTGGCATCAGTTGTTCCATCTGCCTTGGTTGTTGAGATATCCATTTCTACTTGTTCTCCAGGTTGGTACTCTTCTTTATCAGTTTTGACCGTGATTTCCATCGCCCTATCCTTTTCATCAAATGAGGCAGTTCGATTTGCACCAAACATTCCATAACCTTCCTCAGTATACCAATAACTTCGTCCATCAAACCAAATCCCTTGGATATCTACACTAGGAATGTATTCACTTGTAAAGTTAAATGAAATTTTAGGCGTTGCGCTGGTGGTGAGAGAGCGAATCCCTTGTTGAGAGAAAATGAACAAAAAGTTTCCTTTGCTTCCTTTGGGCAAAGAATCTCCGTTCTCAAGAAACTCCACCGGAATTGAATCTCCAACTGAGTAATTTATTCTTTCACCATTAGATATTTTGATAGAATGGGAGTCGTTACCAAAGTGATTGAAGATATAAGGGTTTACATACACTGAATGTGAAACAGATCGACTCTGTGAGTCTTTAGCTACTGCTTTAACCGTGTAGTTTGATTCGTTTAACATAGGAACATCTAGGCTAAAGCTTCCATTGTTATCTGTGACCAATTCACTTTCTGAGACTGTTTCTTCATGTCTGGTGTATTCGTAGGTAGGGTAGGCTTGTTTTTGTAGAAAGTTATATTTTGTTCCAGTTTGTTCTTTTGTATACCACACCCGGGTGACGGTAATTTGGACCGTTGTATTTTTGATTGGAAATTCTTTTACATCTGCGCTCCACCAGCTATTTTCTCCCTCAACTTTTGATAAATCTGTAGAATATACAGCACCTTGAATGCTAGCGGTATTAGCTGAAATTTCCGGCTCATCAAATTCAATAGTATAAGCAGATGGATAAATGAGTACTTGTGTATCGGCAACAATCTCAGCTTCTTCTGAAAAGGTCGGGCGTGCACTTATATATGTATTATCAGGTCCTTTTCTATCGTTTTTATGCACATATGTATTTGTATATTCAGCCACACCTACCTCATTAGTAGTGACGGTTGTATCTCCGACAGAAATGTCTAACCCAGAAATTGGCGTTCCATCAAAAAAAGTGGCCGTAATCTGATGAGTCACAGAACTCCCTGAGTATACGGCCGTATTTTTTGGATTGATATCTAGCTCAAATGTAGGCTTGTTGAATGTAAGAACAGTAATGTATTTGGTGAATAGGTTTTCTTCACCAACTTTTAGAATAACGTAGTAATCTCCTGGTTGAAGTTGATCCAGGTTCAGGGAACCATCAAAGGAACCGTACGTTCCTGGAATAATAGTTTTGGTTTGAAGTGGAATATCCTGATCACTCCTGACATTGAATAATTCCACCGTTAGATCCGGAATTGACTCTCCATATCTGGATTGAACCATCCCCCAGAAATTCACAACATCAGTTGGTCTATAAAAAGGTTGATCAAGATAAAGGTACGACCAATACTCCTCGCCATCTCTACCGTCCCAGTACCAATCGTTATATGTTTGTAAGGGAAGAAGCAAAGTATCTGAGTTCTTAGACAACAAAATCAAACTACTACGCCTAAACTCATCATTTTGTATCTCGGTAGGCATGGGTTCCCGCAGTATGCCCTGATCATCCGTAGTGCCAACTAAGGTGTTGTCCGGAAGATATACCTCTAAGTTAGAAACAGGTTCTTGACTAAGGTTATTATGGGCCCAAATGATTAAGTCTGTTTTTGAAGTCTCAATAAAAGCTGAAATATCTGAAACTTGGAGTAGTGTTTGAACATTTTCTCCTTCAATTTGCACAAGATAATATCCTTTAGGCAATACCTCTGGTGTAGTGAGGGCGTATCTCCAAGAGTCAACCTCACTTAAAGAAGAGGTGTAAGTTAAAAAAAGTGTTAGACCGTCCGTAGAGGTGTTCCATTTTTTGTCTGCGTAAGAGGACCAATGTGGTGTTGCGCCAAACAACTTATAGGCTTCTGCAAATTGTTCGGATGTTTTGAACGCGTAAATTTGAATTTTAATTTCTTTTACCTCGCTCAACTTTGGGCCTAGTACTACAAAAATTGGTGGCTCTTCAGACGATGTTTCGTAAGTCATCTGCTCAAAGGATCGGATTTTTTCTTCATTTTCATATTTGTCACTCGCCGCTGTTTCAAACTGGAATACATAATTTTCATCTAGTTTTTCTCCAGAGACATTTACATCCTCACCAATAGTCACTGTGTAAATAGTTTTTGGCTGAAGAGGGTCATTGGGAACAAAAACTAATGTTTTTTGGTGATATTCAAATTTACCGCTAGCCGCAGGAGAAATAGAGAATTGGTCTTCAAATTTTTCAACATTCAGGTGGCTGAAATTTACTTCTATGCCTGTCTCAAGGGGGACGTTCGTCGCTTGGTTTCTGGGAAGTGTACCAATGATTTGAAATGATCCCTTTACCTGGTAAGCCCAGGACAATGTTCGCTCTTTTTTCCCCTCACCGTCTTTTGAGACTTGCAATGAAGCTGTGAGTATTGTGTTAGGAGCCAGTCGGGTTTCCGGGCTAATAAGGAACGTGTCCTTGTCTTTTTGAGACACGACATAAGTAATTTCTGGAGAAAAGTGCAGGGAACTTTTTACTACGTCAGCAGAAGTATCAATAGTCGTCTTTAATTCAAAGTCAGTATCTGGTTCAAGACCAAGGTCATCTTTTTCCAAAGCAAGAAGCTCGTATGTATTTGCTAATTCTGCCGTGTCATATGATTGATCAACACTTCCCAACCTCTCTTCTAAAGAATTATTGCCAGTCACAGCGTTTTGATTTTTTGTATAATAAAAAATTCCAATCCCAATAGCTAAAAAAGTTAAAGTAATTGCACCGACAAAATAAGGAAGTCGTCCAAAATTTATCTGTTTCATATTACTTTATCATAAACCTCCTAGTTTTTAGGTCAACCCCTTTTTAGCGCCGTCTGTGGATGAGGGAGGTGGCGCTGAGTAAGTTTGTGGGGAAAGAAAGGTGAAAGTAATGTGAGTATACATTCCCCACTGACTTACACTTAGGGTTTTAGGGGGCGCCACTCAGCTAGATCACGGGGTTAGGGGGCGGAAACAGTAAATATAAAAATAGTGACTTTGGTTGCTTTTCTGTGCAAATCGACCTCGTATCTTAGACCTCGGAACCCAAATTAGACGATTTCCTCCCCCTCAACACCGCCGCTTGAGTATCGCGGTAATGCACAATCTGCGCCAACTCACCTGAAGCAGACTTGAGCAAGTGTGAAACATAGTTCAAATCCTGGGAGTTAAACGTCCCACTAGCCCTTCCGCCCAACATCAACACCCCAAGCAACCCCTGATCTGAATACACGCCTCCAGCTAGCCCGGTGGAGTGTTTGGTGAGCTGTAGATCGATCTCCTTCAGATCATTAGCTTCGGCTATAGTCTGCGTCCGTTGGATTAACTCCGGGATAGCGGATTTAAGGATCAGCTCCCGATGGTTGAGGAAGTAGTAAATCAGAGGGTGGTGACGGTCTATATTCTGTTTCGGTGCTTCAAACGGAAAGATAGACTGGAAGTTACCGGTGGAAGCTTGACGGACAAAGAACATGGCGGAGTTGACGTTGAGCGTTACCATAGCGTCTATGGCTAAGGTGTTGGCCACCGTAGACAATCCTTTGATCACGTCTTTGGCGAGTTCCCGAGAGGTTTGACCAAAGATTTGTTCGTATTGGGCAATCAGTTGGTTGATGACTTCGTTTTTGTTGCCGGTAAGACGCAGCATATAGTTTGCATCCACAACCAAACCAGGTACCTTGAATGCAAGGTCCCAGGAAATATCCCCAATCACCCTACCTTCTTCCTGAATGATTTTTTGAGCCAGCTGGGCGTAAATATCTTCGCATTGAAGAGGATAAGATTTTTTCTCAGCTTTTATTTTGGGAAGAAGTAAAGAAATAATTTTATCTCGATTTAACTCCAAGATGGCCAAGGTCATGAGAAAGTATGATGTGAGATACATGTAGTCGTTGAGTCCACCGACTACCCAGAGATCTCTACTAGCTTGATATATGAAAGTGTAGTCGGCGGTAAATTGGATCAACAAAGCTAACAAAACAAAAAGGATTTTATTTTTCATTAGCCCGCCAAGTACCCCTTTGGACAAAAAATATGTGAGTATGGCAATTGAAATGTAAATTGCCTGGCCTAATGGAACTCCGAAGTCTAAGAAAATGATGATTGGATTTAACCAGTCAAATTGATAGTCTTGTAATAGGAATAAATATCCTAAAATTAAGATTACTGTGGGGATTAGGATGGATTGTATTTTTGTAAGAAATGATTTAGTTTTTACTTTAACTCCGGCCGCCTTGGCTAATAACAAGACTCCGTAGATGTAAAACAGAATACTTCCAAAGAATCCAATATCTCCAATAGATGGATAAGGGACGGGAATTTCGAGAAAAAAATTATAATAACCATAAGCAAGCTGCCCAAATTCCTGAGCCAGCAAACCAAAAGAAAACATAAAAATGGCCCGCCCTATGACGGTTTTAAATCCTCCCCATTTGTGGGCAATGGTTATCCCGCAAATCGACCCCCAAAGAGCTAAGAGACCATATACATTTTCAAGTTCTCCCCAAAAGTAATTTGAGGAACGGCCAGGAGAGTCGTTCAGCCACCAAATAGTAAAAAAGAGAAAAAGAAACAGAGTAAAGGTTAGCTGCTTATTCTTTTTGAAAAAAGTTACTGTTTTTTGACCGATGGCTAAACTTTTCATACCCATACCCTACACCACTGCCCCTTGTTGTCCAGCCATTGGAGCCTTCAATCGAAAAATTGATTCCTGAGTATCACAATAGTGGACTATCTGGGCTAATTCTCGTGAGGAAGATTTGATTATACTTGAAATATATATAAGATCTTGTGGGCTGTAAGGTCCGTCAACTTTTGATCCCAGCAGAAGTATTCCTATTAACTTTTGGTCTGAAAAAATACCGTCAGCCACTTCCATTCCAAGTTTTTCAAGGTTTTGCCCTACCACTTTGCTTTGTACCTCACTCTTTACTACAAGCTTGCCATGATCTGTTAAGAACTTTGCTAATGGCGAATTTATATTAATATCCAATGCTGGGCCTCCAAGAGGGTAAATCGATTTGAAGTTTTCAGTTGAAGTTTGTCGAATCAAGAAAACGGCGGAGGTGAGGTTTAGGTTGACGGTAGCCTCAATAATTAAAGAATCCACAATAGTTAAGAGGGACTTGAAAGCATCTTTTGCTAATGCGCGAGAAGAAACTAAAGAGTTCAGTGCGGATTTTTTATGTGTGAAAAAATTTGCAACTCCGAAGCTAATAGTAAATAAGGCTGCTATAAACAGAAGGTCATTGGGATGACCCTCGTAGTATGTACCTAAAGTAGTGTTATAAGAAAAAGAAAAATCAGCCAGGAACATCAGTATGAAGCCGAAAAGAGTTATTACAGTTGGCCATTTGAATCCCTTTTCAATAAATTTAAGAGAAGGTCCAAAGATAAGTAAAGCTATGGTTACATTTATTACGTCTCCTAACGGATAAGCAAAATCGAAGAATATTTTTAACCAATCGCCTCCGGAGGTTATGGAACCATCACGAGCAACAATGACAAGTAAATAATATGAAAAAAGAAATGATACCAGAGGTAGGATAACTAAATAAAAGCGTCCTATTTTTTTGCGCAGGTTATTTTTAATGCCCGTAGCTTTTGATAAATACACCATTCCAATCATCCAAAGAAAAGTCGCGCCCAGGTACCCCGCATCCGCCCAAGAGGGGTAGGGTAAACTCACGTTGGTAAAAAAGGTGTAATATGACCAAATCCAATTTCCCGCAGACCAAGATAATAAACCGAAAGATATATAATACAATCCCTTACCCACGATATTTTTGAACCCCCACCGTCTGGCAGTAATTAATCCAAAAATTCCACCAAATAAAGGGAGTAAATTAATCCCAATGCTCCAAATTTTATTGATAGTAAGAAATTTGAGATCCAAGACGTACATTCCCGCCCAAAAAATAACCATCACAAATAGGTAACCAAGCAGAAAGGAAGTCTTATTGTTTAATTTAATCATTGGTAGTAAATAGTTCTTAGATCCTACACCACTGCACCCTGTTGTCTAGGGTCAGAATATCACGTAGAGACAGTTACCCCCAGTTCATCCACAGCCTCTAAGCGACGGCGCTAGGAGAGAAAAAGAAAAAAAATTGGCTAAGGTTAGACCTCCGTTAGAAAATCGAAATAAATTCTTGCGACGGCGGAGAGCCGTCTCACAACCCCATTGACGCCAAAATTCTTCCGTCTAGGCTGGAGTCAGACAAGGCGAGTTCGAAGGTACCACGAACAACCCAAGTCAACGCAGGTGTACATCTGCAAATCGAACTGGGCTGAGGGAGTGGCTGTGACGCTAATTAAAAAGAGCGCCCGCATCAATTTCATGGCTATTCCCCAGCTTGGCTAATTAAAACTATATGACAAATTTGAACAGAGTCACGTTAATTGGAAATTTAACCCGCGACCCAGCGCTGAATGTCACCAAAACAGGAATCTCAGTGGCCAAGCTAGGGCTAGCCACCAATCGCGTGTGGAAAGATGGAGTGACCGGTGAACGCAAACAAGATGTCGATTTTCACGAGGTGGTAGCCTGGCGCGGCATAGGAGAAACGGCAGCCAAGTACTTGAAGAAAGGTGACAGATTGTATGTGGAAGGACGGTTGCGCATGGCCTCATACACCGGGAAAGACGGTGTGAAGCGTAAAGCGCCAGAAGTGATCATGGACCAGATGATTATGTTGAGCAACGGACGCAAAGGGTCTGCGGCCTCTAAGGGAATGGAAGTGAAGTTTCAGAAGGCTGGAGAAGTCCCGGAAGAAATATCAGTCGAGGAGATTGGGTTTTAGGGGAAGGGTCGTGCGAGAGGATGGTCGTGCTGGTGCGGGGTAGTAAGGTGGTAGCGTGGTCGCCGAGGAGGCGCGGCGACCGTTAACCGACATAGGCCTCACCCACACCGGCACGAATCTCCTCTCCTGGTAGGGAATTGCACTTGGCGATGGATCCCGCCGCAGTTCTAGGCCAGGAGAGGGGGGTAAGCATTGAGGTATAGACAAGAAGCTGCTTTGGTATAGGGTATGGGTATGCAACTAGGAAATATAAGAAAAATAGGTTGGTCGAGGGGATTGATAATAATTTCTTTTCTCCCCATTCTGGGTTTCATTTTTTATATTAATATCCACGGTTTGACCGATGGGTATATTGTTTACTTTGAGGCTTTCCCCCTGGCCCTAGTCCCTTTGGTGGGAGGCTTAACTGCCATTTATAAGGTTTGGAAAAGAAAACTTTGGCGCAGTGCTTTGGGTTTTGCAGTGACCGCATTTGGCCTTGGGCTGATTTTTTGGGGATTAGGTACGTTAGTCTGGGGCCTATACAACGTTCTGTTAGACGTTGCTGTTCCCTATCCTTCCTTAGCAGATATAGGGTATGCCATTACTCCAATGCTTTGGTTTGTTGGGATTTACTTTTTATATAAGGCCACTGGAACAAAATACCAACTAAGAAGTGTTTGGGGTAAGGTAGTTCTGATTTTTGTACCGCTCCTAGTTCTCCTACTGACAGCGTATGTAGTTTTTTATAAATTTTACGGAGGAATTTTTACAACAGATGGGAACGTCTTAGAACTCTTATTACTTGTTTACTACCCTGTTTCTGATATTTTTTTACTCAGTCCAGCCTTAGTCATAACTGCATTAGCTTGGAAAAATTTAGGTGGCTCTTTACGTAAACCAATCTTAGTTGTTTTAGGAGCGCTGGTCTTTATGTACTTAGCTGACATGGCTTTTGCGTACACTTTCTCAAATGATAAATACTATAATGGGAATTGGGTAGATCTTTTATGGGCAGTAGCATTGTTTCTTTTAGGGCTTAGTATCAACTCCATTCTCCTTCCCTCAGCTACCCACAGAAAACTCCTTCTCCCACTCCAATGTGAAGACATCTTCACCCAACTCGCACTTAAGATCATTAAGGAAGAAGAAAAGATCATTGGTTCCAAAGCTTGGGAACTAGCGAGTGAAGTGAACGGATTATATGTGGATGAAAATCGAACTTTCAGGATTCAAGGCAACAAAAACGAAGTCATCAACCAACTAATTGCCCAATACGAACAAATCTTTGGACAAACCTCTCGGGAACTCGCCAAAGACGTGATCAAAGGATTGTCTACGGTAGCCAACACCTTAGCCATAGACGCTATGGTAACGCTCAACGTCAACTCCGCCATGTTCTTTGTCCGTCAAGCTTCCACCGGTAACTTCCAGTCTATCTTTCCGTTTGAAGCACCGAAACAGAATATAGACCGTCACCACCCTCTGATTTACTACTTCCTCAACCATCGGGAGCTGATCCTTAAATCCGCTATCCCGGAGTTAATCCAACGGACGCAGACTATAGCCGAAGCTAATGATCTGAAGGAGATCGATCTACAGCTCACCAACCACCATTCTGCCTTAGCTGGTGGTATCTACTCAGACCAGGAGTTGATTGGGGTATTGATGTTGGGGTCAAAAGCCAGCGGAGACTTGAATTCAGGAGATTTGGAGTATATTTCCAAATTGTTGAGCTCCTCATCAGGTGAATTGGCGCAGATTGTGCATTACAGGGACACTCAGGCGGCTGTGTTGAGGGGGAGAGTTGCATAGGATCGATTTTCACAGAAAAGATGCCAAGAGAAAAGTTTTTATACTTTGCTGTGGATTTCTACCATCTGGCGGAATCCCTAACCACAACGACTCCATTCTCCAACCTCACGAATTTCTCTTTATTTCCTCCACCGGAGAGTCCGTCATCCACAGACGGCGCTAAAAAGGGGTTGACGGATCCGAACCGGGGTCTATTCTAGAATAGCTCGGGATTCACCTGAGCAGACTACACGGAGTGCCTGATGAAATGTACCTTGAAACTCCCCCAGGCGTTTTGCCTGGTGGTCGCCAGCATAGTCATCATGTTGGTAGTGAGCTGCAGCGTGTCCAACGACACGTCCATGCGGGATTCCGCCTGGCTCCAGGATGATCCAACCGTCCAGGAGCAGATGGCCTTCGCCGTCAACATGGAGAAGTGGATCGAGCAGATCGACCCATACGTTTCGGAGAGCTCGGACCGGACGTATGTGGTGGACTGGAATGGGTTCAAGGAGTCAATCAAGGATTCCGACCCCATGGTCTACTCCTACCTGAGCAACGGCCAGGACCAGGGGAATCAGGATGCCCAGATCGTGAGCGTCCTGAGGGACGGGATCCCGGTCGTGAACAACCTCATCCTGGAGGATGGGGCGGCGTGGGAAGAGAACGACATCGCCAAGAGCACGTACCGGACCTACTACTGGTGGGGCGTGAAGCAGTGCTTCACCGGATCGGATGCGGGTACCATGGCTTACGTGATGAGCCTGGGCACGGGTGTGACCTGGTTCTCCGGCATCGGCTGGGTGGCCAACGCCCTGCTGACGGCCTACTCAGGTACCGCCTGGTACTTGACCTCGTACTGCGGTGGGTTCTGTATCAACACGCCCTGGACGCTCGGGTACTTCTGGTTGACCTGTCCGTAGGAGGGTCCCGGAAGAATTGCACATGGTGAGGGAGGAGCCAGAGATGTCTCCTTCCTCACCCACGTATTTAAGTCCGTGAATCGGTTCTGCTATGAATCTTCAAGTATATCTCTTGACACTCATACTCTTTTTTGGCTTGTTTGTTGCCTTGTATGTTCGCGCTGGATTCAAAAAACCTATTGAAGCTGTGTTTATTTTTCTAAACGTCATGTCTGGATACCACTTTTTGTTGGCTATGGTGCTGGGCTTTTTTGGATTGATTCATTCTAACATGGACTATATTCTCATGCTTGTTGCTTTGGTTGTGTTATTTGCTGGATTGGAAATATGTCGAGAGTGGATAACAAAGTCAAAAAAATCCCCCCATCCACAGACGGCGCTAAAAAGGGGTTGACGGCTTCAAGCCCAGGGATATAGTGATTGCAAGATGAAAAAAATAACAGAAGGAGAAAAGAATATGAGTCGATTTACCCTAGCACTCCAACGATCATTCAGTTCACGTACCCTACTTAAAATCATGGCCCTTGGTGGTGCCGTGGCCTTATTAGGAGCCTCTTGTTGGAAGGGAGTAGGGACAAATACGAATGTGGGTGTTTCAAATGAAAATACCAACTCCACCATTCAGAACTCAAATCAAAACTCCAAGGCTGAAGTGAATACCAACACAGCTGACACCAATACCGTCATCACCAACATTTCAAACCAAACCACCAACTCCTCAGATCAAATCGATACTTCTGATTGGCTCACTTACACCAATGAGGAATATGGGTTTAGTTTTAAGTATCCCAATAGCTTAGAAATTAGTAGTGATTTAAATGAAACTGGCTACCTTTTTGCTTTAAATGTTGCGAACAAAGAAAAGGATCCTGTGATGGGGCGAGGTAGTTCAATTATCTTTATTGGTGTACCAAGTGATATAGAAACTATTGAATCAGAAATTAGTTCGTATGTTGGAGTAGAAAAACAAAATATTCAAATTAACAGTCAACCAGCAATTCAATACACTTTTTATCAGGGAATGGAAGAGGATGCTATTAAACCACATAATACAAAACGCATCTTTGTACAACATAATAACAGGACAATTTATATTACGCAGGCCAATTTTAACATTAAGGATGAGTATGACAATTGGTTTAACGGAATCACTGGCACTTTGAACTTTTTCTGACCTGGCTCCCTTCACTTCTAATATATGATTAGGAGTGAAGTAGCTAGCTCAGGAATCCTCCTGACTAGAACGCTCTTCGACAATGGAGAATGACAATGAAACGGTACATCCGTGTCTTTCTGCTCGGCATCCTCGTGATGTTCGGGCTCATCAACAAGGCCAAGGCGGCTGATCGCATGTACATCGTGCCGGTCAACTCTACGGACTTCACCGACATCGACCAGTACTTGGGCGACGGTGTTGCCCACAATACCGCGTGTGCAGGCGACAACTACACCGGCTACCCGGGTCATGAAGGCATGAACCTGGTGCTCGACGTCGGAACGCCCGTGTACGCTGCCGCAAGTGGAACCGTCCACCGTGATGATCCTGGCAACGACTACAAGGAGCTGTGTGCAACCGTGGCAGAAAACTGCTACGGCTACTACATGGCCATCGATCACGGCAACGGCAACTGGACGATGTATGCTCACCTCAATTCCTACGCTGTCGCCGATGGTGTCTACGTGGAGCAGGGCGATCTCATCGCCTACTCTGGCAACAGTGGTCCGACCTACCCTCACCTCCACTGGGAAGTGCTGACCGGCGTGACCTCAAACCCTGTTAGCGGTCACCCGAACAACCCATACTACTGCGACAATGAGTGGTTCATCTCTGATCCGCCCATCTACGCTAACCAGTATGCTGCCATCCAAGCCAAAGCTGATGAGCTCTGGGCCATCCGTCCCTCGGGGAGCGGTGTGTCATGTGAAGGTCAGTCCTCAGGTCTGATCTGCCAGGAGACCGAGAACATGCATTGGTGGGAAGGGTTGTCTGATCCTTACATTATTGAGACCTGGACTGACGGCACTCAGGGTGAAGTGGATCTGACGTTTGATCCGGACAACACGGATCAGGATAGGGCCTACGTGGTCTGGGGTGGTTTCCGGGAGATGTTCCATCTGGATGGTCATGCCAACGAATACGGCCCGCCCATTGGGGATGAGCTGGATTCGACCTTCGACTGGTACACGGGGTACGACCCGTACTGTGACCAGAACATTGGCGACAACGACGGGCAGATCGACTCAGGGGAGCGTAACCACTGTATCGATTTGTTCTGTGGTCGGGGCTATACCAGCATGCAGAGGTTCAAGGATGCCACGCTGTGCTGGAATGATGAGACCTCGGAAGCGGAGTGTGATCCGAAGGGAAGCAAGGAACACTGTCATGAAGCCAGTGGTCTGACCTCAACAACGGTGATCACCCCTTCCTCTGGTGACCTCCTGGTCTACGGCAGCACCATCTACTGGGTCCAGAATGGTTCAACCCATGGGATCACGAGTTCTGACCTGTTTGAAGCCTGTGGCTTTGACTGGTCTGATCCGTATCCTGTCACGGAGGAAGTGTTTAGCTCTCTCCCCTCGGGGAGTGTGCTGGATGACCCCACGGACTGTGGTGCGGTGGTAGACGGTACCCTGGTGGATCAAGGTGGTACGGTGTACGAGTACTGGGAGGCTGACGCTTCTTGGCACGGATACCCGTCCGAGCTGGTGTTCAACGCCTGTCAGAATGACTGGTCTAGCATTCAAGAGATGTCTAGTTCAGTCTTCAATACCATCACCATTGGGAGTGTGATTGGGAACTCCGTGGAGTGTGGTGTGGTGGAACCGGGTGACCTCCTTCACTGGAATAACC
>CAYIMB010000027.1:0-18463 GCA_964364425.1 uncultured Gammaproteobacteria bacterium
AACCGCGCTATCAGTTGAAACATTTGAGACTGAGACATCCTTAACCTTGGAGGGCAGATAATCAGCAATGATGTCATCACAGTGACTCCAGAGTCCTTTGAGGTCTTGTTGTGCATTTTCCTGAAGTGTACTGAAAGAATCCTCGAATTGGGTATTGGGAGAAATACTCAAGACAGTCCCATAGCCTTGTTTGAGAATCTTCTTGTTGATGAAGGAATCACCTTGATACACATACGCCAGAGTTCTTCCAAAGCTGTCTTTTCTGTCTTCGTCATAGTCTAGTCGCACATTCTTGCCTAGAATCTTGTCCTCAAGGAATGTCTTAGCCTTCTGGGAGTAGCAATCATCACTATCAAGTTCTGGAGTATCTACGCCAATCAATCTGATGTGCTCGTCATCTATGGTCACAAATGTGTCTCCATCAATCACTCGTTCAACGGTGACTGTTTTAGCTGAAACAAAGAATGGAATAAACAAAGTTGGGAAAAGTAGCAAGGTAAGGGAAACCTTCATTATTTTCATACACGTAATCCCTTTAGTTTCTTAGCACCGCCTGGTGTATTGTAAATCGTTTCAAACTTTTCTTTGCCCATTGAAATGAGAATGATCCCGTCTATAAATCCGAGGAGTGCAGGTAGGAGTGTCCAACAAAATAGGAAGTAAAGGAATCCTTCACCTATACGGCCTAGGTAGAATTTGTGGACACCGAATCCTCCGAGGAAGAAGGCAAGTAATATTGCACTTGGGTAAGATTTCATAAGGTGTAGTTATTCAAATTACTTAATATGACTTTTATGGCAAGGTTAGTTTAGAAATTAATCCAAACAAAAGTCCCCGCCAGTAAGGTGGTTTCCCACCCATGACCCTTTCGGATCATGGCCTACCAAGGCTCCTGACGAGGACGTCAATACCTTGGTAGGACTTAAATGCCATGCCACTCGAGGGAATGGTTTAGGCTCAGATTGTGATTACATGAAACACCATTTTGAGTGTTTATGCAACGAATTGATTCAAAAGCTGCTTAGTGTACTATAGTCTACATATGCCTCCTACTAACTACACGAGCAGCTTTGAACGCAGAGAATGTGAAAAACGCTGGGAGGTGATTAAAATACTTTATTCATTTAAGAACACTCTAAAGGAATTGCCTATTGAAACCTTGATAGTGGGAATCGTAAAAAATAAACAAATTATAGATGAAGTGCTATTCGACCTAAAGGAGCTGGGATGTTTTGCTAACTATAAGTTCCTGCCCTCAGGAAAAATAAAAATCCTCAAAGTGAACAAAAGTATATTAGAGGAAGTTTTTCATCATACAAGGAACAGATATAAAAACTTTTCTAGGAAATATAAAGAAAGACAATCTCATATTGTTCAAAAAAACAATACAACAACTATAAAAACTACCACGAATGATAAAGGTGTTTATCTTGCTATAGGAAATCAAAATTCATTTATTGGTCGTAAAAATTCTGAACACGTAAGACTATTAATAAAACTATCTGATCCAGGCATTGGGATCTCGCTTGGGATTGATTCTTTATACCAAGAAATTAAACCTAGGGGGAACGCATTCTCTCCTGAAATGCAATTGGAGCAACTAAGGACAATATTCAAGAAAGTTTCAAGAAAAGTTGTGGGGTACCTTATGCGCATTAAATACTCCAAACAAAGAAAGGTTGTGTGGTTAGAAATCAACCCAAAAAGACCACAAAACGATAAATAGAATAGCTTAGGTTAGGTAAAAAAAGAGGTCCTTTCTGAAAAAGAAAAGGGCCTCTTTGTATTCTACGTATATCGCTTAGTAAACGATGGCCTCACGACAGGGCCTTAAACACCGCGCCCCGAGTACTAGTCTAAAGGGGAATATAAAAAAGACTGACTGTTTAGTAGAACAAAGGTTACATGAACAGGTTAGCTAGAGTGGCGCCCTAATATCTCATTAAACTACCGCCAAGTAAAAAGAGTAGGAACCCATGAGGTCGGTGATAATCTCTAAAAGAGATTTTGCTGCATATCATCGAAGGGGGCACTAAATAGTAGACAATAGAAGACTATATGGCTTTCAGAAAACCTGAACTAGATAGGTATAAACAAATTTGGCTGACTAAACAAGGAGGGTTGCTATTGAGAATTGAAAAAAAGAAACAACATAAATCCATGACAAGGTTGGTTGATGACTTGATTAAAAATGCTTATGGCAAAGCACGCTAATAACTCCAATGTCGACCATTCTCAGACAATAGAACAATACAAGCACTGGCTTGTGATTCCTTTATGGGACTGTATACCCAAGACCCATAAAGGTAGAAATAAGTCATTGGAAGAGTTATAATGAAGCAGCTACGAGAAAGTCCATCTGAAGCCTTAAATCCTCTGTCAATACAGAGGCAGATTGGACTTTTAGGTAGCTCGAAAAAGGTTTTTTCTAAAGACACACTTAATGCTCTCAAGGAACTTGGAGTCGTACTCAGAGGTATCCAACAACGAATGCGAGTAGAAGGGTATGAACTTACCAATGGGGTTATCCGCAAAATCGAGACCGTGAAATGAATATGAGTAAATCAAACCAGAAAACAGATAAGGATATTAAAACTGATATTGAAAGCGGTAGATATCGTGACTGCTATTTGATATATATCAGAAAAAGTACAGATGAAAAGGATAATCAAAAAAATTCCATTTCATACCAAAAGACAGAAAATACACGATTTGCTTATAAGGAAAAACTACCAGTAGCTCCGGTTTTCATCAAAGGGTTTTGTGCTAATGGAATTGTCACTGAAAAACATTCAGGTTTCAAAGAAGATAATGAGGTTACATTCACCGATGATGGGCTAGTCCAATACCGTATTGATAGACCAAAGTTTCAAAAGATGATTGAACTGGTCAACCAAGGATACTTTAAGGGTGTTATATGCCTTTGCTGGGACCGTATGAGTCGGAATAAAGGTGATGATATGCTTATCAGAAAATTGATGCGTAAAGGTATTGATTTTCGCTTTGCTTATGCAAACTACGAAAAGACTAGCTCAGGCGCTCTCCACATGGATATTGATGGTATGTTCTCCCAGCACCATTCACGGGTAACTAGTGAGAAGGTAACCATCACCACACGTAATGCTAGGTCTAAAGGCATTTGCACATACCGTGCACCTATTGGATATCTCAACTTGGGTAAAATGGAACATAAACCACTTGACCCTGAACGAGCACCTATTATCAAACAAATGTTTGAACTTTATGCTACAGGTGAGTGGAGCCTATCTGACATTGCACGCGATGCAAACGAGCAAGGCTTTATGACCGTTCCCATGAGGCGCAGAAGGAATAAAGAAGAAATGTTAGCTGAGGAGGATGAGGTTACCGAGATACAAAAAACATCACGTCCAATTACTGAAAATCATGTCAGTAGAATACTCACTGGCCGATTTTATACAGGCAAAATACTTGATACCAATGGCGAGTACATTAAAAGCGCTAGCCATGAGGCTCTTGTAGATGACGAGCTATTTAATCGTGTGCAAGGGTTACTCCATAAAAAAACAACCAGCATCCACTATACTGAAAAGCTAGACCTCCCACTCCGGGGGATTCTGCGTTGTGAACACTGCACGCGCGTGTACACCCCTTATGTGAAAAAAGGGATTAACTATTTTAACTCACGCTGTGTTGCTAGCTGTAAAAATACATTCAAAAACTTCAACTTTTCATTTATTGAGAAAGGAATTGGCAAACTTATATCAAATCTTTACTTTACTAGCGATGAAATTGCTGAAATGGATGCACGCCTTGAAACTGACATCTCATTATTTGAAGAAAAGCGAATCAAGAATCTTGATGAAGTAGACAGAAAGAAGAAAAGGATACGAGAAGACATTGCATATATTCGCTCAAACAAACTTTCACTTTTGAAAACAGGAGCATATTCTCCTGAGAGTCTGGTTGAAGAAGAAACGAAACTCAATTCAGAGTTAATAAATCTCCAGACAGAGGAGCAAGCTTCTGATGTAGCTATGCGCGAAACCATAAAAGACATCACAAAACTTTCAGAACTCATCAAAAACGTTGGCCTGTACTACGCTTTTGCCAATCCACAGGAAAAAGAGAAAATTATTCGCATTATCTTTTCAGAACTTTTCGTCGCACAAAATACCTTGAAATTTAAGGTCAAACTAGGCTTTAAAGTGTTTGAAACTCGTTTACAAACTGTGGGTGACCCCACCGGGAATCGAACCCGGATTGATGGCTTGAAAAGCCACTGTCCTAACCATTAGACGATAGGGCCAAACAGGCACGACAAGAATGGGCATACACTAGCGGGCAAATCCAGCTGAGTCAAGCCAAATCATCAACTAGAACACTGGACTTTCTGGCAAGCTCACCGCCGTGTCTGAGTTTCATACACGTAGATAGTTAAGCCGCCGCCCCGGCTGCCGTTGGCCCTCCCCTGTCTTGAGTATCAAAAAACGCTTGTTCTTTTTTCCATATATCTTGCGGAGTGAGGTGCGTGGTAAATTCAACCAAGGATTTCTTAGCGCGTAAGTTTTGACTCAAAGCCGTTAACCAGGTTGGTTCCACTTTAACATAATGCAAAAACCATCCAATCAGGTGGTCTTCTGCCCGGGCAAAAAACCTGGCCACGTCCAACTGATCCTGGGCAGGTAAGCCTGAGCTTTCCAGTAAATCTGCAACAGGTTGGATGAACTCTTTTTTCATAACTGTCCAGCTAAGATGCGTTGCAAGGTCTGGCGGTCAACCTGGTCCACTGCTGGTGCAGCCGCCCGTACCTCAGCGGTACTGGAAGCCAAAGCAAACAATTCAGCCAAACGGGCGGCGTCTTGGCGGCCGGACCGTTCCAATCCTTGGGCCAGCCCAACCTCTTGCTCAGCCAGTCGGTCTAGGTCAGCTTCCCGCCGTTCACGTTCTTGGGGCCGGACGCCTGGTGAAAATCGTTCTACATGCATGGACACACCTTACCAAATCTGGTCTTTTATTTCCAGTCATTGTATACTCTGCGTATATGAGCCCGCGCAAAAAGAAAGAAACAAAAATGGCGGAGGAAGTGTCCAACCCGGAAGACTTTTTCAGCAAATTAAGCACCCAAGATCAGGAGGCCAGCTTATTAGCTGAGATAGCCCAGAAACCGTCTTTGTTGCAGGCAGAGAATGAAGATTGGTTTGCCCAAACGTATGACGGGCAGTTGTCTGTGGATGTCTACCAGACAGACAAAGATATTATAGTCAGAGCAGCTGTGGCGGGAGTGAGGGCGGAAGATGTAGATATAGAGTTAGCCAGTGACATGATTACCGTTAAAGGCGTGCGCCGCATGCAAACAGAGGTCGGGGATGAAGAATTCATGATCCGGGAATGTTATTTTGGGGGATTTTCACGTTCCATTATCTTGCCAGTGGATATTCAGCATGATAAGGTCCGCGCGACCCTGGAAAACGGGTTATTGACGGTGGTTTTGCCCAAATCTGACCGACCCCGTCACAGTAAAATAGCGGTTCAAGAAATCAACTAAAATCTATGCAACCAATTCAGGTGACAGTCACTGCCTTGAGCGGTGATGTTGTTCAGGTTAGTTTGGCTGGAGGGGGGACGGTGGAGTTGCCACGCAGCGCTTTTCCAAACGACGTGAAAGAAGGCGAGAGCTTATCTCTGTTAGCCATACGCGGAGTTGATATATTAAACGAGGTCTTACGGGATGAAGAAGCAGGAAAATAAAAAACCGGAACCGGAAAAGAAACCAGCCTTCCCTTTGGGTAAATTTATTGCGGCCCACGTGCTGACGTTGTCTGGTGTGTTGGTAGGGATTTTGTTACTTCTGGGGACGGGCGTGGTGTTGGCGCAAAATATGTACAAACAAAAATTCTTTCCCGGGGTGAAGATTGGAGAATTGTCTGTGGCGGGGTTGAGTTACACGGAGGCCTTAGAAAAAATCCAACCTTCCCTGTTGGCACTGGAAACCACCGGACTGCAATTTCAATCCGGAGATACCGCACTCACTGTTCCAGCCACACTTGAGCCCGTTGACCCCGGCGCCGGAGAAAAAACCATCTTTAGCGTGGACGCGGACGCTACGGTTGAGGCCGCTTATTCGGTTGGCCGCACCGGGTCTTTTATTTTTCAGTTGGGTGAACAGGTGAAAACTGCCTTGCAAGGGGTAAGTGTTCCGGTGGCCTATTCTTTAGATGAGGAGGAGTTGGCCTCTCAGTTAGAAGAGGCGTTTTCTGGCTTGGAGCAACGGTCGCAAAACGCCAGCTTGGTGTATGACGCGGAGAATGGTGAATGGTCAGTGGAACCGGCGGCTGATGGACAGGTATTTAACTACACCGTGGTATTGTCAGAAGCACATGAACGTTTTCAACAAGCTGTTGCCAGTCCGGTACATCTACAATTGCAAGCAGCTCAGCCTGAGGTGACGGATGAAGTGGCGGAACGGCAGATTGAGTTGGCTGATCAAATCTTAAAATTGGCACCCATCCAGATTCATGCGGATAGCTTGAGTTTTGAGATTGGTGAGGAAGAGTTTGCGCGTTGGATTGAGGCCACGCCTCAGGGAATTGGTTTAGATGCTGAGGAGGTGGCTGCCTCGCTAGAAGACAGATCTGATTTGATTAATCAACCCGCAAAAGAAGGTCGATTTAACTTTGTAGATGGAAAAATAGAACAATATGAAGACAGCCAAGAAGGCAAGGTCTTAGATATTCCAGTAAGCATAGGATTCATCCAACAACAAATCATAGATGACAGAACTTCTGAAGCCACTCTATATGTACGTGTTGATCAGCCAAATGTGACACCAGAAAATATAGCAGACCTAGGCATCAAAGAATTGTTGGGCACGGGCCACAGCAACATGGGCAACTCGCCCTATAATCGACGGCTAAATATTGCGCGAGGAGCTGAGTTGTTGAATGGATTACTGATTGCTCCAGGAGAAGAATTTTCCCTGTTAGATCATCTACGGCCGTTCACTAGTGAAAATGGATATTACCCGGAATTGGTGATCAAAGAAAATAAAACCATCCCTGAGATTGGTGGTGGGCTGTGCCAAATTGGAACCACCACCTTCCGCGGGGCCATGTTGAGCGGATTTGAAATCTTAGAACGACGCAACCATTCCTATGCGGTGTCTTATTACTTTGATGACGCTAACAACCTGCCTGGGACGGATGCAACCATTTATGATCCTTCTCCGGACATGCGTTTCAAAAACGACACCGGTCACTGGGTGTTATTTGAAGCCAAAATTGAAAGTAATGACTTATACTTCAGTTTTTACGGAACAAGTGATGGGCGCAAAGCATTCTTCACACCTCCCACTATCTCCGGTTGGGTTTCCCCGCCTCCCACCAAAGAAGTAGAAGATCCTTCCCTTGCTCCGGGTGCAAAAAAATGTACAGAGAGCGCACATGCCGGGACCTCGTCTTCATTTGACTATATCATTGAGTACGCTGACGGAACTAAACACGAGGAAACATTTACTTCTATCTACAAACCGTGGCAGGCCGTGTGTTTAGTGGGGCCAAAACCGGAAGCCGCTCCCGCTACGGACACGGGCACGACTGAAGATTCCACTGACAGTGAAAACGTCGCTCCACCAGTGACAGACGAACCGGAAACTTCCGCGCCGACAACGGATACCAAACCAAAAAAGAAGAAAAACTGATCTACCCTGGCTTTTATTTTGGCCTCAAAAATGCTATACTGGCTTATATGGAAATAGGAGATTTTGTGAAGAAAAAAAAGCATCTTTTTTGGTCAACCAAAAATTATGCCGGCCTTTCAAAGGCCGCTGTTGTTGAAGGGGTCTTAAATTATGGGGATATGGATGACGTGCGGGAGCTTCTTGCTCTTTTAGGCACACAAGAAGTCGCTAAAATTTTTAAGCAGCACACCACAAACCAAAAGAGGACAAACTACCGCCCTGAGATTATAAATTATTTTCAGTTATATTTTAGAAAACATGCGTAAAGAAATACTCACACCTGCTCAACTTAAATTATTACCAGCAGTCAAATCATTCTCTAAAAAATTTGGCTTGGTGGGTGGAACTGCTGTAGCGCTCCACTTGGGGCATAGGGAATCTATTGATTTTGATTTATTTTGTTTTGATGAATTTAGCAATTACGCCATAAAAAGAAAAATTGCTAAATACGGGAGAATTGAAACTGTTTTTGTGAACAAAAAAGGTGAATATACATTTTTGCTAGAGGGAGTAAAGTTTACTTTCTTCCAATTTCCATACAAAATTCCTTTTTCAGAATCATTTGATCATATCATAAAGCTTCCAGATATTCTTACTCTGGCTGCTATGAAAGCTTTTGCTCTTGGACGTCGGGCTAAATGGAAGGATTATGTGGATCTATTTTTTATTCTCAAAGCGCATCACTCCATTTCTGCTATAACACTTACAGGTAAGGAATTATTTGGCCAAGAATTTAATGAGAAAATATTCAGAACCCAATTAGCGTATTTTGAAGATATTGATTATTCGGAAGAAGTAATTTATAAAAAAGGATTTGCAGTCAAAAATCAAGTCATTAAAAAAGCCTTAGTGGAATTCAGTTTGGAATAGAAGGGTGTCTGACCTCTGCTGAAAATCGAAATAAAAACAACCCCACAAAACTGCAGGCAAGAGAACGTACGTGAGGGAAGGTTCGAGCCGGAGCCTGAACCTTCCTCGATGCACTTTCCCATGCTTGTCGTGCCTGCAGAACTGTGGGGCCGTTTTGTATGTAAAGGACGCAATCCGCTCAGGACTTCGCTCGCGCGAAGTTCTCAACAAATCGACGCGCAAGTCTACTTGAAATTTGACGCACTGTCAAGGAACGTGTGTTGATAGAGTATGATACTGTATGATAATTCGATTTTCATACAGAAAATCGAATTATTCTTGCTCTCAAATACGCTTCAGTGTAGTCTGTCCCTATGCCAGAAACTAAATTAGTCACCCCTGAAGCCAAAGCGGAAGACCATACCTTAGATGTGACTTTACGCCCCAGAACACTGGACGAATATGTGGGTCAAAGCCGGTTAAAGCAAAATCTCAAAGTGTTTATTCAAGCGGCTACCGGTCGGGGTGAACCGTTAGAACACGTCTTGCTGCATGGAGCTCCGGGCTTGGGAAAAACCACACTCGCCCACATCATTGCCCGTGAAATGGGCGCCAACATCAGGATCACCAGTGGTCCGGCCATAGAGCGGGCCGGGGATTTGGCGGCTATTTTGACCAACTTGGCGCCGGGAGACGTGTTGTTTATAGATGAAATCCACCGCTTAAATCACATAATTGAGGAGGTATTGTATCCAGCCATGGAAGACTTTGCGTTGGATGTAGTGATAGGCAAAGGACCGGCGGCGCGGACATTACGGCTGGACTTACCCAAATTCACCATTATTGGTGCCACTACCAGGCTGAGCCTCCTCAGCTCACCTTTGCGCGACCGGTTTGGAGCAGTGTACAAACTGAATTTCTATGAACCATCTGACATGGAGCAGATAGTCATACGCTCTGGAAAAATTCTATCCGTAGATATGCAACCAGAAGCCGCCAAGTTGATTGCTGAACGCTCACGCAGTACACCACGGGTGGCTAACCGACTGCTGAAACGGGTGAGAGATTACGCGCAGGTACATTCTAACGGGAAGATTGACCTGACTCTGGCTGAACAAGCCATGAGCATGTTGGAAGTGGATCAAGTGGGGCTGGATCACGTTGACCGACGCATCTTACTCACTATTATAGAGAAGTGTCACGGCGGCCCGGTGGGTGTGCAGACCATAGCAGCCACAACCGGCGAAGAAATTGATACGTTGGAAGAGGTGGTAGAACCATTTTTGTTGCAGATTGGTTTTTTGGCGCGCACAAAC
Organism: uncultured Gammaproteobacteria bacterium; assembly: GCA_964364425.1. Taxonomy (GTDB): domain Bacteria; phylum Patescibacteriota; class Patescibacteriia; order UBA9570; family JBBTWU01; genus JBBTWU01. Next base: position 9,883 of record CAYIMB010000027.1, read on the forward strand.
CGAGGGCGGGTGGTGACAGATGCGGCGTACGCGCACTTAGGCCTCACTCCTCCGGTGGACGGGCAACGCACGTTACTCTAAGTCAAAGCTTTGATATACTGAGCCCATGCCAGATATACCATATTGGGTGCTTGGACTGATCTACCTGGTGGGCGTAGGTATTTTTCTGTTTTGGTCCAGTTTTTATATTTATCTCATGCTCCGTTATGGGCTGTTTGACGGACGAGGAAAATTTTATACTTTATTTTTTCTGACCTTTACTGTCATTAATATTGGATTGGTGTCCTTAGCCCTGATTGAAACAGACTGGTTCCAAGCCATCAGCTTATTCCCTGAACGACCTAACTTCTCTCTATGAAATCCCAACCCCAATTTCCGGGACATGATGAAGGTGAAGTCATCAAAGCCATTATGCGCCGGCATTGGCTTAGGCTCTTTCGGCATGCCCTGTGGTTTATTTTAGAAACACTGATCCCGGTGGCTGGGGCCATTTTACTTTTGTTGTTTACCCAAATTCGCTTAGAAGTAGGCAGCCTCCCCTATGTACTGGCTATCCTGGGAATTAGTTTATATTACTTATATATTTTGTTATTCTTTTTTGCTGATTTAGTGGACTACCATTTGGATATTTGGGTCATTACAGACAGGCGCTTAGTCAGCATAGAACAAAAAGGGATGTTTAACCGGGTGGTGGCGGAACAACCTATTCTGAAGGTACAGGATGTCACCCATGAAATGCATGGGAAACTGCAGACCCTGATGGATTTTGGAAACGTACATATTCAAACCGCGGGTGAAAAGGAACGATTTATTTTTGCTGAAGTCCCCCACCCAGACCGTGTAGCCAAATTGATATTGAAAACACATGACGAAGCCATCCAGGCGCATGACCAGCGGCGAGTGGACATGTACCAAACTCAGGCTCCAACCAAGGCGCCTCTCACTCCAGATTCTCCGCATCAAGAAAGCCATTTGTAGTATGTCATCACGCTTTGCCTTGTCTCAGTTCGATTTTCCTTTGGCAGTGCAATGCGTAGCATTGCACCCGGCCTCTCCCCGCGACTCCGCGCGTCTGTTGGTGGTGCGGCTTACGGGAGACAGGCTGGAAGATACGCGCGTTAGAGATTTACCAAAGATTCTCCGGCCGGGAGATACCCTAGTAATCAACACGACCAAGGTATTTCCAGCCAGGTTGTTGGGCCGGCGGTCTACTGGTGGTGCAGTTGAAGTCTTACTGTTGCATGCGCAAGGGGCTGACCAGTGGGTGTGTCTGGGCAAGGGGTTGCCTGCACCAGACACCACACACCTGATCCGCTTTTCCCGCCACTTAACCGCTAGCGTGCTGGAACGGCGCGCGGACGGCACTTGGTTGCTTACGTTTTCTCTCCAAGGAAAGGCCTTTTGGAAAGAGGTGGAACGGATAGGTCAAGTGCCTATCCCTCCGTATCTCAAAAGTTTGGCCGGTCAAAAAAAGTTACGCACTTCCTACCAAACGGTGTTTGCCAAACAACGCGGTTCAGCAGCCGCACCAACGGCCGGGTTACACTTTACTCCCAAGTTGTTACGTGAACTGAGGGCGCGCGGGGTAGCCGTTGTGCCGGTAACGTTGCATGTGGGCTGGGGAACTTTTGCTCCCATACGCGCAGTTGATATCAGGCAGCACGCCATGCACGCGGAATGGGGAAAAATTTCTGCGGCCAGTTGGAAGCAGTTGCAACACTCCAAGCAGGATCATGGTCGGTCACAGCAACCACACGGGCGGATTATTGCTGTGGGCACCACTGCGTTGCGCGTGGTGGAAGCAGCAGCCAGAGATTCCGCACACCAGGGAGGAAAATGGTCTGGCTGGACATCGATATTTCTGAAGCCTGAGGACAAACTCCAAATGGTGAATGGCTTGCTGACCAACTTTCATTTACCAAAAACTACTCTGTTTGTTCTGGTGTGTTCCATGCTTGGCACCAAAAAAGCTCAGGCAGTGTATGCGGAAGCTAGGCGCAGAGAATACCGTTGGGCCAGTTTTGGTGATGCTATGCTCATCCTGCCTGAGTAACTGACTCAAGCGTTTCAAGTCTGACTCCGGTGTAGTAGTAGGTTAAAATTTCTTCGTACATTTGTCCTTCCTCAGCAAAATAGACACCGCCTTTTCCGCTCATGCCTACACCATGACCTTGCAGCTCCAAACCTTCACAGCCTGGGTCGGAAACGCTGACGGCCCATGGATACTCTCCGCCCCACACCTCTGACCAAGACCGAGTCCGTCCGTCACTTTGAGAAAAGTATGGCGCGACTATAACTTCATCATCATACATCAACACCTGCTTGCTGGTGGAGCGGGCTGAAGCGGCCCAGATTTCCGCCCGTTGTTCTAAATTATATCCACGGTACACTTGGTCTCCAGACGTATTATCTAAAATATAGGGTTCTCCCTCATGCTTGGTGGGGTGGAGCATGTTGTATACGGCATACGTGCGGGCAGCCACAGACAATGCTTTTTGGTACTCCACCGGAGACGAATTGGAAGCCTCCGCAATTCCGCGCACATATGGTCCCAGACGCAACACATTCACCACCCAAGTGGTGTTATCTGTACCGCGGGCGACCAGGACGCGCCCCCGGAACACGTTATCATTTAAGTCCGTGTTCCACCCTGGCCGGTCCTCATAATTTTCTACTGTCACCACACCGCCCGTACGGGGAATAAACCGGACACCCCCCATGGAAAATACTCCCTGACTGGTGCTGACCGTGTAGGTATTGGTACTTGGAGTGATAGTAATCACTTCTCCTTTAGGCACCGTGGCTAACAACACTCCCTGGGTAGACTCCACCTGCGCTTGTTTGTTGGAAGACAGTTGAACCGTTTCCAACTCGTTAGTGATACCAACTCTCATCTGGCCCAAATCATCCAGGTTTGGAACAGATGAGGACCGGTATGCTACCAACTGCAGAGAGGGTAGTAACTGCGACCATTGTTCTGTTGCTTCGTCTCTCACTACCAAATAGGGTGTTGCGGTTTCTGCCACCTCAACGCTTGGTAGTCTGAGCGGCGGGCCATATTCACCAACATACCCAAGTTGAATTTGCTCTAGTACATTTACCGCCCCGGGACTTTCAACTTCTGTTCCGTCCGCACTCTCCGCACTCCAAGCCGCGGCCGCCTGTGCATGTGGGGCCACCACAAAACGTAAAATAGCCACGGTACTCATAGTGACTAGGGCGCTAATCATATAGGCTGAAAAAACGGTTGGGGAGACAGTGCGCTCTTGGTTCATGGGAGACAATTTAAACAATCAAACGGACAGTCTCGCCAAAAGAGTCGCACGTCTTTCGACTCAGGAAGTATAGCAAAAAAATTGACTTAAATCAAGGGGTGATTTTTTAAAAAGAGGGTATATGGGTATTCATTTCTATTTAGCCATCACTCAAACGAATTCATAAAACCACTCCCGCTATAAAAATCTTGTTTTGTAGCGGACTTATGCAGGGTCTTTTCTTTGGTTTTTGCCCCTCACCACCCTCTCTTTCCCGACCTGTCCCCGACTCAGATGAGTATCTTGTGGTCTTATCCACAAGGCTGTTTTAAGGCTAAGGTTAGCCATAAAAGAGGTCTGTTTTGGCTTGACTTGGGGTAGCCGTATGGTAGAAATAAGAGGTGAGAAAGGAGGGCTTAAGAAGCAAGCGTAATGAGAAAAAATATATGCCCCAAGCTACGGTTCAATTGGCCTCAACCCACCTTCATTCAGATTCCACCCTTTCAGATAAAGATCTACTTAATCTGTGCAAACAATATGGTAGGAATACTCTTGTTTGGAGACAAAAGTTTGTAGCATTGTTGCCCGAAGTAGAAAAAAGAAAGTTATATGTAAAGCTAGGCTATGGTTCTACCATAGAGTTTGCGGCTAGGTTAGCTGGTATTAGCAAAGACCAGACATTACGAGTTATTCAGTTAGAAAAGAAGTTTAAGAGCACTCCTGAATTAAAAAAACTTCTGGTCTCCGGTGAAGTCTCAGTAAACAAGCTCGCAAGGGTGGCCTCTGTCGTAAATGAGGAAAATCAGGACTTCTGGGCTTCAAAAAGTCAGCTATTGTCCCAACATGCACTAGAAACTTTAGTGAGAGACACAAAGGTTGTGCGCGCGCACAGTCAAGAATCCAACAAAACAGTACATTCTATACAACAAGTGCCTCAATCCAAACAACTCCAACTCTCCTCCAAGATGCATGAACGTCTGTTGGCTCTTCAAAACAAAGGAATGAACCTAGAAGAGCTCATGGAGGAGTTCCTCAATCAACGTGAGAAGAGGATTCAGGAGGAAAAAGAGAGATTAGCTCAGGAACTGCGGGAGAAAGTGGTTAAACAGATTCCAAATATTCAACCAACTGGACAGACTGCCCCACGTTCTCGGTATATCCCTGTTGGGGTGAAAAAAGTGCTCAAACAAGAGTATGGGGACAAGTGTGCCCATGAATACTGTACCAACAAGTCCACGACCATCCATCACAAAAGAAGGTTTGCTACAGATCCTTCCCACAACCCTTTGTATCTACTGCCAATGTGTAAACAACATCATGAGATTACTCATGCTATTGATGTAAGGGTACAAGAGCAGAGAAGGAGGTGCCGCGAGTCAAGTGGTTACCTAGAGTGACCGGAGGACTGGGTGAACGGGGTCAACACAATTGATTGATTATTGGAGCGGCAGACCATTCAGGGAGTTGCAGGTGCTGATGTCTGGCTTGAGGACGAGGTCATTTCATACCAAACTTCTGGCTGGTAATTCCGGTTTACGGACCAGCCCAGGCTTCTGCCGTTCCACCCGAATCTCTCCTTGATCATCTACACTCACTTGTTCAGCTGCTAACAAATCAGCTACACCAATGGTATTCAACCGTTCTCTCCCATTTCCCATATGCGTGTTTTTCACCAAGTCAGACGTGACTAGCTCTTTCAACTCCCCAGGAAATATCAAACTCCCAAACAGCGCCAGATGATAGACCAACGCTGTAGACGAATTGTCGTCTATCAAACTGCTCAACGTATCTTTCAGCAGTTTGAAATCAGATTTTTTCTTAATTCGTTCACGTTGTTCAGGAAATAACAACCAGCGCACCAAACCTAACTCAACAATATTAAAATCCAGATGAAAATAAGTATCAAAATGTTCCCACATCTGCGTCTGTAGTTCTGGAGTAAGCTCTTGAGACAACAACTTCGGCGCATCTTCAGGCGCAATAATCAACCATGGCACCAGCGGTTCTGCCACGCCTGCCGCAAATTCACTTGCCGGCAACAATGTCTAGCTTTCTTTGGAACTGCCGCTTTGCTTCCGCCAGTCCCTTAGCGCACACGGTATCCAGATCTACTGTAGTTCTATTTTCACTCCCCAGCACCACCAACTGTTCAACTATGATCTCCTGGGAGCTGGCCCATTGCATAGCAACTCGTTCATTCACCTCCTGACTGATCTGTTGCCAATCCTGATCACTCACCTCTCGCCGAATATCAAATACCGTCCCCGCGGGCACTGTGTGTTCTAACACCTCCCCCACTTTTACTCTGCGCCGTGGTCCACCACGTTCATGTAATTTCATACCGTCATCTTAACCAAGAGTTGAAATTAGAGCAACAAAATGGTAGGGTAAAACGCATTCCAGCTATGTCAATTCAAGCTAAAATCCTCAAAAACACAGGGATCCAAGTTGCCGGGAAATTAGTCGGTGCCTTGTTCTCTTTTTGGACCAGCGCCATGCTCTTGCGCTACCTCGGACCGGCGGGAAATGGTAGCTACACCGCCATTTTAGCCCACCTCACGCTCTTCGCTATTGTGGCTGACTTTGGGCTGTACATCATCTTAGTCAAACGTATGGCCACGCTGACAGAAGACCATGAAAAAGATGCTCATGCTTTATTCACTTTACGCATTATTTCCGGCGTGTTGATTCTGGGTCTTGGCGTGGCCGTGGCGTGGTTAGTACCAAACTACAGTCCCCTCATTCGCTATGGCATCCTGATAGCGTCCTCTTTCAACTTTCTGATGAGCATGAATCAACTCTTGAGCGTGGTGTTCCAAAAATTTCTCAAAGCTAACTGGATTGCCATAGGAGAAATTTCCGCCAAGCTAGTGCTAGTGGGCGGGATTGTGGCTGTAGTCATGCTTAAACTCAGTCTCCTTTGGGTCATGGCCACCATTGCCGTATCTGCCCTATGCAACTTCATAATAAACTACGCGGCCAGCAGAAAATTTTTCAAATTTAAGCTGTTGGTTGATTGGCAACGCTGGAAGTCGATTTTATCTGAAGCCTGGCCGCTCGCACTCAACGTGCTATTCACCATGGTGTACTTCAAGGGCGACTCGCTGATTCTGTTTTTTTACCGGTCGGCTGAAGAAGTGGGTTGGTACGGCGCTCCATACAAACTACTTGAGGTGTTAATCACCTTCCCCGCCATGTTTGTGGGTCTCACTCTACCGCTACTTACAGCGGCTTGGCAACGCAAAGACTTGGAATCACTCAAAAAAGGTCTGCAACGTTCATTTGATTTTCTTTCAGTCATCACCTTGCCCATTGTCACCGGAGGATTTGTCCTGGCCTTCCCCCTGACCATGCTGTTGGGGGGTCCGGAATATATTCCGTCTGTTCCAGTATTCCGCATTTTGATTTTTGCCGTGGGCGCCATTTATTTTGCCACACTGTTCACTTACATGGTGGTGGCGGTAGATAAACAACGCACCATGATGTACGGCTACGCCGCCGCCGCCGTTGTTGGCCTAACGGCTTACTTCCTCCTGATCCCGCGCTACGGCATGTTTGGAGCGGCCAGCGTCACCGTGTTTACTGAATGTCTCATTCTGGCCATCTCATTTTGGTTGGTCAAGCGGGAGACTCAAATTCGTTTACGCTTACATATTTTGTTTAAATCGATTTTCGCCAGCGTTGCCATGGGTGCTGTGGTCTGGTTCCTCCGCCTAGCCGTCCAAGGCACCATGGCCTCAGTCTGGACCCAAGATGTGACTAGCCTTCCGTTTGTGGTAGTGGAAGTTTTACTTTTAGTCTTGCTGGGCGGGTCTGTGTATTTAGCTTTAATTGTTTTACTGAGAGCCATCACCCCTAGAGATTTAAAAGAACTATTTACATCCACATGAAATTCGCTGTAGATTTAGCCGCAACAAACGGAGGAGAAAAACAAACGGGATTAGGTGTGTATGCCGGACAGATTTTTTCCGCGCTGCAACGCAAAGCTCCGCAACATGAATGGATTGGTATCACCCAAGTCACCACAGACTTGTCTACTCCCAAGCGCGTGTGGTGGGACCAGGTGAGGTTAGCTCACGCAGCCCAAAAAATTCAGCCTGACGTATTATTTGTACCGGCGTTTTCCAGCCCGCTCCGCTACCACGGCAAAAAGGTGATGACTGTCCATGATCTCAACGGAATTTTGCTTCCGAAAATTTTTTCTCACGTCTCACGGTGGTACTGGGGAAACTTACTACCTCGTTCAGCCAAAGCCTGTGACGCCATTTTGGTTCCGTCCCAAGTAGTGGCTGAAGATGTGATGAAGCACCTACATATTCCAAGAGAAAAAATTCATGTGACTGGCGAAGGCATCCATCCTCAGATTCACTTACTTGAAGATGCTCAGGTCCTAGTCCAAGGGCTAAAAGATATGAAACTAGATAAGCCGTTTATTTTGTCCGTTGGCACACTAGAGCCACGCAAAAATTATCCCCGCTTGATAGAAGCCTTTGCCCGAGCCAAACGCGGAGAGCACGAATTAGTGATTGTGGGCAAACAGGGGTGGGACATGGAAAACATTCAGCGCATGATCCAAAAGTTTCACCTCACAGACAAAGTTCGCCTGCTTGACTATGTGACGACTGAACAGCTGACGGTATTGTATAACTCTTGCACCGCCTTTGTTTTGGTCTCTCAGTCCGAAGGATTTGGCCTTCCGGTGGTGGAAGCTATGGCGTGCGGTGCGCCGGTCATTATCTCCGACCGAGGTTCTTTACCTGAAATAGCTGGTGAAGCCGGGATCCGCGTGAACCCAAATGACATCATAGACATGACCGACAAACTGAATAGCTTGTTCTCAGATGAGCTCTTCCGCATCAAGCTGCAAAAAGCCAGCCTGGCCCAAAGCCGCGTGTATTCATGGGACCGCGCAGCGCAACTCACTTTGGAGGTGCTTGAACACGTATGACCTCTTCCCTTAAAGATCGATTTTCAGGTTTCAACTGGCGCCATATACTCCCGCTTAGCGCTACGTTCTTATTTGCCATTGGCTTAGGCTGGGCCGTGAGCCAGTCACTAGAAGTGGTGAGGCCAAGCATGGTTGTTGGAGCGGCGCTAGGCTTAGGCTTTGTGTTGCTCATCTCCAGAAACCCATACTGGGGAGTTATCTTAATTGGATTTTTTCTCCCCTTTGAACGCATTGGGTCAGTAGAGCTGGGGTTTGCCACCTTACGCATTTCACAAATTTTGGCCCTCATCGCAATCTTCTCTTGGTTAGCCCATGGCGTGACCAAAGGTTCAATCAAAATTGTGCATAACCCGGTGTTCTGGCCCATGTTAATTTTCAT
>CAYIMB010000028.1:0-17554 GCA_964364425.1 uncultured Gammaproteobacteria bacterium
AGCAAAGCTTGTATTGGACTAAAACCCCGGGCGTAAGCCCGTGGGAAATTTATATCATCTTCATGGTCTTCCTTCACGGCGTGTAACTGGCGCAATGGACGAATCCATTCTGCTTTTTGGTAAAACTGGTCGAGTAGGTCTATATACTCTTGGTCATGCAACTCCCGCCGCGTAATCAACTCGTTCTCACGTTTGATGCGGTGTGAAATAGCCGCCTGAATTTTTCCCTCCAACACCGCCTGAATCAAACGGTGACCTACAGAGTATTCATCTTGCACGCCATTCATCAACACGTTGGTGTCTAAAACGATTTTCATATGAGGAGTATACTGATGGCTGCTAAAACTGCAAGGTGTAGGCGTTCCCCCGGCACAACGGGTTTTCTATCACTGACAACACTTGCTGCTGCGCTCGTTGGTTAAATTCATGGCGCCAGTGTAGCAGAGTTGACTTGAGGTGAGAAATCCCGTTGAATAACCAACATGTCATTACAAGTAGGAATAGTTGGGTTGCCCAACGTGGGAAAATCGACCTTATTTAAAGCGCTGACCAAAAAACAGGTCTTAGTGGAGAATTATCCGTTTGCCACCATTGAACCAAATGTGGGCGTGGTGCCGGTGCCTGATTCGCGCCTGGAGGTGTTGGCTAAGATCAGTAAAACAGAAAAAATTATTCCGGCAGCGGTTGAGTTTGTAGATATTGCCGGGTTGGTTGCGGGCGCGCACAAGGGAGAGGGGTTGGGCAATAAATTTTTGTCACATATTCGTGAGGTGAACGCCGTGGTACAAGTAGTTCGGACGTTTACCAAGTCAGATATTATTCATGTGGCGAATAAGGTTGATCCGCAGGCAGACGTGGACATTATTAATCTGGAGTTAGCCATGGCTGATTTGCAGGTGGTAGAAAAGCGTCTGAAAACAGCGCAATCAGAAGCTAAATCAAGAGCGCCGGAGGCGCTCTTCTGGGTGAGTGGTTTGGAAAAAGTGATGAAGTTGTTAGCTGATGGCCGTCCAGCGCGTGAAGCGGAACTCACTGAAGACGAGACAAAGTTAATTGGCCAGCTGCAGTTGTTGACCAGTAAACCCATGTTGTATGTGGTGAACGTGGATGAAGGTCAGGGAGAAGAAGTGATACCAGATTTTTTGAAAGGTTTGCCGCATGTGGCCGTCTCAGCTCAGATTGAATCTGAATTGGCGGAACTTCCTGAGGCAGAGGCAAAGGCCATGATGGCAGATTTAGGCATGCGGGAGTCTGGCTTGGACCGTTTGATTAAAGCCGCCTTTGAGTTACTGGGGCTGCAAACCTATTTGACTACCGGAGTGAAGGAGACTAGAGCTTGGACCATTCACCGCGGTGACCGTGCGCCGCAAGCAGCCGGAGCCATTCACTCTGACTTTGAACGCGGTTTTATTTCCGCTGAAATTATTTCTTACGACAAATTAGTTGAAGCTGGGTTTTGGAATGCCGGTAAAGAAAAAGGTTGGGTGCGGTTGGAAGGGAAGGAATACGTCATGCAGGATGGAGATGTGGTGCTGTTTCACTTTAACGTCTAGGATAGCTTTTGGGGAAACGGTTCCATAGAAACAAGCGTGTTGGCCCGTTTAGGGCCAATTATTTTTTTCCGCTTTAAGTCCTGTATCAAGAGCACTGTACTCATTTTCAGTTGTTTATGAACTTCTTGTTCTTTACTTCTCAGTATCCCAAGTCGCTCGTCTAGATAGTTTTTGGTAACCACTGTTGTTTCTAAGTGCGCTACTCTGGATTCAAGGGATCCAAGTTGCGCCGTTACTCCATGCAACTCTACCTTAGTAGCACACTGTTCAAAGCCTTCAGCCACCATCCGTGCTAACTCATCAATTTTGAAGTCAACGTACTCAACAATCCATTTTTTCTGGGCTTCAAAAGCAATTTCAAGCATGCGAGGCACTATTGACTCAATACCCCCCTGAATGGCCCCTATGATCCACTTTTTGTCAACTTCATTTAGCATGAACTGACTATAGATCACGGCTTTCACCAGTCAAGTTTTTATCCACAGGTGTGGATAACCCAACCTATTCAAATTTCTGCGAAGTTCCGGTCAACCACAAAGCATCAAACATGGCAGTCATGGCTTTGGCAATTCTGGGATGTTGGATACGAACTAAGGTAGCCACGTCTGTGAGGAGAAAGCTCACTTTATCCTGATGGATCGTCATCTCCTCAAAATCAAATCGATCTGCCTTCACTGTCCGGATTTGCCAATTCCGTTGTTTGAATAATTCGTATGTTTCCGGATCCATAAACTTATGCGCTTCACGCACAAGTTCATCTGTGAAAATTGCCCGAGTCATTATTTTCCTTGCAATCATCCGCTGCAATACATTTTTCCATTGACCTGGCTTGAAGGACTGAAAGTCCGGCCCAGCAGACCGCAGACTTTGGATAACCCTAAACTCGCTTTTCTCCGGCATGGAAGCGAGTTCGTTGTAATGTTCGTAATGTGCGGTGGAAAAATCCTGCACAGTGATGACAGGGGTTTGTTCATCCCTTGTTTGGAGAGCTTCAAGTTGTGGGACAATGCTGTAGACGTCAGTGACCCAGCGTTCAAATCGATCTGCTAATTCTTTGGGGGGAGTAGCCACAAAGTGTTTGACTTTGCCTGAAGGGAGCTCCTTGATCACATCTCGTTTGATCAAATTTTTCAAATGAAAATACACCAAGGTGCGCTGTAAATTAGTGCGCTTAGCTAGGTCTGAAACGGTTGGTTTATCTAAACGGAGGGCAGCGAGGTAGATACTAATTTCAGGTTCAGATAAACCAAACCGACCAAGAGTTTTTTTTAAGTGGTCATCCATGAGTGTATCCTAGCACAAAATGGTTTTTTTTGTAAATAAATTTTTACAAATACTTTTTGGCTAACTTTAGAGGTAATTAGGCATTATAATATTTAATTATTTAGTAAAAATTGAAGTATTTTCCTGTTCTGGTAGTCTTTCGCGTTATGACAAACACAGCCAAAAAATCCATTGTGTTTTGTGGGATGTTTGATATTGGTGAGGTTCTGCAACCAACTCAGATGGCCACCGTTGAAATGGCTAAAAAAACTCCAGGAGCTTTGGCCATAATGGTGGGAGATATTGGATTGGCGGAAAAATTAGGTAACTATATTCGTTTAGGCTATGAGGGAGTGGCTGCTATTTACCAAAGAAGGTTGCAATGCGCTGTTTCCGGTTGTGTCAGCTCTCAGCTACCGCAACTCCATGAAATTAAGGACTTAGTAGACGAGTCGGCCTTTGTGCGCATGCAAGATATGTTAAGACAGACAGATGCTGAACTCGGAAAAGTACTAAAGCATACACCAGTTGATCTGACGGATGAGGAGTATATGAAAGTGCATGCCAAGTTCACTTTAATTTTACGAGAGAAAATTATCCCAGCCATGGTTGCCGAACGTCTGGCGGCCTACGGATTAGATACCAATACTTTAATTTTTTCTGAACGTAAGCTCCGCAACAAAGTACAGTTTCGTACACGCAAAGAAAAAAAATACCAACCTGAAAGTTGGTTACATTTATTTGATGTAGCCGAGAAAGAAAATGGTTTGTTATATCTTTTACTGACTGAAGTTGAAAATTCTAAGGGCACTCCTGCCTGCAGAGGTATTATGCTAGCATTGTTTGAGGAAGTGGCTGATTTGGGATACAGCCATATGTACCAGTTTTATTTGAAGAAACATTTTCTTTCTTTATCCAACGCTGAATTGGTATACGAAAAATTGCATGAACAATTCCCCAAAGATCCTCGTTGGAAGCTTAAACTTGAAGATACGTTTTGCTAATTTATTCCTGGGGAGAACACAAAATCCAAATTTCTCTCAACACAACTGCATCTGGCCGGCCGTAGTAAAAAGGACCATCAACTATCTCTAAACCAGCTTGACTTGCGAGTAGTTTAATAGGCAGAGTGATAGGTTCTTGTCCGGCTTGTAACCTCCAAGCAGGGAAAGCGCCCACAATCCGGCCACCTGGTTTCAGCAATTGCATGAAGCTGATCAAAGAAGCTCCGTAGAGTTCCTGAAGTTCCGTTTGAATATTGTCTAGCTTTTTCCGAATAGCCCATTCATCAGTCGGCCCCAAGTATCCTTCAAAGATAATTCGGTCATACACACCGGATTTAATATGAAACGGTAACTTTTCAGCTTTGTAGTTATGGATTTTGACTTGAGGTAGATGCAGCCAAGCCAAATTTTTCCGCGTGTAGTCCAAAGCCTTGGGATCTAAGTCATTCCCTTCCACTTTTTTGTATCCCAAGAGCAACGCTTCTTGCAAAATAGTTCCTGTTCCCACAAACGGATCCAAAATGCGTGACTCTAATTGTGGTTGTGCTAAGTTCACTAAGATACGTGCAATCTTTGGAGGCAACATTCCGGTTTTCATGCTGCGGCCAGGACGTGCAAAGTCTCGTGCACCAAAGGCTTCATAGGGTTGGACGGCCACAGTCACACCGGCGCGGACCATTCCATCCACCAAGACAAACACAATCTCACGTCCTTTGGTCAGTAATTTTTCTCGGTCAATCGTTACCGCTGACAGGGGCGTTCCATCTTGGTTGGTCACCAAGCGCGCGCCACGTCCACCTTCCTTAAACCATTCCTTCAAGTGCAGCCCTAATCCTTTGGACCAGGAGGGGAGTTGTTTGGAAGTAAAGGCTTGGTCAACTTGGTAGGCAGTGACTCCAAACACCGCACGGCCGCCGTTGTCTGGAATTAACTTGGACAGCTGCGCTAAATCGACCTTGGTGGGTTTTTCAAATTCCTGAGTTAATTCAGCAATCTTCACGGTTCCACCCAAGCGGCCCATAACTGCGGCCACATCTATAGCATTTTCCAACTCAACCACACCAACCTGTTTGCCGTCTGTGTTGATGTCTTTTGGGCGCACCACAGCCTTAATTTCGGCCAAAGACAGCTCCGGGTGAGAGCCTAAGATGAAGGCGTAGGTGTAGGTTTGGTTCATGTGTCACATCATATCGAAATTCAGCCAGGTGTACAGCCCCCAAGGACATTCACTCCTGCGCAGCTCTGTGGACATCTCTTGAGGTGGCCATAGAATTGAAAATCGATATTCAACAAATAATTTATTTGGTAGCTGCAAACTTGACCCGATTCAAAAAAGACTCATATTATTTTTATGGAATCCAGGCAAGCAAGCTTTCCACCCAGAGATCCATTTGAAATGTGTTTTTTGTTTGAGGAAATGTTGAGGAACATGTTCAAGGGTGAACGCATGATTACTGATTTGCAGCTGCGTGAAATGGAACATCTAGGAATACTGAACCGCGTGTTTAGACGTTGGCTACAAACCACCTGGGGACGTCAAAGTTGGTCAAGACATTTTGCTGGACAGACTCCCAGACAAGAGTTAGCCCTGCTCTACCCGGAGCTGGACACTGGTGACTTATATCTGTCAGTCCACTTGGAACAGTCTTCACACAGTACACACATTCAGCCACTCTTGTTTTCTCAAAAAAATACTGGTGTATTTGAAAGTGGCTTATACCAACTCGCTGAGCATCCCTTTAATTTTGTAGACCCCATCTTTGACGTGGGTTTTTCCTCGTTCGCTTCATCCCTAAGCAAATTAGGGTCAAATGGTCCATACATTGCCGAGCCACCTAGTTTTTGGGAGGGCTACTATTTAATCCTCACGGTGGCTCTTGCACCTTTGATAATATTCTCCGAACGGAGTTGAGCCGCACCAGAACCATACGCCCGGCGCACGCCCACTTTCACTTTCATTTTGGTTCCACTAGGCAAGTTTTTAGCCCCTGTGTATTTTAAGGTCACCGCTGACTTGCTTGTTGCCTTCACCCGGTCCACTTTTTCTCCGTCTATATACAAGAGGAAGACGTCCCCTTTGTTGACTTGAGATTTTGGCACCTTCACTTTTAGCACCGTACCCTCTGCAATAGCTGAGGCAGTCACGGCATGTGCGGCGCGCTCCCCACTGGAAGTCACCACACTTTCAGCAGATACATCAACCGCTAAATCCTCATCCAAGTTCAACACAAAGATTTTGGTTTGGTCGGTATAATTTTGAGTGGCAAACAACATAATTTTCTTGCTGGTGCCGTTATCATCCACGGTACGGTTGACTATACTCACCACTTCCATGTTGTTGGTTGGATTGTCACCGCCTAAACCTGAATCAACTAATGAGAACACATTACCGTCTTCATCTAGAGCAAAAATACCTGTCCCTGTATCTCCGTTGGCTGTGTAAAACACCAAGTAATTAGAATCATCAATCTCCTGACTTTTCTGCATTTTGTTGATGATGGTGTCAGATGAGCTGAGTTCTTCAGCCACTTCCCATAATTCCCCGTCACCGTCAGTATCATCTGGATCATACCGGAATAACGTAGCCCCATTATCAAAGTCTAGGTTACCTACATACACTGTTCCGTTGTTTATGCCTACCGCGGGCAAGTTACAGTTACACGGGGATTCTAATCCCTCCAAATACTCACTCCCAATTTCTGTATAACTTGTACCATCAAAGGTAGTGACCACGCCGTTAGTAAATGGCAGGTAAGCCACACCATCCATCACAGCGGCTTCCAAAGGGACCGTGGCCGGTTGTCCAACGGCGTCCATACTATCCTCGCAGACATCAGATTCGCACACCGTGTATCCTCCATTAAAGAACATGTATATTTGGTCGCCTAGCACCGTGGCTGTTGGATAGCCGGCCGTGCTCAAGGTATTTGAGTGTATAACCTCGGCGCTGTCCAGGCCGGTTATTTTAATGATGGAAGGTCCGGTGTCACAGTCAGCTCCAAAATAAGAAGCGTCATCTGTAATTACCACAGAGTGTCGACCAGGTTGAGAACAGCCAAAGTCGCCAATGGGGTTTGTTTCAGACATGGTCCAGGTGAGGCCAAGTTCGTCAGACGTCCACCATTCAGAACCTGTATCGTTGGTGGTGATGGCTATAAACCCATCTGTTCCAGGCAGGTAGGTGACTATAGACTCTTTGTTAGAGCCATCGGTCGCCTCTAAATGTGCTGTTTGATACAGTGCTCCATAGACTGAGGCATCAGCCGCAGAGACTACAGAAGCAAAACTCAACAAACCTACAGCTCCTAAGGATGCTATAAGCAAGTGGTTTTTAAGCATATTTCTTTCTGAATGATTAATGGGATCAGTATAGCACTTTAAATTCGATTTTACCCTAGACACATACGCCCTTGCCAAAAAACCAGCTTTTTGTTAGGGTCTTACTACAAGATTTACTCAGTTTTTTAGTCTTTCTTCTAACCATATGTTTCCGGGCGGCCGCTCAAAAAGCGCCTCCAGAGAGACATGAAAGACAAAAAACGTAACAATTTAAGCCCACATGACACAACATTACGAATTGTTGTATCTCATTCCTGGTTCCATAACGGACGAGGATTTACCAGCGGTGAAAACCAAGATTTCTGATTTGGTTAAAACTGCCGGTGCAACCATCACTCAAGAGCAAGACTTGGGTCGCAAAAAGTTAGCCTACAAAATTGGCCAGCACTTCCAAGGTGTATATATCTTAGTTGATTTAGACGCTGAGACTGAAGCCTCTAAAAAAATTCATGATCAATTGCAACTTTCACAAGAGGTGTTGCGTTTCTTGTTGATTCAAAAAGAACTTGAGCCGGCTGAAAAAATAGCGGCTCGGGCCAAGTTGCGTGAATCCATTCAAGCCAAACGCCAAGAAAAAATGGCTAAGGAAGTTGGACGTGCTATGGCCAAGGCTCAAGCAGCTAAAGCTGAAGTGGCTAAAAAAGAAAAAGCAGAGGAACAAGCCGCTGCTCCTGCCGCTCCAGCAGATATGAAGGCCGTGGAAAAAGAGTTAGACAAACTCATGAGTGACGAAGTCAAATTGTAAATCGAAATACTATGGATTTAAACAAAGTCATGCTCATTGGCCGCCTGACCAGGGATCCGGAACTCCGGACCATTCCCTCAGGGCAGACCGTTGCCTCATTTTCTGTAGCAACCAGCCGCCAATGGAAAGACCAACAAGGCCAACCCCAAAGTGTCACTGAGTTCCACAACGTGGTGGCCTGGAGAAAATTAGCTGAGATTGTTGGGCAGTACTTGAAAAAGGGAAAGCAAGTCTATATTGAGGGCTATTTGCAAACGCGCTCATGGGATGACCAAGCAGGGCAAAAACGGTACCGCACAGAAATTGTAGCGGACAATATGATTATGTTGGGAAGCGCACCGTCAGGCGCGCAAACAGGTGCGGCCGGAACAGGTAGTCCAGCTGCCATGCCAGCACCTTCAGCAGCTCCAGTGGCGGCTGAGCAGGCCCCTGCCGCAAATCGACCTCCGTCTAACTTACCCCCAGCCCCGGAACCAAATCCAGATGATGAGATCCGGGTTGAAGATATCCCTTTTTAAAAAAATATGGCTCAACGACCACAAAAAAAACCAGTCCTTAAACCAGAAGACAGATACTGTTACTTCTGCGTGAACGCGTTTAAAGATATTGATTATAAGAAGACTGACTTGCTCAGTAAGTTCATTTCTCCTTATATGAAGATTTTGCCGCGCAAACGTATGGGTACCTGTGCGACTCACCAACGTAAATTGGCTAACGCCATTAAACGTTCACGTTTCATGGCTCTGCAACCATACACCAACGCTCAATAAGTAATTCTACTTTCATGGGAACTCTCTCTAGTTTGAAAGAAATCCGTGTGGGGCTTGCACTGGACTTGGGCGGACAGCCGTATCAAGTGTTATGGGCGGACTTCATGCGCACCGCCCAACGTAAACCCGTCATGCGCACCAAAATGCGCAACTTGATCACAGGCCAAGTCTTGGAGCAAACCTTCAAACCTGGTGACAAGCTGACTGAAGCTGACTTGGAACGCAACAAAGCCAACTTCATGTACCGTGAAGGCAAAACATTCAACTTCATGGATAACGACACCTTTGAGCAGTTCACCTTCACCAAAGAACAAATTGGTGAAATTTCAAACTATGTAAAAGAAGGTTCTGATGTTGATGTATTAAAATTCAACAGCAAACCAGTGGCGATTTCCTTACCACCTAAGGTCGATCTTCTGGTGACTGAAGCACCTCCTGGTGTGAAAGGGGATTCGGCCTCAAACGTGACCAAGACAGTAACCGTGGAAACCGGTTTTCAGACTAACGTCCCTTTGTTCATTAAAGAAGGGGATATGATTCGCGTGAACACCGGAACCGGAGAGTATGTAGAGCGGGTGAATCAATAGGGGTAGGGCATGCCCTGCCTGCACGATGGGGAAGAGTACGTCAACGGGGAGACCATGCGCCTTCGGGCCAAGGAGGAGCTGGGCGGGCTCACCGGGCAGCACCACCTGGAGCGCATGCTCCGCCAGACCAAGGACATCCCGGTGGAGCTCCGTGAGTTCTACCTGGTGGCCCCGGGAACCCTCTGGCGGGACTCCGATGGCAGGCTCTGCGTCCCGTTCCTCCGCTGGTACGGCGGCGGGTGGGTCCTGCGCTTCGGCTGGCTCGACTTCGGGGACTGGGACTCCGGCGCTCGGCTGGTTCGTCTCCGCAAGTAGCCTGGGCCCTTGGGATTTTGGAGCCATGGAACTTTTGTTCCCTTTGGCTGCATGGGCCCTTGGGTCCGGTTCCGTGCTCCTGCACCTTCAACACCCCTGTTTCGGAGGAACCTCCCCCGCGAGGTTCTTCTGGACAGGGGTGTTGTGTTTTCAACATTTCGCGTGGGCTGATTACGGACTTTCTGGTATACTCACTGCCATGAAACGAACCAAAATTGTTGCCACTATTGGTCCCGCCTCGGCCCAACCAAAAACTCTAGAAGCTCTCATCCGCTCCGGCATGGACGTGGCCCGTTTGAATTTTTCTCATGGAACGTATGCGGAGCATACCCTCTTGATTCGGCATATTAGAGCAGCTGCTAAAAAGGTTGGAAGAACGGTAGCTATCATGCAGGATTTGCAGGGCCCGCGTATCCGTGTTGGTCAGGTGAGCAGAGATGGCGTAGAAATCAGACGCGGAGAAGCCGTAGTGTTGGTACCGGAACACATGATCAACTACAAGTTGCTTGTTTCAGCTGATGTGAAAATTATCCCACATCAGTATGTGAATTTGTATAAGGACGTAAAAAAGGGAAGTCATGTTCTGATTAATGACGGACTGATTGATTTAAGGGTGACCAAACTTGAAAGTCGATTTGTCTATGCGGAAGTGGAAAAACCCGGAACTATCTTCAGCCACAAAGGGATTAACTTGCTGGGAGTGGAAGTGTCGAGTGAGGTGATTACTGCCAAGGATAAACAAGACTTGAAGTTTGGATTAACGCAAAACATAGATTATGTCGCCTTGTCATTTGTGAAAGGACCGGAACACATTCGCGCTTTGCGCAAACTGATCCCACGCCGCAAACAAGTTTTGGTGGTATCAAAAATAGAACGGGTAGAGGCGGTGAAAAATTTTAAAGGTATCTTGGAAGAAACAGACGGAGTGATGATTGCCAGAGGTGACTTGGGAATTGAACTGCCACCGGAAGACGTACCTTTAATTCAGAAACAACTCATTCAGGATTGCTTAACCGCGGCCAAGCCAGTCATAGTGGCCACCCAAATGTTGGAAAGTATGATGGTGAACCCCAGGCCAACTCGCGCTGAGGTATCTGATGTAGCAAACGCCGTGATAGACCACACGGATGCGGTGATGTTGTCCGGAGAAACCGCTAATGGGAAATATCCGGTAGAAGCTGTACAAATGATGACGCGGATTATTGAGAAAACTGAACCATCTCCGTTTGACGACCTGCCAGAAGCGTTTTTCCAACATGACCCGTCTGACACCCAACATGGGATTGCGCACTCTGCTTATGAATTGGCGCGGGACACTAAAGCCAAGGTGATTGTAGCTGCCTCCTTTAGCGGAAGAACAGCTCGCTTAATTTCTCGGTTCCGTCCACACACTCCGGTTTTGGTACTGACTGATAATCCAAAAACCCAACAGCATCTGGCCTTAGTCTGGGGCGTAGAGTCTGTCTTAATACCAAAGGTGAAGAACTTGGATGCGTTGGTTGATCATATGGTTCGCCTGGTGAAGAAAATGGGACTAGCTGAAAAAGGACAAAAAATAGTGATTGTGTCTGGTCACCCGGTGCGCGAAGAAGAACAAATGAATGCAGTGAAGGTACATACGCTATGAAAAAACAAGAGCAGTTTATTTTGTGGTTTGAGGAACTGGGGAAAAACGACACCGCTCTGGTTGGTGGGAAAAACGCTCAATTAGGTGAGATGGTCCGCGCCTTGGCACCTGAGGGTATTAAAGTTCCAGGGGGCTTTGCCGTGACTGCTTTTGCCTATAGATATTTTTTGCAAACCACAGGCATTGATAAAGAAATTCATGCCTTATTAGACCGTTTGGAGGTAAAGCAACTGCGTTCACTGACTTCTACCGGCCACGCTATCCGCCAACTCATTTTAAAAACCGATTTTCCACCAGCCCTCACCCATTCTATAGCAGAGGCCTACCAAGAGTTGTGTCGCCGTTCACATAAAAAAGATTTAGACGTGGCAGTTCGTTCTTCTGCCACAGCTGAAGATCTTCCAGAAGCCAGTTTTGCCGGACAACAAGAAACTTACCTGAACATCCGCGGTTCATTTGAAGTAGTGGAAGCAACCAAACGGTGTTTTGCTTCACTTTTTACTAACCGGGCCATTAGTTACCGTGCAGATAAGGGGTTTGCTAGTGCGGACATAGCGCTGTCGGTGGGTATTCAGCAAATGGTGCGGTCGGATGAAGCTGGATCTGGTGTCATGTTCACCATTGATACGGAATCAGGCTTCCGTAACGCCGTAGTGATTAATGCTAACTATGGGTTAGGCGAAACAGTAGTGCAGGGGAAAGTGGATCCTGATGAGTATTATGTGTTTAAACCGACATTACTGAAAGGGATGAAGCGTCATGGAGGTCGATTTATTTTCAAATATCAACCAATTGTTGGTAGAACCCGGGGAGCCAAAGAAGTGAAGTTGATCTACAGTGTTGAAGGGGGCGCACCAACGCACTTGGTCCCAGTTTCAGAAGCTGACCGCGCCCGCTGGGTGCTGACGGATCAAGAAGTCATGATCTTAGCCGCCTGGGGTTGTGTGATTGAAAAACATTATAAACGTCCCATGGACATAGAGTGGGCCAAGGACGGTGTGACAGGGGAGTTATTTATTGTCCAAGCCAGACCAGAGACCGTGCATGCCATACAAACCGGACAAGTGGTAGAGGAATATGAGATGCAGCATGTTAAAGGTTCAACGGTGCGACGAATCTTGGACGGTGTCAGTGTTGGTTCAAAAATTGGTACGGGGAAAGTCCGCGTGATTAAAAATACGGAGCACATGCACTTGTTTAAGCAGGGAGAAGTGTTGGTGGCAGAAATTACGGATCCGGATTGGGAACCTATCATGAAGTTAGCTTCAGCTATTGTTACAAATTCAGGTGGTCGGACCTCGCATGCGGCCATTGTAGCGCGTGAGTTAGGTATTCCTGCAGTGGTTGGAGCAACTCGCGCAACAGAAAAACTAAAAACCGGAAGACTGGTAACGGTATCTTGTGCAGAAGGAGACAGAGGGTTTGTGTATGACGGAGAAGTGAAGTTTAAGGTGAAACGAACTGATCTGAAACAACTTCCTAAAACCAAAACAGATGTGATGATGATTGTGGCGGATCCATCACGTGCCTTTGATTTTTCTTTCATCCCAAATAAAGGCGTGGGCTTGGCTAGAGAAGAATTAATTATAGCCAGCCATATTCAGATTCACCCTTTGGCTTTATTAAATCCTGGACAAGTGACTGACCCGGTAGCTAAAGATAAAATTGAACAGCTCACACTTGGTTACACGCGTAAATCTGATTACTTTGTAGACCGTTTGAGTGAAGGAGTGGGGAGGATTGCTGCAGCGTTTTGGCCCAAACCGGTGATTGTCCGTTTGTCTGATTTCAAATCGAATGAATATGCTAACTTAATTGGCGGGAAAGATTTTGAACCTCAAGAGGAAAACCCTATGTTGGGTTGGCGCGGTGCTTCCCGGTATTACCATCCCGCTTACACACCGGCCTTTGTCTTGGAATGTCAGGCCTTACGCCGAGTACGTGATGAGATGGGGTTGACCAACGTCAAAATCATGATACCGTTTTGTCGGACGCCGGAAGAAGGGAAGAAGGTGATTCAGTTGTTGAAACAAAATGGGCTGGTTCAAGGAAGAAAAGGTCTGGAAGTGTGGGTGATGTGTGAAATCCCATCTAACGTGATTCTAGCTGAGGAATTTTTGAAAATTTTTGACGGGTTTTCTATTGGTACAAATGATCTGACTCAGTTGATGTTAGGCCTGGACAGGGACTCTGCGCTTGTGGCGCCCATTGCTGACGAGCGGAATGAGGCGGTCAAACGAATGCTGAAACAGGTGATTCGGACCGTTCATTCCAAACACAAGAAAATTGGAATTTGCGGACAAGCCCCAAGTGATTACCCGGAGTTTGCTGAATTCTTGATTGAGGAACGAATTGATTCTATTTCTTTGACCCCAGATACCGTCATGAAAACTTTATCTCACTTAGCTCATACGGAAAAACAAAAACGACATAAGTCAAGGTCCAAACCTTAACTCAACCTCCGGCATGCCACGTCCGTAAGGGGTGGTGATTGACTTTCTAGAATAAGTAGTTAGAGTTCCTTTAACTACATAGGGTAATACTAATAAGTGATTTTTATGAAAACAACACAAGGAATACAAGCAAGCGTGGGGGCGGCTTTTGGTGAGGACTCCTACACTGTAGGTGCGAACGCGGCCCAAGATGCGATCGATCAGCTCAAGGACGTAAAGGATAAAAATCTGGATTTACTGATAATTTTTTCTTCCGTCAAATATGATCAAGAAAAAATGCTCTCCGGTGTGCGCTCGGTGGTGAAGAATGCGCTCATTGTTGGTTCCTCAACCTCGGGAGAGATCACGACCGCCGGGCCGCTCAAAGACCATTCTGTCACAGTCATGGCCATCAAGTCTCCGGAGATACGCTACTTTGCCGGCGTGGGAGAAAATATTGCCGCGAATCCGCGTGCAGCCGGGAAAGTGGCTGCCGACAAGGTCAAAGGGCAGGCCGCAGAAAAAGGTAATGACGCTCTCAAGGGTTTCATTATGCTGCCGGACGTATTGGTAGGAAACGGTGCCGAGATCGTCCGGGGAGTGCTAGATTCCCTGGGAGCGCATTTTCCGGTAGTGGGCGGCGCTTCTGGAGACGATTTCGCTTTTCAGAAAACATATCAGTATATGAATGATAAGGTATATTCTGGCGCCGTGGTAGGTCTTGGACTCACGGGTAATTTCAAAATCGGGATCGGCGTTAAGCATGGATGGATCCCTGTAGGTGAACCAATGAAAGTAACCAAGTCTGAAGGTGCCACAATCCACGAGATCAACGGCGCGCCGGCAGTAAAAATTTATGAAGACTATTTCGGCACAGAAGAAGCCAAAGTGCTCCACACCGAAGCGCTGGCCAAGCTCGCCATTACCTATCCTCTAGGGATGAAGGTGGAAGGAAGTGATGAGCTCCTCATCCGCGATCCGATCACGGTCAACGAGCAGGGTTCCATCACTTGTGCTGCCGAAATTCCGGAAGGTTCTGAAATTCGCCTGATGGTAGGTAGTCGGGAAGAAGCGGTAAAAGTGGCAAAAAATGCCGCGGAAAACGCAATTGCCCAGCTTGATGGCCATACTCCAAAAGCAGTGATTATTTTTAATTGTATAGCCCGCAACAAACTTTTCGGAGACAAGTCTGGGGACGAGATTAATGCTATCCAGCAGGCGATAGGTCAAAATGTGCCCTTGATTGGTTTCTACACATATGGCGAACAGGCGCCTTTGGGTGGAGAAGTGAGAGACATTGAACGCTGCAATTCTGCTTTTCACAATGAGACTGTTGTCATCTGCGTTTTGGCGGATTAAATATGGAGACGATAGAAGAATTAAAAGCTAAAATTGCCGAATTGGAAGCCAAGATCGCAAAATTTGAGCGGATCAAGGAAGACTATAAAGTTGGCACTCAATTATTGATTCGACGTGACTTAGAGCTTTCCCGCGTCAACGAGAAGCTCCAAAAATTTGATGAAATAAAGTCAAACTTCATCTCGGTGGTGGCACACCAGCTACGTACGCCACTCTCTGGAGTGAAGTGGACGCTCTCAATGCTCTTAGACGGCGACATGGGCCCGCTTAACAATGAGCAGAAAACATTTCTTATGAAGACGTTTGAGAGTAATACTCGGATGATCACTCTAGTCAACGACATGTTGGTGGCCGACGGCATCCAGTCCGGCCGAGTGCACTATGGCTTCAAGCATGTGGACATCATTGATCTTATGGACAACGTTCTCTTTGAGGTTGCTCCAGAGGCGGCCAAGCGAAATATCACTATTACATATAAAAATAAATTTGAGAATTTGCCGCAGGCCTACATAGACCCGGAGACCATGCGCGCGGTACTGCAAAACTTGCTAGAAAACGCCGTTAAATATACAATGGATGTAGGCAAGATAGAAATTGACGTAGAGAAAGATGAGGACACTTTGCGCATATCCATTGCCGACAATGGTATTGGGATCCCAGAAGATCAGGCCAAAGATGTGTTCGTCAAATTCTTCCGGGCACGCAACGCCATCAAGCAGGAAACCGACGGCTCGGGACTCGGATTATATATTGCCAAAACTATTGTTGAGAGAAATGGTGGCAAAATTTGGTTTGAAAGTACGGAAGGCAAGGGAACCACTTTTTATTTTACGGTTCCTGTTCAGAAGTCACGTTAGAGATGGTTCAGTATGAAAAAGATTTTAATAATTGAAGACGACGCATTTCTGGGGGAGGTGCTTACGCAAAAGCTCGGTACTGAAGGTTTCCAGGTGTTCCTCTCGAGAGACGGCTTGGAGGGTTTTGAGAAAATAAAATCCTGGGAGCCGGATCTTATTTTGCTCGACATCATTCTGCCCAACATGAACGGATATGAGATCCTCGAAGCGAAGCAAAAAGACGCCGCTATTGCCGGTATTCCCGTAATTATAATTTCTAACTCTGGCCAGCCTGTAGAGATCAACAGAGCGCTCGCGCTCGGGGTTAAAGATTATTTAGTAAAAGCGCAGTTTGATCCGGAGGAAGTCTTGGTCAAAGTACAAGCTGAACTCAAGAAAACCGACGAAGGTACTGTTGACAGAGTTAAGTCTCTGAAGTCGCTGGAAGGCAAGAAAGTGCTTTGGGTGGAGGATGATCAGTTTCTCAACGACATTATTTCTCGCAAACTCTCAATGGAGAAATGCACTTTTTTTCATGCTAGTGAAGGGGAAGAAGCACTGAAGCTCATAAATAAGGAGATGCCGGACATTGTCATGCTTGATATTATCCTTTCCGGAATGGACGGGTTAGAGATCCTCCGCCGAATCAAGAACAATCAGAAGACCAAGCATATACCTGTGATCCTTCTCTCCAACTTAGGACAGAAGAGCGATATTGAAAAAGGGGAATCTTTAGGCGCAGCCCGCTTTCTGGTTAAAGCCACGGTTACTCCGAATGAGATCATAGATCAGATCAAAGAAGTTATAGCGGAGTACACTACCTGAGGTGATTTCAAGGTATTGAACCATTACGGAAGAGTTGACTTTTTTGGTAGATTTCTCTATCTTTTTTCAGCCGCAACAAGGAGCGCATATCAGCGCTTTTTCGTTACTCAACTCGCGGTAACAGTGGAGAAGCCCTTGAGCCAATCAGTCAAGTCAGACAATCCCTCCGGTCCGGAAGACTACGACTTCACCTCCCGGCCCCTGAACGGTCGGCCCCACCTTCTCGCGGCCATCGGAGTGGTGAAGGTGGGCGGTCCCAAGGTGGTGCCTTCGAACCAGGGCAACTCGGCGACCCCGACCGGCAGCCGCTGGCCGTTCATGGGCAGAGGGGCGACCTGGCAGCGCAACCCGGAGCAGGCGCCCATGGGCCCCCCGCCCTTCCCCCAGGGTACCCGCCGGGGCTTGCCCCAGGAGGTCGTGGACGCCGCGGTCAAGCGGGGGATGGCGGCTACCTTCGCCGCCAAGGACACCGGACTCATCAGCCACGGCCACCGTATGGTGGTGGTGGACGAGAGCTTCTACGGGGGACCCCGTGACCGCAACCACCTCCCCCGCCCCATCCGCGAGGGCGCCGGCAAGGGTCCGCGGAACCACCACTTCCCGGCGCGTTCCTAGGCGCCGAGCAGCGACAGCACACTGAGACAGGCCCTGGAAGCGCACACACGCATCCAGGGCCTTGTCACTTTATTGACCAAAACCAAAAAATTCCGCACTGTATACTTATCCGGAGAGGTCGCATAGTGGCCTAGTGCGCACGCTTGGAAAGCGTGTAACCCGCAAGGGTTCGGGGGTTCGAATCCCCCTCTCTCCGCCAATTTTCACTTTTTGTGAAATCGTAAGAAACTGCCTCGGCGCAAAGCGCCTCGGCATGGTATTTTTCCGCAATTTTGAAGGCATTT
>CAYIMB010000029.1:0-15958 GCA_964364425.1 uncultured Gammaproteobacteria bacterium
CAGGAGCAGGAATCCGGCCAGCTCCAGGACGGATTCGCCCTCGACCTGGCAGCCCTCCTCGAGGAGCTCCCACTTCTCCTTGCGCTTGTCGTAAATGAAGCCCGAGGGCGGCTTCATGGTCATGAATGGCAATGGGGTTGCCGACATCGCTCACCTCCTTGTTGTGATTGGTGTAGCCAGAAAGGCAGGAAATAGGCTTTTATCCTACATTTGTGGCTACACCTCACTTATTGGAGGTTTTCGATGGGGACAAATAAAAAGGGCTTTAAGAACGCGGAAATATACAGTATTTTGAGGAAAAAAGCAAGGGCTTGCACAGTTAACCCCAAGGGGTGACAAAAGTGAACTCACTACACCAACTTCACAAAAAACCCTTCTTGGTATTTGTTTTTGAATTCCGCGCTTTGGATAGAAAAATCCGGATCTAGTTCAGACAGCCGAACCACCTCTCCCGCTTCTACGTCACCTACCACCACCCAAGGGTCAATCAAACGAATTTTACTGTTCACATGATAGTCATGTGATTCATTCTGTTCTACCACTTGCACGTTCAAACTTGGAATCCTGGCCAAGGCATCCGTAATCTCCGTCACACCAGAATTCTGTAACTTCTCCCACACTTCATTATCAGTCAGAAAAAAATCATCCATCATAATCACCTTCTTATTCAAAGCTAACTTCAACGTCTCAGCAAAAAATTTGTACAAGGCCATATCCAAGGGATGGGTGTAGCGTTTAGCATTTATTTCTTGAAACGCATCAGCAAACCTACGCGCTATACTTTGTGTTGTAAAAGAAATCACAGATGAATCTATGATATGCACACTGTCTAAAATTTCATGCGCCTGCTCCAAGCTCAAGATGCCACTTTCCACCGTGTCACGCAGACCATAATCAAAACGGTCAGCGCATACATCCGGCAACGGCTGTTCTAACAACGGAAACTGCTTAAAATCCACCACCTGTTCCGGATCCACACCATACCGTTCCAAAATCTCCGGAATTTCAGACCCCATAATGATCTTCCGGTGAAACTGTTCAGCAAACTCTTGTTTTTGTGCATCACCAAACACTATGTCTGCCACGTGTGAGAAGGCTAAATGGTTGACGTCATGCAACAATCCTGCAATCTGCTCTTCTACGGGTGCATCCCAAGATTGCAACAGGCTCATCACTCCCACGGAGTGATCAAAACGCGTCCCATCTAGTTCTGGAAATCTAAAGTACGTGATGCCGCATTGCATCAAGCCCTGCAAACGCTGAACCGGCTTACTCAGCATGACTTCCTGAAACACCGGCTCCTCCACAAAAACTCGCCCGTAAATTTTATCTTCTATGTCCATACACTCTCCCTAATTCCCAGTTTGGGTTGATGGTTAATTTCTGCCATGGTGTTGGCTTGGTCTGACTGGCCACAGCGGCAATCATAGCGGCGTTGTCTGTGCACAGTTCAGGTGACGGAATAATTATTTTTTTACCTAGGGCCGTGATTTGATCAGTCAGCTCCTTCCTCAAAGTTCGATTTGCCGCCACACCTCCAGCCATGATCACAGTTTTGACTTTATACTCCTTGGCCGCCCGGACAGTTTTGGCCACCAGGACATCTACTATAGCTTGCTGAACGGAGGCGGCAATATCTGCGCGTGAAAATCGTTTTAGGGCGTTCAAATGATACAACACGCTTGTTTTCAACCCGGCAAAAGAAAAATCATAGTCAGGTGAATCAATCATGGGACGTGGGAACGGGATGGCGTACGGATTACCGCCTTCAGCGGCGCGGGAAAGGGCCGGGCCACCAGGATATGGGTAACCCAAGAGCTTAGCAGTTTTATCAAAGGCTTCACCGGCCGCGTCATCACGCGTAGTCCCAAGACATTTCAACTGACCTTTCTTTTTCAAGAGTTGAAGTTCTGTATGACCACCGGACACAATCAAGGCCAAGGCCGGATAACGGATGGGCTGGTTCATCAACAGACTAGAATAGAGATGTCCCGCAATGTGGTTCACAGCAACGAACGGAATGTTCCAGGCGTAAGAAAGTGTACGGCCGGTTTCTGCGCCAACCAAGAGGGAGGTGATCAGGCCTGGGCCGGCGGTGGCGGCAATCAGGTCTATGTTTGGGCGCAGAACAGTCTGCACGTGCAGACTTTGGGCAGACGCGCGCATACCGCGTGCACGTGCATGCCCTGGCCGAGTAGACCACGACCCTGCGGTCCATACTCCCGCCAGCTCCAAAGCAGCCTGGACCGTTGGAATGACGGTCACGGTGTGTTCACGAGCCGCCACTTCAGGCACCACCCCGCCGGTTTTCTGATGAATCAAAATTTGAGACGCCACCACGCTGGAGAGAATTGCAAATTGCCCTCCACGTACCTCCACCACCGCTGCCGCGGTTTCGTCACAAGACGTTTCAATCCCTAAGATATGCATAACCTCAGAGTGCCTGAAACACTTTGACAAATCAAGGGATTTGAAATAAGAATTGACTCACACCCTTCACCCTCTGGAGCTGTCATGATCAGTGCATCTGTGATTACTCTGGCCAACCCGTCGTCAGTGACCCAGAACGCCCGCTACCATCTGCTGACGGCGCTCAGTGCGGTAGTGGAGTCTACCCGGTGCTACCCTGGCCGGGAGACCAGCACCCGCCTGGAGGAGCTGATGTTGAACCTGGACGACCACCTGACCCAAGCTCTGTCTTGCCTGAGCCGACTCGGCCTCACCAACCGAAGGAGCTTTGAGGAGAGCCTGGGTGCGGCCCAGGGCTGCCTGAACCAGCTTCTGGAACTGCCGGAAGGTAAGAAGGCGGGCACCTTTGGACTGCTCCTGAACCATGCGAACAGCTTCGTGAAAGCGGCCTACAAGGACCTGCCTCACCTGGCCGACGCTCCGGATGTACAGGCGGCATGTCCGCCCGGGCCGGTCTCTCACCCAAAGGGTCAGCGGAACATCCCGTTCCAGGAACTGCTGAGCGACCGGGAACGGGAGGTGATCAAGCTGTTCGCCCAAGGGAAAGAGTCGCAAGAAATTGCCAAGCGTCTGGGCGTGGTTCAGGGTACGGTCAGGTCCCATGCCGAGCACGCCCGCATCAAGCTCAAGGCCCACACCATGAACCAGGCCGTGGCCATGTACGTGGCTGCGGAAAGTGAGGACTATGGTGAGGAAGAGGAATAGCACCTTAGAAGAGCGACGACTAGGTCACCAACCAAGCTGTGCGCACGCACAGAACGTCTGTACGTGCAGACGTTGGTTGGTGCTACTAGCCGCCGCTCTTCTTCGTTTACAGCCAACCAAACAACCAAAAAGTAAACAACAAATACCCAAGGGTAAGAAATGTCCCGCCTAACAACTGAAATGGCGTGTGTTTTTCCTGTTCCCAGCGAGACCAAGCCACCAGCGGCACCAGCGCAAACAAAGGCCACAACCACCAACCAAACAAGTGCACTAAAATCAGCACGCCGGTGGTGTTGACTGCCGCATGTGCGCTTATTTTCCAAAAAAAAGTGATGTACGTGCCAAAGACTTCTATGATGTAAAGGATCAGACGTAAATTAAACAGCTCTTCATTAGCTAACGCCGCCAGTAAGACCAGCGACAAAGCGTGCACCAACACCACAAACAGAAAAAAATCACGCCGCTCTTCCAGACGAGTCATCTCCCAGTCGGAAATGCGTTTTGTTTTCAGCGACCAGATCAAAAAAATCACCGGCAGCGCCAACTCCACAAACAACATGATGGGTAACAGGAGTTTCACCTGATGGGTTGACAGACCGGTGTTGAAAATCATGGCCACCAAAACAATTGGCCACCACACGGATGGGTCAAGTGCGCGAGACGTCCATTTGGCAAAAATGTCACGCTTCAAATGCTCTTGATGCATGGGATATTCCATGAGACTGATCATACAAGAGTTCGATTGACACGGGAAGTTCCAAGGCTTCAGGTTGCGGCACACCTGAGGTTTCTCATGTCCTTCTACCGCAACTGGTGGTTTCCGCCCATCCTCATGGCCGTGTTGATTTTCTGGTTGTTCCTGGTCATCCACGAACAGGGGATGGATGTCCCCACGCAGCCCGAGTGGACCCCGGCCGGCAACCCGCTGATCACCATGGACCACCACAACGTGCTGATCTGCGCGGCGCGGGCCAAGGAAGCTCCCCCGCCGGACTTGCCCACCCAGATCCTGACCAGCTTCATGGGTGGCATGAGTGGGGGGCAGCAGCTCAAGCTGTACCCGTCTCAGCGCGGCTTGTGTGGGGTGCTGAGTCTCACCCAGTTCGGCACGGTCCCGGTGCAGGTGATGCTCAACCCCAACGGTGAAGCCGCCGACTACACCAGCTTCACCGCCACGTACTGGGAGCCCACCCACCAGCCGGAGCCGGCGGCGCCCTACGCCTGGTCCACGGTCGCCCTGACCGAACGGACGGACCGGTGGTGGATCCAGTTCACCTTCCGCTCGCTCAACGAGCCCATGACCAGCGTCACCGTTGGGGTGGAATGAGCACCGCACCGGACGACCTGCCGATCATCTGGTAGGTGGTGTCCCCGGCCACCTGCATGGCCCCGCGCTGAGGAGGCGCGGTGAGCAGCACATTAGAAGAGCGACGACTACGTCACCAACCAAAACTGTGCGCACGCACAGATTCTGTGCCCAGGCACAGTTTGGTTGGCAGCACTAGCCGCCGCTCTTCTTCGTTTTTAAGATTTCTTGGCCCAACGGCTAAATAGCAAAATCACCATCAAGGCAATCAGGGTTGAGGCCAAAGCATAAAATAATTTTGCTACCAGCGATTCTGGTTCCGCCGGAAAAAATACGGCAAAGGTTTGCTGGATTAAATCATTCCAAGCCAGCGCCGCCACCAACCCAAACGCGCCCACAATATACCCCAGCGTGCGGCCGACTGCTTCTTTTTCCAAAACCCTTACCTTTTGGCCCAAATTCTGTTTGGTTTCTGCCGGTGTAGTTACTGTTATTTTGTCAGCCATATGCCTAGTATACCATATTTGAATTTTCCGCTTATGTATTGGTCCATTTGAAAAAATGGGTTGACTTTCTGCTCAAAAAAGAGTATCTTCTTGCCACTTACTGGAGGTTTTCATGGACTATTTGGATTCCGCCCTCGCCGCCCTAGGCCTGGACCCCCACCGCCGCTACGGCCCCAACCACGGCGCCCCACTCAGCGTGTGGGCGGGGTTCGGCCTCACCGTGGTGCTCGCCCTGGGGACCCTCACCTTCACAGCCTGTGTCGGCTGAGGCCCTCCGAGCACCCCGCACCTTGGAAAGGAGTACGACCGTTCAGTCCACCTGAACGGAAACGGCTCCTTTTCTCATAGTGAAATTCGAAATTGTAGAGTATAATTTTTGTATGACTGAACCAACACAACGCTTACAACCAGCACAACCAGGGCTTGAGCGTCCAAAACCGCAAACTATCCAACCCCATCAGGAAACACCATTCCCTCAAGCTTCTGTTGAACAACTCGCCAACCGCACCGAAACGGAAAAAACAGAGCAGGAGTGGAAAGAGCTGACTGAGTATGTGTTACTAAAAATGGAAGGTGACCGGATTTTGGACGGTTTAGAAACCATTTCCGCTCTAGAGTCAGGTGCTCCGGCAGGCAAAATGGGCACACCAAATTTTAAAGAAGCCCAAACTGTCATGTTGGAATGGCAGCAGGCTTTTCCAGGAAAAGAACTCACTGAGTTAGTGATGGACATTCAGACGCGCATCCGCAACGACCTAGGCAAAGAAGCGGCAAATCTGGCCGCTGCTGGAATTGAGGTCCCCACGGGAGTCAAATTTGATGCCATAGAAGATTACTTGATCACTACCCCCCGGGCTGAACGACTGCTCAAGGGTTTATCCCAAGCACTGGAAGAGCATCCGGCCGCTACTCCGGAACGGGCCCGCGCTCAACATTACTTAGTCAACGAGAAACTCAGAACACCACAAGAAGGTATTCAGCGGGTGAGGGAAACCATGCAGAAGAAAATCGATATACTCCAACGGCTAGGCATTCAGGTTCCTTAAATCCTGATACAGCAGACGGAAGATGGCACGGCCACGGCAGATGTGGCGCTCGTGAAGCGCGTAAGCCACCGGCGCTGAGACGCCAACCAGTCAAACCGTTCCTTTGACGGCCACCAAGAAAATCTTGAGTGGTCGTCTTCGTTTTAGGTGACCCCAAGGTATCACTTGTCGAATATTTGAACAATTTACAGCTAAACTCTGATAGGAGTATGGTTTTTATGAGGAGTGGAAATTTGAACCTAGATATTCTATACTCAGGGAAGTAGTACTAATGAAATTTTAATGAGACGCCTATGTCAATGCGATTTTTTCTGCCAAGCATAGTTCTTACCTTGCTCGTGCCTGGTATTGTACTTGGACAGACGGCCACAGATGTAGTGTGTATAGGCTGTGTGGGTAACACTGACTTAGCTAATGCTGTAGTGACTGTTTTAAAACTGGGCAATAATGCTGTGACAACTGCCAAAATCAATAACGGCACCATTCTCAATGCCGATATTAGTACAAGTGCAGCGATTGATCCTTTAAAAATTTTAGGTGCAGCCTGGACTGCCGCAAATGATGGTGCAGCGTCTGGCTTGGACGCAGACGTACTGGACGGTCTGGATAGTGTTGTTTTTTTACGCAATGATCAGTCAGGTACTCTCGCAGGCATGCTGAGTGTGGTCACCGCCGCCACAGAGACCGCAGATAACGCTGAATTGCGTATTCAATCCAACAATCCCACCAACGACAGATCAGCTGTGCTGCGTTTTATGCCGTCAGGTATAGGCGGATCTCTAGCGAGTGGCGGTAACAAAGCTATCCTTCGTTTGGAAGGAACAAGTACAGCCTCTACTCCCTGGGGTTTCGATTTTCAAAACACGTCTGGCTCGTCTATATTTGGCATAACCAACGACGGAAATGTGGGAATTGGCGTTACAAATCCATCGACGCAGCTAGATGTGCGTCTACCTGGTGATGGTGTTACAGGTACGTACTTTCTCACTGGAGGAAGCCAAGTCTATAAGATGCTTGGCGTATCGGAAAATACTGCAGATAATGGACTTATTTTTGATAATACATATGGGGGTGCTGCTTACATGGCATTTCGTACTCACAATGGCACTTCGCTTGCTGAACGATTCCGCATTCATACAAATGGCAGTATCGGTATTGGCACGTCGAGCTTTCCTAACAGCGGAGCTCCTGAAGTCAATATTAAAGCCCAGGACGGCAGTAATGCTGCTGGTTTGGGACTACAAAGTTTTGACGACACTTCCTCCCTGTATCTGAGAAGTGGAACTGGTGGCAGCGATGGTTCTCTAATTGCATTTCAAAATCAATTGAATATTGGAGAAACAACTGGCACAGGCACTACTGGATTTTCCACAAAAGTAACAATTGAATCAAACGGCTACGTTGGCATTGGGACGTCTCCTGCAAAACCACTCACCGTCAACGCGGGGACAAACGACCCGCTCTATCTATTGAGTGATAGCAACCACAGTTGGTATGTTGGACCAAATGTTGGAGGCCAACGGTTTGGAATTTACGACCAAACAGATGCGTCCATGAAAATGTATGTCGACTCCAACGGTGATATGTGTTTTGGTGCATGCGACTAATTTAGATTACGCGACGCATATGCATGAAGTGAAAAAAATTCTCGCTGGGAGCGCAGCTCTGGTGTTGGTTGCCAGCAGCGTTCATATTCCATATGTTGCCCGCCATGCTGCCATTCCGGTTGCGCAAGCTGCCAGTGAATGGACGGTAAGTACTATGTATGTCTCCAGCACTCTCAGTGGCTCGTCCTCCTCTTACCTCAATGACGGTGATACGAGCACTTATTGGAGTTCAGAGGAAGAAAGCTCTGCCTCATCAACAGAGTGGGTTGCGTATGATTTTGATACGTACCATTCCACGAACTATATTAAAATCTACCCACGCTACAACGCTGGAGAAGCTCAGGCTTTTCCAGTTGATCTCAACGTCCAGTATTCAAATGGAACAAGTTGGGTTGACGTTGATCTTCTTAACTTCACCGACTTTCCAGTGCCGCAAGAGGATTGGATTATTCTGCCGCTCGGTCAAACTGTGACCGCTAAGGGTTTGCGTGTGAATGCTACTCAGCTCGGTCAGAATACGTACAGTGATTATTATTTTCGACTGGCAGAAGTGGGTGGTGGGTATGATGAAGGGTTTGAAACGCTTGAGCTAATCGATTTTGACGCGGATAGCGGCTTTAACTTGTTTGAAGACGTAGGCGCTGGTCCATTTGATCCCAACAAGATCAGTAACTGGAATTATGATTACCGACTGCCAATCTACGAATCTGATTGCTCTAGTAGACAAAACGTGTACTCTGCACAAGCCGAGTGGAATGATGCAACTCAGCAGTGGTATATGTATTATGGCGGGAACGATGATGCTTCTAACACTGGTTGTGACGCAACGAATGATAGAATATTTTATCTACCAACTGACGAAGAGTTTCAAATCTTCAGCGAAGGTGATAGTCAAATGATTATTGACAACGGTGAATTTCGCAATGCCAATAATCCCGCGCTCACACGCACACCTGATGGTCAGTGGGCGATGGTGTATACGGCAGGATGGTGTGACGCATCATACGGCACAGCTGATTGTCGGGCGCTCGGCGACGAAAACGATTTACCCGCATATGCAGTAAGCAGCGACGGGTTGACATGGGCACCTGACAATCCTGGTGATCCATTCGGCACAAACAATTTAATTGCTGTAGACAATTGGCACGGAGGTGATTGGGCAGCGAGTCAGTGGCTCAACAATCAGAGTGGTCTATTGTACGATCATGGTCTGTACTGGTATTACTATGGTCCGGAAGGACTGGGAGGCAAAGATTATCGTGCCTACAGTACTGACATGGTGAACTTTACAGATACAGACTATGTTATGGACGGGGCAATGGCATCTGTGAATGATGTAAAAAAATTTCGTTTTGGCGGCGATGAATACTATATGATGGTTGCTCATCACAACGGACAACAGGTGTACTACAGTGTGAGTACAGACCCTGCTTCCTTCCCGGTATTGCAAACTCTATTCAGTACAACTGGCATCACAGAAGGTGACGAGTCTGTTGCACAGGATAATTACATTGTCAGCGCAGGGATTGTGGCGGATACTACCACTCTCTATGGGGTGCTGTATGGGGCAGCAGAGACTAGCAGCTTAAATACAAATAAAATATTTGCTAAGTGGTTGCAGAAAAAAGTCTACTTCAGTAACGAAGATGTTGGCTATGGAGGAATTGAACGGGCTGATGGGCCAAAAAAAGTACGACTCGGACTGGACGGCGCTAACGACATTCAAACAGGAAACATCTATATCTACGACACTGACGGAACGACACTATTATTTACTAGCCCGGAAGTGACTCTCGTCAGCGGCATGCACTGGCAATACAATGAGGATGAGACATGCGGTCCGTCAAATGTAGGGGATTGGACTCTGACTGAAGACTGTACTATTTCTGATGATCGAGTTGCGCCAGCAACTGTGAATGTACAAAATAATGCCACGCTGACTATTGAGAGTACTGGTAGTCTGGATATTGATTTTGAAAATTACGCGTTGCGTATTCAGAATGGGAGTCGGGTGCGGGTAATACTTGGTGGGAAAATGGATTAGTATATATGTTGAGAAGTTCTTTGAAAACAAGATTTTCTAGAATGATACTATTGGTAAATAATTTGTGACCCCACTGCGTGGCTTTCAGAACTAGTTAATCAAAGGGAGTATATGCGGAGTTCGATTGAAAATCTACAGTCTGTGATGGTTGGAGTGTAATTTTCTTCATATATTTTCACAAAAATCGAATTTAGTAAAGATCAGCCCTACCGGAATAAAAATCGACTTGGGGTTACCGCGATGCTCTTATTCCCCCATCCACAGACGGCGCTAAATGTGTATTGACATGAATTATGCTACAATTTAGTATAATTATACTCAAGGATACTTGAGTCTTCAACTGATATCTGCGGGCGATCTCCAAACGCAGAACTCTAACGAAGCACTTCAACAGGAGTAAGAGATGAGGCGTTTCCCTATCGTGTTCGTGGCCATCCTTGGCCTTGGTTGTGAAGGTAACAGTTCTTCCTGGAAAAATGAAGAGGCCACTCCGGCTTTCATCGAACAGGAGGAGGAGCCGACCACCTCCTTCACCGAGGAAGAGGCAAACATCATCGCCGAGGCAGTGCTCGCCGGCGAAGAAAACCTCTCCAGCTTCAACGAAGAGGAGATGGAGGCATTCCTCGACGCCCTGCAGGAGTACCAGATCTACCCGGATCTGGAGGAGTCGGAAGCTGCCCCGCCCCCGAGCCACTCGTCCACCTGCAGCGGCTACTGGGGGTCCTACGCCTACGCGGAGACGATCGAGCAGCGGGACACCTCCAGTGGGCTCCTCTACGAGGTTGGCTCGAACTGTGCGATGTGGGCTCCTGGGAGCGACTGCGGCACTGACTACGACGACTACATGTTGAGCTTCTACTTCGGCTGGCACGACCAGAACGCCAGCACGCTGAAGGGGATGCTCAAGTGGACCTCAACGAGCGGTTGGGTGCAGGGACTCCTTGGCAACATGTCGGCGCGGTTGTACGAGCAGACGACTGGCGGCAGCGCGGATAACTACAACGTCTACGCCTGCGTCGACAACTACTTCGAACCGTACTTCTCAACTTTCAAGATGCGGAAGTACTGAGTCAGCACCATGAGGGGGAGAGGTCAAACCCTGGTCTCTCCCTCCTCCCATCTGATTTAATAAAATTTTAATAAAATGATATGAAAAAAAACCTTCTCATTGGTGGTGTAGTTTTAATCATTATTTTCATCATTGGTTTAGGCGCCTGGTACTTTATTTTTGGTCCAGGAATTGAAAAGAATCCAGAGTTTCCTAGACAACCCATCGGAATATTTACCAAAGCTCCCATCATAAATGATCAACTGATTAGCTGGGTTATTCCTGATTCTTGTAAAGTAAATGAGGTAGAAATCCAAAAAGAAGGAGACAGCGGGATATCAGTTGGTTGGATTGGGATGACAGCGACTTGTGTTGAATCTAGTGCTGGGTTTAGTTGTGCAGCAGATGTGTCAAAAAAGGAACTAGAAAAAGGAACTTCCTACCGTGTACAAGTTCACCATTTCTCATGCATAAACAACTCAGAATTTACAAGCGAGGTTAAAACTTTTTCATTGTAGGTAGCGTAGCCAGTAGGTTTTCAATGCGAATACCTTTATCTTTGAGTTGAGTAAAATTTAACTCTAACAGGTTGGGGTATACGGTATTTGAACCACCTACCTACTCCTAAGTTGTCAATGGAACACCAAACTTTTCCTTATTATTCAGTCTCTCTAAAAAGTTTACCGAGGAAAGTTATCAATGGTGACCCCACCGGGTGGCTTTCAGAATTTGTTAATCAGAGGGAGTATATACGGAGTTCGATTGAAAATCTACAGTCTGTGATGGTTGGTGTTTAATTTTCCTCATTTTGACAAAAGGGGAACTTGAGGCTACCTCCCTTGCCCTTGTCTAACCTCACGCGGCCCTCCTCCTGGCCCATCAGACCGATAGGCTGCTTCAACTACGTCACCAGGCGCAAATAGCCTCTCAAAGGCAACTAACGCATCTTGTTTCACGGCATCTCCCATCTCGTGCAAACCATAGATTCGTTCTGAATAGTCTAAGAACTCCTGACCAACCCATTCATGGCGATAATAGGCCACTGTTTCCGTATCAATAGGCGCTTGTCCATAGCCTTCAAAAAAAGGTTGCTCAGCATCCTCATTACCCAATATAAACATCAAATCACGTTCCTTTGGAGCTAGTTTTGGAGCGTCCCAATCAACTACAAATATCTTGCCTGCTTGAGATACTAGAATGTTTGATGTATGAAAGTCAGTGTGACAGAGAACCAAAGGAGATTTTTTTTCTTGAACTTGTTGACCGAGTTGGTTGGCCCGTTCAAAAATACGTCGAATTTCTAATCTCCTTTTTTTCCAAATATCGGCAAACTGTCTTTGAAAATCGTCATTAAAATCTTTTTGAGTAACCCTTTCTTCCATCTTCTGTATTGTGGTTTGGGGGAACGGGTGAAAACTCTCAATCTCTAGAGTATTCCTAACCTCCTGAGGCAAAACTATGTTATGAATTCTTTTTAAGATTTGTCCTATTTCTTTGCAATGAAAAAGGGTTAATCCAACTTCTGCGCCAGTCTTGGCATCCAAAAAAGGATAAAGAATAACTGAGTAGGTATCTAGAGTCTCTGA
Source organism: uncultured Gammaproteobacteria bacterium (assembly GCA_964364425.1). Lineage (GTDB taxonomy): Bacteria > Patescibacteriota > Patescibacteriia > UBA9570 > JBBTWU01 > JBBTWU01. Next base: position 12,318 of record CAYIMB010000029.1, read on the forward strand.
CAATCGTCTTGATTTTGAATATACAGGAGCGACCACGGCGTCAATGCCTGAATCTGCTAAATACCTTGGTACAGAAAGGCTGACCTCCGATACGTCCTTTTTTAATTTTAGGAAAAAACTGTCTGTATCTGTTATTACCCGATACACCCAGGTATTGGAAGCGTTTCCAATTGGAAGAAAAACGATGTCCTTGGCTTGGATACCATAGTTAGCTGCAAGGCAATCAACTATCTGTTGGGTAATTATATTGGGTTTCTCGAGCATATATATTTATGAACTTCAGCTTAGTCTTTTGGAACCAGTTTGTGAAGGAATGTGAGTATCTTCAAGGTTTACTTAGTACTCGTTGATCCTTAATTCGATCGATCATCGACCAATACTCCTCCTGTGTAAGCAATACCTCAGCTTCATCCATTTTGATTGGTGCATGAGGGTCATCGGTCATATATTGCGGAATGACGTGGCAATGGACGTGTGGGCAAAGGTTACCAAAAATAGAATAGTTAAGCTTCACCGGACCAAATACCATTTTTAGGGTCTTAGCCACCATAGCCACTTCTTGAAAAAATCCAGCTAGTTCATTGGGTGCAAGTTCATACAACTCTGTGGCATGACGCTTGAGTGCCACAATTGTCCATCCGCGCTTATATTGATTCTTTGGTAAGCGGACAAGACTATTTGGAAATTCAAACACTTTGAAACTAAATTGATTTTTATCCAAATGAATATCTTCACAAAACGGACAGGCTGTCCCATCTACCATCTTCTGCCATTTTACAGGATCCTGCCAAGTCATGAACGTCTAGCAATAAATTAAATACATGCCAATGTTTTGGACTGCCATCGGCAGTTTTACCATCTTTTTCTACTTCCTCAAGTAAAATAACCTCCATATCCGAGAATAGCTTAGTTGCCTGATCTTTTGTATGGAACGTCATGGCCACATTGTTACTCCATTCATCCATATTACCAAAGAGTTGGCCAGAGAATATCCCACCCTTAACCAAAGACTTTTTTATCTTCTGAACTACAGCATCAAAAGTTTTTGGTGAATTAAATGGCAGGGCATACATAGCGGAAGCGAGATCGTATTCATTGCTAGGAAAATCAAAATCAGCAAAAGAAGTGACAATGGGATGAAGTTGATCAGATTGGATAGTATGGGCCAAGCCTTGCATTTGTGGCTCCTGATCAATGACGGTGACTTCAAACCCTTGGTCGAGTAAATACCGAGTATCCTTGAGGGCGCCACCACCTATATCAATCGCTTTACTCTTTTGCCTTACATACCCAAGAGCCTTGATTAGTAGTGAGGATGGAGCGCTACTTTTAGTATTTTCGTAATACTCTGACCAATCTGTTTTTCTTGTCATAATACTTTTATTACATGAGCGGTTAAAGGATGGGTCCTTAAGAAGTTAGATTAGATAGTCAGAATTCTTACAGAAATTTTATTACATTTCGTTGACCTAAAATATTTTAACTAGGAAATGTTCCATCCAGTGATTGAGTCCCAAAAGAAACCTCCCCCGCCCAACCCTCTTTCAACAAGTTTCTTTATTCTTTGGTCTGTCTTCTGATTAAAAACTGAAATACTCTCGTCAAAGACTATTTCGGAAAATCTTGAGTACTGAGGATTTTGTAAAAAACGTGCCACAAGAGGCGCAACACGCTCTGCGTAAAATCTTCCAAAATTTGGATATACCCATATACCCTCTGATCCCTGAATTTCTTCAATCTGCTTTGCTCTGATGCAAAACAACATGTTAAACTGACAAGCCAATTCTAGAAATTCATCCTGGTTCAAATCGAGTATTTGCTTAATGCGCTCATCATCTTTAACATAAGAATCCCTAAGTCGATTAAAAGTTAGACTTGCCGATGGAATAATTTCTGGAGCCATAATACTACCTGTGGACCATATATAATTATACTTGATCCTTCCCTGATAATTTAATTCTATTTGATGGTTGATGATTTCTTTCAAACATCCAAAGTTTTGTTTTTTAAGAGCATAAATACCCAAATGGAAATAGGTATTATGTAGAGCGGCTGCGGGAACAGAAAGTAGTGCTACCAAACCTGCTTGGGATCTCGAAAGATTCACGATCGTGTTAAAAGTATTAAGTATTAGAATCAATAAATCAATCTGACTATACTTAATAGCAAGCAACCCTAGAATGGCGATATTTTTCACTGCTAACTCCAGTACCTCCAAAGTATTTTTTGCATCTTCAATACTTGAAGAATTCTGATGTTGATCATTCCAACTTTTCTGAATCGATCTAACCTCCTCTTCTACCAAATCATTTAATTGAGCCTTCTCAGTATTACCATAGACCTGAACTAAGTTATGAGCTTTAGCCACAAATGCACCTGATGTAACCTTTCCCTTATATTCATTAGTTTGTTGCGCCACATCTTGCTCAACACGATCATTGATTTCCTTCAGCTTGCCCTCCGGGATATTTTCCCGCTTATTTGTTTTCTTTACTAACTCCCATAGGTTCTCACAGTTTTCTAGAATTCCAGAAACTGTCTTAGCCAATATATCCGCATCTCCTTCACTTCTTGTTTTATATAAGTACTTATGTGATTGTATACTCCATGAATGTTCTAACACTGATTTAATTTGAATTTCAGCTGGAACATCTTGATTGTGTGAGGACATAATGAAGTTAAAATGATGTCCGTTGTAGCCATCCTTTTTCCTTTTTGGATCACTACGGACAGCTTTATACTTTTTTGGTAAAAAATCTCGAAGTACCTCAATAGCTCTATCAGCATCAGAGAGAGTGTGGCACACCACTGTTGTCCCAATAATATCATCCAAATCGGTAAGACCTTTTAGTTTAAGCCTAGTTATTTTTTTCTGAATCGAGTCTATTTCTTTAACCCTACCGAATATCCATTGGACATCAACCGTGGGATGTTCGGAATCAAAAAACTTTTTTAAGGTTTCAATTAATTCTTCACGAGAAGCCTTGTATGCCGTCTCATTAGCTTCGTAATGTTCTTTTAATGGAGACATTATTTTTTGTCTTGTACTGCAATTGACCTGATTAAATCCGCAAACGTCGCTATTTCCTTGTCTTGAACATCATCTTTAGACCTATCCCTCCACCCTAGAATATTCTTGGCAGTAAAGATAGCGAAGGACGGGTTGTAGAGACCTTTCAGTCCATTTGTTACCAACATTTGCTCTTGAAGGTCTTTTGCCCTCTTTAAGGCGTCGGAAAAGTCAGGGAACTTCTCTGCCCACTCATGTAAGGTATCCCTGTGAACACCAATATGTGCAGCAAAAGAGGTTAATAATGGGAGATCATTCCCAAACAGCTGAATACCTTTCTTAGATGGCAATGCGACATATGCTGGCCCACTAAAAAACTCTACGATTTCCTCACAATACTTAGGATCGTATTTACTCGGTCTGCCTATCTTTACATTTTGGTCTACTTTTTCTGCCATAGAGATTACCCAACAAATAGGTGGTAGCCCCAGTATAAGCACATCTCTAGAAAAGTATAGGACAATAACCCTAAACTTCAATTCTATTCCGGTGTAAATGAGGTTCCCCCAGTAGCTGTCTGGCCTGGACCCCATATACTAGACAGACTTACCAAGGAGACGGCATGATCAAC
>CAYIMB010000030.1:0-15695 GCA_964364425.1 uncultured Gammaproteobacteria bacterium
GAACAAAATCCCCCCAGCGCACGAGCGAAGCGAGCGCGTACCTTCTTCCGAAAACCTTCAATGTCTAACTTGGTCGGGGATCTGGGATTTGAACCCAGGACCTCACCGTCCCGAACGGTGCGCGCTACCCCTGCGCTAATCCCCGGAAGACCTCAATCCTAGCGACAAAGACATTTTTGGGCAAGTTGCCCGAAAGGTTGAGTTGTGCTAAAACTCAGGACATGACAGACCAACGTTGGGAACAAGTTGCTTCGCTTATTCAACAGCACATGACGGTTGAAGAGCATGACAGTGGAGAGTTGGAAAGTGAACCGGGAACGGTAGAATGGTATGTATTTTCTAACCCCACTGGGCGTATGCGCTTGGAGCGTTACGTCAGGCCGCGAGTTACCGGGTCTCACATGATTACCTCAAAGCGCGCCGGAGCGGGAGGCCGGGAAGAAAAAGAATACTCTGATTCAGAAACGGTTAGCTTCATAAAATTATGGAAGTGGGAAAATAATGACTGGAAGGAGATTGACCCCAGCATTCTGAACGTATGATTTTTGCCCACGGCCCCTTAGGTTGGCTGAGTGCCGGCTGGCTTCAGCGTATCTGGAAGATACCCGGAGTCACTCCCAGGCAAGGTTGGTGGTGGTTAGTAATTGGAGCCGTTGGCGGTGTATTTCCAGATGTCGACTTACTCTACTTCCACCTTGTTTCAGCTGAGGTGTCTCACCGCCAGCTACCAACCCATGCGGTCTTGTTCTATGTGCCGCTGGTGGTGTTGGTAGCCAGTCTGGCTCGCTGGCGTAAAGCTTGGTTTATCTACGGAGCCGCTTGGTGTTTTGGGCTAGGTGTTTTGGGTCACCTCATCACCGATTCGGTTGGTGGGGCCATCATGTGGCTCTGGCCGTTTGTGACGGAACCATATGGCCTGTTTTCTATTCCGGCTATTGCCCAGTCCGTGCATGCAACCCGGTTATTTTTGTACAACTTTTTGATGGAGGGGGTCTGGATCAGTCTGTTTATTTGGTTATGGGGTCCAAAGGTTGTACGTTTTGTTCAGGTCACCCTGTGGAAAGTGCTGGTCGGAATCTTTTTGCTCACCTGGTCAGGTTTTTTTATTTTTTTATTCCAACACACCACGCATCTTCCGGCGGGAATTTTTTATGGGGACGCAGATAAGGATAAGCAGATCAACATGACGGATGCGGATCTGGACGGGGACGGAGTGGTGAATGCAGAAGATACGGACGCGGATGGTGATGGTGTTGAAAATCGACTTGATGTGGCTCAGGCGGCCGACTCCTTTGTGGGTGTGTGGGCTGATCCAACTCAAAATGAACTGGCCCAGGTACTGACTCGTATGGGCTTGTTGACCAACGGACATGTGGCCAATAGAGCGTTTGCCTCAGCTGGGTTTTTCTGGCGGGAACAAATGACCATGGATTACCAAGCTAATGCACGCGGGTATGTTAGCCAACCTTCTGCCGCTGATTTTGAAACCACTGCAGCCAACAGAAAAGCGTATTTTACCCATCACCAGATGTTGTTCACTGGTTTTGCTTTAGACTTTAAGCAAATCAAACCGGGGGATATAGTCTACTTTGCGCATGGAGAGCCGGAAGGAGTGGTGGTTAAGGTGGAAGTAGGGGCTATCCAGGTGGTGCGTACTCAAACCGGACAGGGGACAGAACTCACCACTATCAGCCAACAGGCCTTTCCCTTTACTATTTTAGCTGCCGGTCGAGTCTGGCTATAATGTGATATACTCGCGTTATGTTGTATGTTGAATCTGTTATCCTTGCCATTGTTCAAGGCATTACGGAATTTCTCCCGGTATCCAGTTCTGGCCACTTGCTGTTGGTGCATACTGCCTTGGGGCAAATTGAATCCACCTTAGGTTTTGACGTAGCCCTGCACTGGGGAACGGTTTTGGCTATGATTGTGGTGTTCCGCCATGACTTGCAGAAGCTCATTACAGACTGGTGGGCTTCTATCCATGCCTGGAATGGTTCGCAAGAACAACGCCTTCCCTGGTATCTCTTGTTAGCCGGGATTCCTGCCGGAGTGGTAGGGGTCCTGTTTGGAGGTCAAATAGAAGCCATCTTCCGCTCGACTGATTGGGTAATTTTGTTGTTGGTGGCCGTGGCCTTTTTGTTTTTTGCGGTGGAAAAGGCTTCCACCCAATCTCGTCACATGACTCAGCTGAACTGGAAAGATGCCTTACTGATTGGGGTGGCACAAGTCCTGGCTTTGGTGCCCGGTACCTCTAGGTCTGGGATCACCATGGTGGCCGGAATGGCCAGAAATCTTTCCAGGGAGCAGGCCGCCCGATTTTCATTTTTGTCAGCTATTCCTTTGATTTTTGCCGCTGGTTTGAAGGAGTTGCTGGATGTGATCCAAGCTGGTAGGGTAGACGGGCCAGAGGGGTTAAGCATGCTTCTAGGGGTGCTTGTTTCCGCTCTGGTAGGCTATGCCGCCCTGAAGCTTCTCCTGCGTTTTGTGGTGAAATATTCATTGCGCGTTTTTGCCTGGTACCGGATTGGTCTGGCCATTCTGGTTCTACTCTTAATTCGATTTACATGAAGGTAGTTATCCGCGCCGGTGGAGTGGGCTCACGCTTATGGCCCATGAGCCGGGAGTCTAGACCAAAACAGTTACAGCGTCTCATCTCCCATCACACCATGTTGGAAGATGCTTTGTTGCGCGTGAAGCCTCTGGTCAAGCCGGAAGATATTTTTGTATCTTGCAATATGGCCTGTGCCGCCATCTCAGCGGAAGTGATGCCGGATATTCCAGGTAAAAATTTGATTGTTGAGCCGGCCCGGCGGAATACTGCTGCAGCTGTTGGTTTAGAGAGTATGTATATTCGGCACCGGGATCCGCAAGCGATTGTGGCATCTTTAGGTTCTGACCACAGTATCAAACGGGAAGATGAATTCAGACGCATGCTAAAAATGGCTGAGGAGTTTGTCCGTAGACATCCGCAAGAATTAGTCTTGCTTGGAGTAAAACCTACCTATCCGGATACCGGATACGGATATATAAGTCTGGGCGACTCCTTGGATTTATACGAAGGCAAGAATTTATATAGGGTCACTCAGTTTACTGAAAAGCCAAGTTTGGATAAGGCCAAAGAATTCATGAACAGTAATCAGTTTCTATGGAATACCAACATGTTTGTCTGGCGGGTGGACACTATCTTGGATTTATTCAAACAACATTTGCCAGACATGTATGTCTTACTGGAGCAGATTGAAGCAGCTATTGATACACCAAAAGAGGCGGCAGTCCTGGCCGAACTCTACCCCAAAATGGAAGATATTGCCGTGGATTACGCTATTTTGGAAAAAACGGGTCAGATTGCAGCTATTTCCGCAGATATTGGTTGGAGTGATATAGGTGACTGGGCGCGTTTGAAAGATGAAATGACAGATTTAGAATCTGACAACTTGGTCAGAGCTGAACATATCTCCGTTGATACTAAAAATTCCTTAGTCTACGGACCGGATAAAAAAATGATTGTGACTATAGGGGTGGAAAATTTAGTGGTGGTAGACACGCCGGATGCTTTGCTGATTTGTGATAAGTACCGATCCATAGACGTGAAGAAGATTGTTGATCAGCTCAGAGAAAACCAGAGGGAAGATTTATTATAATGAAGCGAGGAATAATGAGAATTGGAGCAGTGCTGGTCCTGGGCCTGGCGGCTATATTTTTTATTTTTTTTGGAGAACTGAAGAAGGAGTCTAGTCTTGAACAGGCAGTCATTATCACTATTCCGCCAGGAGCTGGTGTGGGTGAAATTGCTGACCAACTAGAACAGGCAGGAATTATTTCATCTCCCTTGACCTTTAAGACCTATGCTCTCCTGTCCGGGTCATATCGACATTTTCCCAGCGGACGTTTCCAGTTTGAGCCGGGCATGACCATCCAAAAAGCCGTCCAGCTTTTGGCTTCAGGAACAGGGCGTCAAGAAGTGGAAGTCAGATTACTTGAAGGCTGGACCATTCAGCAGATGGATGTTTATCTATCTAGTGAAATTGGCCTATTTGCCACAGGAGAATTCGCCCAGGCTGCACAAGTCACTGATTCGCGGACTATTTTGTCGGACCAGACATTTGAGTTTCTGAAATCAAAACCAATACAGGCTACTCTTGATGGTTTTTTGTTCCCTGACACGTACCGATTATTTATTGATAGCGAGCCAAAAGATTTGGTGAAAAAAATGTTGGATAATTTTGAGATTAAAGTACCAGCGGAATTGAGACAGAAATTTCAGGCTCAGGGCCTAAACGTATTTGAAGCCGTTACCTTGGCGAGTATTTTAGAACGTGAAGTGCAAACGGCTGAGGATAAAAAAATAGTAGCTGGAATTTTATATGACCGTTTAAGGATAGGCATGGCTCTGCAAGTAGATAGTACGGTAGCCTATGCCCAAGACAAGTCAGGGACTGAGCTGACGAGTCAAGATTTACAAACAGACTCCCCGTATAATACCTACACTCGTGCAGGTTTACCGGTTGGCCCAGTTTCAAATCCAGGCTTAGATTCGCTGCGGGCCGTGGGCAACCCAACTGTTACGGATTACCTGTATTTTATTACTGACCCAGCAGGAGCAGTGTATTACTCTATCACGTATGAAGAACATCTGAGTAAGAAAAAATTATTATACCCATGAAAAAGCCAACACTTGTTATATCACTGGGTGGTTCGTTAATTGTGCCGGATCAAATTAATGTAGCTTTTTTGCGTGAATTCAAATCGGTTATAGAGGATTTTTCTCATGAATATAAATTTATTTTGATTGCGGGCGGCGGAAAAACAGCTCGTAATTATATTCAAGCGGCCTCTCAGATCAGTCAGTTGACTAAAGACGATTTAGATTGGATTGGAATCCACTCAACGCGGCTGAATGCGCAACTCCTTAGGGACATTTTTCGCAAGCAAGCAAATCGAATTGTGGTAAAAAATCCTGAACGTGCTCAACCGTTCAAGGAAGATATTTTGGTTGCGGCGGGCTGGAGACCGGGCAATTCTACGGATTTAGTGGCCGTGAAATTAGCGGAAAAGTTTAAGATTGATACGGTGATTAATTTGTCTAATATTGATTATGTGTACACCGCTGATCCGGGCAAAGATCCCAAGGCCAAGGCTATGCCTCTGATGAAATGGGTCGACTTTTGTAAACTAGTAGGCAGTAAGTGGGACCCGGGCCTGAGTGCTCCATTTGATCCTGTGGCGTCAAAGTTAGCCCACAAGCTCGGATTGCGGGTGGTGATTATGAATGGTAATCCTTTAGCTAACTTAAGACATTTTTTAGGTCATAAGGCATTTGTGGGGACGGTGATTGAATAAATATGAAACTGACTGAACAGGGCGGAAGAAGACGGGGCTTGAGTCGAAGCAAGGACGTCATTCGTCCGGAAGTAGAGCCTGCTCTGCCGGTTATTCCGGCGCGTGAAAAACTTCTGAAGGAGTGGGCGGACTGGAAAAGTGCGGTACTGGAATGGCCAGCTTGGAGATACACTGAAGATACTCCAGACGACCCAGGTCCATTTGAACACTACATGCAGTTTTTGTTGATTGTGGCTGCTGTTGCTCCAGAAAAGATCCCGGAGATACAGGCAGCTATAGGAACAGAACCTTGGAAGCAGCTCAAAGGGTACTTTGAGCACAAGGCAGAAGGTCAGATTACCAGAGTGGATATGTGGCTTGCTCATGCTGTTGGGGCCAGAGTATTATTTCCGGAACAGGCAGCAGAGATTACCCGCTTGTTCCGCCCTCAAATGCAAAAAATGTTTAAACCAAAGCATTTTTTGTCTGAAGACAGCGTTGGTTCCTATCTCATACAAACATATCTAACTGACCCGGAATTTCCGAATCTCCATGAATTAATTGAGCAACACTTGCCGGTCTTACGCAAAAGTCTCCTAGCTCAACTCCAAACCAACGACCACGCCACCGGGGTGGTGTCTAAAGCGGCTTTTTTGTTTTTATTATCACCCCAAGACAGGGAAATGTTACAAGATAGGGTTATGCAGTATTTGAAAGAGAACAAAGCCAGGGTTGATTTGGATTTTAAAAGCGGTCAAATGGACAATCATTTTGCCGGATATTTTATTAAAGAACCTTGGTACAGTGCCGTGGTGGTTCCCACAGCTAAATTATCAGCCGGTAGGATTACCTTTGCACCAGAAAAATCACTCACTGTAGCAACTCCTTGACCGGAGAGGCTGACTGCCTAGTTTTACTGACATCTGTGAGACCGCACACATCTTTTACGACACATGCCATGGCACGTCTGAAACCATAGGAAATCAACCTATTTGACCGCAATCCGACCTTAGTGTATCCTCCGCTTAGTCAAAGCCAGAGACAGTAGGCTACGTCAGGCGTAAGTCTGACGCGTAACTCCTACCGAGGCGGAAACGATTTTGTGGAAAATCGATTTTCATCTTTCTGGCTTGCGACGATCTAAGTTTGCAAGCTATTTTTAATTCGTATGGCAAAAACACGAGCCCAAAAGGAACAGACCGTGTCTGAACTGAGCAATTTGCTCATTACAGGCAAGGCAGTCGTGTTTTCCACTTACATGGGGTTAACGGTGAAGGATTTTGAAGACCTTCGCAAGCAACTACGTGCAGAACAAGTGGAAATCATGGTTGCCAAAAAGTCCTTGCTCGCGCGAGCCTTGCAAAACGCTGAGATTGAAGGCGTGGATGCTGAAGCCCTTGAAGGAGGGGTCAGCATAGCAGTTGGACTGACTGATGAAGTCTCCGCTGCTCGCATTCTGGCTGCCTTTGCTAAAACTCACCCACAAGTCACTTTGCTGGGTGGAGTCTTAGAAGGAAAGTCAGTTGATGCCGCCATGGTCAAAGCGTTAGCCTCACTTCCAAGCAAGCAACAGTTGCTGGGTCAAGTGGTGGGAACTATTGCCGCTCCAATGTCTGGATTCGTCAACGTACTTATAGGTCCAGCTCGTGGATTGGTGCAAGCTCTGAACGCAGTCGCGCAAAAAGGACAAGCCGCTTAATCAAACGTAATTCAATATATTATGGCCGAAGAAGTACCAGAAAAGTTCAAATCAATTGTGGAAACGATTGAAAAAATGTCAGTGCTTGATTTGTCTGAATTGGTCAAAGTCTTGGAAGGCAAGTTTGGTGTATCAGCTGCTGCTCCTATGATGATGGCTGCCGGTCCTGCGGCAGGCGCTGCTGGTGCTGCTGCCGAGGAGGAAAAAGATTCCTTTGATGTGGAATTAACCTCAGCCGGTGGAAACAAAATTTCCATCATCAAAGCCGTTCGTGAAGCCACTCAACTGGGTTTGAAAGAAGCCAAAGACATGGTGGACGGTGCTCCAAAGATGATTAAACAAGGCATGAAGAAAGCCGAAGCTGAAGACTTGAAGAAAAAGTTGGAAGCTACAGGTGCTACAGTCACTTTGAAGTAAGATCGATTTATTACAAAAGGCGCTGTTCAGGCGCCTTTTGCTTTTCCTTTTTTTGGTTCGTGCTCACTTGACCAGGTCTGCACGGGCACGGAATCCGTGCCTAGGTATGCCTAATTTCTTAGGAATAACCCTACGGTCTCTCATTTTTTATATAGAATCACAACCCAACACTATACACCGTAGTTCCGTTCAGCAAGTAAATAATTTTATTGGCTTCCTCCACTACCATTCCCTTCAGATTATCAAAGGTAGGAGAAGTTATTTGACTAACAAGTTTTCCCGTTTTATCTAAGATTACCACTCGTTTATTTGCCGGGTCTAGCACATACAGGTTGGTGGTGTTTTCATCCGTAGTAATGTCTATAGCGCCAGCCAGGTTAGGGGAGAGAGCTAATAGAGAGAAATCTCCGGCTGGCTTGCCAGCAAAAAACTTGTTTACTGCTCCGTTGGCTTGCAACACATAAATGGACCCGTCTATAGCCATAGCCTTGGCCCCTGTAACAGATACGGTGGTGTCAGTTAACCATGGTGATCCTTCACCATACTTTCCATCAGTTTGCTGGAAGCGCACAATTTGTCCTCCGCTGGCATCCAACGCATACAGACGTGTTCCAAACGACTCCGCATCAACCACAGAACGGTCCTTATTTGGAAATTCCGCCTCCACATCATCCACTGAACCAGCTACTGGATTTAACAACCCCAGCCGTTTGTTGTTAATGACTAGTAAGGCTGTTCCGGGGGAAGCCTTATGCGCAGATGTATACAAGGTTGAACTATCGCCTGAGCTGGCCACCACACTGGTAGATGTGTCCTCTGTGTTCAGTCGGTAAATAGAGGCATTCCCGGCATCAAATGAGAATAACGAAGCGCCTAGTTTGACTATGCGGTTTACGTTAACTGAAGGATTGATGGAGTTATAATTACCAACCACACTCGGCGAATCAACCACCGTCACGTGGTTGATGGCATTCATCTGCTGAGCAATGCTATCTGCCCGACTCTGTCCTTGGTCCTCATACACCTTACTGTCTTTAGGAATAGAATCCAGTAACGTCTGAGCTTGAGTTAAAGCAGTCCGGGCTGTTTCTTCGTTGTCATACAACATAGCCGCCTTGGCTTCATTAATCTTTACGTCTACCTGGTCAATCGTTTGCTCATAATTAGCCTTCTGGGTTGAGCCGCCATCTCTTCCTTTTGATACTACGGTCTGTGCCACCACAAACAACACCACAATTCCAGAAATCAACAAAATTTTCCTGGATAGAGATACCGATTTAAACCAGACCACTAACCGAGTCACCCAATTGGTCGTCCGACTGCTGACGGAAGAGTAAAGAGGTTTACGTACTGCAGGTTTTTTTCTGAACAAATTTAATATAATTGAGAAGGCCACTAATAACCCCCGCCAGATGGCTGCTAATGCCTTTTTGGTCACTTTCCAAATACTCGCTATGACAGTGCTGCTACCAATTGCCTTGACCCCTTTAGTGGATGCTTGAGGCATGGCAGTGTAGGCTTTGCTTGGGGAGTCTTCCTCGCCCATGGGCCGTTGAGTTACTTTTTCTTTCCCGCGCCATTCCTGCCAGTTTTCCGCCGCGCCGCGCTTCACAGACTGCCAGAGTGAAGGAGCCAACAAATCACGTGTGGTCCGTTCTTTGTTCACCAAATCATACATGGAATCATGTCTCACCGGTTCGGGTTGAATGAGCGGAATGTCCGGGTTTGCCGGGGAAAGGCTTTTGGTGGGTTGAATGCGCAAAACTAGCGCACCAAAATTAGTATTTGTGGTATCTTCACTCAACAACCCATTTAGCTCAGTCACCACACGCTGAGGGGTTTTCAGTGCCACTATGCGTTTCAACTTTTCTTTGGACAAAAAGTCCAAGATGGTTTCCGTGGAAAAGAATAAGCTGGATTGTTGATTGAGTTTTCCACTCATCAGGTTGCTGAATACTTTGAGTGGCTGAGGTGCTTGGGCGGAGGGCTGATGCAAATCGACTATGTTATTCTGGGCAATAATAAACGCCGCAATTCTTCCCACGGCAGAGAAGTGCACATCTACCCCATGCACTACGGCAATCACGCCAGCAAATTGTTTGACCCAATCATCTCCAACTTCAGGCAGAATGGTCTGGATTTTTTGATTCAAATGTTGGACCGCTTGTTCCAGGGCTCGGTCAGGTGTGAATTGTTCAGCATGATAAAACGCATCTACCACTTCACGGGCTAGGCCTTCCATAATCTCTTGCTGCAGACTATCCGTGGATTCGTTCTCAAATAAACCAAAGATGGTCCCCAAATTTTTCTCTTCCAGCGGGGTAGGATGTGAAGCAAAGGTATGAACGGTCGTTCTGCCTTCAGGCTTCAAAATAAGCAGCTGTTCAAGCTCAGTGCTGTATTCAGACATGTGTATATTCAGCCATATCCCACAAGACTTGTAAAGAGGGGCAAAAGGTGCTAGTCTAGGCCGCAAAGGAAGCCAGTATGCTTGAACAATTATTTGGTTCACGAACTCGGGTAAAACTCTTACGTTTATTTCTGTCTAATCCACAGGAAGAGTATTATGTTCGGGAGCTTACCCGACGCATGAATGAGCAAATTAATTCCATCCGGCGTGAGCTGAGTAATTTAGAAGATATGGGGTTGCTGCTGTCTGAGGAGCGTGAGGGGAAAAAGTATTATAAGGTCAATCAAGATCATCTGATGTTCCCAGAGCTCAGAGCATTATTTTTGAAAGGTCGTTTCACCATGGAGCGCTCATTTGTCAACGCCATTAAAGAGTTAGGTAAAGTGAAGTTGATGATGTTGACCGGTCAATTTATGAATGATGCCACTGTTCCGGTTGACTTGTTCATGGTGGGAGAGGTGAATCGTTCAAAACTGGAAACTCTTTTACATAAATTCAAAGAACAATTTGGTTTTGATATTCGCTTTACCGTCATACCGATCAGTGAGTTTAATTATCGGCGCGAAATTACGGATAAATTTTTATTCTCCATTCTCAATAGCCGCAAGGTGGTAGTGTTTGATGAATTACACAGCCTGAATAAATTAACCTAGCTCAGATGGAAGATTTTATTATTTACTTTCTCATCCCTATGATTGAATTTATTGTGACCGTCATTATTCTGATCGGAATCATTCTCTTGATCAGCATTCGTCAGATTGATCAGTATGAACGTGGAGTAAAGTTTACTATGGGTCGATTTTCCGGGATCAAAGAGCCTGGTTGGCGTATAGTCATTCCGGTATTCCAGAAAATGAAAAAAGTGGATATGCGGACAAAAGCCGTGGACGTGCCAGATCAAGAATCTCTGACTAAGGATAACGTGTCTGTCCGCGTCAACGCTGTGATTTACTACAGCATTGAAGCGGCGGACAAAGCCATTTTGGCTGTGGAAAATTATTGGTACGCCGTATCACAATTAGCTCAGACCACTATGCGTAATGTGGTGGGTGAGGTGACTCTGGATGAACTGTTGGCGCAACGTGAGCAAATTTCAAAACGAATCAAAGAAGCAGTGGATGAAACAGTATCACAGTGGGGTGTGAACGTGTCTGGTGTGGAGCTCAAACAAGTTGAAGTTCCCGAGTCCATGAAACGCACCATGGCTAAGCAAGCTGAGGCTGAGCGGGAGAAACGAGCGACTATCATTAACTCTGAAGCTGAAGTGGCCGCCTCTCAAAACTTGGCCAAAGCTGCTGACATGTTGGCTTCTGCTCCCGGCGCTTTGCACTTACGGACGCTGAACTCCATCAACGACATCTCTTCTGATGAATCAAATACCATTGTCTTCATGACCCCAATTGAAGTGTTAAAAGCCGTTGAAGGCTTTACCGCAGCCGCTAAAAAGTTTGCTGAAAAATAATAAGCAGAATATTACGCATGGCTTGGAGGGTCTGGAGTAAATCGAACTTCACGCTCAGCACCATCTTGGTGGCGGGTATTTTGACTGGCTGTAACTTTCTTCCGTCCAACCAAACAGATGAAGTGACCAGACCTAGTCTGGAGGTACCAGCCGGTGGGAGGCTCATGGCCAGCCGTCATACTGTTTGGGTGGTGGACGCGCAGGGTGAGTCCGGTAGACCGTATGAGTTTACGGCTGAAGTAAAAGGAGTTCTGATCCAGCCGGCCAGTAGTAATGCCTTAGTTTTTTTAGAGGAGAATGGAACATGGACTATTTGGAGTGTTGGCGCGCAGGCGGCGGAGTTGGTGTATTCAACCAAGGCGCCTCTGAGTCAGTGCAGTCTAGCTCCAAATGGACACGCCCTGGCTTGTATCCAGGTAGGGGATTTGAACCTCATTCAGTTGAGCGACGGCTCAGTGGAACGGATAGATACCGGTGTAGTGGGAGTGACTTGGAGTCCAACCAACTCAGATCTGTTGGTCCAGTTGTCTGACCGAGTAGACTTTGTTGGTTTAGACCTGACAGATCACGTGGCTTCAAGAACCCTACTCTTAAGTGAGACAGGAGATCATCCTCAATTTATCAATTCGGAACAAGTTATTTGGTGGCAAAGTAGTGCGGAAGAACGTCAACTTGTTCTGTTCTCTTTGCGGACACAAGAAAAGTCGCAAGTTTGGGCGGGACAGGCCGGGGCGCAGTCTTGGGTGAGTTCCAAGGGAAACAGAATTGTATTCTCTACGCAAGACAGCTGTGTACCTTCTTGCGCTGCTCAGGTGGTCAGCCTGCCTCAAGGGCAACTCCTGCAAACTCATGAAGGTCAGCTGGCAGGCGGCTGGTTGCAGCAAGCTGTGGTGGTGAAAACACCCCTCACCCCTATTGACCAAGCGTCTGGTCAGACGTACCATTTTGCTACTTTGACGGAAAGCTCAGAAGAAAGTCTAGGTGACGCTCTGTTTCTGGCCACGGATACTCATTTAGAAATAGAATTTTTTCACTAATGTTCATCTTTAAGCGCATAATCCCGTTTCTGGCCTGCTTAATCACCTTAGGGTTATCTGAGTTGACTATTCGGGAGGGGACGGGGAATCCAGGTTGGTGGGCTTTAAGTGTCGCGCTGGTTCCATTGTTGTATCAGGTCTGGCTGATGCCTAAACGGGTACGGCGACTGCAGTTTTGGGGGCTGGGAATACCCTTGTGGCTATTTGGCCTTGGTTCCATGGTGGTATTATTGTACGTGCCCGGGACGGTCTGGCAACACGTGGTGGCTGTGGTTTCTGCCGGCTTGATTGGGTTATATTTGGAAACAGAATTTTCTTATCTCTACCGACATTCAAAATATGTACCTTTTTCAATGGAACGGATGGGGGAGATGATGTTAGCGGCCGGGGCAGGCATGACTTGCATGGGCATGTTGGGTCTGGATGTGGTTGGGTTAATCAAAACTTGGCAAACGGTTCTTTTGGCTGTAGCTTGGGCCGTGTTGATTTCTGCCAGCTCAGTCTATATGTACCGCTTACCAAAAGAAAAAACGCTTTTCATTTTTAGCTTGGGAGTGGTGGCTTTGTTTCAATTATATTGGGTGCTGCAGTTTTTACCTATTACCTTTGTGGTGACCGGGGCTATTGCCGGCATTACGGTAGCCTCTTTTTTTACTCTAACTCGGTACGCCATGCTGGAGAGCTTGGACCGGAAGACTTTGTGGCGAACTCTGACAACGAGTGGCACAGCAGTGGTGATTTTACTCTTAACCACCCGTTGGACTTAAGAACAGTATGCAAAGAGAAGTTATCCCAACCTCTCCTCAATACAATACAGGCTCGTCTGCGCAGCCTGGGCCATTACGTGAGCAGCAACCAGTGGTTGGAATGATGCTATTGGGAGTTTTAGCCGGCGCTGCCGCTGGGTTTGCTGCTAGCTTGTTTGTCTTATCTCAGTTTGACATCCAGTCACAACAGATTGTGATTGATACCTCTGGGTCATCCAGTTCCATTTCTCAAGCTGCTTCCACTTTGTCACCAGCTGTCCGTGAACGGACAGTGTCTATAATTGGAGCTGATGGACACCTGGTTGCTCAGGGAGTGATTGCAACCACAGACGGATGGATTATTACACCGCATGCAATGGAAGAGGGAGAGAGAGTTATTAATTCTAGACGTCAGGAGTTTGTGGTTGAGCAAAATGTGCCGGACCCTTTCACTGGACTCTACTTTCTGAAAGTAGATCAAACGGGACTTCCGGTAGTCACCTGGTCAAACCAGGACGAAGTTTCTTTAGGACTTTGGGGACTGGTGATGCAACTCTCTCCGGTTGCGACTGACCAAATTTTTGGACAGAGTATTAGCAATGTCAGAACAGCCGCTGCTCAAGAGCAGTCACTTTTGCGCTTAATGGATAGCTATACCTTGGCAAGCAACGCTGGGGTGGTTGATGGTGTTCCATACGTCGCTCAAAATTCCCGGATGATTGGGCTAGTGGTGAGAGGTGGAAACGTCATCCCCGGTCCCGTTATAGAACGGCGCCTCAGTTTTTTTATTGATCACCAAATATTTCAAACCTTGCCGGATATTTCAACCAGGTCATTATTCTTTGATCCAACAGAAGGCATGACTGGACTTCTGGTGACTTACTCAGGCGTGGCAGACATTCAAGTTGATGATGTCATTACCGGTGTAGCAGGTGTGGAGTTGACCAAACAGGATCAATTATGGTCGCGGCTTTTGGAGCAAGAGGTGGGTTCTGCCGTTCAACTTGATCTACTCAGGCAAGGTCAGCCAATTCAGGTGATGTTGTCCCTCTAGGGGAATGCGTTATTTTTGGCTAGAGTTAACCAAAAAAGGCTGTTTGGTATTGACAAAAGAGGGATTCTTTGCTAGATTCCTGAGTCTTTTAACCAAGACATTAATGGAAATGCAACACACTCTTTCTGCTGTGCGCAAACACTGGACCACTCTGGCCTTAGTCACGTTGTTGGCTGGTGGTGTGGCATTATTGTTTTCAGCCTTACAACCTCAAGACTATAGCTCTGAGGTCAAGATGTTGATTATTCAGAAACAAAACTTTGAAACTGATACCTATTTAGCCGCCAAGAGTGCTGAGAAGGTGGGAAGCAACTTATCTGAAGTATTAAACACCAGCTCCTTCTTTGAGAAGGTAGTGGCTGAAGGTTCAGTCAACTTAACCGACTTGGAAGCCTTGTCTGCTAAAGACCGGCATGAGGCTTGGGGAGAAAAAGTGTCTGCTAGCGTTGTGGCTGACTCTGGGCTGTTGGTGATTACCGCCTATGATGAAGATCCAGCTGTGGCTGAGAAGTTAGCTGTGGCTGTGGCTTCTGTGATGACCACTTCGTCTGCTGAGTATCATGGCGGTGGAGAATCTATTGTGATCAAAGTGGTAGATGATTCAGTGACCTCTGCTTACCCGGTGCGGCCCAACATCTTTGTGAACGTGGCCGTGGCTATGGCCCTTGGATTTGTGTTGTCTGTGACTGCGGTGTTCCTGCGTGCTGACGTCCCATTCAGGCAAGCCTTGGTGAGTCGCAAACAGAAGCGTAAAGAAAATGCAGTTGAATTGCCACCTGATATGCCAACTTATCAACCGGCGTATTCTGTGCTTGAACCAACTCATGTACCAAACTTGGAAGACACTTCAGTCTTAACTGCTTCAACTGAACCTATCACCATGTACGACCACTTAGCGTAAATTCTGCCTTCACACACTGGTGGTGAAAGTCGGTTAAATCGATTTTCACAACCAGGAGTGAGTGCAGAAGCTGTGAGGCTTCTAGCTCAATCCGCAATGTGGATGGTGGCTCCCTTGGGAGTAGCCAACCCGATTGACAATTTAAGATTCTGAAAGTTCGAAATTCAAACTGGTCGGCGAAAGCTGACCGAGGAGACCTTCCAATGCTCGCTTCCTTCATGGTGGCGTTGTACGCGCTGGTTTCGGCCGCCTGGGCCGACTGCAACGTGACGGTCCAAGTGACGTGCAGCGACTGCGTGGTCGGCCAGAAGTGGCAGGCCGAGCTGTACGTGTTCGCCGCTGACGACAGCGGGGTGCGTGCGCAGGTGGCCAACGTCATGGAGATGGAGTCCGGCGGGATCATCTCCAGCGGCAAGCTGCCGCAGGTGCGGCGTTTCCTGGACATCAATGGAAGTGAGGTCCACGTCATCACCTGTATGGGTAATGACGTGCGCAAGGAGGTCACGATCAGTCGTGACATGCTGGGCGTTCACGCCCTGGAGTCGATTTTCGAACCTCTCCGGGCCATGACCGCGGAACCTCCCCGGGCCGAACAGTCGGTGGCGGAGGGCGCGCCGCAGCGGTCAACAAGCGCTACGTGGCCGCTC
>CAYIMB010000031.1:0-14483 GCA_964364425.1 uncultured Gammaproteobacteria bacterium
ATTATTTAAACAATAACTACCCCGCTACCTTACACACAAAAGCTTGACGGTATCTACGGGCCAGCACCACGCCGAGTGCATGCTCTCCCTGGCCAATGTTATCCCCGTCGAGTACCACCAGTTCTACTTGGTGTTCCCTGACACTCTTTGGTGGGGTCCCGACGGCAACCTCTACGTCCCGTGTCTGCGCTGGGGCGAACACGAGTGGATCCTGTACTTCCCCTGGCTCAGCAACGAGTACTGGAATGGCCACTCTCGGGTGGTCCGCCTCCGCAAGTAGCCTAGGCTCTGGGGTCTTTGGAGCCATGGAACTTTTGTTCCCTTTGGCTGCATGGGTCCCTTGGGTCCGGTTCCGTGCCCTGCACTTTCAACGCCCCTGTTTCGGAGGAATCCCTCGCGGGATTCTACTGGACAGGGGTGTTGTGTTTTAAGCTATTTTTTCAACCCTTGAAGTACGGCTTTGATCCGGTCTTTTTCTTTTAGTGGTTTTGTAGCGGCTAACAGAGCTTTGGTTTCAGCTTGAGCTTGGGCCAATGGTTTGTGCGCCACTTTAGGTTCACCAATCCAGTAATCTGAAGCTGGACCAAAAATATCTTTCAAGGCGTGTCCGTCAAAATAGTCAAATTGTGGCAAGCCTAGCATGTGGAGCAAGGTTGGAGTCACGTCACACATGCGGGCATCTGATAAGCTCATACCCTTAGCAATGTCAGGACCATAGGCGGCAAACAACCCCCATTGGTCATGTTTGTTGTTGATGGCAAAATCAAACAATTTTCCGGTGTAGAAATGTCCGTCTAACCAGTACTCTCCAAGTTCAAAGAATAAATCCGGCGCAGTGAGTGGAGCAACGTCACCGTAGACGGCTTCTTTAGTGTAGATTTTTGTCACCACTGGTTTTCCGTCTGGTCCACGGACAGCACTGACTTTTTCAATCAAGGAATTCAACACCTGTTGATATTCTTCTTCTGTTTTGATCTTGCCATCTTTATACTTACGACCATCATTCAAATAGACGTTGGTCAGGTAAGAACCCTTAGGGAAACAGGCCGAGGTCGCCGGAAAGTTGATCCCAATATCCACCTTAATGTTCAGCGGCAAATATGGTTTCACAATATGGTGGTAGGTCCACTTGGCTACACGTTCCAAAAAAGGAATTTTTTCCAACCATTTAAACACACCAGAACCCAAAAGCACTTTTTTCTTTTTAGACTGCACTTTCTCCATTTCTTTGGACCGGCGAGTGACTGTTTCTTTGAATCCAGCACCGTCTTCTTTGGTGATCAAGAAACCTTCTTTCATTAACCAACGGTTAAAGTAAAAGACTTTGCGGTAATCCTTAAATCCATGGTCAGATACCATAACTAAGTTGGCATCTTGAGGCAGGTTTTCTAAGAACCAAGCCAAGTACAGATCAATCTTTTTAAATACCTCTAAAGCTTTTGGATCCCGTTTATCCACTAATGGCACAAAAGCAGAATGAGACACCCAGTCAGAGTGACTAAACAGGTAATAAAAGAAATCCCATGGTTTGTTTTGCCATAACCATTTCACGCAAGCCATTTGCTCATCCATGTGCAGAATGATGTCGTCTATATACCGGCTGTCATCTTCTTTTGCGCGGAGTTTTTCATCCGGAGTCAAACGGTATTTAGCGAAACCTTCAAATTCGTTCTTCAGTGAGGCTGGATAAATCCACTGATCACCTTGAGTGAGCAGTGAAGTGATAGTGATGTGATTTTTTAAACGTGGTGGCCACGTGCAGGGCAGGTTCACTAAAATAGGAGTCAGGTTGGCCTGATCCATCATTTCATAGATAGTTGGAACCAAAATTTCTTTAGCGTTGGCTACGCGTAAGTTGGACAAAGAATCATTCGGTAACATGAAATCAAACACACCATGTTTGCCTGGATTCACACCCGTGGCAAATGTAGCCCAACTTGGACCGGTCATGGCTGGCATAGTGGATTCTAACCGACGGTTCACGCCACCATCCACAATCTTTTTCAGATTGGGCATGTGACCTTCAGCCATCAAGGGTTTGAGGAGAGTCCAAGTGGCTCCATCTAATCCAACTACAACCAGTTTCTTTGGCATATCGCTTGAGGTAAAATCGATTTAATCCAAGTAACCTAACCCCTCCAGGCGTTCTTTCACTTTTGCTTCATCTTCAGCTGAATAGGGCGCTTTTTCAGCACTTGGGTCAGCCACAAGTTGTTCTAACACAAACAAGACGTAAGCCTCTGGTGTGGCAAATTCGCCAGTCTTTTCAGCTTGCGTTTTGATCTTGTTGAACAGCTCCTCCGGTATGTGTATGGTCATATCTATTGAAAGTCCGATAATTCAAAAACCCTGATCCTAAAGCAAAAACCAGGGCTAACACAGCGTACACAATGATGCCTAAACTGGCAAGATTTAGGAGGGCAGCCAGGGTGATCAGGAGAGTACGGTCGGAAAGCTTGAATAACAGGGAGTTTTTGATGGTGGTGGTGAACTGGGATTTGGGTTTGATGGCCGCTACCTTTTCAGCCGGTTTTCCGCTGGTATTCCAAGTAAATAATTGTCGATTTAACTCCGTGATGTTCCGCAAAAATTGCAGGGCAATAGTGATAAAGGCTATGACCAGAATCCAAGCCCAGCCGGTTTGGGCGTACACGCCCCAGGCTAACCCTAGGAGTAACAAAAAGTCTTTGATTTTGTCGCTGTGATAGTCAAACCAATGACCCATTTGTGATTTCAGGCCTTTCACGCGGGCCAGCTGGCCGTCACCGCAATCCAAGATGAATGAAATGTGATGCAAGATGGCACCAATGATGAGTGACTGCCAGTCTCCGCGTGAATAGAAGTAGGCGGTGATGACACCCAGGACTAAAGAGATGAAGGTCAGCATGTTTGGAGTGACTGGGGTATGACGCAGGACGCGAACTAACACATTGGCCAGCTGAGCGGAAAAGTAATAGGCCAAAAATCCGTCATCAGCTTTAATCACTGAACGGACGGGGACAACGGGGTTGGCAGAGGCGGTGGTCTGGGTTGGTGTAGTTGCTTCCATACTTAGCCTTGTTCAACACTCCGTACTACTTGGCGAATTTTTTCTGCTGGCAAGTTGAGTTTCTCTAGAATAGTATACCGGTCTGGTCTGGTTTGTGGGGCGTACTGAATGGCTTTCACCATTTGGTCTTCTGTCAGTTTGAACGCTGCATATTTGGTGGGGACTCCGACGGATTTGAAAAAAGTCGCTAGTGGTTTCCAATCTGACCCACGTATTTCTTCTGTGAGGAGTGTAGCATATCCCACTTGGTGACCATGCATACCCGTGCCCGGAAAAAGTGTATCAATGGCGTGGCTAATTTCATGTTCAGCTCCGCTAAACGGTCGGCTGGTTCCAGCAATAGAAGCTGAAATTCCGCTGAGCACTAGCCCCTGGGTTAAACGACGGAGGAAATCCGGTTCTGTCACAGTAATTTTTTGAAGGTTACAGTAGGGGGCAAACAACGTTTCAACGGAGGTTTCTGACAAAAGATACGCAAAGTCGTCAATCACTTCCTGCTTATCGACTTGACCCAGTTTCCAATCTTTTAAAGCGGAAATATTAGACATGAGATCTCCAATCCCACCGGCAATAATATGAGCTGGTGCCTTGGCCATGACTTCAAGGTCAACCAAGACGCCTAACGGCATATTTACGCCAATAGACTGTGACTTACCTTCAGTATCCTTAAGTACGGCCGTGGGAGATGCAATAGCATCATTACTTGGAGCAGTGGGAACGTTGATGTAATTCAGACGAAGTATGGTGCCAGCTTGTTTCCCCACGTCCAATACGCGCCCGCCGCCAATAGAAATAATCACATCGTTATCTTTTTTTTGGGCGAGTGTAATGATCCGGTCAACTTCTGCAAATGTATTGTCGCTCACAAAGTCCACCTGTCCTTGAGGGAAAAGTTGCGGCAAGTTAAGGTGTAGTGCTTCAACAATATTGGGTTGGGATACAATAAGCGGACGATCAAACGACAAATGATACTCATGCAGAACCGTCTGAAGGTCTTTCAGTGTACCTGAACCAATATGCAGGAAGAGGGGAAGGGGAACGGTGCGAAAAATTACTCCCATAAATCTTGACGAATAGCTTCAGCTATTGGCTCAGCGTTTTTTAGATCCTCGTGTGTATCGATCTCCATGTTGGGTAATCCGTTGGTAGACACCATGCCAAAGCGTACCCCGGCATCAAAGGCTCGTTGTAAGGCATCTTCGTAATAGAGCTTTGGATTCTCAGTCAACATTTCTTCAAAGGCTTTTACTAATTCCGGCTGAATTCCGGCTGAAATTTTAAGTGCACCAATATATTCTCCATGCGCTGTGTCTGGATTGAGTGATTTATGGATTCTGACCACACGCCCATCTTCAACCAGCACTTTCATTTCTTCCTCACCTAAAGATTTATAGTCATCCACAGCCAAAGCGTGCGGTTCTGGGGAGTCAATCAGGGCTTTGATGATGTGGGGGTGAACCAAGGTATCTGAGTTTACCAACAGCAAGTCCCTGTCCAGTAAGTGTGCCGCCTGGAATACGCTCCAAATGTTTCCTTTGGTGGCGTATTCCGGTACCGGAATAAAAGTAAAGGCAATATCCGGAATCTCCTGAGCCAAAGAATCACAGTAGGCCTGAACATGCTGTGCGCCGTGTCCAACTAGCAAATGAAAGTTGCGCAGGCCATTAGCTACACACGCATCAATAATGGTACGCAAGATTTTTTCATTCCCAACGGGGAGGAGTGTTTTAGGAAAGTCTTTTGTTAGGGGTCTGAGGCGGTTTGATTCACCGGCCGCTGGAATCACAACATCCATGCTTAGATTAAATAAATAGTTCAAAAGGCGAGCCTACCCTAACACGCCATATCACTTAAATCAAGTCAATTCTTCCGCTGAATTTCCTTTGGTTCCGGGGGCTAGTTGTTTGAATAGCTTCAGGTCATATGGGCGTAAAAACCGCAAAATTGCTAGCAAACTCAGGTAGATAACTCCACTCAGGATCAAGGCAGTGAAGCTGGGGAAGAGAGGATTAAGTACAAACAGAGCCATTCCTGTTGTGACGGCAACGGCAACCACGGGTTTCCAAATTTGGAGCAGGACTTGAGAGCCTCGTTCTTTTAAGGCTTTCAGATCGGCTGCAATAAAACCTCCGGCTAAAAACACTTCAACAATGAAGGTTGCAATGGCCGCACCAAAAAACCCGTAATGAATAATAAGGAACACGTCCAAAATGCCATTGGCCACCACCGCAATAACTTGGATGATTACTTTTGTTTTTTGTTTATCTAAACTGGTGAGTGAATATTCGGCGGCTGAAGCAATAAAGTAGACCATGATAAAGGCCCCAAACCAGCGGAGGGGGAGTGCACTTTGGGCAAATCGATCTCCAAAAAACCACAGCACCAACTGATTTGCATAGATAATGCATATAGCCCCAATAGGCAACCCAAAGGCGGTGAGATACCGCATCAACGTAAAGTGAATACGTTTGTACCTTTCAATATCCTGAGCCGCCAAACGGAACATAATGGGTTGTACGACTTGAAAAATCATTTGCGGCACCATGATCATAAACACAATAATTTTGAACGGCGCCGAATACCAACCGACTTCTTCAATTGGTCTGAGTTTTGAAATCAAAATTTGGTCAATTGAAAAATATAAAATGGTAAATAGCTGCGTTAGAGAAAATAAATATGCACCTTTGATCATAGGTTTGATCTGAGCGGTGTCCAATTTTGGGCGGAGACGAACCACTAGCAGTGCGTAGGCCCCAAACAAAGCAACAATGATCAGGTTGATGAGTAGTTGCGCTTCAGCTAGACGGAACAATCCAGTTTCCGGGTCGGTTATTTTAGTGATGAGGACCAGGATTCCAAAATTTGCTGCTCCATTCAAAATTTCTACCCAACCTAAGGAAGTCATACGGAAAACCACCCGCAACGAACCGCGGAACACTTTTCTATGTTCAAAAATCAGATTCGCTGCACCCAGCAAAGCCACTAATTCAGTGATTACTGGATTATGGTACAGGAGCCATGCGCTGAGGATCATTAGACCAAAGAGCACCACGGACAGAACTGATTCAACCAGTAGAGTATTTCCAAAATATACGGGCAATTTTTCTTTGTCTCTGGACGCTTCCTTAACCAACAGCGTACTCATCCCAAGGTCGTTGAATACCAGCAGCACGTTCACAATGGCCAAAGAAGTTTCAAAATACCCGTATTTGTCCGCACCTAAAAACCGAGCAACAAAAATAACGGTAGCAGCGTTGAGGGCTCTGAAAATCAAACGCGCTATAAATAAAAAAAGCGTGCTGAAGAAGACTTTACGAAATAACATGATTGACCATCAGGGTAGGTTTTTGTACGCTCAGTGTAGCAAGGAACTATGAGAAAGAAAACTCTGCAGAATCTGGGTTTTTGGGCCGGCGTCCTAGCCCTCACGCTAGCTGGTTTTTGGCTACGCTTTGCGGATTTAGGGGTGAATGACTTTCAAAATGATGAGTTTTTCCATTTGGAGGCGGCTCAAGGATACTTAGAGACAGGTGAGTATGTATTATGGGATTTCCAGTTAGAACAGCCAACCGTAGAGTATGAACGTGCTTGGATTTATACCTGGCAAGTGGCTCAGAGCTTCAAACTGTTTGGGGTGAATGAATTTGCGGGACGTCTACCGAGCGTCTTCTGGGGTGTCCTGCTGTTGCCCCTGATAGCTTGGTTGGCTTGGCGCTCCACAAATTCTCGTTTGGTCAGTATCCTAGCTACTTTACTAGCAGTGTTTGACCAATCCCTGATATGGGCCTCACGCACCTGCCGCATGTACAGTTTATTTGTGTTCTTGGTTACCTTGACTATTGTCCTGGTTGTTGAATCTCTCAAACACAAACCGACCTGGTGGATTTTTCATCCAGCTTGGACAGCTGGAGCCCTAGTGACCTTTTGGTTATCTTACATGGTGCACGAAGCGGCCTTAGCTTTAGGTGCTGGCGCAGTCGGGGTAGTGCTGTGGTTCACCATAGACAGTTGGTTACGCAAAAAAGCAGACAGAAAAAAATGGTTGTTGTTGCTAGGAATTCTAGTAGCGGTAGTTGGAACCTTAGTTGGGATAGGTATCTGGGGTAAGTCGATTTTACCGGTGCAGTTTTTCACTTTGCGCTCCAATCCGAACTGGGATTATGGATTGTTTTTGTTTAATCAAATGCGTTGGGGATTTGTGGGTTGGCCATTGGTTGGCGTAGCTGTGTGGGCTGGGATCAAATATAAACATCAAGGTATGGCGGTATTATTAGGTACTGTATTTCCAATTGTCGCGTTCTTTATCTTCATTGGTGACCGGTACGCGGCCAAAAAATACATTTTATTTATCTTACCCTTGAGTTTAATTGCGGTAGCGTTTGGGTTAGAACGCAGTATTTGGGTTGGTCTTCCGGTGTTAGTTGGAAAGTTGCCGCGCTGGTTGGTGATGCTTACGTTGTGCAGCGTATTTGCGTTGATTGGCTCTGTGCCGTCTTGGCCCGGCTTAGATCCGAATGGGTTTTTTCAAAGAGCCCGCGCAGATGAAAGGACTAAAAATGCACAGATTCATAACTTTGAATTAGCCTACAGTCTGATAGAGCAACAGCTCACGGAAGACAACAACACTATTTTGATTCAAGGCAACCATTCCTATTATTGGACCAGAAGTGATTTGAACTTAGTGAGTTTGAAGACAGACAAAAAGTTTAAAAAATCTGAATTGGAAGAAGTGTATCAGTCGTCTCCTCACGGGTTTGTGATTATTCCAAAATATAAACTGTATCATTTACGTTATGAAGCGAAACGGTTTATATACAAGCATACGAAACGGGTGCAGGGTACAAAGAAAACCAACATTGAGGTGTTTCAATGGTAAAAAAATATCAACACGTGATTTGGCTGGGACTGCTGGGGGTGCTAACGCTGGTTGGTTTGGCGCTCAGGGCTTGGGGGATAGACAGTATTTCTTTGGATGTGGATGAGGCTATTACGCTCAGTGCTGCTCAAGGCTTGTTGGCTGTAGGTCAGCCGGTGATCCAGGCGAGTGGGCTGTATTACGGTCGAGATATTTTAGGGACACTCACCACAGCGGCCTCAGTTGGTGTGTTTGGTTCGGGTGAGTGGGCTGCCAGATTGCCTATGGTAGTGTTTGGAACGGCAACTATTCCTTTGACCTACATCTTGGCCAGGCAGTTAAAACTTTCTCAGCTGTGGGCTTTCTTAGCTGCAGCTGGTATCACTTTTTCTGAGTGGGGAATTTATTATGCCCACTCAGCTCGCATGTACCAGGAGCAGCAGTTTTTTGTGTTGCTTACGGCTATGGCGGCCGTCTGGACGGTAAAACACTGGAGTTGGTTACGTGTGTTAGGGACATCCGTACTGGGCCTGTTAGCTGTGCTAGCACACCGGTCCGCCGTGATTCTCTTGCCTATTCTCCTTGGACTGTTTGTATGGAATAGACGGAAAGAGTTACGAACATGGTGGTCAACCCGTGGGCACAGGCTGAGGGTCTGGGCTGGTCTGGCGACCGTGGTAGTCCTCTTATTGGTGGCCCAGTGGCAGTGGGAAGTGGTGTCCGGCGTCTGGCAATACCTAGTGGGTACTGACCGCAACCCATTTGCCAACATGCAGTTACGCTTAGTCCCCTTCAGACATTTGTTAAAAAAATACCCGGTCTGGTTAGTTGGTATGGTGCTAGCTTGGGTGTGGGTGAAGGGAAGGTCTGGGTTACAGGTGATTATTGGACTAACTTGGGGAGTGCTGATTTCTGTTGACCTGTTAATTTACCCTAACGAACCAAATTATCGCGTTCGGTACTTCTATGACATCCTGCCCTTGTTTTTTATACTGGGAGCATATAGTTTTCAGCAGTTTTGGTCATGGTTTGATTTAAAACGTACAAGAGTTTGGGCCAAGGCCGTACTCCTTATCTTGCTGATAGCCATTCTGATGGTACCCGGGTCGACACTGCAACCCCAAACCGTGTACGCAGATCAACCAGAGTGGAACAGGGTAGCTGGTCTACGGGCTGACGTGGTGATTGCCCATCCCACAGCCCCGGCCCACTACTATTTAGGTCACGTGGACTACTGGCTGGTTTCCCACAAAGGAGAAATTCGGACGTATTCAGAAAACAACCAAGATATTTATGCTGGTGCCGCTATTTTGTTAGATCCGCAGGAACTTAAATCGATTTTAACCACGCAACATGGCGTAGTGGTGCTGGAAACCAACCGCTTGAAATTTATTTCAAAAGATTTGCGGCAGACACTCAAAGAGTTTGCCAAAAAAGATCAGGAACTTTCAACCGAGTTGCTGCAGGTGTGGAAATTTTAGACAATGTCCTCTGGTTCCAGCGGTAGCCGTTCTAAACTGAGGCGTTGGTCAATGTAGCCGGAATATAACCCACGGACAATCGCGTCAACTAGAGCGAATTGAGGAGGAACCAGAGCTCTGGCGGTCATGATCAAGCAATAAATAATATGAGCCACAAAAAAAACTTTGCGGTGAATCCAGCGGCCGTTACGCCGAATAAACAGAATTCTGTTTCTAACGCGTAGAAAGAGGGGAATCACGGCAAATGGGTCTCCGCCGGTTGAGGCGTAGCCTTTGTGCCAGACGTGCGAGGTGGGAACGTAAGCTAAAAACCAACCTGCTTGCTTGGCTTTGCGGCAGTACTCCACATCTTCCATGTAGGCAAAATAAATGTCAGGTAACAGGCCTATGTCACGGATCACCTGGCTCCGAATCAAGACGGCTGTTCCAGGGCAGTAGTCGAATTTAGTGTAAAAGGGACGCTCCTTCTTTATGTTTGCAAACAACAGGCCGTTGGTCTTAGCGGTCCACAGAGAAACGGTTCCGCCGGTATGCCAAATACGTTCCGGGTCGGCACTGGAGAAAATTTTTGGAGTG
Organism: uncultured Gammaproteobacteria bacterium; assembly: GCA_964364425.1. Lineage (GTDB taxonomy): Bacteria > Patescibacteriota > Patescibacteriia > UBA9570 > JBBTWU01 > JBBTWU01. The sequence continues at coordinate 9,962 of CAYIMB010000031.1, forward strand.
AGGATTCCAATTTTTTCACTTTTTCTGGCTACCTGTAACAATTTCTCCAAAAAGTCTGGCTCCACGTGGGAATCATTGTTGAGCAAACACACGTAGTCTACTTTCCGGTCTAAGCACCATTGGATCCCTTGGTTGGAGGCTTTGGTGTAGCCTAAGTTTTCCGGATTCCTCACGAGCGTAATTTTCCCCACAAATTCACGTTCCAGCTGACTAGCTTCGTCATTTTTAGATCCGTTATCAATCACCACCACAGAAATGGCCGATTGTGCAATTTTGAGCACGGATAATAAGCAACGCCGGGTGTTTTCTAGACCATTCCAGTTTAAAATGACTATTCCGACGTGTTCTGACATAGGCTGGTGTAGAGCTTAAGGTGAAGCTGAGCTATGGTATCAAGTGATTGCTCCTTTTTCAAGCGCTGAATTTCTGTTTGCCATTTGGCCGGCCATTCAGGGTGGGCCAGGATTTCTTTGACTGCCTGAGTGATCTGTACGGCAGAATGGAGCGGTCGGGACAGGCCGACTGAAAATTTACTCAGCAGCTCCTCAAAGGCAGGGAGGTTGTTGGTCAACAGCGGCACATTGTGGCTCAACACCTTGAAAGCCGCGCCGCTCTGTGTGGCCATGAGGTAGGGAAGAACGGCTAGGTCATGGGTAGACAAAACTTGTGGCAAGTTTTTTTCGCTCACGTATCCGGTCCATTCAACTTGTGAACTCACGCCAAGTTTTTCTGCCAAGTGTTTGAGATTTTCTGCGTAGGTGGCGTATCGGTCTGGTGCTTGGCCAACCACTACCAAGCGCAAATCCGGGAATGTTTGGCATAACTCCGCCACAGCTTCTATGACCAAATCAAGACGTTTTTTAGGCACAATTCTGCCTAAAGAAACCAGACGCAGAGCAGTGGTCTGGCCTTGAGCCGGAGTATCCTGAATGTAATGCGGAATAACATGCAGATGAGCCGGAGGAACATCATACCGAATACGCACATCAATATATTGATCTTGAGTATGTACAATTAATCCGGCAGCCAGGCTATACACCTTTTTTTCCCACAGGAGATATGGTTTGACTAAAATTCTAGGTAGCCGATCAATAAAAAAATCTGGTTTTTCATGTATGGTAAGCACTACCGGAATTTTTAATTTTTGTAGCCGACGCAGACCCATCTGTAGACCCAGGCCCAGGCTGGTTGGCGTGTATTGAACATGCACCACGTCTGGGGAAAAATCTTGAATTTGCTTGAGCAGCCTTGACCAACCGCGCAGATACAAGACAGAAAAGGGGCGGTCTATTTTACCTGAAGAAACTTCTGCCCCTGACTGAAGCAAAGCGTGCATGATGTCCTGAGTATAGTCACTTACTCCATCATTCGGTGTGGGGAAACTACTGATGAAGAAGATGCGCATACAAGTCTTGATAACGTTCAGCCATTTTTTCGTCTGTGAGTTGATTGGCCAACCGAATGTTATGCTGCTTCATCCTGGAACACAGTTCAGGGTGCTGCATAAGGTGTGTCACGGCTGCAGCTAGGGCCTCCGGATTGCTGGGAGGAATAAGTAATGCGTGTACACCTGGTTGTAAGTAATCCGTTTGCCCACCCACGTTGCTGGCTATCACCGGCAAGCCCATCATCATGGCTTCCACTGTGGATAAACTAAACCCCTCATGTAATGAAGGCAATACATATGCTTGAGCGTGGGCTAAGACGTTCCATTTTTCTTGATCAAAGGTCGGACCAAGAAAATGCACGCGGGAAGTCACGCCCTTGATCTCAGATAATTTTTGTAAATCGATTTTCTCTGGGCCATCACCAATAATCACCAGTTTCACTTCATCTGGGAGCAGGGGTAAGGCAGAAATGGCTATGTCAAAACCTTTGCGTGTGACTAGGCGGCCTACACCCACTAGCACAAACCCATCAGGCAGAGTGTCTGGCTTTGGTCCCAGCGGAATGTTCACCTTTGGAATGCCAAGCGGAATGATGGTGAGGTCGCGCTTCAGGTTGTATCCCTGACGAGTTCTGCGGGCAATGTCCCTGGACTGGGTAGTCACGGCTTGGGCTGAGCCTAGAACTCTTTGTACCACCCAATGTACCGGAGGAAAGCGGTCGGCGGAAATGGCCCGGGTGGGGTCATGAATGTCAAAGCCATGCACGGTCACCAGGTGGGGAAGGTTCCACGTTTGCGCTAAGTGTTGTCCGGCAATCCCGGTTGGAACAGCAAACTGACTGTGCACCAGGCTGAATGGCGGATGCTGTTGTTCTTTACCCCAGCGTATAGTCGCGCGAAGGTAAGATATAAGAGAACTGAGTGACGCAACTGGTCTGGCTTGTCTGCCAGCAACTGGTAAGCGGATAATGGTCAGATGTTGGCTGGGGTGTTCCTCTATCCGTTCTGTGCTTGGACTAGAAGTCACCAGGGTCACCTCTGTCCCTTTGGCGGCCAAAGAATGAATAAGCGTTTGCGTAGCCACACCGCCACCGCCTCCCAGCGGAGGGTATTCGTAGTTCAGCATGAGTACATGCATAGGCTTATTGCTCCCAAGTCTTACGAATGGAATAGGGTTTACGGCCATGGGAGAAGTATTGCTTCACTAAAATGTCAGCCAGCAGTCCAGATACAAAGAGTTGAATTCCGGCTAATATGAGGAAGAGGGAAACTAGAGGCCAAATAGTAGTTTGAAGAGAAATGAGGTGCATGATGCGCAAGACGGCCAAGGCTATACCTAAACCAAAGCCCAACAAGAACACCAGAATTCCAGAAATTCCAAATAAATGTAAAGGTCGGTTTACATATTTTCTCCAAAACCAAATACCTACCATATCAACTAAGCCACGTAAAATACGGCGCCAAGTGTAATGGGAAGAACCGTGTTGGCGTTGAGCGTGAGAGACTTTGACCTCAGTTACGCGGTATCCTTGCCACATCAGGATGGCTGGGATAAACCGGTGCAGTTCGCCAAATAAGTCCAAGTCCTCAAAGCACTCTTTACGGTAGGCCTTAAGCGTACAGCCTGAGTCATGGATTTTGTCATGCAAAATCATTTGGCGGAGACCAAAGGCCCCGCGTGAGATAAATCGTTTTAATGGAGTGTCATGCCGTTCAGCGCGCCAGCCTGACACTACATCCCAGCCCTTGTTCATTTCTTCCAGCAGCTTGGGAATTTCTTCTGGGGGGTTTTGTAAGTCCGCGTCTAGGCTGACAATGATTTCACCCGTGGCTGCCTTAAAACCAGCATCTAGGGCCGCAGTTTGTCCAAAGTTTTTTCTGAATTCTACTACCCGCACTGGATGCATGGAGTGTAACACCTCAAGGGAGTTATCAAAGCTTCCGTCATTGATAAAAATAAACTCTACTTCATACGGTTGAGTCTTGAAGATGGTGAGCAAGCGTTCATGGAGCTCCTTGAGGGAAGCCGCTTCATTAAAGACGGGGATGATGACAGATATTTTCATATATCAGGAGCCTAAGCTCGTTCCCGTTTAAACCAGTCTACAAACTGTTCCAATCCCACGTCTAGTGAAGTGGTTGGTTCCCAGCCTAAGTATTGTTTCGCTCTGAAAATATTGGCCCAGGTGACAGGCATTTCTTCTGTTCTGGCTGGAGCAAATATAAGTTGCGCAGTTTTACCCGTGAGTCGTTCAAGTGTCTGAATAAAATCAATTAATTTTACTGGTTGGTTATGGCCTAGATTCATTACTGGGTATGCAATGGGGGCAATCACCGCACGCAGGATCCCATCCACAATGTCTTTAACATAAGTAAAGTCACGCAGCTGGGAACCGTCTCCAAATAAGGTGATGGGTTGTTGTTGAAACAAGGCTTGAGTAAATATGTACGGCGCCATGTCTGGTCGGCCACGCTCTCCATATACCGTAAAAAACCGGAACATGGTGACTGGTAAACCATGAGCAACATATTGTTGGACCAAGGTTTCTAAAGATTGTTTTGTTGCAGCATAGACAGACAAAGGCTTGCCTAGAATTGCTTCTTCAGAAAAAGGTGGCTGAATGTTCCCATAGACTTGAGAACTTGAAGAAATGATGACACGTCTTACTCCAAAATCTGAAGCTGCTTTCAGAACGTTGGCCGTGCCAACAATATTTGATTGTATATATTCATTTGGAATTAATTGAGAAGCTCTGACTCCGGAACGGGCGGCCAGGTGGATGATTTGCTGAGGTCGGTAGCGCCTGACTAATGCGTCCATAACTTCGGGTTTGGAAATATCAGCTTCGTGAAGGTTTATTTGTGTACCAAATCGATTTACATTAGACCGTTTAAACTCAGGCGGATAGGCAGCATTAAAGTTGTCCACTATCACCACTTGGTGATCTTGGGCCAGGAGAGCATCAACCACATGAGAGCCAATAAATCCGGCACCGCCGGTGACCAGAATTTGCATGACAGGAAAGTTAAAAAGTGCGGAAATTAAGCCATGGAAATCAGTATAAGTCAAACGGTTTTGATGTGGGCATTGTTTTTCCCCTAAGGTAGAGTATATAATAATGTTCCCAAAGCCCT
>CAYIMB010000032.1:0-10914 GCA_964364425.1 uncultured Gammaproteobacteria bacterium
GACGGGCTTGATCAAATACATCAATAGCGAACATATCAGGATTATCTAGAGTAGCCGTGGCTAAACGTTCTAAACCCCCACCAAAATCAACGTTTTGTTTAGGTAATAGCTCAAATCCAGACTCTTTTTTCATGTATTGCATGAACACATTGTTGCCAATTTCTGCAAACCGTCCGCAATCACAGTTCACATGGCACGGTTCATTTTTCCATTGAGATTGTTCATGTAAACCGAGTTCCAGTCCAAAGTCCCAGAACATTTCTGTGTCTGGGCCACCTGGCTCGCCAACTGGCATATTATTTGGTGTCCCAGCGCGTGACCACCAGTTTTTAGATTCAGAGTAGTAAAAAATCCGACCGTCTTGCAAGCCATCCCGCTCGGGAAAATCGACTATCTTAGCGTTGATCTGTTGAGTCGCAAATAATTTTTTCCACAACTCAGCAGATTCTTCGTCCCGCGGAAGGTTCAAGTCAGGGTTACCTCTGAAGACGGTGACGTAGAGTTTGTTAGGGTTTAATCCAAGTTCTTGGATTAAAAATTTAAACATCCATGAGATCTGTTCTTGTTTAAAATAGTCGCCAAGAGACCAATTGCCTAACATTTCAAAAAAAGTGGTATGACGATTATCCCCTACCTCTTCAATGTCACCTGAGCGAAAACATTTTTGAGAATCGGCCAAACGTGTTCCCTGTGGATGTTTTTCACCTAATAAATACGGAATCATGGGTTGCATTCCAGAGCCAGTAAATAAGGTGGTTGGATCATTTTCTGGAACTAAAGAAGCTGAGGGCAAAATAACATGTCCTTGGCGCTTAAAAAAATCTAAGTATTTCTGCCTGATTTCTTGTAATTTCATAGGCTTACTCTACAAGATGTGGCTCAGAGGATCAAGTTAGAGCCTTTTGAATCACTCCTCCGCCCAAGCAGTCTTGGCCTGAGTAGAAGACTACAAATTGACCGGGGGCAATGGCGCGTTGAGCCTGTGTAAAGTAGACTTTATATGAATTTTTTCCAGTTGAAACAAGTTTGCAGCTTTGATCTGGTGTGCGATACCGAATTTTTGCCTTCATGTTCAGTTTTTTTGGTTCCTTCCCGCTGATCCAGTGAACGTTTATGGCTAACAAGCCTTTGGCAAATAATGCCGGATGATGTTCTCCTTGGGCCACAATCAAGGTATTCGTTTTTATCTGTTTTTCCACCACAAAATATGGACCAGTGCCACCAATGCCCAAACCCTCCCGCTGCCCAATAGTGTAAAACGGCAAGCCTATGTGTGTACCCAAAACTTGACCCTCTACAGTTTGAATATTGCCTGATTTTTTTGGAATATATTGTGCTAAAAAATCCCGAAAGTCAACTTTCCCAATAAAACAAATTCCTTGGCTGTCTGGTTTCTTAGCTACCACTAACCCAGCATTTTCCGCAATTTGTCTCACCTGAGGTTTTGGTAGGTGACCAATGGGGAATAAAATTCGTTTGAGCTGATCTTGCGCAAGATGGTGAATGAAATAGGTTTGATCTTTGTTTTCGTCTTTACCTTTGAGTAAGTGAACTGTCTTGCCGACTTTTTTGGTACGGGCGTAATGACCGGTCGCAATAAAATCTGCTTTGAGTTCTTGTGCCCGTTCCAGAAATACACGGAATTTAATTTCAGTGTTGCACATGACGTCCGGGTTAGGGGTCCTGCCCGTTTTATATTCTTTCAGAAAGTAAGCAAATACCCGGTCGCGGTATTCTTGTTCAAAGTTAAAGGTGTAGTATGGTATTTCAAGTTGTTCACACACCATACGCATGTCTTTGTAATCGTCCTCCCAAGGGCAAGCCTTGGTGTCTTGCTCATGCGTCCAGTTTTTCATGAATACTCCAATCACCTCATACCCTTTTTTCTTGAGTAAAAGCGCAGCGACGGAGCTATCAACTCCGCCGCTCATTCCAACCATAACGCGCTTTTTGACCATGTTTACTCCAAGGATTTGGCTAAGGCTTCAGCCACATATGCTGTGGTCAAACTATCACCATCTAGCCCTACAATCCAAGCAAATGAACCATCACCTTGAGCGGACCAAGACAAGTAGGTCCAAGGATGGCGTTTGTTTACTTTCCAGCTTGATGGTTTGCTCAAGGCCAAGGTCACCCAGGCTGTGGTGGCAGAGTTGGAATCAATGGTTGCAGCATCATACGCAAAACCACCATCCATGCGCTGAACTGATTCTAGGAACATTTTGGCGTTTGAAATGCCTACGGAAAGGTTGACCACACTCTCTTTTTTTTTAGCCAGTTTTAAGGCACGTAAAGCCGCGGCTGTTGTATCCGCATCGCCTTCATCCAAAGAAGTGGAGTAACTAAAACTTCCATCTTCAAGTTGATGATCCAGAATGAAACGCGTAATGTCTTTGAGTTCTTTAGAATTTACATCTTGACCGGCACTGAGTAGAGCTATCAATCCCCAAATATCATCATTTAAGTAATCCTCATCCCCTATTTGTCCGTCATGCACGTGATTATTATAGAGTTGTTGTACATAATTTTCCCCGTTTTGATTATGTGGGTTGGCATAGACTGCTTCCAAGGCCAAAATATGGCGTTCCAGATCCGTCGCAGAAGAAATGTCCGGATCATAAGACTTCACAGCCTGACGCATAGCTTTTGGAGCTAGTTCTCCCGCCCGAGCGTAGGCCATGACTACCCATTCGGTAATACCAATAGAATCCACAACACCTTCTTCATCCATCTGTCCGCCCAACCAATTTAAAGCTGACGTAAGCAAACGTTTTCGTTCAGTTCTATCAACTAATTCTTTTATTTCATTTTCCGTTCTGACCCGCACATGAGTTACTTCACTCGTAGCGTAATCAGTCTTGGTGGCAAAAATATTATAGTCACCGGTGGACTTTACACCAAAGGTCACACTTCCATTTTTGTCAGTGGTGTACGTTTTGTAGTCTGATTTTCCTACATACACTACCGCTTCATCTAAAGGCAAGAACGTTTCCGTAGCATCATCAAAGGCAGTTACGGTGGCTGTGACATCCCCTCCTTTAAGCAGGTCAACGGTATCTACTGAAACTGTAACCGGAGCAGATGGCCAAGCGCCAAGTTTTAGAAAGATTTCGTCACCATCCGCCAGCTCGTACGCATCTAATCCTACGGCTGGACTCACATTATTCACGCGGTAGAGCCAATACCATCCTTGCCCCACATCTTGGTCATGCTTGCCAATTCCGCTCAGATATAATCCATAACTTGAATTAACCAAATCTAAGGTTTTTCCTTCTTGTTCTGCGTAGGCATCTAAGGCACACAGTACAACGGCTGAATCAAAGGTATGTTTTACGTCGTCTGAATCCTTGACAGAGCAACCATCCTCCACGCTGACCCAACCAGTATAGAGATCACCTTCATTGGTCTGGATCCAAAGATGGGCAGTTACACTGTCCGCGGCCATGCTAGGGGCAGGCATGAAAAATGGAACAGCGGCCAGGGCACTGAGGAAAATCGAACTTAATTTATTCATATGACCAAGTTATGGTGTCCCCCTCCTGGACGGTTTGTAAAGAGACTCCGCGTGAGGCAAATTGCCCATTCACGTAATAGAGCCAGTAGGCGTTTGCTTTTGGATTATTCATGACTCCAGCAATCCCCTCCACAAAGATGCCGAGCGAACTATGGTGTGATGTTTTGAGTGAAAAGTCAAGCTGCTTACTCCCCTGTTTTAAAACTTGGTAAACGGTCGCACCATCCTCAAGGCTCAGCTTGCCAGATGTAGAAATACCCGGACCTTGAATGACTAGTGTTACCGTTATGGTTGCCGGCGTTGTTTCCGTAGGAACTGCTGCGGATTTCGTAGTCGGAGCAGGTGAAGTAGGAAGAGGCTCAGGTTGGTTACTCTCCTGGGGTGTTGCCTCAACTGTTGGTTCGATTTTCTCCAGAATCGTAAGCGCGGCTAGTCTGTCTGCCGTCTCAGGTAAAAAGACAACTGTGGTCTCTTCTTCAATTGTCTGGCTTGTTGGTTGCGCTAAGACTGCTCCAGAAATAACAATACAAGAGAGTAATAGACTAGGGAGAAAAAATCGGCGGTTCCAGCTCTTCATATAGCTATCCTAAGACCGTCTGGGAGAGGCGTCAATTCCAGGTGTAATTTTCAAACGCCCATTGAGTTAAAGCGTATGTTTCCGTGAATCTGCTTGAGGAAGTAGGTTCGCCCATCACCACCACAATCACTTGATGGTCAGCATCATTTTTTGCCAGAATCATTAAGCAATATCCAGCTTCCTCTGTGTAACCGGTTTTACCACCGGTGAGATACAAATCAGAATGTAACAACGCATTGGTGGTTTTAATGTTGTGAGTTCCCGTGGCTGAAGAGTTGAACGTGTAGGCTTTGGTGGTGGCCAGTTTGAGCATGTCAAAGTTTTCAAAGGCCGCCTTGGACAACACAGCATATTCATAGGCGGTTGATACATTGCCTGCATCCAATCCGGAAGGTTCCACAAATTGGGTAAAGTCTAATCCTAAGTTATCTGCCAACGTATTCATTTCTCCCACAAAGGTGGATTGATCAGTGAAAATATTGGCCAGCGCCACGGCGGTGTTATTAGCCGAACCAATTAACGTGGTATACAACACATCTTCCACCGTCAGAGTCTCACCATCAACAACTCGTAAGGCCGCCCCTTCACGCGACCAACTGTCGTCATACGTAATTATCTGACCCCAGTCGTCTGCATAGGTCAGGGCTAACCAAGTGGTGGCCACCTTAGTCATGGAGGCAATAGGCCGGACAGCATTCGCTTCTTTGGCATATAAAATTTCCCCGGTTTCTTGGTCCATGACCATAACTGAAGCAGCAGATAGGTTGCCCAAGGTTGATTCTACAGACTGAAAATCAGCGTCTTGAATGGGACCAACATGAGGTAGGGAAAACACGCCTACGGTGGCGTATGGAAAGGGTAAGGCGGCGGTGATCTGTTGCCCAAACCAATCTACAGTGGAAGGAATTTCTTTCCAGGTGTTGGATTCTCGGTCAAAGAAAGCCACCAGGTAGTCACTGGTTGGGTCGGCTGGGATATGGAGAGTGACCCAAATTGATTGATCCAACACATGTGGTTGAGCCATGCTGAGATTGTAGGTCCTCAGCTTCCCTGTACGTTCCCACTCCGGCTCAAGCAGAGAGTTTAAGCCGGCTCGGTCGGCTTTGGCTGGACGCTTTAGAGTCACCAGCGTTTCTTCCGTCAACAGCCCGGCCGGAACACCCAGGGAAAAATATTCATTTGGAAGACTGACGGTATACCCTTTGGCTACCGTTTCTTCATCTAAGTGGACGCGGACAACCGCCTGGGTTGGTGTAACTGCCAACAAAAAAAATACCAGCCCACTAAAGCAAATCGATTTATAATTTTCCAGGACCCAATGGATTATACCCATTTTGTACTTCATCACCATCTAAGTATCCGTCGCTATCTGAATCTGGATTATTGGAGTCGGTGCCGTAAGTTGTTTCTTCTTTGTTAGTCAAACCGTCATCATCCGGGTCAGCCGATCCGTTGGTGTTAGTTGTGGTATTGGTGTTTGTGGGAATGTTCGTGTTGACGACCGGTCCGTTGGTGTTGACTGGAATATTTGTATTGACTGGAGGCACAACCACGTTTGTATTGACTGTATTCGTATTTTGGTTTCGATTTACCCCAGTATTTGTATTGGTTATGGTGTTAGTGTTTACCATTTCATTCGTGTTTGTAGAGGTGAGTCCGCGGTAGACAAAAAATCCTCCTCCGCCTAAGGCGGCTAGCACTATCACACCGACTATAATGACAACTGCAATTTGCTTGCCGGACATTTTGTCTTGTCCAAATAATTCTTGCTCCTCAACAGCACTTAAGGCTTGTTGTTGGGCTGTTGGAATTGGTGTAGGTTGACTGGTTGGCTGAGGACCCACTCCCGGAGTCGTTGGCATCTGTCCCCCGGCCAATGCTGGAGCTTTCGGTAAGGGTCCGGCGGATGGTTCAGCTTGTGAGAAAATATCTATAGGTTCGTTGGCCATATATTCTGATTTTAAATTGACTCACACAGTATACCAAAAACGTTCTAGACGCACCAGTCGAGGGCTTATCTAGAACGTTTAAGGTCTGGTCAGTTCATTCTTCTGGTGTAACCGTGGATTCTTTACTCACGCTAATAAATATGCTTGTCCCGTTCTCGTCGCCTGCCGAAACAGTCACGGTGACTGCAAGGTCTGCCCGTTCTGCAGTGTAGCCATAACTTTCATCCAAAGAATATGAGTAGGTTGTTTCCCAACCATTATCAGCTAAGGCATCTTTGAAGAAGTTGTTGACTGTAGCCACAGAATCAGTTGAGGAAAAGGTCACGGTCCAAACACCTTCCTCCCCACTTCCGGTGCTAAATGAGGACTGGACTGTAGCTCCTGAATAGAGCGGAACGGCCTGAGGAAAATCTTCCGGTAACTGGTTGGATCCAATATTTATGGTTTGGCCGTCATCTCCTACAATAGAGACTTCGTCACCATTAATTTCTACATCCTTGGTTCCGGTGACACCTTCCAAGACTTTTTCCGTTGCTTGTTCAGCCAGCTTGTCGGTGACAGAAGCTTGCAAATTAAAACAACTTGCTCCAAGCAGTGGCAAGGCCAGGGCTCCAATGAAAATCGATTTTCTCATGATCTCACCCCCTTTCATTTTGGTTATTCTGATATCAGTGTATACTATATTAAAGATTTTAACCATTTGGAGGGACCGTGGCAGCCAAAAGCCAAACCAAACAACAATCCCGTCAATCGTATAGTTTTTTCCGCGATATGAAGTTGCGGTATAAGTTGTTGTTTATTTTTTCCGTTTTATTGGTTTTGATAGTCAACGCTTTTTTCTTTGCCTGGAGTACGGCCCAAGACAGCGCCAGACAATTTAAATCCATCCAAGACTACGCGTTCCCTTCTTTGGTAGCCGTGGGCAGCATTAAGGATAACCTGCATATTGCGGTGTTGGCGGTGTACGAATTTGCCTCGACCAAAGATCCCCAAGCAAAAACAACCTACCAAACTGCTATTCGACAAACGGTATCAGCTGAGATTGATTTCTTTAAAACCAGCCAGACTGAACAGGATTTTACTTTTATTGCCGCCTTCAACAATCATATTAATGAGGTTAATAACGCATCGGAAAACGTGATTAGTGTGGTTGAAAACAACAGTGCGCCTGAAACAGTTGCTCAGGCCTTAGATGAATTAGCCACGCAACGTGGAGAATTTACTCAATTTTTAGAAGCAGAAGTGACGGGGAAAATTCAACAACAAGTTATTCAACTATCGACTGATATTCAACAAACTGCTAATCAGATTCAGTTGTACTTATATATAGCATTGGCGGTGGCTGTGTTTATTGTGGTCTTCTTGCTGTATTTTCTAGCCAACTACATCACTAAGCCAATTGAGGCATTAACCTTGGCCGCCAAACAATTCGGTGAAGGCACTTTTATTCCAGTCAATCTCCATAGACGAGATGAGCTTGGTTTATTTGCGGAGACTTTTAACACTATGGGGCATGATATTTTACAGACTAAACAGTCTTTAGAAGTAGAATTGGAAAAAACTAAAGAATTAGACCGGAATAAAACAGAATTTATTTCTGTAGCGGCTCATCAGCTTCGCACACCTATGTCTGGAATCAAATGGGTCATGAGTATGGCGGTGGAAGGAGACCTAGGTGAAGTGAGTGATGAATTAAAACATCATTTGAAGAACGGTGTAGAAAACGCCGACCGTATGATCAAAGTCATTAATGGCCTACTGGACTTATCTCAGCTGGAAGAAGCCAAAGCAAAATTTCAAAAAGAATCTAAGGATATTTTGACTTTAATTCAGGACGTGGTAACCACGTTAGCTCCAAATGCTGAATACAAGAAAGTGCAAATCAAAGTTTCTGCTCCAAAAAAGAAGTTACCACAAGTGAAAGTGGATAGTGAAAAAATAAAATCCGCCATTCATAACCTGGTGGACAATGCCATTAAATATTCACCTGCAGGTAAAGCAGTAATGGTTGGGGCCGCTCAGGTGGGCTCAGAAATGTACATTACTGTTAGCGATCAAGGGTATGGCATCCCTAAAGATCAGCAACACCGGGTGTTTGAAAAATTCTTTCGCGGGAAGAATGTGGTGAAAGTGGAAACAGAAGGCAGTGGATTAGGCTTAACTATAGTGAAAGATATTGTGGATAAACATGATGGTAAAATTTTCTTTGAATCGGAGGAGGGAAAAGGAACTACTTTCACTATTGCCTTGCCGCTGAAATAATGTAGACTGGCGGCATGTATACCGGGATTATCCAAGCCTGTATGCCTGTGACTCAGGTACAATCTGAGCCTGGATTAGTTAGATTTTCAGTCAAATTTCCCCCTTCCCTCCTCTTAGATCTGAAACACGGTGCTAGCGTATCCGTAGACGGCGCCTGTGTTACCGTGGTTGACCAACAAGGTGACGGAGTATGGTTTGACGCCATGCAGGAGACTCTGGTTAAAACCACATTGGGCGGTCTGTTTGTAGGGAGAAAGGTCAACCTTGAGCGTTCTGCGACTGAGGGAGTTGAAGTAGGTGGCCACGTTATTTCTGGGCATGTTGATGGCATGGCTGAGATCATTAAGATTGAACGACCTCAAAATAATCATGTGGTTACTTTTCAACCATCACGGGCATTAATGAAGTATATTTTTAACAAAGGGTTTATTGCTTTAGATGGTGCAAGTTTGACCGTAGTAGATGCTGACCAAAAAAAAGGAACTTTTAAAGTCTGGTTTATCCCGGAGACCTTACGTGTAACCACATTTGGATTTAAGCAAGTGGCGGATCAGGTGAATTTAGAGGTTGATTACCAAACTAAGGTGTTGGTAGACACCGTGGAACGGGTTGTGGAAGAGAAGCTGGCTGAACGAGGACTTCCGGCAGACGCACTTCCTTTTATGCAACAAAAAAAGACTTGGCCAGTAACACATCCTGTTGAATAGCGTGAATGAGTTCATCTGGATTATCAAATTTTTTATTATTCCTGACAAATTGAAGTAATTCAACACGCAATTCTTTCCCTACCAGATCAAAATCCCCTTCCAAAATATGAGTTTCTGCCCGTTCCTCCGTATCAGTAGCAAAGGTAGAAGGAATTCCAACAAAGGTCAGACTTGGGTGCCACGTCTGGTCCACCAGTGCCCTACTTATATACACCCCATGCCTGAACGGCTGAGATAATCTCACATTAGCTGTGGGGTACCCCATTTTTTTCCCTCGTCCAAGGTGTGCGTAGACGATGCCGGAAAATGACCCAAGGAGTTTGGATCCGGAATTATTTTTTAATTTCACGCTTCACCGTTTTCCACTCATTTTTTAACTCCTGGCGCAGTTCGGCACTCACATTTTTAGCCAGTTTCTTTTTTTGGGCATATTCTTTCACTGCATCTTCAATTACCTCCTCATACATTTCCTTGGTCAACTTTTTGGTCTTGCGTAATTCCAGCGTAATTTTTTTGGATAATTCGGCTGCCGCTTGTTTGGCGTTCTTGGCCGCCGCTTTACCCGGTTTTGTTTTAGTGAAGAACAAGACAGCTCCCGTAGCTAATGCGGCAACCGCTCCCGCACCCACAAGTAGCTTGGGGGCCAAGTGTGATTTTTTTCCCATAAAATAACTAATTAAGAACTCAATTTGTGTCTAGTATACGCTTTTCTGTTACTTTTGTGAAGTACGCATCTTCATGTTCTACCTTTACGTAAAAGATTGTATTCGTAGATTCTCCAGCCCACAGCCGCAACCACCAAGCCTACCATGATCCAACGGACCACTCCATACCAACCGGTGTTCATATCTGACCCCAAGATGTAGGCATGCACTGTGGCAGAGAAAAAGGCCACATACATGAGCCAATGAATCTTCCTCCAAAAAGGCATCCAGCGTTTGAAAAAATTCATCAGAATGGCGGCTAGAACGCCACTAAAAATCAGAGCCTCTTGCAGGTAACCTAACAACAGGCCCGTATTAAAGCGGGAACCGTTTTCCAGATAGATATATGACCCATAGATCAGCTTGTTGGACAGGTAGAGAAATGCCGGGTGGGCTAAGGCGAAGACAATCACCAAGAAACCAAGTGTGATATGCCAGCGGTGATGCCATACGGGATGGAGGAATTTGTTCAGGGGTCGGCGGAAACCGCCGCTCATGAGTTGCAGGAAAATCAGGCTATACAAGGTTAAGCCTAGCCAGCGTAACATAGCGTAATAGGTGTAGGCCGGATCTTCCGTGTCCGGAACAAAGGGAAGCCAAACTTGAATGATGGGGAGAGAAACAACCAACATGGCGAGTAAAACAAAAAATAAGGTAAAAAGAACTTTTGAAAATCGACCTGGTTGAGACATCACTACTTCATGCATAGATTTTATTTGGCTGAAGTTCTTAAGAGATGGACCAGTAGACGAACCGTGGCACCGGATGCGCCGCGGGAGAGGAACATATCGTCTATGGTCTCCATGGTTGGGGCCATGTCTATGTGGACCCAAGGGTATCCATCTGCAAACACTTTCAAGAAATGGGCCGCTGTGATGGAACCGCCGACCTTGTATTTTCCGGTGTTTTGAATATCTCCAAATGTCCCTTTGACCTCAGAGGCATACTCATCCCACAGCGGCATGCGCCACAGGTAGTCGCCACTTTCTTCTGCGAGGTGTTCAAAGGCATGAGCCAAGGAGTCGTCAGTCGTAAACAGAGCTGAAGCCCGGTACCCAAGCGCCACCCAGGCTGATCCGGTGAGGGTGGCCACATCAACTACTAATTTTGGTTTGAAGCGTTTCACGTAGGTTAATGCGTCAGCTAAGATAATTCTTCCTTCCGCATCTGTATTTTTGACTTCAACGGTTTTACCGGACAG
>CAYIMB010000033.1:0-9815 GCA_964364425.1 uncultured Gammaproteobacteria bacterium
CCAAGACACCAAACGTCTGCACGTGCAGACCAAAAAACCCAACAAAACTGAGAAAGTTGAACAGTTTGAGGAGTTAGGGTTGTCACCACATATCAAGCAAAGGCTCTTGAGTTTACGCAATACAGGGTTAGACCTGAATCAACTCATGGAAGAGTTCTTAAATCAACGTGAACAGAGGATTCAACAGGAGAAACAAACCCTAGCTCAGGAATTGAAGGAAAAGGAGAACAAAAAAGAAGGCATTCTGCCTTCCCGCTATATCCCTCAGAAGATTAAACGCCTACTCAAACAAGAATATGGCGAGAAATGTGCTCAAGAACACTGCACAAACAAGGTCATTAACATACATCATACCAGACGGTTTGGACTTACCCCCAGTCACAATCCCTTGTTTCTTGCTCCCTTATGCACGCAACACCATGAGATAGCTCATACTGTGGATGTGAGAGTAGTGGAACACAGGAGGAGACTTTGAGGCAACACTGACTTCTGGAAGATTAGACGTTTTTGTACATGAAAATTTCATCCATGTATTTGCCTTTGTAGAGTAATCCTTTTGGTAGTTTTCCGTATTGTTTGAAACTCAATTTTTTGTATAAAGCAACAGCTGGCGCGTTGGTGCCAAATACTTCGAGTTCAATAATTTTTAACCCCGGGATACCAGTTTGAGCGGCTTCCAGAGCGACTAAGCTAATTTGTTTGCCTACGCCTTGCGCTCGAAACTTTTTGGCGATGGTAATTCCAAATTTACCCACATGTGGTGTCCGCCGTTGTCCTGAAACTTTGCGGTCTATTCCGCATACACCGGCTAACTCTTTGCCTACCCAGGCCGTGATATAGATAGCATGTTGAGTTTTGAGCCCGCTGAGCCGGCTATCCAAGAAAGCCTTCTCATCTTTGAGAGAAATGGGTTCACTGGTAGACACGTAGGTGTCTTCTTTCACAATTTTGTTGATAAATTTCCACAGAGCTTGAACATCTTCTTTTTGAGGTAATCTGAAAATAATCTCTTGGCCACGTTTGGTGTGACCAAAAGCCAGGATTTGTCCGGGGGTAAATCGGATTGAACGAGACATGAAACTAAGACTACTCTTCTACTGATACTTTTTCAACTTTAACCTCTTTTCCTTGTACGGTCATCAGGATGTAGTGGGGAGTGCTGGGCAGGCTGACACCAAATCCGCTTTGATCCGGGCGGTTGTGCGCCCCACCCGTCACTGTCAACGGTACGTCTCCCAAGCTGTACTCTAAAAATGTTTCCAAGTGGCCGGTGAATACATAATCAACTTCAAAACGTTGAATCAACTCCACAAAGTGTTCGTTGCTGGCGCGACTCTGTTTAGTTTCATCCGTACCTACCAATTGTTCAAACGGAACATCCACCGGCCGGTGCATAAATAACAACACGACTGGCTGGGCGTTGGCCGCAAGATCAGCTTCCAGCCAAGCTAACTCCTCAGCAGAAAATCCAACTCGCCGGTTGGCGTTATCTAGCAATACCACATGCACCTGCTCCAAATCAAAGCTGGTATAGGTTGGGTTGCGCACCAGTTCTTTAAACGTGGCGTCGTCTGGAGCATTCCCCGGACCCAAGTCATTATTTCCCACCACTACTTCCACGCGGTATGGCTCCTGAGCCAGGCGCGCAAGCACTGATTCCATCTCCGCCCGCTCTCCGCTATTGGTGAGGTCCGCTACGTCCACCAGTAAGTCCACATGTTGAGATTCTAGCTCAGTCAATATGTGTTCAAAAGTGGGATTGATGCCTTCATGGTCCCCAATCACGGCAATTTTTAGGGTGGCTTGATTCGCTTTGGTTTGTGCTTGATAATACCTAAACAGAAAGCCGGCCGAGAGCAAAGCGGCCAACAGAAGCACAACTAGACTAATTTTGAGGAAAATCGATTTAAGTGTCATGACAAAAGCGCAAGCGGAACAGCGAATTAAGAAGTTGCGGGCTGAGGTTGACCGGTACCGGTATCAATACCATGTTTTGAATAATCTGGAAATTTCTGAGGCGGCACTGGATTCATTAAAGCATGAATTGGACCAGCTTGAACAGGAATTTCCGGAGTTGATTACCGCGGACAGTCCAACCCAGCGCGTAGCCGGAAAGCCGTTGCCTGGATTTAGGAAAGTGGCACACCAGACGCCGTTGTTGTCTTTGAACGATGTGTTTTCTGAACAGGAGCTACAGGCCTGGGTAGAGCGAATCAAAAAGTTGTTGCCTGAATCTGAGGGACGCGTTTTAGAGTTTATGGCGGAAGTGAAAATGGACGGGTTGGCTGTGAGTTTGGTGTATGAAGAGGGAAGGTTGGTCACGGCAGCCACCCGCGGGAATGGTGCAGTGGGAGAGGATGTGACCGCCAATGTGAGAACTATAGAGGCGGTGCCGTTGCGTTTAGAGCTAGAACGGCTGCCGGTTAAATTTAGGAAAAACATTCCTCGGCGGATTGAGATTCGGGGTGAAGTGTTTATGCCCTTGGCCCAGTTTGAAAAACTAAACACAGCGCAGGTCAAACAAGGCTTGTCCACCTTTGCCAACCCACGTAACTTTGCGGCTGGGAGTATCCGGCAGTTGGACCCGCGTTTAGTGGCCAAGCGAGGACTATCTTTTTTTGCCTATGACTTGATAAGCGACTTTGGACAGAACACCCATGAGGAGGCGCATTTGATTGCCAAAGCGTTGGGTGTGCCCATAAACCCAAACTACAAAGTTTGCAGTTCCATCTCCCAGGTGATGGAATACTACTCACATATCCAGAAACTTCGCCCACGTCTTCCATACTGGATTGATGGAATGGTGTTGAATGTGAATAGCTTAGCCGCATTCAAGCAGTTGGGTGTAGTTGGCAAGGCGCCACGTGGAGCCACAGCCTTTAAGTTTTCTGCAGAGGAAGCTACCACAGTATTAGAAAATATTCAGTTGCAGGTTGGTCGTACCGGCGTCCTCACTCCGGTGGCTGTGTTGAAGCCGGTGTTGGTTGCCGGGACAACCGTGAGCCGAGCCACACTTCATAATGAAGATAGAATAAACGATCTAGGAGTAAAAATAGGGGACACGGTGGTGATTCGTAAAGCCGGAGATATTATTCCAGAAGTGGTTAAAGTGTTACCCAAGTTGCGGACTGGAAAGGAAAAGGCCTTCCACTGGCCAAAGGTGTGTCCGGTGTGTGAGTCACCGGTGGTTCGCAAAACCGGTGAGGCAGCGCATGTTTGCACCAATACGGTATGCCCTGGCCGTACTCGCGAAGGGTTTTACCACTTTGCAGCAGCCTTTGATTTGGAAGGAGTGGGTCCAAAAATTATTGACGTGTTGTTGGAGCAAGGTTTGGTGCACCAATTTGGAGATTTTTTCCGCGTGACCACCGCTGATTTAGATCAACTGCCGCGGTTTGGTGAGTTGAGCGCAAAAAATATTGTGGAGAGTATACAAGCTCACACGCGCATTTCACTTTCCCACTTTTTGTTTGCCCTGGGTATTCCTCAAGTGGGAGCGGAGACGGCGCGGGATGTGGCCAGAGAATTTCGTACTATAGATAAAGTGCAAAAAGCTTCACGTGAAGATTTCCTCACCATTCCAAATATTGGCCCTAAAGTAGCCGACTCTTTGGTGAGTTTTTTTGCTGACAAGCATCACCAGAAGGTGATTATAGATTTGCTGAAAGCAGGGGTAAAGATAGACAAAGAGGAGGTGCCTGTGGCTACTGGCTTATGCGGGAAGACGTTTGTGCTGACCGGAACACTAGAACAGTTGTCTCGTGAAGAAGCAAAAGAAACTATTTTGCAGTTAGGCGGTACAGTGTCCGGTTCGGTCAGTGCCCGCACCTCTTATGTGGTGGTGGGGGAAGAGGCGGGCTCAAAAGAACGCAAAGCCAAGCAACTGGGCGTTGCTCTATTGACGGAACAGGAATTTTTGAAGATGATAGGTCGGTAATATGGAACTCAACAGAGAACAAGTCAAAGCCATTGCTAAACTCGCCGCCATTCAGTTGGATGATGCGGAGGTAAACAGATTTGTCACAGAACTGTCTCACATCTTAGATCACATTGATCAACTCAAAGAGGTCAATATTGAAGGTGTGGCGCCAACCAACCAGGTTACTGGACTGACTAGTGTCACCCGTCCTGATGTGGTGGTTGAATTTTTAGATAGGCAAGCCTTGCTAGATACCTTTCCGGAAACAGAAAATGGCCTCCTAAAACTCCAGAACAAAAAGCCATGAGCGACATTCTATTTTTAAGCATCTCAGAATTACACGCTAAGCTTGAAGCCAAAGAGCTGAGTTGTGTTGAACTGACCAAACGCTTTTTGGAACGGGCCGAGACGGTGCAGAAAGAGTTGAACGCATTTATTACCTTATTGCCTGAACGAGCCATGGCACAGGCGGTACAGGCTGACAAGGTGTTTGCTGAAGGGCGGCAGACTATTTTAACGGGCATCCCGTATGCAGCCAAAGACAACTACAATATTGCGGGTGTGCGTACCACAGCTGGTTCAAAAATTTTGGAAAATTACATTGCACCATACACCGCCACAGCTATCATTCGGCTGGAAACAGCAGGTGCAGTTTGTATTGGTAAGACCAACATGGATGAATTTGCCATGGGGTCTAGTACGGAATACTCCGCCTATGGTCCAGCTAGAAATCCATATAACCCTAATTTAGTCCCAGGTGGTTCCTCTGGTGGTTCAGCTGTAGCGGTGGCCACAGGCAGTTGTGTCTTTGCCCTGGGAACAGAAACAGGAGGCTCTGTCCGTTTACCCGCAGCTTTTTGTGGCATTGTTGGTATGAAGACAACATACGGACGAATTTCCAGATACGGCATTATCCCGTTGGCCTCATCTATTGATGTGGTCAGCCCATGTGCGAGATCAGTGTTTGATGCGGCCATAGTGACCGGGTGGTTGGCTGGCGCTGATCCTTTGGACTCCACTACACCAGATGTGCCAATAGATAATTATGAAGGCCATTTGAATGCAAACACTTCTTTAGTTGGCAAGAAATTGGGCATACCAAAAGAATACATACAGGCTGAAGGTTTGGACCCAGCCGTCAAACAAGTGATGGAAAAAGTCATGGCCCAGTGTGAAGCAGCTGGGGCTGAGTTAGTAGAGGTGTCCTTGCCTTTGACTAAATACGCCTTGCCAGCGTATTACGTACTTGTGCCCAGCGAGGCTTCATCCAATCTAGCTCGTCACAATGGAGTGACCTTTGGATTCCGTTCCACTGGTACATCTACCGCACAAGAGTTGATTGAACTCAGTCGGGACGAAGGGTTTGGAGCAGAACCAAAACGACGCAGTATGTTGGGAACCTTCGCTTTATCCAGTGGTTATCATGAAGCCTATTACGGTCGTGCGCAGAAAGTCAGAACTCTGTTGCGCCAAGAATTTGAAACTGTGTTCAAACAAGTTGATGCTCTTCTGACGCCAACCTCAGCCATGCCACCATTTGTGTTTGGTGAAAAATCTGACCCATTGCAAATGTACTTAGTGGATTTATTTACACTCCCAACTAACTTAGCTGGAGTATCCGCCATTTCTATACCCGGGGGAGTGACCCCTGATGGTCTGCCGGTTGGAGCGCAGTTTATTACTCCTCAATTTGCTGAGGACAGTTTATTTCAAATTGCGTACGCTGCTGAACACGTACTCAAAGTGGAGCCACCTCCTTTGGCCGTATAAATTTTAGTTCGATTTTCAACCAACCCACGCGTTGACTTTTGTGTGGTATTGCTCTTAAGATGCGGTCACACGCAGAACCTAGAGGAGGTACCCATGCGTCAACTGAGTCTTGGTGTTTTCCACGCCGCAGATTCGTACCAGCAGACCCGGGAGCCGCGGATGGTGCGAGTGGGTCACTGGGACATCATCCGCCAGAATCCGGCCAAGCCCGTGTTCGGCTTGGCGGAGGACGAATTGCTGGCCCGGCTGATTGGTCTGGCGCAGGAGTACCAGGAGTGGGTGTGTGTGGAGCGGGAGGGATTCCGTCACCACATCAACCGGGACGTCTTCCTGCGCAATCCCGTCAGCATCCTTACGGAGCTGCGCGAACGGCACCAGGCTGGTGACATGGCCGACCCTGACCTGTCCCGCTTCCCGGTGCACACCGCGCTGCTGCCGGGGCAGGGCGGGATGAGCCTGCTCCTGGACGGTTTCCGCCGCCTGGTGGAAACCACGGACGTGGTCCAGGTGCACCGGCCCCACAGTCGGGCCTTGGCCATCTCCCTCCACCCGCGGGCCCTGCGTCGCATCTTGGAGCTCCAGCGCTGATACGCCCAGGGGAGCACGGGTAGATCTAAATACCCAGTGCTCCCCAACCATTTCCCTTGTGTAAAGCCCACTTTTTTGCTATACTAGTATCACTATGCCAAAAACAGTTCTTCTCGTGGAAGATGACGAGATGCTCAATGCCATGTATAAAGCCAAATTTGAGAAGGAGGGATATACTGTCCTATCTGCTTTTAATGGGAGTGAAGGGTTGAAACAAATTGAAGCCAATAAGCCAGATATTGTGCTGCTGGATATCATCATGCCCAAAATGGATGGGTTTGTGGCGCTGAAGAAGATTAAAAAAAGTGCCAATAAAGATGTGCCGGTGATTTTACTCACCAACCTGGGACAAGAGGAAGATATCAAAAAAGGTAAAGAGTTGGGCGCCGCTGACTACTTTATTAAGGCCAACCATACTCCTCAGGAAGTGGTAGATAAGGTGAAGAAGTTGATTGGGTAATTGACGGATTGAAAATGGATGGGCAGAATAGGCCCATCTTTAATTTATACAAAATTTTATGGTTCAAACTCCACTCAAGAAAGAAAAAACCTTTGTTCTAGTCAAACCGGATGGGGTGAAAAGAGGCTTGGTTGGCGAATGTATAAAACGATTTGAACAACGCGGCTTAAAACTGATTGCGTGTAAAATGATCCTTTCATCTGAGAAACAAGCCCGTGAACATTACCCGGGGACTGACGAATGGTTAAAAGGTATGGGCAATAAAACCTTGGAGACCTACGCCAAGTACGGGAAAGATTCGGTGGCCGAATTAGGCAGTAATGATCCGTTAGAGATTGGTAAGCAGATTTATACTTGGAACACAGACTTTCTCACTTCAGGACCAGTAGTGGCTATGATTTTTTCCGGTATCCATGCCATAGACATGGTGCGCAAGATTGTGGGTAAAACCATTCCTGCTTTTGCTGAAATGGGAACTATCCGCGGAGACTACTCAGTTGATTCTCCGGTGCTGGCAAATGACGGTAAACGTGCCATTCATAACGTTATCCACGCCTCAGGCGACCCGGCGGAAGCCGAACATGAAATTGCTCACTGGTTTTCAGTAGAAGAAATTCACGACTATCAGCGCGCTGAGGAAGAAGTGATGTTCTAGTAAAATCGAATTTCACTAAGAAATAAACCGTCAAGCCCTACTTGTCCACCCTTTATGCACGGGAGGGGGCTTGATTTGATTTAGCAAGGGTTTAAAATAGGACTATTCACGGAAATGATTCATCCACTTTCTACAACCAAACTACCTATCAAGTTTAGATGTCGGTGCTTTACCATAAAGGCAAAGTATAGATGAGGACTTGAAGCGGCGGCGGCTCCATTTATACGTTTGTTGGGTCCTCACTCAACACCTGCTAAATGATTGCCCAGCGCAGAACATAGCGCACGCCCACCTGGAAACAGGAAGGTGAGATGGATATTTCTGTGGATCCAATGCTGGCTTTTGAGCCGGCGTTGTTGTTTATGCACGCGGAGCGTGCGGGAACAGTCTTTTTTTGTTAAGATGTCGATATGAAGCTACGGTCAACCGAACCACGTAGAATCCAACCCCATGCAGCTGACATTCTGGGAGCAGAGCCAGCAGCTGAATTAGTGTTTGATCCTGAACGTGATATTACGGAAGAAGACTGGCAGCGCATGCTACAGCAGATGAATCAGTTTAAAGGAAATAATTGGGCGAATTATTTAAGATTTCCAACCCCAATGATTTTACTTGCTCCCGAACGCAGAGGAGAGTTGGAATTAAATGAAGAAGCCTGGGAAAGCCTGAAATATGGAATGGGGCACTATGATCAAAGTAAATATCCTAGTGGAAGAGTTACGAGTATAGGTGAGTTTTTTGATTTAGCTGTTGTATTTCCTGAACGTAGAGCTGAGCTGCCATTGGAAATGTTATGGGATTATTTTCTAAAAGACTTTGAAAACAGGAAACAGCACTCAGCCGATGAGGCTGTTATTTTATTGTTGTTGGCTCCCGAACGTCGTAAAGAGATTCCATTACCTGCAAATTATTGGACACAGATCAAAGACATGATAGATAAAGACCAGACAGAAGCGAGGCGTGCAACTGGACGAAGATTTGATCAAGTTCCAGGCCTAGTGATGGCTGCTAAACTGTTGTTTCCAGATTATCCGGTAACCGACCTAGGCTCATTTGAAGTAGAAATGGGAAGGCATGCTAAGCAATTAAAGGAAGAACGAAGGGCGGGAAATTACATTTGGTTTCCAGATACGTTGGAAAGGTTATTGTTGTTTTCTGCGGATAAAATTTGGTTTACACCAGAGGGCGAATTAAAAATTCAGAAACCAACCAGTAAATCAGCAATCTCGCAGGGGAGGGCATTGCCTGAACGGCCAGAGGTGTAGGCTGGTGATTGTAGCACGTGAAAATCGATCTCCGCTTGCCTGGAAACCATCATTTGTATAACCTTGCTGGATAACGGGGTATAGTATACCGGTAGTACGCGCCCATGGGGTGGGTGTAGACTGGGTTCAATTCCCAGTACCCCGACCAATCAAAGAATATAATATATACATATGAAAAAAATCTCACTAGTTTGGATGATCATCGTCTTTATTCTTTTGGCAATGATCGTCATACTGCTTTATCTGTTTATATTTCGTAAACCGCAACAGCCGTCTGTAACGGTGAACCAGAATCAGGCAAATGCAAATGCTGTTGTGGCTGCAAACACAAAGACGAACGCAGAGACATCCATCTGTGGACTGACTGGTTTAAAATCGTTTACATCCGGAAAAGAAGTCTTGACGGATAATTCATTTGAGGATGGTGCTGACGGGTGGCAAGGACATACGTATTTTTCTACCACAGCAGCGGACGATCAGTACGGTCAGCTATCTGTGAAAGATGGAGTAGTTACGTTTGCTGCGGATGAGTTGGATCCGTTCTCTACGCGGTACGGATTACTGCAGGTGGTGAATTTGGATGTGCGCCAGGCTGACTCTATTACGCTGTCAGTAACTGTGCAGGCTAACGAATCATCCTTGGGCGGCACCGGTCAGCAGGGACGTGAGGCGCCAGTTGCGGTTGGCGTGGTATATTACGACCAAGACTGCGTCTTGCACAGTGGGTTGCCGGAAGATCCAAAGCAGGGTCTGACGTCACGCATGTTCTGGAACGGATTTTACTATCAAGAGCCAACCGGAAGTGAGGTGTCAGACTTTGGTACAAAAACCGAGCCAAGCGAGTGGATTGATTATAATATCGATTTGAAGCAGTTCAATCCGCAAGTGATCACTGTGGTTGGTATTGAAGGCGCCGGTTGGAAACCCCGCAGTGGGAGTGTGGCTGAGATGAGTTTGATTGTTGAATGACCAGTTGTTGTCAAAGCTATTCCTCAAGGTAAACCGATCCTACAGGTAGCATCGAACGAAAAACTGGCAGCATGTACATGCCCTTGCTTTTTTTCCTCAACATACTGTATATTCCCCTGTTCCCAAAGCCCTTTTGTTTGATGTAGCCATAAGTGCAGGATAAAAGTCGGATTTCCCGTGTTTATGGCT
>CAYIMB010000034.1:0-9638 GCA_964364425.1 uncultured Gammaproteobacteria bacterium
ACTATTCTACATCCCGCTTTTTATTCCTTACACACTAAAAGTATACGGTATCCACCGACGTGCGGAAGAACGTCGACATCCACACGGGCGAGCTCAAGTTCAAGGCGGACAACGCGGTCACCAAGACCGCCGAGTTCAAGGTCAAGCTGGACTCCACCAAGTCGTCCGACAAGGACGAGGTGATGGAGCTCACCGAGGCCAAGAAGCTCGTCGACGACGTGATCGGCCTGATCATGCAGGCGCGCGCGGACGCCGAGAACCTGGTGGGGACCCGCGCCGCCATCGAGGCCGGCGAGGAGCTCAGCCTGACCCCGGAGGCCTAGAGCCCCCAACGGCGCAAGCCACAACCCAGCACCTTGGGAAGGAGAGAGACCGCAAGTCCTTCTCCTTCCCTCGCACAGTGAGCTGCATGTCACATGAAGACCACTGTACGCCAAAAAATCCCTTTGGGGGTTGTTTGAAAAAGCTGCTTCGCTTCGCTCGCAGTGATTGACAAATCCTACCCCTGGGCTATCCTTCCCCTCAGTTGCTCTATTTGGGGCAACGGAAATAATTAATGTCATCTGTATGGCAGAAAAAGATCAAGAGTTTGTTGAGTTCGTGGTGAAACAGCTGGTGGACACCCCAGACGCTGTTTCCACCCAACGCACCGTTGATGAAATGGGCGTCCTGATTACTTTAACCGTTGATCCAAAAGACTTGGGTCAGGTGATTGGCCGGCAAGGCCAAACTGCTAAAGCACTCCGCACTCTTTTACGTGTGGTGGGTGCTAAGCACCAAGCTCGCGTGAACCTCAAAATTTACGAACCAGAAGGGACCCGACCAAACCGTATGTCTACTCAAGATATGGGTAACGGCGGGATGGCTGCTGGCGGAATGAACAATTCTGGAATGGGCATGGGCGGTGCTTCTCAAAACCAAGGTCAGAACACCGGTTCTGGTATGTCATCTATAGATAACCTAGATATCTAGGAGTAAATCGACTTACTCAAAGACAAGCACCTCGCAAGGGGTGTTTTGTTTTTGGCTGGGCGTAAAATGAGCGTTAACTGCTCCATCCCCTCATTCCCTTGATTGTGGAGGGAAATAGTCCTATTATTCCCCTATATGAAAAAACAACAACTTATTTGGATTATTGTGGCCGTGGTCATAGCCTTGGTTATAGCTGTGGGAATTTTCCTCATGGCTGAATCACCAAGAAGAATACTCAAATCAAGCTTAAAAGATTTAGAATCTCACCGGATTGAAAAAGTCATGGATCGAGTTGATGAAAATCTGACTGATCAGAAAATAAGAGCGATTGAAAAAGATTTACAAGAAATAGTGAACGCCGAATCTGTCTCAACTGAAATCACTGGGGATGAAGCTTGGCGCCTACAAGAAGAAACACAAACTCCGACCAAAAAATACTTTGCCTCCAACTACCGCGCTACGGTGACCGTCACCTTGGATGAAATTCCCTACGACGTGACGTTCCGCTTACGGCGCCAAGGAGCCACAGATGAATTCAAAATCTTTTCCTTCCTGTTCAAACCATGGGTCATCACCAACATCAAGATAGAAAATTAGTCGCATGGTGTTTGATCTGATCACCATATTTCCGGACATTTTTGATTCGTATGTGTCTGAATCCATTTTGGGCCGTGCGGTAAAACAACGTCGCGTGAAAATTCGTGTCCATAGTTTACGTCGATTTTCCCCAGACAAAAAACACCACAAGGTGGATAACCGACCGTACGGGGGAGGTGTAGGAATGGTTATGCAAGTGGAGCCGTTTTGGAAGGCCGTGCAGGCCGTAAAAAAAATAAAGGTCTCAAGTCGTGCACGGCGTGCACGCCGAAGGGTCGTGCTGACTTCAGCCAAAGGCAAACCGGTCACTCAGGCTGATTTTCAGCGCTGGAAAAAGTACGACCAGCTGATTATTTTATGCGGACGGTATGAAGGAGTAGATGAGCGGGTGATGAATTTTGTAGATGAGGAAGTGTCTATTGGTCCGTACGTTTTAACCGGAGGTGAGTTGGCTGCGGCGGTGATGGTAGATGGCGTGACCAGACTCCTACCTGGTGTCTTGGGTAAAGATGAGTCGTCTCAGGAAGAATCACACTCTGTGCCTGGTCTTGGCGAATATCCACAATACACTCGGCCAGAAACATTTTCTCCTAAACGCGGTGTGAAGTGGTCAGTGCCTGAAGAACTCAAAACCGGTCATCACAAATTAATTGCGGAGTGGCGGAAAAAACACAGTAAAAAAGTGTAGCCAGGACTATTCTTTTTTTAGAGAGTCAAACACTTTCCAAAGTAAATCGATTTTCTGCCGCTTGACTGAGAATGGTTGGTCTGACGCGCCAATATCAGCAAAAATAGTACCCAGAATTCTTTCTATTACACTGACACGGGCTAAGTCTGTGAAGTTGTCCCAACGTAACTCTTTAGCGATTGGCATAAAATCTGTAA
The DNA here is from genome assembly GCA_964364425.1 of uncultured Gammaproteobacteria bacterium. GTDB lineage: Bacteria > Patescibacteriota > Patescibacteriia > UBA9570 > JBBTWU01 > JBBTWU01. The sequence goes on from CAYIMB010000034.1 coordinate 2,455, forward strand.
TCCATTCTTGGACTGATGCCTGAAGGGACTTGAACGACGTGTGTTCATTCAACGTCATAAACTGATCCGCCCAGACCATAAACCCAAACTCGTAGCCTTGTGGGAACAGATGCGTGTGGGCAAAATCCAACAAATAATATTTACCTTGTTTGGTTTTATACACCTCCTGCGGCTTGAAATGTCCGTGACACCACATCATGGGACGCTCTTGCAAACCGGCCCGCACAACTCTGGCTCCCGCTACATATCTTCTGACGTCTTGTGAAGTAAATAACCGTTTCCTTCCTTGCATGGCACGCGCGGCCTCTTTCTCATGGGCCATGGCGACCCAACGGTTTAGACGGAGGGTGGTAAATTCATCAGCCGGAAGTTGCTCAGCCAGCTCCAATTCCCTGGTTGGTTTCTGCGGAAAAGAATACCTGTACTCGCGGTAGACCTGTAAAAATTCCTGGCGAGCCGCCGGAGTCAACGGAGTTTGAAAAAAAGCTCCACCAGCCGGTAACAGCTCCACAATCATCCAGCCAGCATACGGAGAAGTCATAGCCCAGGCGTATAACTTTGGAGCAGTCAGGGTATTACTTCGATTGAACTGGTGAAAGGCGGCCAATGAACGCGGCTCATCCGTCAGGCGCGGGTCAGCATATATTTTAAGCACAGCTGGTTTACCCGCAATCCGACCCACATAAATCAGGTTGCGAACATGCTTGGGTGAATAAAAAGACCCACGGTAAATTTCTTTCTCAATAGTGAACTTCTGCGCCTTGGCCACGCGCACCGCCTCTAGCTCCAACGGAAGTTTGGTGTTTTTCATCAATGGGATCATAGTACATATCAAAGGAAGGTCAAGACTATGACAAAACATATTGTTTGGGGAGTGCTGATTCTGCCTTGGGCCGCGCGTGCTTGCCCTGGACCCTCGGGTGTCATTTACGTAGTCACTCCTCAAGTGGACACGCTCATGCGTTAGGTGTTTAATAAACTTGTTATAACAAAAAACGAAAAATTATGATGATGAAAAATAAACTAGTCCTCGCTTTAATTGTGCTTGGCATAGTGGGTGGAATTACCCTGGGCCTTTTGATCGCCTTTTTTCTAAGCAATAACCGGTCTGCCACAAATACCAACCTCGCTGTCACCAACACAAACAACCAAATTAACCAAGATGCCAATCGTGCTACCGAAGTTAACACCAATTTAGACATAGAAACACCAGCTGAACCCGTTGAGGACGAGGGCGTCACCTGGTTGAGTGAACCGCAAGAATTAGACAACCTGCAGCTGTTTAAAGGCAGTGATGGTTTTAGCGCAACCTACTATGCCGTAGCTACTCTGTCTGACGGAGGTAAAATTATTTATGCCAAGCAAACATACGACGGGCCAACCCAACCGGCGGTGATGAGATTTAGACAAGAGGCAGATGGTACGTATGTACTGCTAACAAACTACTCCAATGCTGATGACTTTTTTCTGGACGAGGTGCTAGAGAGTATTAAAAAAGACACCGCTACTTACGCTGCTTTGAATTATCCTGAAACACTGGATGTAAATGGATTAGACCTGAAACAAGGATGGCCAGCATTTTCTTACCCAGCTCTCTTTACTGATCTAGAAGACATTACCCAAGGTAAAATATCTTTATTTGGAACCACGGCTTACGGTCAAATATATGTCTCGGTTTCAGATATCCAAACTGTGGAAGACAACGGATCAATCAAAGGAAAAATATACCTTCTAAAACTAGCAGATTCTTCTACGGTCATTTACCGAGATAAAAAACCTTTCTTGGCTGATGATGGTACCTTACTGGGTAACCTCCAAGCGTCAGGCGAGCAGTTTACGAATAGAAGCTTCACCAGCGGCTTAATTGCCGACGGTTGTGGTTACCCCAGCGGTGACCAATACGCTACATCCATTAGCAGTGGTCAGCTGACTCTCATTGGCACCACCACAGCTAGAGAAAACCTGTATGCCCTGACTGACAAAGACAGTGGCTTATTCAAAAACGCTTACGCTACTTACACTATTGGTCGTGATCCTGAAGGAGAAAATCCACCAATCTCTTTTGCAGCCTTTGTGGCTGAACAGCCGGTAGTGATCTGGCAAGATTCTGAAGGCGATTATCTCATTTTTACCGACTCTGCTTTTGCGGCCTTAGTAGAGTGTGGTAAACCAGTAGTCTACTTATACCCTACCACACCAACAACGGTCACAGTTAAAGTGGGAGCTGCTGTTTCTGTCAGCGAACCGTTGTACGGAACGGGGTGGACGGTCTTGGCACAACCAAACGGTCAACTCGCCACAACAAGCGGCGCTGTCTTTCCTAATCTCTATTGGGAAGGTAAAGGGCACGGGGTCTATCCAAAAATTACCCAAGGCCGAGTTGTCTCCAGTACCAATATAGAACAAGAACTCCGCTCAGACTTAACCGCCCAAGGTCTCAATCAAACAGAAACTCAAGACTTCCTAGACTTCTGGTTGCCTAGAATGCCAAACACTCCGTACATCCGCCTCACTTGGTTCAACACACCAGCCTTAAACCAACTCGCTCCACTCACCGTTTCACCAAAACCAGACACAGTCCTTCGGGTGTTCTTAGACTTTACCGGACAAGACAACCCAAGCACCACGCTGACTCCACAAACCCTGCGCACCACTCAGCGCTCCGGCTTTACTCTTGTTGAGTGGGGCGGTCTGTTGGTCGGTGGAAAATAATTCCGTATGCGCTGGCTCTATGGTCTCTTAACTGCTGGACTGTGCATTAGTATATTCAGTCTCACCAGCGGCTACTGGCTAGTTAGCCATCCACAAACTACACAAACACCTTCTCCTATCTCGCAAATCGTTTCCACGGCTCCGCCGACTCCTTTGGTAGCGGTTGTCCCTCATCACAATCTTGTTTTAGACCAACGACAAGCCCTACTTAAACAACTCAGCACCGGCTCTCAACCGGAAACTATCATCCTAGTTTCACCAAATCACTTTGCTGTAGGTTCAGATGACGTCATTGTGGCTGACAAATCCTGGAATATCCAACAGGGCACAGGTAGTCTTGAACCAAACACTGACCTGGCCTTTCTATTAGAACAAGAGGGGCTGGCCAGCGTGGACAATCTAGCCTTTGATACGGAACATGGGATTAAAAACCTCCTACCTGAAATTGCGGAATTTTTTCCCCATTCAAAACTGCTCCCTGTCATATTCAAAGAATCTGTTTCACCTGAAACCATCCAACTGCTCCTGACTAGCCTAGATAGCGCTTGTCACACTTGTGGCGTGATTGCTTCAGTAGATATGTCCCATTACCAACCAGCTCAACTGGCTGAAATACACGACATCAAAACTCTCCGCGCACTCACGTCTCTGGACGAGGAAGAAATTTGGGAAGCGGAAGTGGATTCCAATGCATCATTAGCTTTCTTAGTTGGTTGGGCCAAAAAACAACAAGTAAATCGATTTACATTAGTTGACCACACCAACTCCGGACTCTTGGCCAACAACTTAGATACAGAAACCACTACCCACATCTTTGGGTACTACGACGCAGGAGATGCGGTCCCTGCAGGCAACGTCCTAACCTTTACCTTTGGCGGTGACGGCATGTTTGGTCGTGAGATTGGATACCAATTCCAAGATAACTTCTCTGAATTATTTTCCAACTTGGGCAACAGAACATTTTGGGGCACAGATATTTCTTGGATCAACCTTGAAGGCCCAATCAGTGATCAAGTCATTCTGCAAGATAGACAACGAGAGGACCTGGTGTTCAACTTCTCCAAACAAACTATTCAGGCTCTTCAGTATTTACAGTTGACCACCCTTGGTTTAGGGAATAATCATACCTACAATCAAGGGGAGCGGGGCCTTGCCACCACACGGGCTGAGCTGATAGAAGCTGGATTTGATGTGCATGGACACCCTAGCCATGTGTCTGCAGAGTCCGTAGTGCGGTACACTCAAGACAACATTCATGTGTCCTTACTGGCGGTGAATGCGCTGGTGAGCACAGACGGATTGGAAGACCTGATACAACAAGAAAAACAAGCCGGCTCTGTGGTAGTTGTCCTGCCTCATTGGGGAACAGAGTACCAGCCACAGCACTCTAGTCTGCAAGAACGTCTGGCCACTGCTTGGGTGGCTGCGGGCGCTGACCTGATTATTGGTATGCACCCACATGTGATCCAAGATGCCCAACTGATTAATGGGGTGCCGGTGCTGTACTCCTTGGGTAACTTCGTATTTGATCAAACATTTTCAGACGAGACACAACAAGGGCTGTTGGTCACCGGGGCTCTCACCAAGACTGAAATCACACTTGTTCTGGTGCCTATACGGAGTCGCCAGCTCAAACCAGAAATACTCCAAGGTGAAGAGAAGCAGCACATACTAGATCAAGTCTGCGCCGGCGTCACCTGCACCAACGGGGTGATTACCGCATCCCTCCGGCCCGCCGCGCTTTAAATTCCTTTAAAAAGGTAGACGGCGTCACCTAGCCCTAGGTGTGCACGGTCTTCTTCATTTATACAAATTCATTGGGAAATATTCTGTGCGTACGCACAGATTCTGGACCCGCGGCCTTGGCCAAACCGCAGGTAAATCGATCTTGCTTTTTTTGAAGCTGTAGAGTAAATATGAACCCACAGTGGAGTTCCCCATGTTTTCCTTTTCCGGTATCTGGTACCTTGACCTGCTCAGCCTCGTGTTCTTCCTGCTGTCAGCAGGACTGGTTCCGTACTTCCTGTTCCTGTACGCCCAGTACGGTGGCGAAAAGACCGACATGGTCAGCCAGCCCATGGCCAAGTACTGCACTTGGATGTGCCTGGTCGGCGTCTTTGCCACCGCGACCTGGACCAATCAGGAGTGGTTGATCAGCCTGGGTAAGGGGCGGTTCTGGATCCCTCTTGGCCTGCTCTTCTTGGGCGTACTGTCAGGAGCCTGGGGGTACGGGGACAAGCTGCCCAACACGCCGCGCCTGCCCCGCTCCTAGCCTGTGATAGGCGACCAGGCTGGCCCTTTCCAAGAGAGCGATGCTTATGTCACCAACCAAGGTTGTGTGCTAGTTGTCGCTCTTCTTCGTTAAAATTTTACCCTTGACAGGCTGAGGCAAACCATTTATCCTTGCACTCACTGATTGAAAATCGAATTGACCTAAAAGAGCGCTGAATTGAGCGTCAGAAATACGCGCCTTGGCTAACATGGCTAAGGACGAACGGTTTCTGCTCTCGGTTCAGGGTTTTTTAACTGGAAAATTTTAGGAGACCCTGCGCAAGTTGAAAATTTGAGAGCGACAAGAAAACGTCAAAAACTTTAGAAAAATCCGGATAGTGCTTTCGTAACAGAAAGTTCTATTCGAAGTAGAAGTAACCGCAAGGTTACAACAGGTAAAACAGCTCAAAGCGGCACGTGCTTAGGCACGTGCCTTATATGAGAGTTTGATCCTGGCTCAGGATGAACGCTGGCGGCGTGTTTAAGGCATGCAAGTCGAACGGATCGCAAGATCAGTGGCAAACGGGTGCGTAAGACAGTGGTAATCTTCCCCGAAGTTAGGTACAACCTGCCGAAAGGCGGGCTAATCCCTAATGGACACGAGGGGTCATATGACATTCTCGTGTAAAGAAGCAATTCGCTTCGGGAGGAACCTTTGGCCCATCAGGTAGTTGGTAAGGTAACGGCTTACCAAGCCTACGACGGGTAGCAGGTGTGAGAGCACGACCTGCCTCACTGGGACTGAGACACTGCCCAGACATCTACGGATGGCTGCAGTCGAGAATCTTCCCCAATGGACGAAAGTCTGAGGGAGCGACGCCGCGTGCAGGAAGAAGGCCTTCGGGTCGTAAACTGCTTTTAATTGGGAAAAACTAGCGATGGTACCAATGGAATAAGAGGTTGCTAACTCTGTGCCAGCAGCAGCGGTAATACAGAGACCTCAAGCGTTATCCGGATTTACTGGGCGTAAAGCGTGTCCAGGTGGCATTTTAAGTTACTGGTTAAATCCCAAGGCTCAACTTTGGGACCGCTGGTAATACTGAAAAGCTAGAGACTGGGAGAGGCCCGTGGAATTGTCGGTGTAGTAGTAAAATGCGTTAATATCGACAAGAACACCAAATGCGAAGGCAGCGGGCTAGAACTGTTCTGACACTCACACACGAAAGCGTGGGGAGCGATACGGATTAGATACCCGTGTAGTCCACGCCCTAAACGATGAATGCTAGACTTTGGGAGTATCGACCCTCTCAGAGTCGTTTTATCAAAGCTAACGCCTTAAGCATTCCGCCTGGAGAGTACGGCCGCAAGGTTAAAACTCAAAGGAATTGACGGGGACCCGCACAAGTGGTGGAGCATGTGGTTTAATTCGACGGTAAGCGAGGAACCTCACCAGGACTTGACATGTTAGGAACCCCGCAGAAATGCGGGGGTGCCGCAAGGAGCCTAAACACAGGTGCTGCATGGCTGTCGTCAGCTCGTGTCGTGAGATGTACGGTTAAGTCCGAAAACGAGCGCAACCCTTATTCTGCGTTTTATGTGTCGCAGAAAACTGCCGTGTTTAACACGGAGGAAGGCGGGGATGACGTCAAGTCAGCATGGCCCTTACGTCCTGGGCTACACACGTGCTACAATGGGGAGTAACAATGGGTTGCCAAGCCGCGAGGCGGAGCTAATCCCACCAAACCTCCCCCCAGTTCAGATCGGAGTCTGCAACTCGACTCCGTGAAGAAGGAATCACTAGTAACCGCAAATCAGCCTCGTTGCGGTGAATACGTTCTCGGGTCTTGTACACACCGCCCGTCAAGCCATGGAAGCCAGAAGTACCTAAAGGATCGCGCAAGCGGGACCAGGGTAAAGCTGGTGACTGGGACTAAGTCGTAACAAGGCATGGGTAGCGGAAGCTGCTCATGGATCATCTCCTTTTAGGGAGTTACCCTATGTCGTGTTTCACGAATAAAGTAGTGAGACTAAGTAGTGATAACTACAAACGGTTTCTCTTCGCTTTTGTTCATTGGCGAGGAGAGATCGGAAAAACCGAAAACGAACAACAATTAACTCTGTCGCAAGATAGAGCATGACGTTTTCTCTTACCTACCTATTGCCAAATAAGGCCAACAAAACCGCCCCGTAAAAAGGCGGTTTTCGTTTTAAGATATTCCCTGAGCTCCGAGTTGTCTCCGCCAAAGGCGGATGCGCCTCTG
>CAYIMB010000035.1:0-9170 GCA_964364425.1 uncultured Gammaproteobacteria bacterium
ATTATTTAAACAATAACTACCCCGCTACCTTACACACAAAAGCTTGACGGTATCCGTGAGACTAGGGAGGAGGTCCAGTTGGAGATCGAAATTCAGCTTCCGGTGGACGTGCATCATTTTATACGGGATGACGGACAACGCATCACCATGTTGATTTTTTTGTGTACTCCCCACACTACCCAAGTTGAGTTATCAGAGGAACACATTGCGTATCAGTGGGTTCCGCTGACTGCTCCTCCTGACCAGTTTCCGGACTGGCTCCAAACAGTGGTGGAGCGCTTACGGACGGTGTATACTTTGGTTATATGAAAACAGTTATCACCAGTTTGAGCTTACTTTTTAGTCTGATCTTTGTTCAGGCGGACTCAGGCATCACCTTTGGACCGTACGTCCAACGTGTGTCTGAGACCGGAGCAACTATTTTCATTCGTACAGATGAAGCACAAGTGCTCACCTTGAACTACCGGAAGGTGGGCGCAGATACTTGGAAAACAATAGAGGATAATAGCGCCAAGACGGTGCACCGGTTCCGCTTAGCCACCTTAAAGCAGGGGAGAGAGTACGAATATTTTATTGCCAATGCGGACGGAGATCATCTGACCTTGACCTACACGTTTCAAACAGAAAAGGATGTCACTACTGATGATCCATTGCGCGTGGCTGTGGTAGGGGATTTTGGTGCTTTTACTACGGATGAACTGCGGGTAGTCACGCAAATGATGTGGTGGAAACCGGATATTATTTTGACTACCGGAGATAATGCTTATGAATCAGGCACTTTGGATGAGTATACAAACAATGTGTTCAAGCCATACCAGCCACTCTTAGCTGAGGTTCCTATGTACGCGTCCATGGGGAACCATGATTACACTACGGAAGAAGGTGACCCCATGAAAGAGGTGTTTGAAATGCCCACCGGGAATAGCGGAACTGAAGATTATTATTCTTTCAACTACGACAATATCCATTTTGTGGCGGTAAACTCCAACTTGGATTATACAGTCGGCAGTGATCAATACACTTGGCTGCAGGAGGACTTAGAAACTGCTGACCAACGCTGGAAAATCGTCTATTTCCATCATCCAGTCTATAGCTCAGGCGACCATGGGAGCACGTCCGGTATGGACTCCATTTTGGCCCCCCTATTTTCCGCAAATGATGTTGATTTGGTTTTGAACGGGCATGACCATGACTATGAACGGAATCAGAAAGTCAGTGGTGTGTTATATGTAGTGACCGGAGGAGGTGGAAGGTCGTTGTATAGCGAAAGCAATGAGAATCCATATTCCAAAGTATTTTTAGCTGAATACCACTTTGTGGGTTTGATCATTCAGACTGATGAGCTGAAGCTCAAGGCCATTGACAAGCGCGGGTATGCCTTTGATGAGAAAAGGCTCAGCAAAGATTAAGCACTACGCTCAGATCATGGGTGTGTTGAAACGGCGGTACACGGCGCCGGCGGCTTCTAGTAAAGCCAGTCCTTGGGAGTGTTTGGTGTTTACCTTGTTGTCTGCACGCACGCGGGATGAGCAGACTGAAGTGGTGCTTCAGGAATTACTGCGCCAGTGGCCCACTCCGCGGGAGTTGGCTCAGGCCAAGGTTGCAGACGTGGAGCGGGTGCTGCAACGGATTGGGTTGTATAAAAAGAAGGCCAGGAATGTGGTGGAGTTGGCTCGGCGAATTCAAAACGAATACGGAGGGAAGGTGCCGCAAGAGTTTGCGGCACTCATTGACTTACCAGGGGTAGGTGTCAAAACCGCTAGTTGCGTCTTAGTCTATGCGTACGGCAAGCCGGCCGTTCCGGTAGATACGCATGTTCACCGGATTGCAAATCGACTTGGGTGGGTGAAGGAAAAGACCCCGGAACGCACGGCTCAAGCCCTGCGCGTGAGCTTACCGCCAGAATACTGGATGGATGTGAACCGGGTGATGGTCCAATTTGGCCGGGAAGTGTGTATTCCAGGTACACCGCGCTGCCCCAGGTGTCCGTTGAGGGCTTGGTGCGCGTACCCTTGACAAGTTTTAAGGGGGTGTTGAAAACATTGGGGTTCCTGAGTTGAATAGGTTGCCAAGTTTTCCAAAGGGGAGTAATCTACGGCTAGAAATTAAATCGTAATTTTTTCCACGTATGGGTAAACCACTTACCAAGAGCCAATTCATTGCCGCGGTCGCCGAGAAAGCAAACATGTCCAAAAAGGACGTGACCAATTTCTGGGGTTTGTTGGTCGATTTGATCTACAAGGAAGCCAAAACCAACGGAGAAGTGACCTTGCCAGGGTTGGGTAAAATGATGCGCAAACAACGCGCAGCTCGCCAAGGCCGCAACCCAGCTACCGGAGCCACCATCCAGATCCCAGCCAAGACAGTAGTAAAATTCCGCGTGGCTAAACAAGCCAAAGATTCCATTTTGAGCTAGTTGCTAGAACGGTAAGAACTAAAACATCCGGCCTATGTGCCGGATGTTTTGTTTATGGAGACGTGCCCGGACTTGGGTTTTCTGCCCGGGCAGAAGTTCCCTCAAGCAGGCGTATGAACGTTCAAATCCTTAAGAAATTTGAATGCCGTACTGATGTCACTCTACACAGGCGGAAGCTGTTTCTGTTCAGCACGTATTTGTTTGATGTGACGCCCAACAAACCAGATAAAACCAATCACCAAAATAGCTATAATCGCAATATCAAATTTGTGCCACAACGGCTTGAGGCTCTCCCAGCTGTCACCCAGGCGGACGCCAACGTAGATCAGAGCGTAAGACCACAGCCAGGAGCCAATAAAGGTGGTGAGTAAAAAGGGAAACAGTTTGACCCTCAGAATTCCGGCCGGGAGAGAAATAAATGTTCTGGCTACGGGTAAAATGCGGCCAACAAAAAAGGTGGCTACACCGTACTTGCCTACCCACGTCTCAGCTTGATGGAAGTCTTTTTGTGAGACCAAAAGCCATTTTCCGTATCTGAGTAAAAAGGGTCGTCCGCCGTAGTAGCCCAGAGCGTAAGAAACCAGGGAGCCTACTACGCAGCCAATCGCGCCAGCTAATGCCGCTAGATGAAAATTCATCAGGCCATGAGACACCTGCCAGCCGGCAAATGGTAGGATCACTTCACTGGGCAATGGGATATTCATGGACTCTATAGCCATGAGTAGGGCCACCCCAGCGTACCCCATAGACTCAATAGTAGTGGTGACAAAGTGAGATATTTGTTCTAGGAGTTGGTCAAGCATGCGACCCAGCTTAACGGGAAACAAGTTGATTGGCAAGCCAAATGTTGATATCATGCCAGCATGGCTAAGAAGAAAAAAATATTGGTCGCAGAAGACGACCGTTTTTTGTTGAAAGTCTACTCAACCAAGCTGGAACAGGCTGGGTATGCCGTTATGACCAGTAATGATGGGGTAGAGGCCTTGCGTAAAGCGCATGAAGTGAAGCCAGATTTACTGCTGCTTGATATGATCATGCCCAAGAAAAATGGGTTTGATGTGTTGTTGGAATTAAAAGGAGATCCGGAAACGGCCGCTATCCCGGTGATTATTTTATCCAGCTTAGGACAGGAAAGTGACGTTGAGCGAGGGTTGCAAATTGGCGCGGCTGACTACTTGATCAAATCGAATGCCTCTTTTAAGGACGTGAAAGAGAAAATTGAACAGTATATATGAGCTATCCGCGGAATCTGTAGTACCAAAAGACTATACCAAGAAAAATAATCTGCATGGCCACACCATAGCGAAAGCGGATGGTTTTTTTGGTGAGGTAATGCCACCACATGTGCCATTTGTAATGAGCTTGTAAAAAGCGGTGATACACGTGTTCCAGCTTTCCGCCAAACCCAATATACACATTGCGGAACCGGTTGCGGGCTTGGGTGTGCAGGTTAATCAGCAGGTCTGGCAAGATTCCGCCAACAGCGGCGCTGACGACTAAGTACCAAGGGAGAGTTTTGTCTAAGAAGTAAAAGGCCGCGCATAACCCAAGCATGAGTAGTATATCAATAATTGCCACGGTCAAAGGTAGCTTATCTTTTTTATTTTTGATGTAGCGCCAGTACAAAAATTCATCACCATGAGGGATCACGTCCATTAAATAATGAACAAAGGCAGATACAAAGAAGGCTGCAATTGGCCATGGCAAGTATTTGGCAATCACCAAACTGGTAACGGCGTGGGTGGTCAAGGTCATGCGGAATAGTCTAGCAAGGAGTGAAAATTTGGACAATCCAGGTCGATTTTCATCAAAAAGAAACACCGCGTCATGCGGTGTTTCTTGCCTGTTGCGGGGGCCGGATTTGAACCGGCGACCTCCTGGTTATGCATACCACTACAACTTTCGTTGCTTCTTGCGAATTTGTGGTCTGGACTGTCCCTTCACCTTTTACCGGTGTCCGCCAACCAGTCTCTACACCTTTCCTCTTCCGAGGTATTGGTTCGGGATTACCTTGGGCTTTTAGGCCCGAGGGCTTCCCCGAGTTTGACGGATGATCTTCCACTGAGTTTTCCCCAGTGGACGCCCATTGCAGCTTGAAAGCGCTGAACTATACTAACTAAATGCCTTATTCTCCTACCCGTAGTAAATCGATTTACTCACTTCGTAATCCTGATGGACATCCTTTTCAGTATGCCCCAGAAATTGATCCAGAGTTAGAAATTATTGGTTTAGTCCTATGGGTGACTGAGGGTGACCGGAGTCAACTCAGCTTAGCCAACGGTAATGAAACAATTATTACTAAGTACCTGGAGTTTTTACGCAGAGTCTGCAATTTACGGGAGGAAAAGATCAAAGCAGTCATTCATTGTCACAATTCTGTTCCGTATGAGGAATGTTTGAGATTTTGGTCTCAAGTTACTTTGATTCCTCTTGATCGATTTAACAAACCATTTGTTAAACCCGACCTGGGTGGGACCAGAAAGTATCCTCATGGGATCTTGCGAGTTGTGGCCAACAATATTGAACTTGTTCAGCTTTTCAAGTTACGTCTGCTAGCCCTTGGGCTAGACAGATGCTGAGCCAGGCGAGCTGCCAGGCTGCTCTACCCCGCGTCGTACCTTTTACAAGGTAAACGGATACTAACCCAGGGAGAAGAGTTTTGTCAACGCCTGTTGAACGAATTAATGGCCACAAGAGTACGAAGATCAAGCGAGGATAGAGGCACGTCCTTGCACTTTTCAGGTGGTAGTTTTTCAACCCCCAACTGAAATCCATATGGCACAAATACAGGTAAAGACACTACACCGGTGGCAGTATATTTGTTTGGATTAATTTCTTTGTTTATTTTTTGTCTAAATTTTTCCTCAACCTCTTCAGACAGCTCAACCTTTGTTTGATCTACGCGGGCTAAAGTTTCAGCATACACCATCTCTATCAACCATTGCGGCGTAGGGATATACAAACCAGCTCGCAAAGTTGGCTGAGTTTCATTTGAAATTCCAAATCCCAAGGCTACCTGATTTCCATTTTCCCACCACCCTACATCACCCTCCATTTGAGTCCCTAAGCTGGAAACTTCCAACCGTTCCTGTTTGGGTAGCCACCAGTCTATACCCGCTTCGAACTTTTTTATGGGTACATCATTCTTCCCGGGTTTTAACACCAACACATCTACGTCTTTATGTCTGGCTAAGGCGTCAGCATTTCTTGTTTTCCAGATATCCTTAGCCACACCCCCAATCAACACCCCGGTGAGCCCACGTTTTGTGAGTAAGGTATTGGCCTTACCCATTCCATCCAGGCCGCGGGTAGCTTCTAATGGTGGTGGGGAGTGTAATTCCAAACGCAAAGACAGCAATAGTTTTAGCTCATATTTTTGTTGTTGAGTGAGACGTGCTTCTTGTCTCTGACGTAACTCTAGGCGTAACTCTGGCATGCCGGGAGTGTATCAAGTATATCGATTTACACAAACAGTTATAAAACGAAGAAGAGCGGCGACCAGTGCCACTGAACAAGACGTGCCTAGGCATGCCTATCCAGTGATATAGTCGTCGCTCTTCAAATGTGCGTGTAGCCGTCTCTTACACCGGGCTGAACTCTCCGTGCATGATCATGCCCTCCGCCAGATCAGCGGCTGAACGCAACCTACCGACCTGCTCCGACTGACCCGGAGGCAAGTCAGAGGACAACCGCTCCAGCTCCTCCCTAAACAGCCGGTGCAAGACCGACCATTCGTGGGAGTCCGACTGCAGGTTGGCGTCCAGGAACTGCACCTGGCGCCAGTGCCGCTCACGCTGGGCAATCATGAGCATGTAGATGCGGTAGGTGGCCTGGTCTTCCATGCGCCCGTCAATCAGCACCGCGCCCTTGCCGCGCAGCAGTCCTTCCGCGTACTGGATGCACACCCGGATGGCCTGACGCGTCCCGTGCAGGGTGCGCCGACCAACGCCATGGGGGAGCGGGCGAAGGTCCGGAGTGCGGGCTTCGCCTTCCAGATTCCAACGGAAGTCCATCTGGTTAGGGTTGGGGAACCGGCTGACCGCCACGGCGTTCTGTCCCGGGTGACCGGTCCAGGCGCCGTCCATGCCCATCTCCGCCTCGTTGGCCTTGTCCCGACCAAGCACGTCCATGGCCTGAGCATTCAGCTCGGGATCCGTGCTGGGGAACAGCGCGGTCATGCCGCCAATGGCCAGAAGACCATGCCGGTGACAGATGTCCACCAGCAGACGGCGCACCTCCTGGAAGAAGGGGACGTCATGCGGGATGGTGTCCCGGTCCGGCAGCACCCAGTCCGGATCCATCAGCGTGAAGTGGATCAGGCTGGCCATGTAGTCCCACCGACCGAGGTTGAACCCCAGCAAGTGGTCCCGCAGGTTGAAGGCGAACTCCTCCATCTGGTAGGGCATGGGATGAGCTTCCACCAGCGCCATGCACTTGATGTAGTCGCTCCGCCACCCCAGCAGACGAGCCACCTCCTGGAACAGGGAGGCCCACCAGGTGGCTTCCTCCGCCGACTCGCTCTTGGGCAGGTAGAAGCACACCGGGTGTTTCAGGGACCCCATGTCCTCCTGAGCCAGCAGGTAGCAGTGCAGCAGGGTGTCAAACAAGGACGCCGACACCGGGTGATCCAGCACCCCTTCCTGCTGCAGGTGGAGTCCGCGTACGCGGAACCACACCACCGTCTTGGACGGCTTGATGGCCACCACGCCCTTGGTCTCGTGCTGGAAGGTCAGGCGACCGCGCAGTGCTTCCACCGCGTTGAAGTGTCCGGACAGTACATGGCCCCAGTCGTTGCGGACTGAGTCTTCCACGTCCAGCATGACACCGGGAGCGCCTGAGTTCAGCATCCCCACCACGTACTTGGGGTCATCCGCCGGCCCGGTCATCTGGTTGCGCTGATCCTGGCACCAGTCCGGAAGAGTGATCTTCCAGTCGGACGAGGGCAGGGGATGATGCTGAAGCAGCCAGCCCTGGTGAGCTTCCAGGAGGACCTCCCTCCTCTGGCGGGCCAGCTTGCGCTGCCAGGGGGTGTAGGTGAGGTTCAGGCTGGCCAGCAGACGGATGAAGCCGTCAGGCAAGTCGTGAGGTACGTGAGCCCGGTTGGGCGTCAAGAACAGGGTTTCCATGGAATCTCCGGGATCGGGATGGAAGTGAAGCGAAAATCGACCTGGATTCAGTATGAAAACAGGCGGCAGAAGTACCCTAGGGTCCAACTGCCGCCTGATTGTTCCACATCCTCTTGTCGGATGCAAATGTGCTCTGGTTTCTGGTCCCTAGCTCTGCCCACCGAACCCGCCGGAGCGGGCCAGGCGCTGCGCCGCACTCTCCCCGCCGACCAAGATGCCATAGTCCTGCCAGCGGTCCATCCCCACGGCGGCCTGCGGTTTCCCGGACCAGGTTCCGTGCTGCCGACGCTGCATGTCATGCAGCGCCTGCGCACCGTTCTGACCGAAGTCGCGGGCACCGGTGTAGACGGCTTCCATCACCATGCGAGCACACGGGATGGTGTGGAAGATGAATCCGTATCCCAGCTCGTGCAGGTCCGCGTAGCTGGGGGGCTGCTCCCCGGGTCGGTGCTCCTGGTACCACCTGGCCCACTCCTTGTTGGGCGAGTAGTTGATGGCCAGGGGCATCTGCGGATCATGATGACGCATGGCGTGGACCCAGGCGCAGATTACGTCCGGGTTGGGCGTCTTGAACTCCGCCCACACCATGTCCGCGCAGCGCACCCCTGATACCTCGGCGTCCATGTAGCGCTTGCCGCGCTCAATGGCCACCGTGGGGTGCGAGTCACCGCTGTCGCCGTTCTCCGCACCGACCGCGTCCGTACGCGCCAGGAGCAACATGCTACTGTCCAGCGCCTGGAGTTCCAGCCGCATGGAGCGCAACTTGGCCTCCATGACCTCGGCCGAGACGACTGACCGCCCACCCGCGTGACCGCAGGCGCGGTTGTCATCCTGATCTTCCAGGTGCAGCACGGCCACCCCAGCGTGGTGGTAGTCGCGAACGGTCTGCCACACAGCCTTGGGGTCACCGTAGCCGGTTTCCGCGTCACCCATCACAGGCATGGGGAAGGCGGCCCGCACCACGTTGGTCAGATGGTCGGTCATGACCTGCCGGGTCAGGAACCCCATGTCGGGGTAGCCGCGTGACGCCGCCTTGGACCACCCGCCACCGTAGATGGCCTGGAACGTGCAGCTTCCGCCACCCTGTTCCAGATTTTCCTTGGCGGCGCGGGCGGCCAGGGTGTCCAACGCCGAGGACACCCCCATTGCCACTACCAGCCCGTCACGACGCATGATTTCCTTGAACACCTCCCCAGGCCGGTCGTGACGGCGCTTGAGGAAGTTCTGTGCTTCATCCACTTGTTGCATCTTGTACCTCATTTTCGGTTCTGAGTGTATGCCTTTGAAAAAGGCCAAAAAATCTTAGCAGATAGATTTTTTCTGTCTAGGGACAGCCCAAACAAAAACATTGACCGGTCTTGGGTATATCGAATTTCAACCTCAGTCAACCAACGGCTTGACCGGAAAAAGCCGTGGGGGTAGGCTGAAGGTTTAAGACTTGATTTTATTTGAGGAATTAGTATGCTAGCGAAACCAAAAAGTGAGCGTCCAGGCCCGGGTGATGAAATGGCAGACATTCGCGACTCAAAATCGCGCGAGGGCAACCTCATGTGGGTTCGACTCCCACCCCGGGCACCAGAATGGAACTTAGCGGTTGAGAACCAACCAAGGAGTGGGCGTGCCGTAGG
>CAYIMB010000036.1:0-8190 GCA_964364425.1 uncultured Gammaproteobacteria bacterium
TGTTTAATGACGGGATTAATTACAGACACCGGCAGCTTCTCTAACTTGGCCACCACCTCCAGCGCCATTCAAGCCGCCTCAAAACTTCTGCTCAAAGGTGTGGACTACAAACAAATCCAATCTTCAACCATGAATTCAAAATCAGTCACCAGCCTCCGCTTATGGGGCAGGGCATTTGAACGTCTAAAGGTTGACCCAAACACAAAAATTGCCACCACGGCTATTCTACAGTCTGATTTTGACGAACTGGGAGTAGGTGCGGACGCGGTAGAAGGGATCTCAAATTTCCTGAACGGCTTGCAAGGAGTGCGCGCCGTGATAGTCTTGTCTGAGCGGGAACCGGGACAAATAAAAGGCTCCTGCCGCACCACAGATCCGTATACAGACGTGTCCAAACTTGCTATGCTCCTGGGCGGTGGAGGACACAAAAAAGCGGCCGGATTCAGCCTACCGGGCTCGCTTACAGAGACACCACAGGGCTGGGCTATCAAACCTAAGTAAATCGAAATATGTATATGAACCTCATCCCCACAGTGATAGAAAAATCCAACTACGGTGAACGCGCCTATGATATTTATTCCCGCCTGTTAAAAGAGCGGATTATTTTCTTAGGCAGCGCCATTAATGATCAGGTGGCTAACACGGTCATTGCACAGATGTTGTTTTTAGAAAGCGAAGACCCAGAGAAGGACATTAAGTTGTATGTTCAGTCCCCTGGCGGTTCCGTAAATGCCGGTTTGGCTATTTATGACACCATGCAGTACATCAAACCGGAAGTGAGCACTATTTGTATTGGAATAGCGGCGTCCATGGGCGCAACTTTGCTAGCAGCTGGACAAAAAGGCAAGCGTTTTATTTTGCCTAACGCGGAAGTGATGATTCACCAAGTTATGGGTGGTGTAGAAGGACAGGCCACAGAAATTAAAATTGCGGCGGAACATATTTTGAAAATCAAAGACCGGTTGAACCAAATTTTGGCCAAGCACACCGGTCAAAGCATAAAAGTGATAGAAAACGACACAGACCGCGACAACTTTATGACTGCTGAAGAAGCGGTGCAGTACGGATTGGTGGATAAGATTATCAAATAAACTGAGATGAAGTTGCTTGAACGATCAGGCAAAAAAGGTGGTCGCCTAAGAAGTGCTGAGATATTGGCTGAACAACATGAACCAGAAAAAAGTTATAGTGCTCAAATACTTGAGTTGTTTGCAAGACAAGGGATAGAGAACTTTACTCTGGAAGATGGGACTTTGGTCTTGGTGGCTGCCGTTAATCCAGATGCTTATTTAAAATCACAAGAAAACCGTCTCGCCTATGCCAAGGATATAGTAGAGCGCGCCAGCGAGCCCAATCCATCAATAAGTATTCATAGCCTTGCCAGAGCAAAATTATTTGATCCAGACATTACTTTCCCCAAAGAGTATCCCCGGACAGCCACCTACGAAGTACACTGGATCAAAGAAAAAGGCCACCAGAACTGGTTAGAGTTTGGTGCCTTAGCTTGTATTGGATTCCCCAAAGAACAAAAAGCTATAATCGATTTTCTCAAAAATAATTACCCCGACATTTTTGAAAAAATAATGAAAGAGCCATATGCTATAAGAGGTAACCAACATGAATTGACGGCCCTAACCATGCCGGCACTAGCCCGCTTACTTGGACTCATCAGTGATCATCAGGTCACTGAATTTAATGAAAAATTTTTATCCAATTTTAAAGAGGATTTCCAAAAATGTGTAGAATACTTGAAGGGTCCAAAAATTAACGACAAAGCTTGGCTAGGTAGAGCGCTGTCTATGGCTTTAGCATTTGATGTATTAGAGGCAGGCCGGGCGTACATCACACCTGAAGGAAAGTTTGTGTTGGAAAGGACAAAATCTTTGGGCGGCTTGACACCACCTTTGCCAGAACGACTCACGGCTTAAATAACACCAAATGAAACTTGAACGCCAAGCGCGCCAACCAAAAATAAAAGCAAGAGAGGCTGTGGGTATTGAAATTGAGGAACAACCTCTTGGGTTCGATTTACAGCCAATAATCGAGCAAATTAAAGCCTTCCAACCTGAGCCACCTTACCGCTCTGATTACCAATTCCTACTTGGTTTAGCCGGCCATCAATATGTTGAGCAGCTGCGGCCAGACTACAAAGCTGCAGCTGCTAATTTGCATGAACAGGGCATTCATCCAGGCGTATCTAAGCTATTTAATCCGACTCCCTTTCTCCAAAAAGGTTGGTCTGATGATGAATTGCGCTCTAAAATGAACGACTATTTAGCTATCGTAAGCGTCGTACCGGAACGGTCTTGGATGCCTTCATTAGAATTCCTAGTTCTGTTTCCAGAAGAACGACAACATATTTTAAAGGTGCTGAGACCAGCAGAAGGCAAGCGTTTAGCTTGGATAGTTGATGATGCTCATGAAAACCCAGACACCACTATGGCCCCGTCGGAGTTGGCAGTTATGAAACTACTGGATCCTGAAAATACCGTCGTGGAAAAAATTGCCAGAAGATTTTGGGGGAAGTGGAACAACAAGCTTTTTAAAAAACTAGATAAAAGAACAGTTCTCTCTGAAGCTTGCGCAGAAGATGCCCTATGGGACAAAAGACTGGATCATCCGAAAAACGATGCTGCGCTTGGTCAGTAAAAATGAACCACCAACCTTTACTAAGAATAAAGGGAGGTTATTTTGAAATCGGTGACTAATCAATTGCAAACTCACCAGGTTTTTAGTCAGAGCGTGACCAATCTTATACCACAAGCCACTTTATTAGCCTGGATCTACCCCCAAAAACGCCAAGCCTTGGCTGAGTTGTTCCGCCAACATCAGGCAGAGCTCTTTAAAGCCATTAACATATCCAATCTAGACCCTAATTATAACCCAGCTACTAGCGGTGCCTTACTTCGCTTGCTAGATCCCACAACCGCCATGCCTTTGCGGGACATAACCGAATCCCAACAGAAAACCTGGCGGGAAGAGCTTGAGAGCTGGGTTGCTCCGGAGAGAATAACTAAATTTAGCAACCGCGGCCTACAATTCTACTTAGACCATGCTCTCCAGGCGTCTCTGGGCCTGGAAATTCTCCTTGCTCGTGAAGCCCGGCTGACTGACAGCGGAGAAATGGTGTACGTTCCGGCTCATGGCTCTTTGAACCGTGGACACCAGTCGCTCCCAGAACGGTCGTTAGCTTAGTCCTCCGAACCAAGTGATTCTGTGCGTACGCACACCTAAATCCTAAAGGAATTTGAACATTTTTCAGGTCTGCACGTGCAGACTTTTGGAAATATGTGGGGTGTGGCTTTTCCGGGGGTAAACATGAGACGGCGGCGGAGGGACGGTACGCAAGGCAGGGTGACTTGAGGGCACGGCGCAGGAGGAGATGGGCGAACGAGGGTGATGGAAGCTCCCGAGTGAGCCCACTCCTCTGAGCCGTGCCGCAAATCGACCTCTTGCTTTTTCCTGCCCCAAAGAGTAGGGTGAAATCACTAACTGACGTGAAGTGTGATGGACTAGGTGAGCTCAAAACCCCAAATCATTGGAAATTTCTCAAATTTTAGCATAACAACTCGCTTGACCGTGAATTCTCTGTAGGAGAACTGCTAATTCGATTTTCAGGGGTCCTCATCCACTTCTTGAATAAAGAATTTTTATGATTTCAACTGTCATTGCCGTGGTCGCTACGGCGCTCGTTGCCGGAGGAATTGCTGCTTGGGTTGGATGGTCCATGCGCGCTTCCAAAATGAAGCGGGACACCGGATCTGCCGAAGCCAAAGCAGCTGCTAAGATCAGAGAGGCTGAACAAAAGCAGCAAGAGTTGCTCATCAAAGCTAAGGAAAAAGCCATAGCTATTACTGATGAGGCTAAAAATGAGGAGCGGGCTCGTTTGGCTGAATTAGAAAAACGTCAACAACGCATAGACCAACGGGAAAGTTTATTTGATAAGAAATTGCTTGAGTTGGAGGATAAAAACACCAAAGTGGCTGAGAAAACTCAGGCCATGGAAGCAACCAAGGTTGAGTTGGACGGGGCAAAAGTTGAGTTGGTGAAAAAATTACAGACCGTGGCTGAAATGAGCACAGAAGATGCTCGCACATTGTTAATTAGCCGGGTGGAAGAAAAATGTAAGGACGACCTGATGTCACGCATCCGCAAAATGGATCAGGTAACGGAAGAAGAGCTGGAGAAGAAAGCGCGACATATCTTATCAGCGGCTATCCAGCGCTACACCCACACGCATGTAGCAGAAACCACTACCAGCGTGCTGCAGCTTCCGTCTGATGACATGAAGGGTCGGATTATTGGTCGTGAGGGACGGAACATCAAACGGATTGAAGACTTAACCGGTGTTGAAATTATTGTCGACGACACGCCAGAGGCTATTGTGATCTCCGGATTTTCTCCCATTCGCCGCAACTTGGCTAAGCGAGCTTTAGAAAAGTTGATTGCAGATGGCAGGATTCAACCGGCTAAGATTGAACAAGCAGTGGAAGAAGCTAAACGTGAATTAATCACTGACATCCGCAAAGCCGGTGAAGAGGCCTTGGTTGAAGCAGGCGTTACTGGTGTGGATCCAAAGTTAGTCCAAATTCTTGGGCGCTTAAAATACCGTACGTCTTACGGTCAAAACAACTTACGGCATTCTGTAGAAGTGTCTCATCTTTCAGCCATGTTAGCTGCTGAGTTGGGCGCTAACGTACCACTGGCTCGTAAAGCTGGGTTGCTACACGACTTAGGCAAAGCAGCTGACCATGACATCCAAGGCACTCATCCAGAAATTGGTTGGGATATTGGAAAGAAATTTGGTTTACCTCAGGACTTAATGTACGCCGCCTTTGCTCACCATGAAGATAAGCCTCAGTCTGTTGAGGGAATTATAGTGAAGTGTGCTGACGCTATCTCTGGTGGACGCCCAGGGGCACGCAAAGATTCATTTGAACAGTATGTCCAACGCTTAGAAGAGTTAGAAAACGTGGCCACTTCCTTTGAAGGTGTAGACCGAGCCTTTGCTATTCAGGCTGGTCGTGAAATCCGTGTATTTGTAAATCCAGACGTAGCTGATGACTTACGAGCTTACGAATTGGCTCGTGAAATTGCTAAGAAGATTGAGGCGGAGTTGAAGTATCCTGGTGAAATTAAAGTCACCATGATCAGGGAAAAGCGGATTGTGGAATATGCCAGGTAGGGTAAACACGCTGCGCGTGTTAGCGCTGGGCGACATAGTCGGAAAAATTGGAAGGCAGGCGGTCTTGCAGCTGCTCCCAGGAGTGAAGGCTGAGATGAAAGTGAACCTGGTTGTGGCTCAGGCGGAAAACTTAGCGCATGGAATTGGGGTAACGCGTGATACCTTGGAAGAAGTACGGGCGGCCGGAATAGACGTGTTCACCGGCGGTAATCATGTTTTTCAAAAGCAAGGGCGTGAGGTGTTGGCTGACCCGGCGGCGCGACTGCTGAGACCGGCTAACTACCCGGAAGCTCCGGGAACCGGCTGGGCTATTTTTCCTGTAGGTGGGGTGAAAGTGGCGCTGATTAACTTACAGGGGCAGGTCTTTATGAAAGAAACGGTCAACAACCCGTTTACTCTACTGGAAACTATTCTCAAAGGGTTGCCTCAGGACATTGCTGTGATCTTGGTCGACTTTCACGCTGAGGCTACCTCAGAAAAGGTCGCCATGGGCTGGCAGGCGGATCTACAGGCGGCCGGGCGACAAGTGTCTGCCGTGTGGGGAACACACACCCAGGTGCCGACCGCGGATGCCCGCGTCTTACCAGGCGGGACCGGCTGTGTCACTGATCTGGGCATGAGTGGTGTACGCGACGGGGTGATTGGGGTAGCCAAAGACGGAATTTTGCGCACGTTTAGAACGGGTCTGAGCGAACAGCATGTGATCCCAGATACGGGGGTGGCTGTGTTCAATGCTTGTCTGTTTGAGATAAACAGTGAAACGGGTAAATGCCTACTGGTAAACAGAATTGACCGAGAGGTGACAATTGGCTAAGCTAAAGGAAAATTCAACCATTGCATTATGAACAAAGCTCAACTGATTGAAACCATTGCCACCAAAACTGGCGTTAACAAAAAAATAGTAGACGATGTGCTCATGGGGTTTGAGGCAGCAGTGATTGAGACGCTCAAAGCCAACGGAGAGGTCACCCTTACTGGTTTTGGTACGTTCTCTGCTCGCCGGCGTGAAGCGCGCATGGGCGTGAACCCACAAAAGCCCAGCGAGCGTATGCAAATTCCTGCCGTTACGGTTCCAAAATTCAAGGCTGGTAAAACGCTAAAAGATTCTCTAAAGTCCTAGCCCCGCCCCCTTGCCCCTGTAGTTAAATGGATATAACGGCGGTCTTCGGAACCGCGGTTGGGGGTTCGATTCCCTCCGGGGGCACCAATATGCAAATTGACCCACAACTATTACAAAGTTTGGAGGGACTGGAAGAGCCAATAGTATTTGTTGGATCATTTCTATTTGGTGAAACGGTAATTTTATCAGGCAGCTATTTGGCCGGTCAGGGCGTGTGGTCAGTGGTTGTGGTCTACATTTGGGCACTGCTAGGAACACTGGCCGCTGACGCCGCCTGGTTTTATCTTGGCCCTAAAGGCTTGCGCCTCATGCACCGCTGGGAAAAAGTGAAACACAAACATGAAGCTATCATAGCGGCGCTCCAACGCCATGTAGGCGACAAACCATTTTTGGCCATGCTCTTCATAAAGTTTTTATATGGCACACGCATCCTCACCATCATTTATTTGTCTTCAGTCAAAGTCCGGTTCTGGACATTTATGTTATTTGACCTGATTGGTACGGCCGTGTGGTTAGTCGTCATGGTCGGTGTAGGTTGGTTAGCCGGTAAGGGCTTAGCAGACGTATTGCCGGCCGTGCGCAGTGTTGAATATCTCTTAACCGGAATTGTTGCACTGATGATTTTGTTCAAGCTGCTGACCACTTGGCTAGAAAAACGTATTGCCAAAAAACTATGAGGATGATTTCCGTGGTTATTCCTGCGTACAATGACGCTCAGCGGCTAGAAAAAACCCTGCGCCAACTGCGCGTTATTCGCGAACAGGAGTATTCCGCGCTTGAGGTGGTAGTGGCGGTTCGTCCTTCAGAGGACGCTACATTGAAAGTTGCAAATCGATCTGCAGACAAAGTGGTCCCCGGCGGAACCGTCAGCCGCGGCCGCAACTCCGGAGCTAGAGCGGCCAGTGGTGAGATTATCATTTTCTTAGATGCAGATACCGTTCCCAGCGTTGGCGTCATTTCAGCTATTGCTCAGCGCGCCACCAAAGATATGATTGGCTCTGTGCCTATTTTTTCTCTTGAACCAACTGTCCAAGCACGCTTATTCGTTTGGCTTACAAACGGAGTGAGAAGGCTAGGGATCATTCAAGGAATGTCTAACCTCCTATTTTGCCATGCTTCTTTACTCAAACAGGACAGGGTCTGGTACAACGAGGATTTATCCCTTGGGGAACACCATGATTTTATCAAACAAGCACGGCGAGCGGGAAAAGTGTTCACCTTGTTGCCTGTCAGGCCGGGATACTATGTGTGTGAGGAAAGGTTTAAACAGTCAGGCTACGCAAACTCATTCCTCTTTTGGATCCACTGGGGAATCAGGAAGCTGATATTCAGAAAAAACGTTGCGAGGTTAGAACAGGCGTATTGGTCAAAAACATATCAGCCCCTATTTATTCACCGGCGAGACTGGAAAAAAGCCTGGGTCTTTTCTGCTTCAACGGTCGGCGTGTTAGCTGGCCTGGGCGTGAGCATATCCAGCTATACTGGGCCCCGGAGAATTTTATTACATTTATTCTTGCTTGAACTGCAAGAAGACCCACAAGCACCTTTGGTGCATTTCTGGTTGTGGGTGATGGGTCAGATGGAGATTGAGACCTTGTACGGGCTGGGGTTGGCAGTGATGTTGGGAAGTTTTTTCATGCTTATCTATACGGCCAGAAATCTAGTCGGGCAAAGGACCACAGACCTTGCCAAGGTGGTGGAAAAATGATATTTACTGGAGGCGCGCTGTGCCCGGGCTCAGTTTGCATACGCGCTCGTAGCTCAGTTGGTAGAGCAGCTCCCTCTTAAGGAGATGGTCGCAGGTTCGATCCCTGCCGAGCGCACCAGAAAGGAAAAGTCAAATCCTCGCGGCGCGGAACGCGCCGCTCGGAGACCAAATCGTACG
>CAYIMB010000037.1:0-7236 GCA_964364425.1 uncultured Gammaproteobacteria bacterium
CGCAAGCGTTAGGCGCTTTGCGACCAGGCGGAAGACTCGCGGTGATCACGTTTCACTCTGTAGAAGACCGGATAGTGAAACAGTTCATTCAGCATGAGGCCAAAGGCTGCATTTGTTCGCCGGAAATACCGGTGTGCAGATGCGGGCATACGCCTCGTCTCAAATCGATCTTCAAGAAACCACTGACCGCCAGCGACCAGGAGGTCAACCAAAATCCACGCGCTCGGAGCGCTAAGCTCAGAGTAGCCGAACGAATCTAAATATGTCTAAGTATTATAGCCGACCACAAGTCACATCAGTCCAACCCATGGCCCGCGAAGCCATTTTAGCGCGGGTGCCCTGGCGCGCCTTGCTCTTGGGAGCCATTATCAGCATGGGCCTGGTGTATTTATGGTTGGTGAACGGTTCAGCGGCTAACGGATTTGAAGTGTCCCGTTTAGAAGAACAACAAAAGAGTTTGAATTTACAATACAGCAAAATTCAACAAGAGTTGGCCGAGGCACAAAGCCTGGACCGCTTAGCTGAAACGTCAAAACAGTTTGGTTTGGTTCCGGTTGAGCACGTGGAATACGTTTCAGCCACCTCAAACACTGCCTTACGTTAATTTGAAGTATGGCAGGCAAGTATTCACCTACATACTCCGGCCGAGGTTCGCGTCACCAGGCACGCTCGCGCGAGCCTGCACGTTTCCAGTCTTGGAGGAGGGGGGAAACAAAAGACGAGGGAGGGCGAGACCGCATGAAGATCCTCTCTCTTGTTTTTTTAGTCTTTGGCGGAGTGATTACTGTCCGTTTGTTTGTGGTACAGGTGCTCAATCACTCGGTGTATGAGGCCTTGGCCAGTGGGCAACATGAATTAGTGGAGCAGCTGTTCCCGGAACGGGGAGAGATTTTGGCCCAAGATCCGTTTAGTGAAGGTGGATTATCTCCTTTAGCCGCCAACCAGACGTTGTCTTTTATTTACGCTAATCCAAAACAGATTAGTCAGCCGGCTGAGACGGCTGAACAGCTCGCCCCGTTGATTGGGATGAATCAAGAAGTATTGGAGGAAAAGTTATCTAAAGCAGATGACCCGTATGAACCATTGTTGCATAAGGCGAATGATCAACAAGTGGCGGCCATAGAGGCCTTAGAACTTTCCGGCATTCATTTCACAGATGAAATTTGGCGCTATTATCCGGAAAAATCAGCCGCCTCACATATTACCGGGTTTGTGGGTATTAAAGATGATGAGCGTGTTGGGCAATATGGATTAGAAGGTGAATATAATAAGCAGCTAGCCGGAGAAGAAGGGATGTTGAAAACAGAGTTGGATTCCGGCGGGCGGTTTATTGCGGTGGGCGAAAAGTTAGTTGAACCAGCGCAGGACGGTGATGATTATGTGTTGTCTATAGATAAGAATGTGCAGTATGCAGTGTGTGCGCGGGTGAAGGCTAGAGTGGAGCAACATTCGGCTGATCAAGGTGCGGCAGTGGTTTTGGACCCTAATACTGGTTATATTATTGCCATGTGTAGTTACCCGGATTTTGATCCCAATGAATACAATAAGGTGGATTCAGTGGATGTGTTTATTAACACGGTAGTTTCTAGGCCGTACGAAGTGGGTTCCATCATGAAGCCTATCACCATGTCTATGGCCTTGGACCAAGGCAAGGTGACTCCGGAAACCACTTACACGGATACGGGGGTAGTGGATATAGGTGGTTTTCATATTCGGAATTCAGACGGAAAAGCGCATGGTGTGCAAACTATGGTGCAGGTGTTGGATGAATCTTTAAACACTGGTGCTATTTTTGCCGCACAGCAAGTTGGTGAAGAAAAATTTCTTGAGTACATGAAAAATTACGGCTTTGGACAGTACACCACGGTTGAGTTGCCGTATGAACAAGCTGGAGATTTTTCTTCACTGGAAAAGAGAAAGGCAATCTATATGGCCACCGCTTCTTACGGACAAGGTGTGACCGCCACTATGTTGCAGATGGGTATGGCGTATGCAACCATAGCCAACGGAGGAACGTTAATGGAGTCGCATATTATCAAAGAAGTGCGTAAAAGTAATGGATACGTAGAGTACACTTCACCTAAAGTCGTGCGTCAGGTGATCTCATCCAACACGGCCACCACGTTAGCGGCCATGATGGTCAGCGTGGTGGAGAATGGACACGGGAAACGAGCCCAACTCCCGGGTTACTACGTAGCCGGGAAGACCGGGACGGCTCAGGTGGCTAAAACGGACGGTACGGGGTATGACTCGTATACGCACATTGGTTCGTTTGCTGGATTCTTTCCGGTGTCAGATCCAAAGTTTGTGATCATCACCAGGTTGGATAATCCCAGAGATGTGCAGTTTGCTGAAAGTTCCGCCGCTCCGTTGTTTAGTGAAATAGGGAAGTTCCTGATTAACTATTATCATGTGCCACCAGATAGGGAATAACATATGAAGACACCTGAAGAAAATCGATCTGCAGAGGCAGACATCCAAGAAGCTATACAGTCTACCAAGACTCCAGAACCAACCAGCAAAAAACCGTTGGTGAAACGTTTGGCTGAACGGAAGTTGGCTTGGTTTACTAAAAAAATTCTACTCAAATACCAACCGGAAATTATTGCTATCACCGGATCTGTAGGCAAGACCTCAACCAAGGAAGCTATTCACACCGTACTTAAAGCCGGGGGGTTTAACGTGCGGGCCAGCAAAAAAAACTATAACAACGAAATTGGAATTCCATTTACCGTGATTGGGAAAGAAGTACATGGCATGAACTTGAGGGAATGGGTGGAATTAGAATTTGAAGCATATAAATTGTTATTCCGCCGCGACCCCAACTATCCAAAACTCTTAATACTAGAAATGGGCGTAGATCATCCCGGAGACATTCAGTATTTAGTAAAATTAGCGCCGGCGCATATTGGAATTGTCACCGCCATTGGTGATGACGTTCCGGTGCACATAGAATTTTTCAAAGATAAAGAACAGTTGGTGCGGGAAAAACGGCAAATGGTGGAGCATCTCAAAAAAGAAGATGTGGCCATCCTGAATAGAGATGATCTGCAAGTCTGGGGAATGCGGGATAAGGCTCGCGGCCGAGTGGTGAGCGTGGGCATGCATCCAGAAGCAGATATTCGCGCGCTTGAAATTCAACCCACGAATGCCTTTGCAGATGAATACAACCAAGCGGTGACTGGACTCAGTTATAAGTTACAGGCGCAAGGCTCTCTGATGCCTATATTCTTGCCTCATGCTCTAGGCATGCCTCAGGTGTTGGCCTCTTTGTTTGCCGTGGCTGTGGGGTTGGAGCATGGAATGAATTTGGTGGATATAGCCAGTGCCTTGCGGGAATTTCACCCCCCGGCCGGGCGGACGAATTTGATCCCAGGCATAAAGCATACCTTGATTGTGGATGATTCTTACAATAGTTCGCCCAAAGCCTGTAAGTCTGCTTTGGAATTATTAGGTCAGGTGAAGGTAGCCGGTCGGCGGATTGCGGTGTTAGGTGATATGGCTGAGTTGGGCCGGTTTACGGAAAGCGCACATGCTGAAGTGGGGAGGTTGGTGACTGAGTTGAAGATTGATTCGTTGGTCACGGTGGGTCAAAAAGCGGATTTCATAGCGCTAGCGGCGGTGGCGGCAGGGATGGATGAGCGCGCGGTGGTGAAGTTTTCCAAACCGGAAGAAGCTGGGAAGTTTGTACAAAGTGAACTACGGGAAGGAGATGTGATTTTAGTCAAGGGGTCGCAAAGTGCGCGGATGGAAAAGGTGGTCAAGGAAATTATGGCGGAACCAGCGCGCGCGGGTGAGCTGTTGGTGCGCCAAGAGGCGAGTTGGTTGGTGGGGTAGGGAAGATCGAACTTAAAGTGTAGGGCGTTCAGGTAATGGGTGATGAGACAGAAGTTTCCGTTTTGGGAATTCCATTTTGAGTTGACCCTGTTCATTTATCCATGCTTTTTCAGCGGCGAGTATAGCTAAGGCTTCTGAGAACACGGCAAAACTCCACAGGTCGCCTTCAACCAATGAATTGTTGATATCAGCTTTGAAGTCGGCTTGGTGTTCAGCTGTGAACTGTTCAAACACCGGTTTATGCTCTGGGAAAAATAAGAGATATAAAGCAAGGTCCATGGCCATTAACCTGGGTGGGGCATCATCAGCTTCAAGCTCCTGAAGAATTTTTTTGGGATTAGCTCGCTCGTTGCTGAGTAGACGAGTAATAATCCGCTCTTTTTCTTTGGGCCATAAATATATGAGGTCTATTGCTTTGCTTAACTTACTACGGCTATGTTCCCGCTCTATGTCCAAAAATAATTGAGGGAGTTGGTCGGGAGTGACATATTCTTCTAAATGCAATTCGGTTATGAGTTCAGGAAAAATTTTTAGAGCGCTGGCTAAAGCAGTATAAAAGTTGTAGCGCCCACTAGCTTTTGCCAGGGCCGAGGGGCTAGAGTCTTCCAACTCATCCAAACTTTTTTTGTGAATCAAGACAGTGTCTTCCCAATGGTCTTTTATTTCAGGCAAGGCTTGCAACCGCCTGACTAACCCATCATCAAAAGCCTCAACCCACTCTAAGAAAAGAACGGCTAAGCCCCAGCCCTTCTCTTTCAGTAAGGCCTTGGGGTTGTCCAGACGTTTATACAAACCTTGCATGAAAGCAGAATTCAAAAAAGTTTCCGGGTCAAACAATGCAGGTTCCTCAGCTGGGGAGTGTTCTAATACATCCCGAGATTTGATGCGGGGTGTGTATTCTGGGTTTGGTTTACGTAATTTCATGCCGTTATCCTAAGGGAAAAGGCGGCCAGTCACAAGTGAGGTGGATGGGTAGCGTGAAAAACGATATACTGCCGTTATGACTCACCGAGAAAAGGATTTACGCGCTGTGTGCCTAGCTGGACACCTGGTGTTTGAACGGCTGAGGCGCCTGCCGCTGTGTGGCTTAACGGAAGTGCAGCTGGCGCAAAGAATAAAGCGTTTGTATAGAGACCTTGGGATCACGCAACTTGCCTTTCCGTCTATTGTAGCGGCAGGCAAGCATGCAGCAGAACCTCATCATGTGCCAAACCATCAGCGAAGGCTGAAGACCGGAGATGCGGTGGTGTTGGATTTTGGGGGGAAGGTGCATGGCTGGTGTGGGGATATGAGTCGGACCGTGTTTATGGGTGCGCCTAGCCCATGGCAAAAAAACATGTACATGAGAATTGTAGAGGCGCAGGAAGCGGCAGTGAAGGCTATTCAGCCCGGAAAGTACGCCATGGAAGTAGACGCAGTAGCTAGGTTGAGTTTAGCTAAAAACGATCTCACTCAGCATTTTATCCATTCTTTAGGTCACGGAGTAGGGAAAAAGGTGCATGAGGCGCCCTGGTTGTCTCCTTCTAAGGGGACGCAACAGCTGAAGGTTGGAGACTGCGTAGCGGTTGAGCCTGGCTTGTATTTTAAAGGTAAGGGCGGTTTCAGGGTGGAGGATATGGTGTGGCTTACGGCACTGGGAGGGGAGTGGATGGTGCCGTCTGACCGGAGTTGGCAGAGGATGGTCGTTGAGTAGTTGGATTTAAATCACTTTATCTCGCTTGGTGTAAAATTCTTCATCTTCATCCATGCGCAAACGTAGCCAGTCTCGCAGTAAATCGGCCTTGGTGCGATTTACTTTTTTGGATTTATATTCTAAATAGCGGTCAACCTGAGGAGTGAGGCGCAAAGTGAATTTGATGGATGGTGTATCTTCCATGTGACCCGGCAGAAGCGTAGTCGCGGCCAGGAATCTGTCTACAAAGTTGGCCAAAGAATTTTCAGAGTACGCGTGGGTAGTGATACATTTTGGCGTACCTCGTTTAATGAGGTAGTTCAGGAGGTCTCTGGGTTCTCTATTTTTTTTGTATAAACATAAGGTAGGTTTTTGTTGTAACACCGCCTGGGCCAGTAAATAGTTGACGTCAGGGTTCCCCTCGGTGATTTCCAAAATGAGCATATCAACAGGAGCTAAACTTTCAAACGCTTTGCCATCAAATAAAGAACGCTCAACTGGTAGGGTTTCTCCATACAGTGAATGAGTAGACACAATCTCCACTTGAGCTCGCTCAACAAGCTGTTGAATTCTTCCGTCTGTTTGGTCATCAAAGATAAAGACTTTCATACTATTCACCCAACTCACCAATGAAGTTTTTCAGCATGAGCTGTCTGATTTGCGCAACGTCTTGTGTTTGCGCCAGAATCCACCCAAATTTTACTACTGCAGTTTCCCAGGTCATCTGATTGACCTGGATGGCAAGTGGATGATTAACCGTAGAACCACTCCATATCAGTACTGGTCGTCCTTTAGCGTATTGCTCCATCCAGGCCGTGGTCAGCGGAATCCGGGATATTATTCCTTTGACACCCTCGGGGACCGTCACCTGAGAAAGGTCTGACAAGACATCTAAGGTGAACAATTTGTGTTCAAATACTGGCATGGGCTGAAACCCGACTGGTCCAATATTCTCTTGCTCTGATAAGTGGACACCAAAATCAATATTGCCCAAGAGTGGGGTTTGGAAAGATTGAAATAAATTAATAGACGAGTCATATGTTCTTATGGCTCTTGTAGCTCTGATAATTCGATTTCCAAACACTATCGCCGGCTCTGGTATGTCCATGGTCGCCACTTGTAAGGCGTTGAGCAGGTTGGCACGGATTCCAAAATCTTTGGTTAAGGCTTCTATATGCTCGTAAGCTGTATTGTTTGGAGAACTAGTAAATATGAGTGGCTTGTCCAAACCCTGAAGCATAAAAGAAAGTGCGGCGCTGGTGGTGAGCAAGGACTCTAGGTGGGCGATGACAACAAACGCTTCAGTAACTTCTTTTTGTTTTATGATGGCCTCAGCTACCTTCTGCCAGATTTCACCTGAAGCACTTGGAGAGAGGGGAGCTGGAATCACCTCTGCGGTAGTTTGAGCAATTAGCCCGATTTCAAATTGTTGATCCAGCCATTTTTGTACCTCAGCCGTGTCCAAACTTAAATTAGGACTTGAGTCCAAAAATAAAATCGAAATCTTCTTTTGTTCCAGTTCCATAAAATAACGTTAGCATACAGCTTGAGGCTGTCCAGACCTTTTTAGCGCCGTCTGTGGACGGTGTATTTCGATTTTCAGCCACACCTCCAACCTCTCTCACGCTCCTTGTTTCACCCCACCCACCCATGCGCGCACTTTCCCCCCAACGAAAAAAGGGCCGTTTCCATTCTACCTAGTCTGCTTGGGTAAGCAGAGTGTGGTG
>CAYIMB010000038.1:0-7147 GCA_964364425.1 uncultured Gammaproteobacteria bacterium
GCGCTCTACCAGATGAGCTACAGGCCCGAAAGCGGGGGAATTGAGCCGCTGAAAATCGATATTTCAATGTGTTAATATAAGTAAAGAAGGGAAGGAAAAATTGCTCCGCAATTTTCTAGTGCCCCCGGAGGGAATCGAACCCCCATCTAACCCTTAGGACGGGCCTGTTCTATCCATTGAACTACGGGGACGAACAGCCAACTCTTGTGTCGTAAAATATAAATTATTCCGACACAAAGACTGAATAGACTTGAGCAGCCAGGGGATCAAGCACTTGGGTTTGTGTGTTCCAAATATATAATCCAATCAGGCCTAGAACAAGAATAGTCGCTAGGCTCAAGACTTTTACCACATCCTTGGTTTGTCCTTGAATCATGGTGACGGCAGTCTACTGAAATCAAAACAATAAATCAACCTTGAGTTTATAAATTCGCAGGATTGACTGATCCAGCCAACCTGTTAGTGTTTTGAGCAAATAATCACTACTTAAATATATGTTTTCAAGAGAAGAATCTACACCTACCGGCTCCCGGTCCACAGAGACCATTATTGGACCAAGCATCAAAGTAGAAGGAAACTTTGTCGGCCAAGGCAATATTATTGTAGACGGTGCGGTGGTTGGAACACTAAAAACCACAGAGGACATTCGTGTGGGCCAAGAAGCGCAAATTGAAGCCGATGTGGAGGGAAGAAATATGCACGTAGCCGGGACCATTAAAGGAAACTTGAAGATCAGCGGAAAATTGGAACTCACCAGTTCTGCTACAGTGTCCGGTGACGTGGAAGCAGAGGTATTGTCTATGGAGGCAGGTGCGACGTTTGAAGGGAAGTTGACCGTGGGAAAATCGAAACCAAAAACAGAGGGGGTAAAGGAAAAATAATTCGCTAACCGCGCGGCGAGATGTTTTTCTATTTATACGACAAAATTACGCTCGACAAGAAATTAGAAGGGGCTTTAATGCATGTGGAGCACCGCCTGATTGATCTTGGAATTAACGGTCGGGTGGAGCGCATGGCCGTGTTTAAGAATATGCGTGAGTTGATTGAAGACGCCATCAAACGGGAAGCGCACACGGTGGTGGCGGTGGGGAATGATGCAACTTTTTCCAAGGCGCTCAGTGCAGTGGCTCCCTTCCCGGCGGTGTCCTTGGGATTTATTCCTATGTTTCCCGACACGGTGTTTGGAAAGTTGTTAGGTATCCCGGTGGGCCCGGAAGCTTGCGACGTGTTGTCCAAACGCTTGTTACAACAAGTTGACTTGGGTCGTTTGGGAAAAACTTTTTTTATTACGTCCGCGGAAGTGGCGGCGCACCCCAGCGTGAGTGTTGAATGTGATGGCCTGTATTCCATTTCCGCCTTAAAACCGGATACATCCATACGGATTGATAGTGTTGGTCCTGTGCTGACTCAGGGTTTGGGTCGGCTAGCTCGCGTGGATGATGGCAAGTTGGAGGTGGTGTTAACGCCAGCTACATCCAAGAGGATGTTTGGGCGTAAGGCCGGGGAGACCCCATCTGTATTCCCGGTGACGCATGTGAAAATTACGGCCGGTGAGAGTCTGGCTGTGTCTGTGGACGGGGAAGTAGTGGGCAAGACGCCGTGTGAAATAGAAGTGTTACCAAAAGCGGTCAGGTTGATTGTGGGGAAGGAGAGGTTGTTAAGATAGTTGGCCTTTCCTATTTCCAATTACCCAGAGGGATTACATTACAAGTATCTGTGGACTTATGATGTTTTATGTTAGATGTAATCAATGGAATATCATGTTGAAAAGCCAAAGATAAAAAAACAGCGTCATACATGGTGATATTTTGTTCAACAGCAATACGCGCAGATGCTTGTGAAGTAGCCTGATCAGTGGCCAATAAAATGAGAGGCAGCCTCCAAAAAACCTCGAGAGCTTCTTCTAGTATCTTGCCTCTGAGTAGCTTACCTCGTACTAGAACGTTAAATACTTCATAAATACACAGCTCACTCGAAAATAGGTAGGCCTTTTCAGTCTCGCCCCAATAGAGAAGTTCTAAGGCTTGCTCCAGGTCTTCTTCTTTTGATCCATTCAACCATTTCAGAATGACTGAGGAGTCAACAATATACTGAGCTGCCATATATTTAGTGAGAAAGTCTGTCCTGTTCTAAAAACTTATCTAGATCTATCTGACGTCCAGCCTTGGAAATCCGTTTTAATTTTGCCCTCAACTCCTCCCACGACATGGATTGGCGGCGATGGTATTGTTGCATTTGATACAAACGTATAGCCTCCCTCACTAGCTCGCTCACTGTTCTTCCTTGTTCTTGACTGAGGACTTTAAGATCTGCCGCCATGCTTTTGGGGAGAGAAATGGTCGTAATTGTGGTATTTTTTGACATATATTATTAAACTTTAATAATTATAGCAAACACCGCATTGCAGTCAAGGTTCCTGAAAATCGAATTAAAAAGGTGGTGCGTTTAGAGCGCACTGATTGACTTTTTGGTCAAAGTGGCCTAGGTTTTTGGCCACTCTCAGAGGAATCTCATGTTTCCGTCAATCGTCGTGCGGGGCCTGCATCAGGCCGCAAGTGAGGGGGCGCAACTCGTGCTCTCGGGACTGGGTAGTCTGCACGCATGTGGTGTGCAACAACACCTACTTCGGTGGGGCGATTGTGGCACCGGATGTGCGTAATGGCCTCCAGGTAGTGGTGGAAGACGGACGCGGGGCTCTGTTCATGGAAGGTTCCCACGAGATCCGGGTGAGTGACATGGAGCGGGTCCAGGCATCACAGATCACCTCTATCCCGGAAGCCACCATCCTGTTCGGTGCGGATCTTCCGCGGCGTCTGGAGTTCGCCCGCTTCTTGCAGACCACGGCTATCACGGCCCAGGGCTGCCTGATGGCAGGTTCATGTGCGCTGGGCGTGGCTGCGGTGGTGGTGGAACGGGCGGAAGCTCTGATCCAGTCGCACCAACCAGACCTGGGCGCACCAGTAAGGTCGAGTGTACCTTGGAAGAGCGACAACTATGTCAACAGACTGGTTGCCGCTCTTCTTCATTTATACCAACTCATTAGGATATAAAGTGTGCGTACGCACAGATTCTGTGCCCTGGCGCAGTTACCGGCGGCGGAAGGGTAGTCTGCGAGGCAGGGTGATTGAAGCTCACGAACGAGCAGACTGCCCTGAACCGCCACAGCTAATCTGCTCGTGCAAATCGAACTGTCTGCATTGACAAAACAGCTGGAAATCAATAGGCTCAACACCTATGAATGTCACAGAACTGTACCGCCGTTTCAACATGAACAAGGAGGAATTCTTCCCCTTGGTGCAGTCCTTAGGGTTTGCCATTGGTGAACGTGCCATCAAAGTTGATGACAGAGTGGCCCAGCAGGTGATTAAAGCCATAGAAGATTGGAACAGGTCACAAAAAAAGAAGTCCATCTTCGCTGAAGAAAAAACCGAAGTCAAAGAGGCGCCCAAAGAAGGAGCTAAAACCATTGCCATTCCGGAAAAAATTACGGTTAAACAATTTGCTGATGCCTTAAAGAAACCGGTGACTGAAGTGATTGCCGTTCTGATGCGCAACGGAATTTTTGCCACCATTAATGAAGACTTAGATTTTGATACGGCTTCCATTATTGCCGAGGACTTTGGCTATGTGCCACAAAAAGGTGAGGCGTTTGAAAAAGAAAAAAGCAAAGAACAAGTTGAGAAGCTAGAGAGGATTTTAGCTGGCAAAGACCAGGGCGCACTGCGAGAACGTGCGCCGGTGGTAGTAGTAATGGGACACGTGGACCACGGAAAAACTTCTTTGTTGGATAAAATCCGTTCAGCTACAGTAGCGGAAAAAGAAGCCGGTGGGATCACTCAACACATTGGGGCTTACCAAATCACTCTACAGAAACGTGCTATTACATTTATAGATACTCCAGGTCACGAAGCCTTCACGGCCATGCGTTCACGTGGAGCAAACATTGCGGACGTGGCCATTTTAGTTGTGGCGGCTGATGACGGCATTAGACCGCAAACGGTTGAGGCGATAGAAATTATGGAAAAGGCTGGACTGCCTTTTGTGGTGGCGGTCAATAAAATGGATAAGGAGTCGGCGGATATAGAGAAGGTGAAGAAAGGCTTATCAGAGCTCAATTTGATTCCAGAGGACTGGGGCGGCAAAACTATTATTGTGCCGGTGTCTGCCTTAAAAGGAACAGGAATTGAAGATTTGTTGAGCATGGTGTTGTTGGTGGCGGACATGAATAAAGAAAAAATCATGGCCGCTCCGACCGGAGATGCGGTTGGAACTATTGTAGAGTCACACATAGATTCAAACATTGGTCCGGTGGCTACCGTCTTGGTGCAAAGCGGGACTTTGAAGATTGGGGACTTGGTGGTTGTAGGTGGAGTGCCGGGGAAAATAAAAGCTATGAAGAACTGGAAGGGTGAGCAAGTGAAGGAAGCTCCACCCTCCATGCCAGTACAGATTCTTGGACTCAAAGCTGCGCCAGTGGTTGGAGATGTGTTAGAAGTCACACAAGACAAAAAAATTCTCAAATCTAAAACCAAACAATACGAAAGTGTTGCTTTCTTGAAACCACAGCAGGCTGCTAAAGAAAAAGGTAAACCTCAACTGCCTATTGTACTCAAAGCAGACACTTTGGGTTCATTAGAGGCTATTGTGGGTGCGTTGAAACAAATTGATCAAGAAAAAGTGAGCATCTCTGTTATCAATAAAGGCTTGGGAGCTATTACTGAAAATGACATTGTACAAGCTGAGGCTGCGCGCGGAGTGGTCATGGGGTTTAATGTGGACCTCACTCCAGGCGGACAAGAATTGTCTTACTCTACAACGGCACACATAGAAAAATTCAAAATCATTTACGAATTGTTGGACGCGGTAAAAGCACGGGCTATAGAACGCCTACAACCTATCAAGGTATTTGAAAAGATTGGTGAAGGAAAAGTACTAAAAATCTTCAAAACCAATCCACGCTCACAAATTGTTGGCGTACATGTTGAAGAGGGCTCCATCAAATCTAATGCTCCAATTAAGATTTTGCGCGGTGACAAAAAAGTTGGCGAAGGATACATTGGTCAGCTCCAGTCCGACAAAAAGAACGTAGGTGAGGTCACTTCCGGTTCAGACTGCGGCATCCGTTTTGACGGCGACCCCGTCATTCAAGAAGGTGACTACTTAGAGGTATACGAAATCAAAGAAAAGAAACAAGCCTAACCTGCCATTCACATGCGGCAACAACGTCCTTCTTCTCCTTATAGAGGCCAACAAATTGCCGAGGTCATTCACCGCACCATTGGACAGGCTTTTTTGAAAGAAATTGAGGTGCCTTTTGGTAGTTTTGTGACTATCTCAAAAGTGGAGTTAGATCCAGAGCGTAAACATGCCAAAATATTTTTGACTGTGTTACCAGATGGAGTGGCCTTGTCTACTTTCCGAGCAATCAAAAATCAAACTGGGACAGCGCAACATAAACTCAACACCACTTTACGTACCCGGCCCGTTCCAAAAATTGCCTTCCTATTAGATAAAGGAGAAGAGAAACGACACCGGATGGATGAAATATTAGATCAGATAGATTTTCCTGCTTGATTATGCCGACTGCGTGAAAACAACTTCTTCCACTTTTTTAACTCGTTCTTCTAGGTGACTGTAGTTGTATTGAACGCTGGATGATTCCTGTTCAAAACTGTTGTGTTTCACAATCACTGCATCTGCCACTTCCCGCACGGCATCTAGATGTTTTTTAAGAACATCATCAATGGTGGTGAATCTTTCATTCATTTTAATGCTCAGCTCAAAAAAACGAGTGTCTATTTTCTTATCGAGTCGATATGCAGTGGCATGCATCTCCTCTCGTATCTTTCCAGTCTCTCTTTTAATATCCCGGCGCAACTCGGACTTAGTTTTTCCTAGCTCTTCATTTAGAATTCGCCGAGTGATTAACTCATTTTTCCGCTTCATCTCTTTTTTCATGCTCCAACTATAGCCCTCGGCTTTTTCACGTCAATAGGGGTTTTGTCCACAGAGGTAAAATCGGTCTATACTAATCACGAATAATTTCTACGGGTACAAGCTCCTGCATTGTGCTATTTTAGTAGGCTTTCTCTACGACGAAAACGCCACCGCAACCTAAACAAAAGAGGGGACCCATGATCTCAATTCCTATCCTGGTCATCACTGGATTGTCCTGCAGCGGGAAAACAACCTGCGCTCGCAGGCTGTTCACAAGGTGTAATCTGCCCGTGTTTGGCAAGGATGTTCTGAAAGAGCTGCTGTTCGACAGCTTGGGCTGCAAAGATGTGGCCTGGTCAAAGCAGGTGGACGCCGCGGCCTATGCCATCCTATACCAACTGTTCGAAGCTCACCTGTTGGTCGGCAAGTCATGTATCCTGGAGAGTGATTTCCGGCCGCCGGCTGCTACGCCCATCTTCAAAGGATTGCTGGACAGGTATAGCTTCAGGCCGATTCAGCTTCATCTGGTAGCAGACCCGGGAGAGATTCTGCGGCGCTTTCAGCAGCGAGTGAGTTCGGGAGCACGCCACCCTGGTCACTGCGATGACTTGAATCTGAACAGGTTCGCAGAAAAAATTCGGACCATGGGCGACCCTGGACCGTTGGAGATGGGGGGGGGTGGTCTTACGGCCATCCTTTTTCTTTTGCCCAAGCCTTGACGTCTAACCAAAAACAAAGTAGTTTGGTTCGTCCTCTATGGATTTACCAAACATCTACAAATCGATTTTCAACGAAATAGAACGCGCCCGACACGTCATGCTTGTGGCACACCAAAAACCTGACGGGGACACCTCCGGCTCTACTTTGGCCATGGCTCACTATTTAGATTCCATCAACAAAACCTATACCGCTTTTTGTATAGATGAAATTGCTCCTCACTTGCGTTACCTACCTAAAGCACATGAGGTGACACAAAATCCGTCTCACTGGACGGAACCACAGTTTGATTTGGTCATGGTGTTTGACGCGTCTGATTTAAAATATGCTGGGATAGAAGATTACATTGGCGCGCTGACACATGAGTGCACTATCATCAATGTTGATCATCACGCTACAAATAAATTATACGGCGCAATCAATTTAGTCCGCACTGACGCATCTTCTACCTGTGAAGTGGTGCACGACCTGTTAGATTCAGTGCGTGCTCTGG
>CAYIMB010000039.1:0-5656 GCA_964364425.1 uncultured Gammaproteobacteria bacterium
AGAAAAATCATCTCTTTTTCTTACTCCTACTATACCCCACGGCGTACTTGAGTCAAGCGGAAAGTAGCTAAAATTTTTGCTAATGTTAGCTATAAAGTAGAACTAAAATGGGGTGTGGATAATAAACAAAAACCCCTAGTGTGTGTGCCATATGCTTAGTATAGTATCAAGTGTTGCACTTACTCATTGAACTCGCCCACCCTAAAGTTGACAAAACACCCTGTTTTGTGTTACGTTAGCCGCGCTTAAAGTGCAAGTTTTAGGTATGAAGTGAGCTGGACAACCGCTGGAGGCGTAAGCTTCTAGAGGAAAGTCCGAACACCCGTGAAGATCGACCTTAAAAGCGAACTTCATGACAACGGCAGCCGATAACGTCGGCCAGATATATGGCGCATGCAAGTTCTTAAGACTTCTGTGCACCAAAAGTCTAGGGAAAGTACCACAGAGACAATACTAGCCAGTGCGCCGCAAGGTGCGTCGGTGAAAGGTGAAAAGTTGGAGTGCGTGGCTTGCTAGCAAGCTGCGAGCTTCATTTCTGCACGGTGACGTGCATGGATGGCAAACCCTGCCGGGTGAAAGAACAAACACGGCCCAAAAGGCCAGGTCGTTCGATTGAGGCTGGTGGCAACACCAGTCCCAGAGAGATGGTTGTCAGGAGACGGAGCGTAGCGGAGTCTCTCCGCGAGCGAAGTTTCTCACAGAATTCGGCTTACAGGCTCACTTCCTCCACGTTACTATGGCGTGGGGTGTGTACAAAACCAGCGCGCGCAAAGCAGCGTTTACGTCTTGTTCAAACCTCACGTCAGATGCCTGACGCTAACCGTATGAAAAAAGCAGAACTCATTATTGCCGCCATCTTGGTCCCGGTGGACTATCTGATGTTAATTGCCGCAGGTCTTGCGGCCTATGGTTTGCGTTTCCAAACCGGACTGGGATATAGCTACCAAATTCCGCTGCCAGAATTTATGTCGATTGTCGCCTTAGTGGCCGGCGTGTGGTTGGTCGTTTTTGCCTTTTCAGGCATGTACTCTTTGCGCGGCACACGCCGCATCTCTGAAGAAGTACGCAGAATTTTTCTGGGGTG
This sequence comes from uncultured Gammaproteobacteria bacterium, assembly GCA_964364425.1. GTDB lineage: Bacteria > Patescibacteriota > Patescibacteriia > UBA9570 > JBBTWU01 > JBBTWU01. The sequence goes on from CAYIMB010000039.1 coordinate 1,085, forward strand.
TTCCGCCGGAGCTCTCGCCGTAGTCACTTTGATTTTTTTCCAACGCGAATTATTTTCCTCCCGCTTTATTATTTTGTCCGCCTATGTTTTGGCTGTGGTGTTTGTAATGGTGGCCCGGTTGTTGGTGTTGTTTATCCAAAGACATTTGTTTGCCCGCGGCGTAGGTGCCCATAAAGTGGTGTTAGTGGGTGAGGGAAGAGTGGCCCGCCTCTTAGATCAGGAGTTTTCTCACAACTCTGGTTTAGGTTTTCACCCAGTGGCGCGCTTTGTCCGCTTTTCAGAAGAAGAGTGGAAGGCAGTTGAAAAACTATCAGATATGTCCGGTGTGGACGAACTCATCCAAACAGACCCAGATTTATCTAAGGATGACACGCGCCGCATGATGGATTATTGTCGGGAACATCATTTGGAATTCCGCTACGCCGCTGACATTTTTGATGCGCAAAGTTCCCGGATTGAAATTAGGCCTATTGCTGGCGTACCGGTGATTGAAATTAAGCGTACCCCCTTGGATGGATGGGGTAAGATTGTAAAACGTGGGGTCGATCTGCTCGGGTCAATCGTCTTAATTCTGTTGACTAGCCCTATCATGCTGCTGGCCGCCCTGGCTATTCTGATTGAAAGTGGCCGACCGGTGATCTTCTTAAACCAACGCGTGGGCCAAGCCGGAAGATTATTTGATGCCATGAAGTTGCGTTCCATGAAGAAAGAGTTGTCTATAGGGAAACAATTTTCTAATACGCCGCAGGCGCTTGAATTTGAACAACAGTTAATTCAGGAAAAAAGTATTAAAGAAGGTCCGGTGTACAAAATTAAAGATGATCCGCGAGTGACCAAGTTAGGACGGTGTATCCGGGCTACTTCAATAGATGAGTTACCGCAGTTTTTTAATGTGTTCATGGGACATATGAGCTTGGTCGGACCCCGTCCGCACCAACCCCGTGAAGTGGAAAAGTATTCCAAGCGACACAAAGAAGTCTTAGCCATCAAGCCGGGTGTCACGGGCATGGCGCAAGTCAGCGGACGGAGTGACCTTGATTTTGATGATGAGGTACGCTTGGATACATACTACATAGAGAACTGGTCCTTGTGGTTTGACTTATGGATTTTGTTGAAAACACCGTTTAGTCTATTCCGTAAACGTAAAGCGTTGTAAAAGTATGCTGTCTACACCTCGCAAGATTGCATTGATTCATGACCATCTAGCCCAAGACGGGGGAGCTGAACGTGTGCTACAAGTTTTCCAACAGATGTGGCCAGAAGCACCAATCTATGTGTTAGTGCATGATCCAAAACATGCCAGCCCTGCGTTTAACGGAAAAGATATTCGGACCTCTTTTATTCAACACCTGCCCTTGGGAGTCAAAAAGTACCAATGGTTTTTTCCCTTCATGCCGAGTGCTGTGGAATCTTATGACCTGAGCCAATATGACCTGATTATTTCTTCTAGTTCCAGCTACGCCAAAGGAGTAATTTCAAATCCGGACGCTTTGCATATCTGTTATTGTCACAGTCCAACGCGGTATCTATGGAGTGATACCCATTCCTATGTACGTGAACTGGGGGTGCCGCGCGTGATTAAGTGGATTTTACCCTCCATGTTGTCTTTGGTGCGGATGTGGGACAAAATGGCGGCTGAGCGGGTGGATAGCTATATTGCCAACTCTCAGCTTGTCAAACGACGCATCAAAAAGTATTATAACGCTGACTCTACGGTCATTTATCCGCCGGTCAACGTGCAGGAATTTCCTGTCGGACAGGGCACTGGGGATTACTTTTTGGCCGGGGGCAGGCTAGTTCCTTACAAACGGTTTGATCTGTTGGTGCAAGCCTTCAATCAACTGGGCCGGAAGCTGACCATCTACGGTGACGGCCCGGCTTTTGCAGAACTCAAGGCGCAAGCCCATTCCAACATTACTTTCTTAGGTCGTGTGTCTGAAGATAAAAAGAAAGAATTGTTGCGTGACTGTATTGCGTTCTTGAACCCGCAAGAGGAAGACTTTGGCATCACTATGGTGGAAGCCCATGCTGCTGGACGGCCAGTAATTGCGTACAAAGGTGGAGGGGCTGCGGAGATTGTTCTCCCTGGGGTGACTGGAGAGCTGTTTGATGAACAAACCTGGGAAGATGTGGCAGATGCGGTGTTACACTTTAGTCCTATGAAGTATAACCCAGCACGCATTAGAGAACGAGCAATGGAATTTGATGTGGAACGATTTAAACGAGAAATGTTCACCTTTGTTGAACAACAACTAAAGTTACACACACACGTATGGAATTAAGAGATCATTGGAAAGTCGTTATTCATCACAAGTGGTTTGTGCTTGGATTTACCCTGTTTGTTGGGGCGGCCGCCTTTTTCTTTTCTCTGTACCGTCCGGAAGTGTATAAAGCGACTGTGTCATTTGATGTGTTTGCGGTAAATAAAACTGCCACGGATGAATATCAGTACGGCTCATATTACGATTTGAAAGCGGCAGAAGTCTTTACCCAAAATGTCATGAGTTGGATGATGACCCCAGCCGTAGTGGTGGACATTTACCGGGCGGCTGACGTGGGGTATGCCATAGATAATATTGATAAATTCACCAGCCGTTTCCGGGGTAAACAACTGGGAGCACAAAACTTTACTATTACCTATACGGACACATCTCGCACCAACGCAGAAAAACTGGCTCAAGGCATGACGCAAGTGGTGGAAAACAGATCTGAAACCATTTTAACCAGTGAATCCGGTGAAGGTGTATTTAGTGTACAAGGCAATGAGCCGGTGATTGTAAAATCAAATTTTGGTTCAACCACTACCACAGCCGTTGGATTAATTGTGGGCTTAGTCTTGGCCATCATTTTGGTCTACTTGCATAAATACTTTGTAGGCGAGGGGAATCAACAATCATGGTTGTAGGCCTAGACGGCCGAGTGTTATTGGAGGGATTTCCAAGTGGGGTTTCGCAAGCCGCAGCCGAAGTCTTTTTGCGTTTAATTGCAGCTGCACCTGAATGGCAGTTTGTAGTCTTTGTGTCAGGTCAAGATAAAAGATTGTTAGATGAGCGAACACAAGAATTTGTTGGCAAACCGAATGTGCGGATAGTCAAACGTCAAATCCCAAACCGTATACTTAATTTGTTGATCAGTTTTTTTGGTTGGCCTCATTTGGATCAGCTGGCCGGAGGTGTAGACGTCTGGTTTGCGCCGAATATTGGGTTTGTGGCTACACATAAGGCGCAGTTGGTCCTGTTAGTCCATGACACGACCTTTGTCACCTATGCAGGCTTGTTGCGGTCGTATACTCGTTGCTGGCTGAGCATGATTCGTCCAAAAAAACTGCTGTTGCGGGCGGATGCGGTGATTACTCCCTCAGAGCACAGCAGGAAATCTATTCTCCAAGAGTTTCCGTCTGTACCGGAGGAGCACGTTTCCGTTTTACCGTTTGGCCCGCCACAACCTCCGCAGCGGAGTGAACAAGCTTGGGCGAAGGTGCAAGACCGTTTTCAGTTGCCTCAACGGTTTTGCGTGACGCTGGGAACGTTAGAGCCCAGAAAAAATATCCGTACCTTAGTAGAGGGTTGGAGTCCAGCCATGGGAACTCTGGTGGTGGTGGGGGCAAAAGGTTGGGATCAGCTTCCCAGACAGGCCCAAGTCCAGTATGTGGGTTATCTAACGCAAGAAGAAAAATGGACGGTGTTGCAACACGCAGATTGTCTGATTTATCCCACTATTGCCGAAGGGTTTGGCTTACCTCTGTTAGAGGCTTTTGCTGCCGGAACCCCGGTGATAGCTGGTCCACACACTTCATTGGTTGAAGTGGGACAAGATGCTGTGTTGTGGACCAACGTACATCACCAACAGGCCTTACACCAAGCTGTACAGTCTCTGCAAACGGATGATACACTCCGCCAACGTTTGGTCAGTCGGGGACGGTCTGTGTTGGACACTTTTTCGTGGGACCGGAGTATTCAACAACTCAAACAAGTCATGCAAGGAGTGACTCCTCAAGCAAATCGAACTCTATGAGAATAGGTATAGATGCCCGCTTTTTTGGCGGAGAACAATCTAAAGGACTGGGAAGGTATGCCCAGAAGTTGATTGAGTATTTGATGGAATCTGATCCAGATAATCAGTATGTTTTGTTTTTGCAATCCCCACAATTTGAAGAAATTACTTTACCGGCTCACTGGGAAAAAGTTAGAGCTGATTTCAGATGGTATACGCTGAAAGAACAACTGCTCCTGCCTCGCTTGATCAAACACTCCAACATAGATTTAATGCACTTCCCACATTTTAACGTTCCACTGTTGATGCGTAAGCCCTTTGTGGTGACCATCCATGATTTAATCATCTCCCACTTTCCAACCGAACGGGCTACAACACTTGGGCCACTTCTCTACAGCATTAAACAACTGGCCTATCAGTTGGTGATCAGACATGCCGCGCGCCAAGCTAAAAAAATTATCACCGTTTCCGAATTTTCCAAACAAGACATTGTGACTACTCTAGGTATTCCGGCAGAAAAAATTGCCGTTACCTATGAAGCGGCTGAACCGTTGGGCGCCGTGTGTGATGAAGAGCGCG
>CAYIMB010000040.1:0-5293 GCA_964364425.1 uncultured Gammaproteobacteria bacterium
CAAGCAAAGCTTGTATTGGACTAAAACCCCGGGCGTAAGCCCGTGGGAAATTTATTTAGATTAAACATATGCCTTATAACACCTTTTTAGTTCGACTTGGTGGAATTTCTGCCGCAGTCCTTGTTTGTGGTATGGTCACTCCTGTCTTGGCGAGTGAATCCCTATCCAATTTTTACGAATTTACCGGAGAGACAGAAACTGATTATGCCGGGTATCAGGTAACAACAGCCGGTGACGTGAACGGCGACGGTTTTGATGACGCTTTAATTTCCGCCTATTATAACGACGATGCCGCTTTAAATGCCGGGGCCGTGTATCTGTATTACGGGTCTGATATTTTACCGGATGCAGAAGCTTCCTTATCTGATTTAGTAGAATTCACAGGAGAAAGCGAGTCTGATTTAGCTGGATATACTGTTTCATCTGCCGGTGACGTGAACGGCGACGGTTTTGATGATTTGTTGGTGGGTGTTCCGTATGATGATGACGCCGGTTCAAATGCCGGAGCAGCTTACTTGATCTACGGACAAGCTGCTGAACTTATCTCACAATCCTTGTCCGCAGCTGATGCTAAGTTCACCGGAGAAAATACCAACGACTATGCCGGTTATGCTGTGGCTTCAGGTGACGTAAATGGTGACGGGTTTAGTGATTTGATTATTGGCGCTCCATATAATGATGACACGACTTCTGGGTATGACGCCAAATATGCCGGCAGCACGTACGTAGTGTACGGTCCAGTTGCCGCGGGTACTACCTCTTTGTCCGCGGCTGTTCAGTTGCAAGGAAATTTGATCTACGCTGGGTCATCTGTAGCCAGTATGGATGTGAATGGAGATGGCTTTGATGATATTTTAGTAGGTAGTATTGGGTCTACGGATTTGCATACCTTTTCAAATCGGGCTTACTTGGTCTATGGCACTGCTGCAGAACTCACCTCCGGATATTTATATGATCATGTGGTCATCATGAGTTATAGCGCAACCATTAGCACCGGCGGTACTTCTAACTCCAACTTTTTAGTCAGTTCAGCTGGTGACGTGGATGGAGATGGTTATGAAGATATGTTCATTTTGCGTGGAACCTCAAAAGATGTATACCTCATATACGGCCGAGCCGCGAACTTCTCTGCTGGCACCACCGGGGCAAGTGAAGGAACAAGAGTATTCTTTGATGATAACGACTACACCAGAGTCTCTAGTGCCGGAGATGTGGATGCTGATGGCATGGCGGACATGTTGTTTGGTATACAGGAAGATGATGAGGCTGCGACAGATGCCGGAGCCGCCTTCTTATTGTTTGGTGCCGCTGACACCTTGGATGAAAGTGACTTAGCTACAGCTGAAAAATATACCGGGGAAGTCGCAGGTGATAACGCGGCCCCTGTTGGGTCGGCCGGAGATCTGAACGGTGACGGCAACGCAGACATCATTGTTGGAGCAACAAAAAATGATGATGGCGCAACTGATGGAGGGGCGGCATACATTCAATACGGACTTTTGGATTTAGATGGTGATGGTGTAGCCGGAGTGATTGGAGGGGATGACTGTGATGATGAAGATGCTGCGGTTTCAAGTGAGCAGACATTTTACGCAGATGCGGATGGAGATGGGTTAGGGGATCCGGCGTCAAGCGTTACGTTGTGTACGGCCACGGTTCCTGATGGATATGTCACCAACGCTAATGACGCGGATGATACGGCAGAAGACGAATTACTGATTGAGATAGACGGGGACGAAGTTGATAATGATGGAGATGGAGTTATTGATGAGGTAAATACGGTCGCAGAAAACGGCTATCATCCTTCTTACCAAAATGCAGATGTGTCTGATGCTGGAGCTTATGCGCTGAACGTAACCTCCGTAAAGGGCAAATCAAATGGTAACATACGCGTCCGTTACTCTGATAACTCCGTGTATGTATTCAATATTTTTGATACGACCTCTGACAAGGTGGTGGGAGTGAAGTCGTTTACTAATACGGGTTACTTGGTAGTTCTTTCTCCTGGCGGAACTAAGGCAGCGCTAGTGAATGTGTACACCGGTGGAATTTATGAAACTGAAGTCTTAGCCACTCAAGCCTTTGGAAAAAAAGCGCTTAAGCAGCATGATGTACGAGATGATGGAGTGAATGAGATGATTGTGATCTTAAAGACTGATGCCCAAGTAAAAGTCGTGTTGTTAAAGGTAAATACTAATAACCAGAAACTTTCCATTCTGGATAAAATCAAATTGAAAAGAAAAAATGTGTATCCTCGTAAAACTACTTTTACAGATCAGACTATCCAATTGAGAAATAAAACTGGTACATTGCTCAAAACCCTGAATGTCTCAACTGCATACGAATTAAGTCAGTAGTGCATGAAGACCACTGTTGTCGCCTCTCAAAATCCGGTAAAACTCAAAGCTAGCCTTTTGGGCTTTCAACGCATGTTCTCTGGAGAGCAGTTCGATCTGCGCGGGGTCTTCGTCCCATCTGGTGTACCTGACCAACCTACTTCTGATGCACAAACTCTTGAAGGTGCAACTCATAGAGCTGAACGTGCGTCTGAACTTGAACCTCAGGTGGATTTTTGGGTGGGGATTGAAGGTGGAATAGAAGATACGGCGCAAGGAATGGAAACGTTTGCTTGGGTCGTAGTTAAATCGAACTCAGGGAAGATAGGCCAAGGGAAAACGGGTACGTTTTTTCTCCCGGAACGGATTGCGGAGTTGGTGCGCCAAGGAAAAGAGTTGGGAGAGGCGGATGATATAGTCTTTGGACGGAAAAATTCTAAACAAGAAAATGGGGCTGTGGGGTTGTTAACCCAAAATGTGATACACCGCACAGACTTTTATGTGATTGCGGTAATCCTGGCGCTCATTCCGTTCAAAAACGAAACGTTGTATTAACCTCGTTTGGCCAAAGCGCCTAAATCTAAGGTTTGATCTATGTTGATTTGGTCCATGAATTCAGTCACGTGGCTAACTACTATGACAGCGCCTTCAAATTCGTCTAAGGCTTTAGCAATGATAGGTACATGCCTAAAGTTAATGTGGTTGGTGGGTTCATCCATGATCAGGAGTCCCGGTTTTTGGAGAACGAAGCGTGCGTAACACAGTAATCCCTTTTGTCCTTCAGAGTAGGAACCTACTGTGTTGCGCAAATGTTCCGCAGATAACAAAAAGTGAGCAGCTGTAGCGTAAATTTCTTGATTGAATGGTTTTTCCATCATTTCAGCCAAAGCGTCAAAGCCACTTTTTTCAAAGTCTAAGCCAGAAAAGTCTTGGCGGTAATACCCAACGCGCAATCCTTCGGCCAAAGTAGCCCCTTCTTCTTTTCCGCTGGCTAAGGCTTCCAAAAAAGTGCTCTTGCCAATGCCGTTAGGACCTTTGATAAATAACAGTTCTTTTTTGCGTAAGCTGAGTGGGGTAAGTAACTCTCTGCGTACCGGTTCATGATCTTGCATAACCCCAACTGAGCGAATGCTCACCACTTCACCCACTAACTCTGTTTGCATGGGAATGGTAAATTCGCCAATGGTTTTGTCTTCACGGCGTTCTTCCACCATATTCTCTTCAGCTTCCTCCACCTGTTCTTTTAATTTGCTGGCGAGTTTGCGCATTTTTCCACCTTTGTGGGAGAAAAAGTTCACTTTATCTTTCCGGTCTTGAATGCTGCGTTTGAGCTGAGCATTTTTTGCCCGTTCACGTTCTATCTGTGCTTCTATTTCTTCCAACACAGAAAAATAGTCACCTACGTATTGTTCAGTTTTATGGGTGTGAGAATCTAGGTATAACACGCCGTCAGTAAAGGCGTTCAAAAATCCGGCATCGTGGGAAATGACAATGCAGGTTTTTTGGTACCCCATCAAAAAATCAGTTAGGTGATCTATACCTTGGGTATCTAAGTTGTTGGTTGGTTCATCCAACAACAAAATATCTGGTTCTTGGATCAAGGCAAAAGCTAAAAGCAGACGAGCTTGTTGTCCACCAGAAAACTTTTGAATTTTTTTATCTAGAGGAGCTGTGAGGTGTACTACTTCTAATACTTGTTTGATCAACTTAGGCAGATCGTATCTTTTTTCATCAAAGGCTTGGGAAAAAAATTCTTCCACGGTCTTGTCCAAGTTCTCCCGTTTCATCACCTGAGTGGCAATGGCTATACTGGCACCAGTTTGGACGCTGATGTTTCCTTCAACTGGTTTAAGCTCGCCGGTAATCAACTTAAAGATAGTGCTCTTTCCGGCACCATTTTGGCCCATGATAGTCACCTTGGCATTTTCCCGTACAGAAAAACTCGCCTCATCTAACGTGAGTTTTCCGTGTTCGTACCCAAAGGTAACCTCGTCAAAACGGACAATGACATTTCCTTGGCTCATAAGGCGCCCATGCTACCTAAAAAACACAGAATGGTCAATACTTTTAATTCGATTTTCAGACTGAGGCGTACTCCGTCAGATACTCTAGTAAATACAAGGGATAGTGGTAGACTTGGCCAATGAACAGTCTCACCGCTATTCAAGTTAGAAAAGCATTAAAGTCCAAAGCTACACCGGACCGTGCTAAGGCTTCGCAACGTTTTTTTAAGACTGGTAAAGGCGAGTATGGAGAAGGGGATGTGTTTATTGGTGTGACCATGCCTGATCAACGGATTGTGGCTAAACAATTTATTGAGTTGCCCTTGGCAGAGATTTTGAAGTTGCTGCATAGTAAGGTGCATGAAGAGCGCATGACAGCCCTAGTCATTATGGTGTATCAGTTTGAACGCTCAAAAGTAGACAGCGAACGTAAAAAAATATTTGATGCGTATTTAGCTAATACGCGCTGGATAAACAATTGGGATTTGGTAGATGTAACGGCTCCAAGAATAGTGGGAGCTTATTTAGGTCCACGAGCCATCCCCACCTTAAAAAGGTTGGCTCATTCAAAAAATTTGTGGGAAAAGCGGATTGCTATGATTTCCACTTTGTATCAAATTAGTCAGGGGGATTGTGGACCAGCATTAGTCATTGCGGAAATGTTACTCAAGGATCCGCATGACCTTATGCACAAAGCTTCGGGTTGGATGCTGAGGGAAGCGGGGAAAAAATGCTCACAGCCACAGTTGGAACGGTTTTTACAGAAACACGGTGATCATATGCCAAGAACTATGTTGAGGTATGCGATTGAGAAGTTTCCCAAAGCCAAACAGCAGGAATATCTGCGCATGGGTAAAAAATAAAAGACCCAATTTGAACAGTATAGTAGTCATATTGAATATTTATTTAACCCGCACTTAAAACCCCGAGCGTTAGCTCGGGGATGAAGTTGTT
>CAYIMB010000041.1:0-5135 GCA_964364425.1 uncultured Gammaproteobacteria bacterium
CACAGTTCATCCGGACACGTAGCTCAGTTGGTTAGAGCGCGCCGTTCACATCGGCGAGGCCACAGGTTCGAGTCCTGTCGTGTCCACAAAAGAGTATTAATTATAAATCCATGTTTATTTTCAAATGGTTACTAGGCCTCTTCTGCCTTCTATCGTTGGTCGGTATTTTTGTTTTCCCAATTTTGGCCATCATCAGTGGGCTTAAGGAGGCTAAGGAGCCAGTCGGAAAAAAACATTCAAAAACAATACTCTTTATAGTTTTGACGATTGTCTCATTCTTTGCTTTAGTTCTTGGTATCATTGGATATAGTGTTATCAGTTACGCATTCACTATAGCTCCGTCTGTGATGTAAATGTTCCACGTGGAACAAACAAATAAGGGCCCTTAGTTTAATGGTAGAACGGATGGCTGGCAGTCATTCGGAAGGGGTTCGATTCCCCTAGGGTCCACTAGGTTAGCATAAAGAAAAGCCCCGCTCTGTTGTGGGGCTTTTCTTATTAATATCTATATGTTCCACGTGGAATACTGGTATTGTAAGGTAAAGCGGGATCTTGCAATGCTTTTGGGCCTCTCTTTCCAATGCTGCACGGCAAGATCCCTACCACAGGTCCGTGTTCTCCCACCGCTGAAAAAGCACGGCTACCCATTCCGAGGAGACGCGACTGGACATTGGCTCTTAGTTGCCTAAAAGCCACCAAGTGGTAGGTCTATTTTAGTTGATTTTTGAGTATAGTCAATGGAAAAAAATTTTGCCCTTGCGCAACGCGGGAGACTGCTGGTCTCTCCGTTGCACAGGGACCCGCGTCGCTTTGCCAGGAAGGCAGCCTTGTGCCACCGGAGAAAGGCGTAGCCAACTAAGCTGAGCGACAAACCGAGTGTAGGTTGTTCCTCCCAACAAGTCAATAAATTGTTCCACGTGGAACACATGGAACAACGTAGCGAGATTTCAGGGTGTGGATGGCCTGTGTACAACGTGTGTGGAACTAACCGAATAAAAACCGAAGTTATCCACAGTTTGTCCCCAATTTGCGTTGGTTCCACAACGTGATAAAATCCTACTTGCCCTCACACAGTCAGGGCGCTTATTTTTCTAAACACAGAACACATGGCTTTATTAACCTTTACTGACGCTCAGTTTGAACAAGAAGTTCTCAAACCAGCTGAACCAGTGTTGGTAGATTTTTGGGCTCCATGGTGCGGACCTTGCCGGATCCTTGGACCAATTGTGGAAGAGGTAGCAACCAGCTTTGAAGGTAAAGGAGTGAAGATTGGTAAACTCAACGTGGATGAAAATCCAGATACAGCAACCACATACAGCGTGATGAGTATTCCCACTTTAGGTTTTTTCAAAGGTGGCCAGCTAGTAGAGACCATGGTGGGCGTGCAGACCAAGGAAGCTATCTCGGCCAAACTGAGTGAGTTGATGGGCGAGTGAAAATCGATATGCCACAACAAGTTGACTTGGCTATTATTGGTGGAGGTCCGGCGGGTTTAACAGCTGCTTTGTATGCGGCGCGTAGAACGCTGAGTACGTTGGTCATTACCAAAGACATTGGAGGACAAATGGCCACCACCCCGTTGGTGGAAAATTATCCGGGGATTGATTCTATAGATGGGTTGCAATTGTCTTTGGATATGCAAAAGCAGGCGGAGAAGTACGGCGCCCGGGTGATGTTTTCAGAGGTGAAGCATGTGGAGCCAAACCAGGGTGAGCAGAAAAATGAGTTCTTGATTACCACAGCAGGTGAACCGGTGTTGGCCAAAGCAATTGTTTTGACGTTTGGTGTGACACCACGCAAGCTTAACGTTCCTGGTGAAGATGAATATTACGGCAAGGGTGTTTCATACTGTGCCACATGTGATGCGCCGTTGTATAAAAATAAAATAGTGGTGGTTGTAGGTGGAGGGAACGCGGCGCTTGAAGCGGCAGAAATTATTTCTCGCGTGGCTAGTAAAACGTATTTGATCCACCGCCGGGATCAGTTTAGGGCAGAAGAAATTACCTTGAATAAAGTGAGAGCTGACGCGAAGATTGAAATCAGAATGTGGAGTGAAATTAGGGAAGTGAAAGGTGAGAAAACAGTGAAGAGTATTATGGTGGAACAGACTCAAGAAAAACGGACGGAAGAGATTTCCGTGGACGGAGTATTTGTGGAAATTGGTCGGGTGGTGCAGTCGGAGTGGATTAAGAATTTGGTTGAGTTGAATGAGGCTGGTGAAATTTTAGCTAACCCCAAAGGTGAGACGCGCACACCGGGATTGTTTGCCGCCGGTGACGTGACGAGTATTCCTCAAAAACAAATTGTGGCCTCTGCTGGGCAAGGGTGTATTGCGGCTTTGTCAGCCTATGAATATATCCTGAAATTATCTGGCCAAGAGGTGTCCAAAGTTCCTGATTGGTCTATTAAACAGAAGTAAAATCGATATTTCTATGGCAATCAACCCATTTGAGAGCGCCTTACAACAACTCGCCCGAGCCGCTAAAGTGATGAAGTTAGATGCAGGAGTGTTGGCCCGTTTGCAGCACCCAAAGCGGGAGCTGCATGTAGCGGTGCCGGTTAGGATGGATGACGGAAGTTTGAAAGTGTTTGAGGGATACCGGGTGCAATATGATGATACGCGTGGACCGGCCAAAGGCGGCATACGGTTTCACCCTCAGACAGATATTAACGAAGTGAAAGCTTTGGCTTTTTGGATGACGTTTAAATGTGCCACGGTGGGCATTCCGTATGGTGGCGCTAAAGGCGGAATCATGGTTGATCCTAAGGGATTGTCCGTGGGTGAACTAGAACGACTGACGCGCGCGTATGTGGACGCGCTGGGAGATTTTATTGGACCTGACAGAGATATTCCGGCCCCAGATGTGTATACCACACCGCAGATCATGGCCTGGATTATGGATGAATTTTCTAAGTTGCGAGGAGTGAACACTCCAGGCGTGGTGACTGGTAAACCGCTGAGCGTAGGTGGGTCTGAGGGCCGAGGGTTTTCTACGGCGCAAGGTGGAATTTATGTGTTGCAAGCGTTGGCGGAGAAGCGCAGTTGGAAGCCGGCTGACGTGCGAGTGGCGATTCAGGGTTTTGGGAATGCTGGTTCTTATATGATGAAGTTGTTACAGCAGTTGGGATATAAAGTAATTGCGGTGTCTGATTCTGCTGGTGGAATTGTGCATGCTGCGGGGTTGGATGGTGAGGCTGTTGCTGCACATAAAAAATCTACCGGCAAAGTTGCTGATTTTCCTGGAGCTGAAAACATTACCAACGCGCAACTGTTGGAATTGGAATGTGAGGTGTTGGTTCCGGCTGCTTTAGAAAATCAAATCACTGCGGAGAATGCCGCACGGATTAAAGCCAAGGCAGTGGTGGAGCTGGCTAACGGACCAACTACTCCGGAAGCTGATGAAATTTTGTTTGGTAAAGGCGTGTCGGTGGTTCCGGACATTTTGGCTAATGCGGGTGGTGTCACGGTTTCTTACTTTGAGTGGGTTCAGAATTTGATGAATTATTACTGGACAGAAAAAGAGGTTTTGGAAAAATTCCAACCAATTATGGAACGCAGTTTTGCCGCGGTCTGGGAGACGGCTCAGCTGCATAAAATCGACCTACGCACTGCGGCCTATGTGGTAGCCACCGGAAGAATTGCGGAGGCTATGAAAGCCCGGGGGATGGTGTAAGCTAATCAAGGTAATCTGAGAGACACAGCACCTTAGGAGTTTTGATTGATTTGAGCCGGTGGTTGTTAGTCAGAAAGAGGTCGGTTCCGGTAGAAAAAGTGCTGGCGAGATGTAAACAATCCGGAAGCCTAAAGCCGTATGTTGCGCGAAAGTGAGCAGCAATTTTTGCAACCGTGGAATCAATTGGAATCAGGGAGAGGTGAGGAATATCATGCATGGCTTGATCAAGTAACAATACCTCCTCAGGACGCCCTAATTTTATGGGCTTCACTAACACTTCACTTAAGCTGATGGTGGAGGTGAAAGCTTCTATTTTTCCATCCTCAATAAGACTGATGACAGCAGAACAGATTCGGGCGTATGTAGGATGATTTTCAAATTGGTAAATAAAGAAACAGGCGTCTAGCCCAACCATACCTTTTGCCCGGAGTGTAGTAGTGAGCAGATTTATTTTCCCCATTCGTCTCGCAAAGATTGAAGGTACTCATCTGAGTTCACGCCCTTCCAGATATCTTTACCTAAGCCCCGGGTGTATTCCGACCAGCGCTTTGGTTTAGGAGAGACCACCATCACACGCTTTTTTCCCAAGGTGATGGTTTGCCAAATAATTTCTTGGTTTATTTCCAAACCCATGACTTGTCTGATTTGACGAGGGATGACCGTTTGGTACTTAGAAGTAATGGCGCTGGTTGAAGTAAGACGTTTTTGCATATGTCTTATATTATACTCTACGGGCATCCAATGTCAAGACTTTTTTAAGGCTCACAGGATGCCGGCCTAAACGAAGAAGAGCGGCGACCGGTGCTGCTGACCAAAGTCAGTGACATAGTCGTCGCTCTTCAAATGTGCGGGCGCTCTACTCCGGCCACAGCCAGTTGAGCGGGAGCCAGGTCTTGTTCAGGCTGCTCCACAGCTCGTCTACCACGGCGGGGTTGCCGCCAATGAAGGCCAGCCCACCCTGGTCGTGACGGTTGAGCCGGGAGTAGCTGGCTGGGTCCGGCTCCTCCAGGCGGACGAGCTGACCGTTGCGGTAGTGGAACCAGATGACCTTACCGCCGGCCACCTGGATCATGTACGCACTGACCCAGTCCCACGGCCACTGCTGCGGCTGGACCATGGCTTCCGCCCGGCCAGCCACCACCGTGGCCACGCCCAGGGCGCAGGACCCGCAAGTCAGGCTGGTCTCCGCGGCCTGAGTGACCATGTGCTGGAAGCGCAGGAATTGCTTCCGGCGGGGGAGATCCATGCCAAACAGCACAGTGGACTCACGCAGCCGGTGCTGCTGGGAGACCTGGCAGTCCTCCCAGAACGGAGTGGTCATGGCCTTGCCCTCGGACAGCCAGCTCGTGCCGCAGTCCGCATCCACCATCACACCGAACCCTCCACGGACCTTGGGGGCCATGATGCAGATACCGTCAAGCTTTTGTGTGTAAGGTAGCGGGGTAGTTATTGTTTAAATAA